>NZ_JACJQY010000029.1 GCF_014696925.1 Phormidium tenue FACHB-1050 | reverse complement strand
TCTCTGTCTCAAGTTCTTCGCTGTAATAACCCAAAATTATTCCTTTTCTTTCTTTGTCTGAGATTATCCTAATTTGCACAAGTTATTTGTTTTTCATTCCTTAGCATGTTTTGCCATCATCCATCCTTGAGCGATCGCATCCATATATTCAGCAGAACGCTCAATATCATAGACTACACTTTTGAGAAGATTCTTTGCAATTAGAGCCAGCCAAAATCTACTCGCCTGAAGTTGAGAAACATAGAAAGCTTCTAACTGAATCTCACCAATAATATTGGTATTAAATCCCGTCACAACATGCCAAATATCATGAGTTTCCGTGATGTGAGCACCCAAAAACTCATAATCATTGCTGCTGGGCTTAATCTGCAAAGGCTTCAGCCCATTCTGCAACATATGGTTAGCATAAGCATAGCCCAGCGTATGACTTGGCATCAGAGCAAGCAATTCTAAATCAACTTCTCCTAGACGAGGATAATTAGCAAAAGCAGCTTTGCCTTGAGGCTCATTGGCGAGAAAATTAATGATAAGTTGCAAACTTTCTAGATCACTAGAAGCTTGAGCAAGGCGATCGATTACACCAAAATCGCCATCAGGCGATCTTACCATCTCCAGAAAAGCCGACAGCAGCAATTCTTCTCTCTGTAGCTTTACTTCTAGCGATTCAGTCATAATAAATTACAAATTTGAGAATCAGTTAACGTTAGCTTTGGTTAGCTCAGCAATTGGAGCGATCGCCTTTAATTTTAACTTCGGATGGTCAGCTTCCACTTGATTTAAGTTCCATTGGTTCTTAAATAGCAAAACAGGACGATTCCAGCTGTCTTTGACCACCATTGTGTTAAACAACCTGCCTACTGCTTCGAGAGCATCCCAGCCATCATCAACCCATCGTGCTACCGAATAGGGCATAGATTCCAGCATCGTTTCGACATTATATTCACTTTGGAGACGATATTGCGCCACCTCAAACTGTAGCTGTCCGACAGCCGCAAGAATGGGATCGCGCTTGGCTTCATCCACGGAATACATGATTTGAATTGCGCCTTCCTCTTGCAACTCCGATATGCCTTTACGGAACTGCTTGAACTTAGAAGGATTTGGATTGCGAAGAGTACAAAATAGCTCTGGCGAAAAGCAGGGAATCCCAGCATATTGGCGTTTTTTACCGAGATAAATCGTGTCACCGATCGCAAACATCCCAGGATTATTCAACCCAATCACATCGCCAGCATAGGCGACATCGATCGCCTCACGATCTTGACCAAATAGCTTTTGAGCATGGGATAACCGAATGTTTTTACCACTTCGCAAATGGGTCACACTCATATCTTTCTCGAACTTGCCAGAGCAAACGCGCACAAAGGCAATGCGATCGCGGTGTCGAGGGTCCATATTTGCTTGCAGCTTAAATACAAACGCCGAGAAATCCTCATCAGTAGGCGACACTTCACCACTAGAGCTATCATGAACCGTAGGAGTCAAGCCACATTCAAGGAAAGATTTTAAGAATAGCTCCACACCAAAATTGGTCATCGCACTACCAAAGAAAATCGGCGTGAGTTTCCCACGATGCAAATCCTGAGTATTCCATTCAGCACCAACAGAATCAAGAACCTCTAAATCCTCTAAAAGCTGATTATAGAGATTTTGACCAATAAATTTAATAGCCTGTGGATCATCAAAAGGATAAATGTTTACCTCAGCTTCTCGCTGTCCATGAGCGCTGCGCTTAAATAGATGCACCGTTTTGCTAGCGCGATCGTACACACCTTTAAACTGATCGCCCGTACCGATCGCCCAATTCATCACATAGGGCGTAATCCCCAATTCTTTCTCGATTTCATCGAGTAGTTCTAGAGGCTCACGGGTGGGGCGATCCATCTTGTTGATGAACGTAAAAATGGGTAGCGATCGCATCCTACAAACTTCAAATAATTTGCGGGTTTGTGGCTCTAACCCCTTTGCGCCATCAACAAGCATCACTGCATTATCGGCAGCAGCAAGGGTACGGTAGGTATCTTCGCTAAAATCTTTGTGACCGGGGGTATCCAGCAAATTAATGCAATAGCCCATATAGTCAAACTGCAACACCGTCGAAGTAATCGAAATCCCGCGTTGCTTTTCTAATTCCATCCAGTCCGAAGTGGCATGACGTTGGGCGGCTCTAGCCTTGACAGCACCCGCAAGGTGAATCGCACCTCCGTATAGCAATAGTTTTTCGGTTAATGTTGTTTTCCCCGCATCGGGGTGGGAAATAATTGCAAAGGTGCGTCGCCGTTCGACTTCGCGCTCTAACTCTTGCCACAGTTGACTCATGGAAATTTTAACGAACTTTTTTAGATTTATGGTTACTGCATCTATTATGCTTACTTTTTAACGCATTAACGCAAATCATCAAAATGCCAGAAATAATCCATGAAAAATTTGAACTGACGGGCGAATATATTACCTTATGCAACTTATTGAAAGTTTGTGGGGTTGCTGATACGGGTGGCGTAGCAAAATTGATGATTATCGATGGTGATGTGGAGGTTGATGGTCTGGTTGAATTACGCAAGGGTTGCAAAATTCGCGCAGGGCAAAGAGTAAGCGGTTATGGTTTCGTGATCGATGTTATGTAGGCTGCGCGAAGCGCAGCCTACACGAGACTACATAAGTCAGCAATTGTGCGAATTGACCACTATTAGCGATCGGGCTAGCATAAATGTATAAATCGGACTTAATACTTTGTTAGCTTAAACATCTGACCACTAGTTATTTTGCCAATCTTTTTCAACATGTGCCGCTAATCGTTGCTTTAGCGGCAGTTTTTGGTTTGCAAATTACCGCCCTAGTTGTTTGGTTAAGAAATCTACTTGATGGCAATCTTGATAGTCAATTAGATCTCAAACCGCAACACTTAAATATCCTGAATATTGAAAATATTAGTGATCCCCTTTTGCTTGTATGCCTAAGCGGCGTAATGCTCGTGATTACAATTGGGATCGTCTTGGTGCGATCAAGTACTATGACTTTACAACGCTTAAAAAAATCAAATCAGGAATTAGAATCCCTTGTCCAAGAAAGAAGCCATGAGCTAGATGCCTCAAAAGCATCGCTACAAAGAAGCAACTTTATTTTATATAGGCGTGAACAGCAACTACGGAAACAGCAAAATGTTTTGTTTGATTTGACTAAAGATAAGGCGATCAACCAAGGTGATTTTATTGTTGCTGTCCAAAATATTACAAGAACAGGAAGTTATGCCTTAAATGTCGAGCGGGTCAGTATTTGGCTCTTCAATAAAAGTAAAACGGTACTACATTGTCTAGACCTATATCAAAAAAGTCTCCATCTGCATACTGAATCTGATGTTTTAACCGCCAAGGAATATCCCAGCTTTTTTTCGGCTCTACTAGAAAACCGCAGTATTGCGATCGAAGATGTGCAAGAGGAGGATATTCTTCAGGAATTAGTCCCCACATATTGTAAGCCATTTGATATTGTTTCAATTCTATTTTCTAGATTTGAAGTTGGTGGTGAAATCATGGGTGTACTTGCTTTTGAACATACCGAGATCGAGCATCTATGGCTAGAGGAAGAAATTAGTTTTGCTAATTCTTTGTCTGATCTGTTGGCTTTAGGAATGGAAGCCCAAGAGCGCCGACGAGCAGAAGAGAGTTTGCGAGTTGAGCAGAAAAAGTCAGAACGCCTCTTGCTAAACGTTTTGCCGCAAGAGATTGCTGAGCGTTTGAAGTCTGTGCAATTAAAAACTAAAGTCCATTTAAAAACTAGTGGCACAATTATTGCGGATTCCTTTGAAGAAGTTACGGTTCTATTTGCTGATATTGTGGACTTTACTGAATATGCAGCTTCTATTTCTGCTAGTGAATTGGTAAACGTCCTCAATGATATTTTTTCTGAGTTCGATCACCTTGTGGAACAGTATGATTTGGAAAAAATCAAAACCATAGGTGATTCCTATATGGTCGTGGGTGGGCTGCCTGTGCCAAGTAAAGATCATGCGGAGGCGATCGCCGAAATGGCTTTACAGATGCAAACAGTGATTCAAAAATTTAAGCGAGCTGATGGTACTGATTTTTCGCTACGGATTGGTATTCATACGGGACATGCGATCGCTGGTGTCATTGGCACTAAGAAATTTATTTACGATCTTTGGGGTGATACAGTTAATGTGGCTAGTCGCATGGAGTCCTACGGTATTGCAGGTTGCATTCAAGTAACTGAAGTGACCTATCAACTTTTGAAAAACAAATATCAACTTGAACAGAGAAGTGCGATTAATATTAAAGGCAAAGGAGAAATGATTACTTATCTACTCAAAGGTCGCATATAGCAACCTTAAATAAATCTTAAAATTAATAACAAGGTGCTTAAGCACCTTGTCTGATAGCGTGACCTTAACTGATTTGAATGTTTAAAATATCGCCCATAGCATTTTATATAACTAAATTATTCAACAAAGTTCCACTTAAATTTGTTTTAGTTGTTCCGTTTGTAATTCAGATTTGTCTAGCTACAGGAACAGTTGGGCTATTCACCTTTTATAATGGGCAGCAAAGAGTAAATGCGATCGCCGAAAGTTTAAGCAGTGAAATAGGCGAACGCATTAGTACAGAGCTTAATCACCATTTACATTTGACACCGCAAAATAATCAGGCAGACAATCAGGCAAATATTGATGTTATTAGTATATTTCTACGGGGATTGAAATATGGAAATAATGGGCGTTTTTTTGTAATTGAGCGATCGGGTTTAGTCGTTGGATCTTCTACTTCAGAATCAAATTTGCTGCTTGTTGATGGCAAGCCTCAGCGACTAAATATTCTAGATAGTAAAGATGCTCTATCGCAAATAGCAGCCAAATATTTATTAAAAATGTACGGCAGATTTGATGCAATTCAAGGATCTGAACATGTAGAAGCCATATTAGGAGGGGAAGATCATTTTATTCGTGTCCAAAATTGGCAAGATGACTCTGGACGAGATTGGTTAATTATCATTGTTGTACCTGCTTCCCAATTCACTGGCTCCGATCAAAACTACACCCAAACGATGATTTTGCTATGTTGGGCAGTATTAGCGATCGCCATTTTGATCGGAATGATTACAGCCCGATCAATTAGCACACCTCTACGCAAACTCAGTGAAGCTTCACAGGCGATTAGTGACGGTAAGATTGATACTAGAGTCAAATTAGAAGGAACTAGTGAGATTAAAACTCTTTCCGAATCATTTAATACGATGGCTGAAATGATTACCAACTCATTTCTAAATCTAGAAAGAGCAAATCAAGAATTAGAATTACGGGTTCAAGAAAGAACTCATGAATTAAATGCCTCAAAAGCTTCTCTCCAACGCACTAATTTTTTGCTAAGCCGTCGTGAGAGTCTACTTCTCAAGCAGCAAGATATTCTATTTAGCTTAACTAAAGACAAATCAATTAATCAAGGGAATTTTATTGATGTTGTGCAAAATATTACCCGTACAGGTAGCCATGCTTTAAATGTTGAGCGAGTGAGTATTTGGCTGTTTGATAAGACCCAAACCCTGTTGCATTGTCTTGATTTATATATTAAAAGTATGAATATTCATACGGAGGTAGATTTTTTAACTTCTCAGAATTATCCTAAGTTTTTTGCTGTTCTTCGATCAAAACATGTGATTGCGGTAGAAGATGTTCAAGAAGAAGAATGCTTACAAGAACTAATTGATTCGCATTTTAAGGCTTCGGGAACTGTATCTTTATTAATTAAATCCTTTGAAGTCGATGGTCAAGTAACAGGGGTCATTATGTTCGAGCATATTGATGTAGAGCGTTTATGGCTACCTGAAGAAGATAGTTTTGCTAGTTCTTTGGCTGATTTATTATCTTTGGGCATGGAGTCTCAAGAGCGTCAGCGTGCTGAAGAGAAGTTGCGAATTGAGCAGATGAAATCAGAACGTTTATTGTTAAATGTTCTGCCTCAGGAGATTGTGGAGCGATTGAAATTGTCACAATCAAAAGCGGTAGCCAATAAGGTTGCTGAAACATATTCTGCCCAGATGCTTAATCAGACTATAGATCCGATGTTAGATAATCTGGACAATGGTGTAAATGGGGCGATAGTTGCTGATGCCTTTGATGAAGTTACGGTTTTATTTGCAGATATTGTCAATTTTACGGAGTATGCGTCGGCTATTTCGGCAAGTGATTTGGTCAACTGCCTAAACGATATTTTTTCGGAATTTGATCGCCTTGTGGATTTGTATGATTTAGAAAAGATTAAAACCATTGGTGATGCTTATATGGCGGTGGGTGGACTGCCCTTACCCAGTAAAGATCATGCAGAGGCGATCGCCGAAATGGCTCTGGAGATGCAAGTATCGATTCAGAAATTTAAGCGTTTAGATGGTAGTCCATTTTTACTGCGGATCGGTATTCATACGGGACAGGCGATCGCGGGGGTAATCGGCACGAAAAAATTTATTTATGACCTGTGGGGCGATACGGTTAATGTGGCAAGTCGGATGGAGTCCCATGGCGTTGCTGGCTGTATTCAAGTAACGGAAGCGACCTATCAAATCTTAAAAAACAAATATCAACTTGAACAAAGAAAAGCAATTGAGATCAAAGGCAAAGGACAAATGATCACTTATATACTTAAAGGACGAATTGAAATTTAGCAAAATGTCATAGTAGGAGCAGGTAATAAATTACTCCCACCTGCCGTCAAGATAAATTGGTTATCCATGATGTTGAAAATCTCCTATACACCTAAGTTATTTAAAAATATTCCGTTAACGCTGATTTTAGTTGTCCCTTTTGTGGTGCAGATTGTTATAACGGTTGGGGTTGTTGGAATTTTCTCTTTTCGGAATGGACAGCAAGCTGTTGGGGAACTCGCAACCCAATTAAGTGGAGAGATGAGCGATCGCATTAGTGTAAAACTTGATAATTATTTACGAGTACCACCGCAGATCAATCAAACTAATGTGGATGCCGTAAGGTTAGGTATGCTCAATTTAAAGAATTTTCAGCAAGTAGGAGCTTTCTTTTGGACGCAGATCAATCTATATAAAGTTGGCTATATTAACTTTGCCTTTGATAACCAAGAGTTTATTGGTGTTGAACGTAAAGATAATGGACAAATAGTCATTAACGAGACAACTTTAGCGAGAGGGATTACCAAAACAGCTAGTTTCTCATCAGACCAAGAAGGCAATCGCCAACAATTGCAAGAGGTCATCGAAACGGATGAGGATGTCCGAGAGGAGGGCTGGTACGCAGATGCGATAAAGGCAGGCAAACCTACTTGGACAAAAATTTATCAATGGGTTGATCGTCCCGAAGTCTTATCAATTTCCCATAGTTATCCACTGTATGACCGCGATCGCAAAATCATTGGAGTGCTAGGTGTTGACTTCATTCTCACGCAATTGAATTCCTTTTTAAATGAGCTAAAATCAGATCAATCAGGACGTATTTTTATTATTGAGCGTTCAGGGCTAGTTGTCGGATCGTCTAGTGGTGAAAAAACATTTTCAATTGTTAATGGAAACCCACAACGTCTAAATATTCTAAATAGTAGCGATCCGTTATCAAGAGCGACTGCTCGCTATCTAATTAGTGAGTTTGGTGGGTTTAATTCGATTCAGGATAAAGAACAATTAGAACCAAATTTTGAAGGGATAAAACATTTCATTCAAGTACAGTCTTGGCGCGATCGCGATGGACTAGATTGGTTGATTGTGGTGGTGCTGCCCGAATCTAGTTTTATGTCACAAATTAATCATCGCCAACAAATAACGATCTTGTTTAGTCTGGCGGCGTTAGGTTTAGCGATCTTGATTGGCATGATGACAGCACGTTATATTACGGAACCATTGCTCAAATTAAGTGGTGCTTCTCAAGCGATCGCTAATGGTGATTTGGACTCTAGGGTGTCGGTACAAGGCACAAGCGAAGTCAAAGTTTTATCTGAGTCATTTAATCGGATGGCGGAAATGCTGACAGAATCCTTTAATCGTCTTGCAAAAGCCAATACTGAATTAGAGTCACGAGTTCAAGAAAGAACTAGTGAACTAGCCGATTCTCAGTTATTGCTGCAACGGAATAATTTTTTGTTGCAACGTCGCGAACAACAACTGCGCCGACAACAAAAGATCTTGATTGATCTCACTAAAAATAAAGCTCTCAACTTGGGGGACTTTATTATAGCGGTGCAGAATATTACCGAAACCGCTAGTCAGACTCTAGATGTTGAGCGCGTGAGTGTCTGGCTATTTGACAATACGAAAACTAGATTACATTGTCTCGATCTTTACGTAAAAAGTAGTAAAACCCATAATGAAGCTGATTTTCTGGGAACAGATAAATTTCCAAGTTTTTTTGCAGCGCTCCAAGAAAATCGTAGCTTGATGATAGAAGATGTTGAAGATGAAGAAATATTGATCGAGCTACGACCAGACTATCTCAGACCTCTTGGTATTGTATCTCTATTAATATCGTCCTTTGACATTGGCGGGGAAACCATTGGGCTTTTGATGTTTGAACAAATTGGTACAGAGCGTTTTTGGTTGCTTGAGGAAATCAGCTTTGCTAGTTCTTTGTCAGAGTTATTGTCTTTAGGAATGGAAGCTCAAGAACGCCGACGTGCCGAGGATGATTTAAAGGTTGAAAAAATGCGTTCAGAGCGTCTACTACTCAATGTTTTACCAAAGGCGATCGCGGAGCGGTTGAAGTCTTCTCCGATCTATACGCCTACCAGTATTCCGATTAAAAGTACTTCTGAAATATTCACAAATTCCACCCTCTCCAAATTAAAACCTAGTGGCACGATTGTTGCCGACACCTTTGAAGAAGTAACAGTTCTATTTGGAGACATCGTATCATTTACAGAGTTTGCATCTTCAGTATCAGCTAATGAACTCGTCCATATGCTCAATGAGATATTTTCTGAATTTGATCGCTTAGTTGATTTCTATGGTTTAGAGAAAATCAAAACGATTGGAGATTCTTATATGGCGGTAGGTGGTTTGCCTGTGCCACGCTCCGATCACGCGGAAGCAGTTGCCTCCATGGCTCTAGACATGCAACAGTCAATTAGCAAATTTATCCGTCCTGATGGCAGTCCTTTTAATTTGCGGATTGGTATTCATACTGGACAGGCTGTTGCAGGCGTAATTGGTAAGAAAAAATTTATTTATGATCTGTGGGGTGATACGGTGAATATTGCTAGTCGTATGGAGTCGCATGGGATTGCGGGTTGCATTCAAGTTACGGAAGTAACCTATCAAGTTTTAAAGGATAAGTTCCAATTTGCTCCTCAGAAAAAGATTGAGATCAAAGGTAAAGGGGAAATGATTACTTATTTCTTAATAGGAAAGCAGTAACCAGCCAGCCCTGCACTCAAGTGCGGGCTAAAAGCTCAAACCCGTTGAAACGGGTTAATTAACAGCATTATGTAGTCCACTTCAGTGGACTTGAGCTTTAAACCAAGAACTTGAGTTCTTGGCTTACTACTATTTGACATCACAATCTGCTTTAGCATTAACTATAAATTTACAATTTTTAGATAACCTACATGTTAGAAAACATAGATAAAGAATCAACATCACAACACGATCGCTGGATGCAATGCTGTATAGATTTAGCGAAAAAGGCGCGAGGACAAACTGCCCCAAATCCGATGGTGGGAAGTGTAATTGTCAAAAATGGACAGATATTAGGCGAAGGCTTCCATCCTAAGGCAGGGGAACCTCACGCAGAGGTATTCGCAATTCGCGCCGCGCAACAAACGGGTGAGGATCTACAAGATGCTACTTTATACGTCAATCTAGAGCCTTGTAATCATTACGGACGCACGCCGCCTTGTTCTGAAGCTATTATCAAAGCAGGAATTGGCGAGGTGGTCATTGGGGCGATCGATGCTAATCCACAAGTATCTGGAACTGGTCGCGATCGCTTGTTGGCGGCAGGGGTGAAAGTTACTACAGGTGTTTTAGAACAGCAATGTCTAGAACTCAATGAAGCATTCTTCCATCGCATGAAAACGAATTTGCCCTTTGGCATTTTTAAATATGCGATGACTCTTGATGGCAAAATTGCGACAACTTCAGGGCATAGCTATTGGATTACTGGTTCAGAGGCTCGGCATGTAGTGCATGACCTACGTGTGGGATGTGATGCAATTATTACGGGTGGCAATACTGTTAGGCTCGATAATCCCCATTTAAATACCCATGGATTGAGTGTGCATTCTCCTTTGCGAGTAGTAGTTACTCAAAGCTGCGATCTGCCTGATGAAGCTAGTTTATGGAAAGTTACAGATACCGAAAAAACTTTGCTAATCACTTTACCTAATATTAATCCTCAACTAAAGCAAAAACTACGCGATCGCCAAGTTGAAGTTCTTGAATTAGATGATATATCTCCTGAAGTCGTGATGCAAGAATTGGGTAAGCGTGGCTGCAATACAGTTTTATGGGAATGTGGAGGGCGTTTAGGTGCGGCTGCTATTAAGGCTAAAATGGTACAAAAAGTTTATGCTTTTATAGCGCCTAAGTTAATTGGGGGATTTACAGCTCCTAGTCCTATTGATGATCTAGGATTAATGATGATGACTGATGCGATGAGTCTAGAGCGATCGCAATTTCAACAAATTGGTACAGACTTCTTAATTACTGGCTATCTACAATGAATGACAAAACACCTCGTATTAGTCTTCCACCTGACCTAAGAAAATATGTTTTTGAGAGGAATAATTATCAATGTCAAAGCTGCCACAAAATCGACCTTACTGCTAAAAACTTACAAGTCGATCATATTATTCCCCTCGCGCAAGGTGGAGCTAATGACTTGAGTAATCTTCAAACTCTTTGTGCAAAATGTAATCGAGAGAAAAGTGCCAAACTTGATCCACGCTTTCGGAGATTGTATAGCGATTAAAACAAAAGCGGCGCATTGCGCCGCTTTGTTTAGACTGGTTGAAAATAGAATGCAAATCCTAGAATTGCGTATGTCGCTACTAGCAAAGAGCCTTCTAGCCAATTCGATCGCCCATCGGAACTAATCGAGTTGGCAATCAGTACTGCTACCGCAACCGCCACTAACTCAAAGGGATTAAAGTTTAAATCCATTGGTTGCCCCATAAACCAACCAATAATCACCAGCAACGGTGCAACAAATAGCGCGATTTGCATACTTGAACCCACGGCAACCGATACCGATAGTTCCATTTTGTTCTTCATCGCTACCGTAATCGCTGTTGTATGTTCGGCAGCATTACCGATGATTGGTAATAGGATTACCCCAGTAAATAGTTCTGTTAGTCCGAGTTGAGCAGTTGCTTCTTCTAAAGTTCCTACTAAAAGCTCAGATTCTAAAGCAACTAACAAAGTCACACCAAGTAGAACGGAAATCCACAATTTAAGATTGATTTCCTGTGGATGCCCTTCCTTCTCCTCAGCATCATCTGCTTCTGATTTGCCCACATCATAGAGATAGGCATGAGTTTTCATCGAGAAGAGGAGCGTTAAACAATAAACAACGATCAGCACGATCGCCACTGAGATCGATAGGTTTTGTAAAATTTCTTCACTGATCCCCGCAGTTGTAAAATTTGCAGCCGTTGGTAACAAAATTGCAATTACAGCTAAATTCATGACAGAAGCATTTAATCTCGCCATAGTTGGCTGAAATTCCTGTTCTTTATAACGTAGTCCACCCAAAAACATGGACAAACCCATCACCAGCAACAGGTTGCCAATAATTGAACCCGTGATACTAGCTTTGACCACGCCAGTAAATCCTGCATTCAGAGCCACGATCGCTATGATTAGCTCCGTTGCATTACCAAAAGTCGCATTTAACAAACCGCCCCATGAAGGCCCCAAAACTACCGAGATTTCCTCAGTTGCCGTGCTAAGCCAACCTGCTAAGGGCAAAATTGCGATCGCTGAGGTCACAAACACCAGTGTCGAATTCCATCCTAGCAAGTGACCAATGACCGATATCGGTACAAACGCAAGCAAACCATAGGAGAAGATTTTCTTAAACATATTCAGCCGTTGTAGCGTCAAGGCTAAATATACCAACAAAACCCCAAAAAGTTAGGGTTGGTTGCGAAGTAACCGACCCTAACTTTTTGGGGTTAATTTTTTCTAAGCATTATGACGGTTGCGATAAAATGTTTTAGCAACTCAATACTTGACTGCCGCTCAACAGGAATCCTTTATGACTGAACTTACTGCCGAACAACATCGCACCAAGATGCAACGCCGCCAAGAGGTACAACATCAGCGAGTCGCAGAGCGTAAACTCGAAAAAGGGCTGATTATTATCAACACTGGTGATGGCAAGGGTAAAACTACAGCCGCTTTGGGGATGGTATTGCGATCGCTAGGGCATGGATATAAAGTTGCGATCGTCCAATTTATCAAAGGTGCATGGGAACCTGCGGAAAAGAAAGTATTTGAAATGTGGCAAGATCAACTCGTTTTTCAGGCTTTGGGTGAAGGATTTACATGGGAGACCCAAGACCGCGATCGCGATATCGCAAAAACTAAAGAAGCTTGGGAAGTAGGACTGGGCTATATCAAAAATCCTGAATACAAACTAGTTTTGCTAGACGAGGTAAATATTGCTCTCAAACTCGGCTATCTTGATGTGGAAACGGTGATTACTGGTTTAAAAGAGAAACCTGCTGATTCCCATGTGATTCTCACTGGTCGTGGCGCTCCTGCCGAACTAATTGAAGTTGCTGACTTAGTAACAAGAATGGAACTTGTCAAACATCCTTTTAGAGAGCAAGGTGTTAAAGCTCAAGCAGGAATAGAGTTTTAGAAAGAGTGCTTTGCACTCTTTCTAAAGTGGTTTCTTATTTAAAATTTACCCCACCCTAACCCCCCCCTTGCAAAGGGGAGGGAATAAGATTTCTAGTTTTCCCCCTTTGCAAGGGGGAATTAAAGGGGGTAAGTCCGACTCAAATCATTCAAACAATAAAAAATATGTCGAAAATTGGTGTTGGTATTATTGGAACAGGATTTGGTCAGATTATCCATATTCCTGCTCTACAAATTCATCCTGATACAGAAGTTGTGGCGGTATACCATCGCGATCGCCTCAAAGCTCAGCAAATAGCTGATAAATTTAATATTCCTCATGCTTGCGATCGCCTTGAAGATTTACTTGCACTGCAACAAGTCCAAGCTGTCACCATCTCCACACCGCCAAGTTTTCATTATGAACAAGCAAAAACCGCGATCGAAGCTGGCAAGCATATTTTGCTAGAAAAGCCTGTGACCATGAATTTTCAAGAAGCGATCGCACTTTATCGTCTTGCTCAAGAACGACAAGTGATCACTGCTACCGACTTTGAATTTCGTTGTGTCCCGCAATGGCAATATTTCAAACATCTCCTAGATCAGAATCATGTGGGCAAAAAAAGACTGATTCAAATCGATTGGCTAGTGCAAGGACGTGCCGATCCTAAGCGGGTTTGGAATTGGTATAGTCAAAAAGCTTTTGGTGGTGGTGCATTAGGTGCGATCGGTTCCCATGCCTTTGATTATGTACGTTGGCTATTTGGCGATATCAAAAGTCTCTCAGGTCAACTCAGCACAGGCATTACTGAACGTCCCGATGCAGACGGTGTTATGCGTCCCGTCGATGCTGACGACACCTGTAACATTCTTCTAGAACTTGCCGATGGAACTCCCTGCAATATTTCCCTTAGTACTGTCACCTATCGCGGTCGTGGGCATTGGCTGACGGTTTACGGTGAAAACGGAACCCTTGTACTGGGTAGCTCCAATCAATCGGATTATGTTCATGGCTTCAGTTTGCGACAGGGCAAAATTGATCGCACCGACATGGAAATCCTACCAATTCCAACCGAATATGAACTTCCAAAAACCTATACTGATGGTCGCCTTGCGCCTGTGCTAGCCATATGCGATCGCTGGGTCAAGTCAATTCAAACTGGTCAACCGATGACCCCGAGTCTTTATGAAGGTGCATGGTCACAGTTGCTCATGGATTTAACTCAAGAGTCTCACCAGCAAAAAAAATGGATGAATGTACCTTTGTCTATCTAAACTGACGAGAGTTCGATATCGCCATTTGTGGCGTGCGAAGCACGCCGCAAATGGCAGACAATGGCGTTAACCTGATGTTACAGGCAGCAATTCTAATTATAAAAATCGATTGTTTGAAAGTCCGCCGTTGGCGGGCTTTCAAACAATCGATTTAGGTATTTCCAGCGCCGAAGGCGCTGGAAATACCTAAATATAAGAATTGCTGTGTTACAGGAATGAAGATTGTTAAACATTCCTTAATGCATGATTAGCAACAAATCAAGGCAAATCAATCTATGATTTTAGTCAACCTGTAGACTGATGTGTTATGCAAACAAATCGTAAACCTTATACACAATCACAGATTTCCGCTTGGTTACGCGGACTCATGAGCGTAGCCCTTGCAGATAATGATTACAGTGAACAAGAGCGTACCCTTTTCGATCAAATTAGCCATAGTGACGAATGGGGAGAAGAAATAACAATTTCTAATTTTGAACCAATTAGTGCTCAAGAATTGGTTGACGCATTGGGTAGCGATCGCGAGGTAGGCGAAAACTTCTTGCGAATGGCTGTGATGATGGCTCTTGCCGATGGTCAATATACAGATACTGAAGATCAGGTCATCCAAGGATTTTGCAAGGCGCTCAACCAAGAAGTAAAACCCATTAACGATTTACGTAAAAACCTAGAAGCTAACTCTCACCACGAAGAACATCACCCCAGTGTATTAGAGCCTGTTAAAGAATGGCTTGATCATATGGATATTCATGATTCACGCCTTGCTAATTTAATCTGTAAGGTTGTTCCTGCACAATGCCCTTTTGAGCGTGATATTGTCTTGTTCGGACGCAAAATTATGCATATACCTGCAATGTGCGAGATTAATCCTCTATATGATCAATTAGTGGGATTGCGGTTTAGATCGCTAAGTTATCTCGCTGATAAAGGTGAAGATGTCTCAAAATATTGTTAGTAATAGGGGCGCAAAGCGCCCTTATTACTTTTTTGGAAGAAAGCGGAAAACGTTATAGTATTTACTGGTTTCATAAGCAGCCCCACTAAAACAATGCCCAGAGAACTAAAAAATTCCAAAAAAGAAGACGACAACAGTGATGTCTCGCCCAATGTCTTGCGCGTTGTTTTAGCATTTCGGCGGTGGGGCTGGACTGCTTTTTGGACACAAGTCGTTTTATGTGTAGTTTCTTCGGTTGTCTTACTGCAACTTTTCTTGTTTCCTAGGGCTGGACAAGTAGTTAGTCCCACAGGATTGGATACTAGTCCTGCGACATTACCAGGACTGAGCTTTGCTTGGGCAGGTGTGGCTGTATTAGGTGCAAGTATTTTTTGGAATTATCGTTATACGCAAATGGCAAAAAAGCTGCGATCGCCTGATCGTCCAACTAAAAGCCAAACTGTATTTCAAATCAAAATTGGATTGATTATTAATCTGATTGGAATGTTTGTTACTTTACTGGGAGCCTTTGCGATTATCGGTGCTTTAACACTAAGAGCAGGACAAGGACAAGCAATATTACCTGGTGCAGGCAGCTTTAACTCCGTAATTCAGCCCCTCGACTTTCAAATTATTCAAGCTAGTTTCAATATTATCTTTGCTCACTTTGTTGGTTTGGTCTGCTCTTTATGGCTACTAAACAAAGCCACCGATAAACCTAATCGCGAATAAAAGTTTATTGGTATTTACTATAAAATAAGAGCCTTTTTATTTATATCAGCACGATGATCATGGCATCAATGAAGTTTGGCAAACATGAATAAATTATATTCACTTATCTTGATAATTATTGGTGTGATAGGTCTATTTTGCACAATTTTTTATACAATTAATTTACTTTTATTATCTGTATTTACTGGAAAAAATTTATTCCTAATATTAGCGATATTGTTACCACTTATAGTGGCTCCAAGTTGTGTTTGCTTAATCAGATTTGGTCATAGACTAGAAAAAGACGATTAAGATAAATTTTCTTTTTCTCTCAAAGCATATTACAGCAGCAAAACCCAAGAAGAGAATGGCGGCGCTTCGCGCCGCCATTCTCTTCTTGGGTTTTATGTCCTCATACATTTAATCACCAGATGCGAGATCGCTGCCCCATTCTAGAGTTATAGCAATGTAAGAGATAGCTCGGACAAAAATCAAAACCCAAAAGATGAGTGGCGGCGCGAAGCGCCGCCACTCATCTTTTGGGTTCAATGTCCTAAGCAAAACTTACATTGCTATAGAAGCTACTGAAATAATACCAATTCCCGAAAGTGTGGCTACACTTTCGGGAATTAAAAACTAAACCCAGTAAGGGTTTTAAAATCACAAAATGGCGTAGCCATTTTGTGATTTGGTATAACTCTCCAAATAGTAATTCGCTTAATCCGCAATTCGCATTTTTATTCGCGATAGAATATATAAAGAAATGTAAAGAATGGCAAAAACGATGGAGTGGAAGCAAATCGAAGATAACTGGGTATTAACACCACCCAAACCCAAGGGCGTAATTCACTTTTTGGGTGGAGCATTTTTTGCGGCGGCTCCCCATGTTGCCTATGGTCGAGTCCTAGAGCAACTTGCTAAAAATGATTATGCGATCGTGGCTACGCCATTTTTAAATAACACCTTCGATCATCGTCAAATTGCTCGCGAAGTCCACACCTCATTTCGCAAGGTACGCAGCAAACTATTTCTCGATTATTTCCCCGTATTTGGTATGGGACATAGCATGGGCTGCAAAATCCATCTATTAATTAATTGCCTGTACAAGCCTACCCGTGCTGGCAACATCTACATTGCCTACAACAACTACAGCGCCGATCGCTCAATTCCGTTCTTCAAAGAACTAGCTGGCAAGATTCCCGAAATGTCGTCAATGGATTTCACCCCCACACCCAAGGAAACTGAACAGCTTATTAATGCCAACTATCAGACCGCAAATAATTTATTAGTCAAATTTGTGGACGATGGTATTGATGAAATTTCCATCCTTGCTCAACTACTCAAACAAAAATTCCCTAAAACTATCAGCTTGCAAACCCTCGAAGGCACTCATCTCACATCTATGGGGCTGGATGTGAAATGGCAAGCAGGTTCTAGTTTTTCGGCGATCGATGCGATCGCGCAATGGGTTAAGCAAGAAATGCACAAAAATAATCAGAGCTTAGAACTAGTCTTACTAGCATGGCTGACACAGCAAATCGTCTAAAAAAGTAGGGGTGCTTTGCACCCCTACTTTTTTTAGCAATAATAGCAATGAGTAAAAATACTCTATTTAAATCAATAGATAAGCTAACAACAAAGTCAGATCAAAATCAATTGATTTTGTATTTATATATAAGTCATTAGGATTTCTAATATTGTTTTAATCTTATTAAAATTCCTAACTATTCATATTAGTTTTTGTGTTGGTATGTATCAGCCGATCACTAAAATAGATTGCGAGATTGCTATTTTTCTTAACATAAACTTATAACTAGACTTATCCACAAATCCTTATTAATCAAGGTTTTGGGGTTGTTGGTTTAGGAATATCTCGCAAAAACAAGTACTAGGGGATATATCTACCTTATTAGAGTTATATAAATTTTTTATATGAATTTGTTACCAAAAATAGCGAGTTTCAAAAATTTTTTTGCAAAAAAAGTAAATGTGGATACGCACTTTATGTTTAAATTAGAGACATCGCTCAAGGAATTCACACGAAGGATTCCTGATAGGATTAACTTATATAAAGCAAAAAATTATTCCAAGAAGAAGCAGACATCAAAGGGCTAATTAGATTTTTAATAGATTTTTAATCTTTCTTTAATTTTCGATTTGACTATTGACTCTGACTCTTAAGTTTTTTTTGCAGAGCTTCGTGCAGTTTACTGATTCTCATTTAAATCTAGTAAGGAGATATTAATGTCTTACTCAAAAACACAGTCTAAAGCTAAGGCTGGGTACGACGCAGGTGTTCAGGACTATAAACTAAAGTACTATACCCCCGATTACACACCCAGAGATACTGACCTTCTCGCCGCTTTCCGTTTCGTGCCTCAACCAGGCGTACCTCCAGAAGAAGCTGCTGCTGCGGTAGCTGCTGAATCTTCTACAGGTACTTGGACAACTGTATGGACAGACTTGTTGACCGACCTCGATCGCTACAAAGGTCGTTGCTACGATGTTGAACCAGTACCCAACGAAGATAATCAATACATCGCTTACATCGCCTACCCTCTTGACTTGTTCGAGGAAGGTTCTGTAACCAACTTGCTCACCTCATTGGTCGGTAACGTATTCGGTTTCAAAGCTCTTCGCGCACTTCGTCTAGAAGACATCCGTGTACCTATTGCATACCTGAAGACCTTCCAAGGACCTCCTCACGGTATTCAAGTTGAACGCGACAAGTTGAACAAGTACGGTCGTCCTCTATTGGGTTGTACCATTAAGCCTAAATTGGGCTTGTCTGCTAAGAACTACGGTCGTGCAGTATACGAATGTCTACGCGGCGGTTTGGACTTCACCAAAGACGACGAAAACATTAACTCTCAGCCTTTCATGCGCTGGCGCGATCGCTTCCTGTTTGTACAAGAAGCAATCGAAAAAGCTCAATCTGAAACTGGCGAAATCAAGGGTCACTACTTGAACGTTACTGCTCCTACCTGTGAGCAAATGATGGAACGTGCAGCTTTCGCAAAAGAAATCGGCACTCCAATCATCATGCATGACTTCTTGACTGGTGGTTTCACAGCTAACACCACTCTTGCTAAGTATTGCCGTGACAATGGCTTGCTCTTGCACATTCACCGCGCTATGCACGCAGTTATTGACCGTCAAAAAACCCACGGGATTCACTTCCGCGTTTTGGCTAAGTGTCTGCGTATGTCTGGTGGTGATCACCTTCACTCTGGAACCGTTGTTGGTAAGCTCGAAGGCGAAAAGGGCATCACCATGGGCTTTGTTGACCTAATGCGTGAAGACCACATCGAACTCGATCGCTCTCGCGGTATCTATTTCACTCAAGATTGGGCTTCTATGCCTGGTGTACTTCCCGTTGCTTCGGGTGGTATCCACGTATGGCACATGCCTGCGCTCGTTGAAATCTTCGGCGATGACTCTTGCTTACAGTTTGGTGGTGGTACTTTGGGTCACCCATGGGGTGCTGCTCCTGGTGCAACCGCTAACCGCGTTGCGCTTGAAGCTTGCGTACAAGCACGTAACGAAGGTCGCGACATGATGCGTGAAGGTGGCGACATTCTTCGTGAAGCTGGTCGTTGGTCTCCTGAATTGAATGCTGCTCTTGAACTCTGGAAGGAAATCAAGTTCGAGTTTGAAGCAATGGATACCGTCTAATTGATTAGCTCCATTACTATAGTGTTTCGCATTGTGAAACACTATAGTAATAAATCTTGGTTAAGTTCAGCCTATGGATATCAAGCGCAGTACTAAGTCCACAGCCAAAATGTTGATCAATTTTTTGACCTTCGAGGCTGTCAAGACAATTGCCGAGCAATTGGAAGAAACCGATAAGTTAAAAGCTCTCTGGTTTAATCAATTCTCGACGCGCGAAAGACTCCAAAATGGCGAGCTTTATATCAAAGACCTCTTTGAGGTTCACCAAGAAATGGCTTTTCGGGTTATGACAGTACGGGAGCATCTTGCTAATGAGATTTTAGAATTTCTGCCAGAAATGACTCGTACTGGCATCCAACAATCAAATATGCAGCTTCGTCGTCAGCATTTTGAGCGCATCATGAATGTTCAGGCTTCTGAAGGATATGCAGAATGTGAGAATCTTAGTTCTGAACCTGATTTAGAGAGTAATCTGGAAATTAGTTCAGAGGTTGTTCTCGAAAGTTCTCCAGAAGTTGCTGCTGACTCAGATGTTGAAGGCGATCGCGCTTCCACACAAAAAAATCAATAGCAATATAATTTCAATCGCGAGGAAATAATGCAAACTTTACCAAAAGAGCGTCGTTACGAAACTCTTTCTTACCTTCCCCCTTTGAGCGATGCTCAAATCACTCGTCAAATCGAGTACACCTTGAAGCAAGGTTTCTATCCTGCGATCGAATTTAACGAAGATTCCGATCCTGCTGTTCACTACTGGACTCTTTGGAAGTTGCCCTTGTTCAACGCCAGAACTCCTCAAGAAGTTTTGAGCGAAGTTCAAGCTTGCCGCTCTAGCTATCCTGGTAGCTTCATCCGTGTTGTTGCTTTCGACAACATCAAGCAGTGCCAAGTCCAAAGCTTCATCGTACACAAGCCTAACAGCGCTCGTTACTAAGCTTTAACAAACAAAAAAACCCCGCATTGCGGGGTTTTTTTGTTTTATGGTTAGAAGTCAAATGTTCTGGATAGTGAAAGATGACATGAATCGAAAGATAAGTGTAAGTGGTTGGCAACTCATCGCCTCGGTCATAATATTTGGTGTAGTCATTTACGAATTGATGACTGGGCAGATTGTTGCAAGGCCTAAAAGCAATCCAATTACGCGAGTAGATCAACCAATTTCATTTTGGGTAATTGTTGTCATAAAAGTGACAGTTGCATCAACCTTCGCAGTTATGGGTATTGCTGGACTTAAAGAAGAATCTAAATAAAATGAAATTTTAGGGGATTTTGACTTGCCAAAGTTGATGTAGGAATTAGAAAATGATAAATTAATTTTTAGTAATGATGCTTGCTCTTACTAGCAATTAATGAAGTTAAATGTTTTACAAGCCGAATAGAATATTTTGTAACTATGGAGTTAGATAAAGTTGATTCCAGATTTTCAGACCGCTATGTTGCCACTACTAGAGAAAATGCAAGACGGTAACATCTATGACTCAAATTTACTCAGAAATCACGCAATAAATTACTTCCAAATAACAGAAGAAGAGAAGCAAACCAAAACGCCTAATGGTAAACAAATACTATTTTTTAATAGAATTGCTTGGTCTATTTCTTATTTAAGGACTGGAGGTCTTATTTTTAGTCCTGAAAGAGGAAAATATAAAATTTCTGATTTGGGGTTAAAGGTTTTAAAATCTCCTCCTAAAAAAATAACCATAAGATTTTTGAAGGAAATTAACCCAAATAAAAATATTGAAAATATAGATACTAATTCATCCAACGAGCAATCTGATATCTCGATCCAAACTCCTGACGAGATGATAGAAGAGGGTTATAAGAGAATTAGAATAGAGTTGTCAAAATTACTACTAAAAAATTTAGAAGATATTTCACCTTACAAATTTGAAGAAATTGTATTAGATCTTCTGATAAAAATGGGCTATGGTGAATCAAATCTTGCTAATGGTAAAGCAACTCAAAAATCTGGTGACGAGGGAATTGATGGAATTATCAAAGAAGATAAATTAGGGCTTGACAAGATTTATATCCAAGCTAAAAGATGGAAAAAAGAGACGAAAATTGGAAGACCAGAAATTCAAAAATTTGTTGGTGCATTAGATGGAAAAAGGGCAAAAAAAGGAGTTTTTATGACTACAGCTTTCTTCACCAAAGAAGCAATCGAATATGCCAATAATACAAGCAATGCAGCTATAGTCTTAATTGATGGTGAAATGTTAACTAATTTAATGATCGAACATGAAGTTGGCGTTACTGTTAAAGAAATAATCAAAATCAGTAAAATTGATTCAGATTATTTTATCGAAGAATGAATAAAACTATTGATGCTTTAGTAATCGCAAGTCATTATTTTGGAGAGATGAATTGGCGATCGCTGGTTCTTGATTTTGATTAGAGGCGATCGCCTTGTTTTGGGAAGATGAAGGGGCGATCGCTTTGAGTAATATTCAAACAACCCATCAAATCGCTTACAATTAAATTTTAAACAATGCAAGATACTGCTGAATATACCTGTGCTTTTTGTGGCGAGACTAATACGACATTTGTTGATTTTAGTGGAGGAATGCAACAGTCGTATGTGGAAGATTGTCAAGTTTGCTGTCAGCCCAATATTCTATATATTGAGATTGATGAAGACACCCTAGATATCGAAATTAACAGTGAGCCAGAAAGTTAGCAAACTTTCTAGTGAGAAATCCATTAACGCTCATTCTTCATATCTTGCAAAAATTTTATCAACAATTACCCGTCATCCTCTTTAATTGACGATAATTACCGTAAAGATAATGGAACTACAAGTCTAATATGACGAATTTGTGGATTGAAGGTGGAAGTAAGAGTGGCAAGACTGAGCGAATAGTTCAGCGGTTTTGTGATTGGGCGGAAACGGATTTTGCTTATCAGTCCAATCCCCAAGCGGCTTCCCAAAAAGTTTTGGTGCTTACCGTCGATTCTCAACAACGCCGTGAACTTAGCGATCGCCTAACCATTGTCACCCACGGCAGCTATCCCGTCACCGCTGTCACCCCCATCAGTTTTTTTCGTGATGAAGTGCGCTTGTTTTGGACATTATTAGTTAAAAATCTCGATCTCAAAGCCCAGTTCCCTTTAATCTTAAGAGTTGAGAATGAGCAGGAACTTGCGAATAAGCTCTGGAAAGATCGCATCGAAACAGGAACTTTGCAAATGGAAGGGATCGGGCGCGATCGCCTAGTTCGGAGATTATTAGACCTATTTCTACTAGCTGCCTATAGTGATCGCCAGATCACCGAAATTCCTGCAATTTTAAATGCTGGTATCGAGACTAATGTAGTCGAAAATCCTGAAGATGCTGGGAATAGCATATTAGAGCAATGGCAAGAGATTGGTGAAGCTTTATTAGAATGGCGCAAATATTGCTGGGAACGAGGCTTACTTACCTATGGAATCATTACGGATCTGTTCGCCCATTACTTGCTTCCTAATCCTCAATATCAACGGAAACTCAAAGAGAGATTTCGTTATGTAATTGTTGATCGCGCCGATGAGATGCCAGCGATCGCCTGTGATTTATGCAAGTTTCTGCTTAAGAATGGTGCGATCGGCATGTTTACTTTTAATCCTGATGGATCGGCAAGGTTGGGATTAGGAGCAGATCCTGAATATTGGCAAGAACTCAAATCTGAATGTGAAATCATCAATTTACCCCATGCTGACAACACTTTGGGTAGTGAAGTCGCTGAATCAGTTTTGCAAGTCGTTAACGAACCAATTTTACAATTTATCGAGCCTTACGCTAACATTCATTCCATTGAATCAGTTTCACGGGCTAAGCTGTTCCGCAATGTTGCTGAAACAATTGTGGAAGCGATCGCCTCTGGTGCAGTCAAAGCCAACGAGATTGCAATCATCGCCCCTGGGTTAGACAATATTGCCAACTACGCAATTATCGAAATTCTTCGCAAAAAGAATATTAAGATTACTCCCCTCGACGATCAGCGTCCATTATCCTATTCCGCTCAAGTGCGATCGCTGCTAACTCTAATCTCACTGGTCTATCCCAACCTTGGTCAACTGGTTAGCCGAGATCACATTGCCGAGATGTTGGTGGTACTTACTGAAGCGATCGATCCAGTGCGGGCGGGAATGCTTGCTGACTATTGCTTTGCCAGACATCCAGAAAATCCACAACTACTAGAAGCTGAAACCTATAACCAATGGAATCGCCTTGGCTATGAAGCTACTCAAGCCTACGAAAAATTACGGCAATGGATTGAACAACAATCGTCCAAGGATGCACCACTATTATTTATTGATCGCGCTATTCAGGCTTTCTTTAAACCGCGCAAGCTTAGTTATGAACATACTGCGACTTTACAATCTCTGATTGAAACTGCTCAATATTACTGGCAACTGGGATATCGTCTCGATCTAGAAGATGCGGTCATTCTCGAAAATTTTATTCAACTGATTCGACAAGGTACTGTCACGGCAAATCCCTATGCGCCTAATCAACCTGAAGATAGCGTTGTCCTCGCAACAATTATTCAATATCGGATGGCAAGGCGATCGCATCGTTGGCAATTTTGGTTAGATGCTAGTTCTGATCTGTGGTTACAGGGTGGAGCCGCTTCTCTCTTTGGTGCGCCTCTTTTTCTCAAAAGTTGGAATGGTGAACGATGGACAATCGAGAATCAACGTGATGCCGATATGCAAAGGTTACAGAGGTTGCTGAGGGATTTGTTGGATCGTACAGGCGATCGCTTATATCTCTGTCATAGTGAACTCAGCACTAATGGACAGATTCAAAACGGGGTATTACTTCCACTAATTGAGATTAGCACCACAATCTCTTCCGATAATATTCAAGAAACCATTTAAGAATTACTTGCTGCGATTAAAAGCCAAGCAGGGCAACCACGGGGGGATTGCCCCTACCTAAAAAATTTAGAACCTTGTAAGGGCTGCGCCCCCGTGCCAGCCCAAGACTCACGCAATTGCTGGAAATCCTTTCACCTAACAACAGTTATGATTAACACATACTAGAACACAAATTGCGGGAGTTATTGGTGTCAGAGTCCTTATTTGATCAGGCAAGCGAGAGACTAGCCGATGCGATCGCCCATGTGAATATTTCTGAAGATGCGATCGAGCGATTAAAATCTCCGAAAGCAAGTTTGCAGGTTTCCATTCCTGTGCGAATGGATGATGGAACCTTAAAAGTTTTTCAAGGCTATCGGGTGCGCTACAACGATTTGCGAGGACCTACTAAAGGAGGGATTCGCTTCCATCCGAATGTGAACATGGATGAAGTAAAGTCCTTAGCATTTTGGATGACATTTAAATGTGCGGCGGTAAATTTACCTTTTGGCGGTGCAAAAGGTGGTGTAGCAGTCGATCCAAAGCAATTATCCAAGTTTGAATTAGAACGTCTCAGTCGTGGCTATATCGATGCGATCGCTGATTTTATCGGTGCAGATGTGGATATTCCTGCGCCTGATGTGCAGACTAATCAGACGATTATGGGATGGATGGTGGATGAATATAGCAATATTCAACGACGGCTCTGTCCAGCCGCAATTACAGGCAAGCCGATCGCAATGGGGGGTAGTCTAGGACGCGAAACCGCAACGGGATTGGGAGCTTTTTTTGCGATTGAAACTTTGCTGCCATTGCTAAAATTGCAACGTGAAAGGACAACCGTGGCAGTACAAGGCTTTGGCAATGTAGGTGCAGCGATCGCCGATCTGTTGAGCAAGGCAGGTTACAAAGTTGTGGCGGTAAGTGATTCTAAAGGTGGGATTTATGCTAAGCAAGGGCTAGATGTACCGAGCATCATTAGTTATAAAAATTCGGCTCGCAGTTTTCAGGCTGTGTACTGTCAGGATTCAGTCTGTAATATTGTCGAACATCAAATCATTACCAATGAAGAATTACTCAAACTAGATGTCGATATCTTGATTCCTGCGGCGCTAGAAAATCAAATCACTGAACATAATGCTCACGAGATCTGTGCTAAATATATTTTCGAGATTGCTAACGGACCAGTCACACCTGCGGCGGATGCAATTTTAGAAAAACGCGGGATCATGGTATTTCCTGACATTTTAGTAAATGCAGGTGGTGTCACCGTTAGTTATTTTGAATGGGTACAAAATCGTAGTGGCTTGTATTGGACAATCGAAGAGGTCAACGATCGCCTCAAACACAGCATGATTGCCGAAACTTTAAGAATCTGGAAGATTGCTGACCAAAAACAAATCTCCATGCGAACCGCAGCCTATGTCCATGCCTTGACACGCCTCAGTGAAGCGATCGATGCTAAAGGTACAAGAGCTTATTACGCGCAATAAACCAAATAAAAAAGTCTTGCTTCGCAAGACTTTTTTATTTGGTTTAGCGATCGCTTCGGTTATCCGAAGCTTGTAATCTCAACAGTCGGGTAATATATACTTGTAGTCCAAAATCGTATTAAATATCACGTTTGGCGCATCCCCTGTTTTAACTGCATTCGGTAGCTATGTTTAACCTAAAAAACCTGATTGGCGATCCTAATAAGCGTAAGCTTGACAAACTCCGTCCCGAAGTGGCTCTCATTAACTCCCTAGCCCCAGAGTTAGCGGTGCTAAGCGATCGCGAATTGCAAGGAAAAACAGGAGAGTTTAAACAGCGCCTCGAAAAAGGAGAACCACTTGATGACCTCCTACCTGAAGCCTTTGCAGTTGTCCGTGAGGCTGCTACGCGCGTTCTAGGCTTGCGTCACTATGATGTGCAGATGCTTGGTGGCATGGTACTGCATCGAGGTGAAATAGCCGAAATGAAAACTGGGGAAGGCAAAACTCTCGTCGCCACATTACCCAGCTATCTCAATGCCCTTTCAGGAAAAGGCGTTCACGTAGTTACGGTTAACGATTACCTCGCCCGTCGTGACGCGGAATGGATGGGACAGGTGCATCGCTTTCTAGGGATGTCGGTTGGCTTGATTCAAAACTCAATGGAGCCATTTGAGCGGCGCAAAAACTATGGCTGTGATATTACCTATGCCACTAACAGTGAGCTAGGTTTTGATTATTTACGCGACAACATGGCGACTAGCATCGAAGAAGTGGTGCAGCGTACCTTTAATTTCTGTGTAATTGACGAAGTTGACTCGATCTTAATTGACGAAGCTCGCACACCCCTAATTATTTCAGGTATGGTCGAGCGTCCAACCGAGAAATATATTGGTGCTGTGACGATCGCCGATCAATTGCAAAAAGAAACCCACTACGAAGTTGACGAAAAGCAGCGCAACGTGATCATGACTGATGAAGGCTTTGAGCTTGCCGAAAAACTACTTGGTGTGACGGATTTATTTGACCAAGCTGATCCTTGGGCGCACTATGTATTTAATGCGCTCAAAGCAAAAGAATTATTCCTCAAAGATGTCAACTACATCGTGCGCGATGGAGAAGTGACGATCGTTGATGAGTTTACAGGTCGGGTCATGCCTGGTCGTCGCTGGAGCGATGGATTGCACCAAGCGATCGAGGCTAAAGAAGGTACAGATATTGAGAATGAAACCCAAACCTTAGCCACAATTACCTATCAAAACTTCTTTCTGCTCTATCCTAAGCTTGGCGGCATGACTGGCACAGCCAAAACCGAAGAAGCTGAACTAGGAAAAATCTATAATCTTGAAGTTACGACCATGCCTACCAATCGCAAGAGTGGACGTAGTGACTGGTCAGATGTAGTTTATAAAACAGAAGCTGCTAAATGGCGTGCCGTGGCTGAGGAATGCCGCGAGATGCATGAAACAGGTCGTCCTGTACTGATCGGAACTACCAGTGTTGAAAAGTCTGAAGTCTTAGCAAGGTTGTTGAGTGAAAAGGATATTCCTCATAATCTATTAAATGCGAAGCCTGAGAACGTGGAACGGGAAGCAGAAATCGTTGCTCAAGCAGGGCGTAAAGGCTCGATCACGATCGCTACCAATATGGCTGGTCGTGGTACAGACATCATCCTCGGTGGTAATGCTGACTACATGGCGCGTTTGAAGGTGCGTGAAAGCTTTATGCCAATGATTGTTCGTCCTGAAGATGATGATGACTTCACCAATGAAGGTCAACGCATGTTTAGCGATCGCCCTCAAAAGGGACAAGGATTCGGCTCAACGGATGGCAAAAAGAAAAAGACTTGGAAAGTATCCGATAGTCTCTATCCTTGCGAACTCTCCAAAGATGCCCAAACGATGCTCAAAGAAGCTGTAGATTTTGCAGTTGAGAAGTTAGGCAGAATGAGTCAATCGGAATTGGAAGCGGAAGAAATGCTGGCGGTTGCTTCTGAAAAAGCTCCTACCGATGATGAAGTTATTCAAAAGCTGCGTGATGTGTTCACCTTAATCAAGCGTGAATATGAAGAAGTCACTGATGCTGAGCATGAGCTGGTAACGAAACTTGGTGGATTGCATGTGATCGGCACTGAGCGTCATGAATCGCGGCGTGTGGATAACCAGTTACGCGGTCGTTGCGGTCGCCAAGGTGACCCAGGTTCCACCAGATTTTTCCTTAGTCTTGAAGATAATCTGATGCGGATTTTTGCAGGCGATCGCGTGGCTGGTTTGATGAATGCCTTCCGCGTTGAAGAAGACATGCCGATTAGTTCAGGAATGTTGACCAGCGCTCTAGAAAACGCCCAAAAGAAAGTAGAAACCTACTATTACGACATCCGTAAGCAGGTTTTTGAATACGATGAAGTGATGAACAATCAACGTCGTGCTATTTACGCGGAGCGTCGTCGCGTGCTGGAAGGTGAAAACTTACGCGATCGCGTGATCGAGTATGCTGAGCGCACGATGGATGATATCGTCAACGCCTACGTGAATCCAGAACTCCCTCCCGAAGAATGGAACCTTGTGGCGATGGTGAAAAAGATCAAGGAGTTTGTGAATCTCCTACAAGATCTTGAACCTGATCAGCTGGATGATATGTTCTTGCCTGAGATGCAAGCTTTCTTGCGGGAAGAAGTTCGCCGTGCCTACGAAATTAAAGAAGCACAGGTGGAGTCATTACAAGTTGGCTTAATGCGTCAGGCTGAACGTTTCTTTATCTTGCAACGGATTGATTCTCTATGGCGCGATCACTTGCAAGCAATGGAAGCTTTGCGCGAGTCAGTTGGTTTGCGCGGCTATGGACAAAAAGATCCTCTGATTGAATATAAGAGCGAAGGTTACGAGATCTTCCTAGAAATGATGACGCAAATTCGTCGCGATGTTGTCTACTCTCTATTCGAGTTCGATCCACGTCCTCAACAACAACCCGAAACCATCGAAGCTGAATTTGTCTAAAAGCAAAGGGAGTGCATTGCACTCCCTTTACTAAATTAGGAGTGGCGGCGCTTCGCAACGCCACCTATCTTTTGAGTTTTGATTTATTACCTATCCCTTGCGTTGTTATATATAGCTGTAGCTACGTTTGAGGTTCTCTATGAAATGAGTTGATAAGTCTCTAATAGCTATTTTTTCCTCATCAGGCTTGTTCTCATAGGCATGAATCATTAGTGACACCCTGCCATTTTCAATGAAGCTATGACGATGCTGATCGACAAAATTCCAATATAGATAATTGAAGGGACAAGCAGAACTACCTGTTTTTTGCTTCACATCATAGGTGCATTGGGAGCAGCAATTACTCATTTTGTTAATGTAATTCCCCCCTGATACATAGGGCTTGGAGGCAAGTACACCACCATCAGCGAACGTAGACATGCCTAGAACATTGGGAAGCTCAACCCATTCGTAGGCATCGACATAGGCAAGCCAGAACCAGTGATTTAGCTGGCGTGGATCAGTGTTGGTTAGATTGCTAAAGTTACTTAAGACCATCAGTCTCTGAATATGATGTGAATAGCCATAATTTAGAACATGAGTAATAGCATCTTTTAGGCAGAGTAAATCGGTATTAGCATCCCAATAAAGTTGCGGTAAATTATTAAAAAATTCAAAATAATTACTCTCTCGCACTTGGGGCATTTGCGCTTCGTAATACACACGAATATATTCGCGCCATCCTAAAATTTGGCGGATAAAACCCTCAACAGACTTGAGAGGGGCGATGTTTTGTTCATAGGCTACGATCGCCATTTTGCAGAGTTCCTGCGGTAATAACAAGCCATTGTTGAGATAGATCGATAACACAGAATGAAATAAAAAGGGTGCGCCAACTTTGATGGCATCTTCATAAGCTCCAAAATTCGCTAAGCGAGTTTTGATGAATACTTTCGCTAGTTCTAGGGCGCGATCGCGGGTTACAGCATAGCCAAATTGGTCTAGTCTTCCAAAGTTATCAGGTAAATAGTTGTTGACTAACTCAATTACTTCCTGAGTAATTGCATCAGGTTCGACTTCAGGAACCATGGGAATCACTACATTTTTCGGTAAAGCTTTACGATTCTCTTTGTCATAGTTCCAATTACCGCCAACGGGTTTACCATCTGCCATCAAGTAACCAGTTTGCTTACGAAGTTCTCGATAGAAAGTTTCTAAGCGATATCCTTTTTTGATTTTTGGCTTAAATTTTTCAGCATCCGCAATAAAAAAGCTATTGGGAAGTATTTCGATGCGATCGCTAAATTGATCATTTAACGCCAACATCTGCGATCGCGTATCCCACTCTGATGGCTGCATATAGGTAAGCTTAAGCTGAGGATATTGCGCCAAAAAATCAGCGATCGCCTCAGCATGAAATCCTTCGGTAAATAAATTTAGTACGGGAAAGCCCTGTTGATGACAGGCGATCGCAAAGTGTCTCTGAGAACTGAGGATATAAACTAATTTTTGCTTATGGTGAGGAATAAATGTGGCATATTTTAGGGATTCTACAAAGATTAATAATGGCTTTTGTGCGAGTAATTCTTTGGGAAATACATCCAGATTTAGTTGATCATGAAGGATAAACAGGGCGCGATCGCTATTTCTTAATTGCTGTTCTATCTTTTCTGAAATCGGATCGTTTTCTATTTGCGAGAGAAATTCACGGGCAGTTTCTAGCATAAATATCGATTTACATACAATAAAGGCGTTGCATTGCAACGCCTTTATTATAGATTAGACCTTTGCTAAACCGCTATGACGGAGTAGTGGTGCAGTGCTAGGTTCACGTCCTCGGAAGGTTTTGAATACTTCCATCGGATGCTTGCTGCCACCGAGGGCAAGAACTGTATCGCGATAGAGTCTACCCGTTGAAGCGATCGCCTCTTCGTTTTCCAATCCTGCTTCCTCAAAAGCAGCAAAGGCATCAGCACTGAGGACTTCCGCCCACTTGTAGCTGTAATAACCTGCGGCATAGCCTCCCGCAAAGATATGACCAAACGAACATAGGAAATTATCTTCTGGCAAGGGTGGAATTACCATTGTGGTTTCCGCAAGGCGCGATCGCAATTGCATTGGCGTTTCCGAGCCGCCGACTTCATAGCGATGGTGTAACTCGATATCGACAAGGCTGAAATGCAACTGACGGAGCATTCCTGAACCGCTCATGTAGTTTTTGGAGTCAATCAACTTTTGGAAGTAGCTTTCGGGAAGGGTTTCGCCTGTTTCATAGTGTTTCGCCATGCCAAACAAAGTAGCGCGATCGTAGCACCAGTTTTCCATGAATTGACTGGGCAATTCCACTGCATCCCATTCGACGTTATTAATACCTGATGCTCCTGAATAGTCAACCTTGGTCAACATATGCTGCAAGCCATGTCCAAACTCATGGAAGAGAGTTTCCACTTCACCAAAGGTCATCAAGCTAGGCTTACCATCAACGGGGGGCGATTGATTACAAATCAGATAGGCAACGGGTAAACGGGTAATCGTCTTACCATTTTCGGTCACCTTGGCACGTCCGATGCAATCATTCATCCATGCACCACCACGCTTTTCCGCAGGACGACTATAGGGATCGAGATAAAAATAAGCGATCGCTTCATTACTCTCATTCTGAATCTCAAAAAAGCGTACACTTTCATGCCAGATTGGTGCTTTCCCATCCGCAGGTACTACCGTCACGCCAAACAAACGTTTAACTAGTGCAAACAGACCTTCAAGAACTTGAGGTAATGGGAAGTAAGGGCGTAATTCTTCAACGGTGAAGTTAAACTTGATTTCACGCTGACGTTCTGACCAGTAAGCCGTATCCCAATGCTTCAGTTCCTCTGTTTCGCCTTGAGACTTAGCAAATTCCTTTAATTCAGCAAACTCCTCAGTCGCTGCATTGTAGCTAGATTGACGCAGTTCTTCTAGCAATTTCTCAACTGCTTCAACATTAGGAGCCATCTTCCGAGCAAGACTGAGTTCCGCATAGGTAGAGTAGCCAAGTAAATTTGCCTTTTGTTTACGCAATTCGAGAATGCGATCGATTAATGGAGAATTGTCAAACTCACCACTTGCGGCGCGACTAACAAAGGCGCGATAGAGTTTTTCTCGCAAATCACGACGACGGCTATGTTGCATAAATGGCACATAACTGGGGTAGTCGAGGGTGATACACCAAGGTCCATCTTCGGGTGTGGCTTTATCATCGCCATCTAGACGCGAAGCTTGAGCTGCTTGAGCTAATAGACTAGGAGGCAAACCTTCAATCTCTTCGGGTTTGTTCAGCGTCATACTAAATTCTTTGGTAGCATCAAGCACATGATTAGAGAAGTTAGTGGAGAGTTCAGCAAGTTCCATTTGGATCGCATTAAACTTCTCTTTGGCTTCACCTTCCAAACCAACGCCCGATAGCTCTGCATCACGGATGGCAGCTTCAACGATACGTTTTTGAGCAGGTTCGAGACTGTCCCACTCCGATGATCCGTAAATTGCCTTATAAGCCTTATAGACTGGCTGGCTCTGACTAAAGCGGTTAAAAAATTCGATAACCTTAGGCTGCACGACTTTGTGAGCTTCACGCAAGGCTGCACTATTTTTTACACTCAATAAATGCTCGATCGCACCCCAGCCCCAACCAATGCGCTCAGTCAAACGCTCTAGAGGTTCGACTAGCCCTGACCATGTGGGCTGGAGGTTTGCTTCTAGTTCAGTCAATCCTGCGCTAGTTTCTTCAAGCAATTGGGTGATCGCAGGAATTACATGTTCAGAAGTAATGTCTGGAAATGGCGGTAAACCTTTGCCAATCAAGAGCGGATTAATAACATCACTCATAAATAATTTTGGTTAATCTTTAAGATTTGTAAATTAGCTATCTTTGATTATATCGCGATCGCTAACCGCATTAGAGGAAAACTGATTAGGCGACTAGGTTAAAGGTTATCGACTCATGTGTGGGTCTGGTTTGGTTTGTGCAAAGTACTGTAATTGTGTACATATACTTAGGGTTAGTTACAGACTTACAGTGCTTCGCGCTTAAACACAAACCAAAAGTTTTTTGGTTTGTGTTTAAGCGCGAAGCACTTTCAAAAAATCTGTTGGTTCGGGTTTGAGCGCAAAGCGCTGTAATAAACGATGGAACTACTTAAGGCTGTAATGGAAGATCCCAAAAGCAACAACAATCAGATGTGGAAACACATCAATAATGCCCAACTAGTTCGTTACTTGTTACTATTCGCTCTTGCTTGGGTGATCGCACAGGTATTGGCATATTTTGCAACAGTTCTAATCATCTTTATTTTTGCTGCCATTCTTGCATTTTTATTGAACTATCCAGTCAAATTTATATCGAGGTTTATGCCGCGATCGATAGCGGTATTACTTGTATTCTTACTTGCTTTACTCGTTATTGGTGGTTTAACGGCTACATTAGGATTAGCAGTCATTGCTCAAGCACAGCAACTAATTGCACAGGCTCCCAAACTTTTAGAAGCGATGATCGCCCAGTTGCAAATAATCCAATCATTTATGGATAATCAAAATATTAAAGTTGATTTCAGTGCTTTTGAAGGACAACTTCGCGATCAGGCTCTCAGTGCTATTGGTAAAGGCTTAACCACATTACAAAATGTGCTATTTAACCTACTAGATATAATTTTGGTTGGAGTGATCAGCTTTTTTATGTTGTTGGATGGCAAGAGATTATGGCATCTAATTATGAGACTATTTCCATCACATTTACGCTACGATCTAACAAAATCAATTCAAAAGAATTTTCTCGGTTTCTTTTGGGGGAGACTGCTGTTGTCGGGTTTCTTTGGAATCTCTGCTTTTGTGGTATTGATCGTACTAAACAGTCCCTATCCATTAGTTTTAGCATCTGTTGTTGGTGCATTTGACCTCATTCCTGGAATTGGAACAACGATTGGAATTAGTTTGATTTGTTTAATTATTTTGCCTCAAGGAATTTTCCTTAGTTTGAAGGTTTTAGCGGCTTGCATTATTTTGGAGCAAATAGAAGAGAACTTACTCATGCCGCGAATTATGAAAGGCTCGATCAACATAAATCCTGTAATTATGTTCTTGGCACTTTTGGTGGGGGCGCGAGTGGCTGGATTGATTGGGGTTTTTCTATCCATCCCCATCACAGGCGTGATCATAAGTATCCTTGATGTTGATGAAATGCGCGGAGAAGTAACTAAAAAAAAATCTAGTTAAATATCAAGCTTTTAAGACAAGTTAGCAACCCCTGTGATTAATCCTCGACAAACTTGAGTGAGAAATTCTAAGTCGAGTGTTTCTAGTTGATCGCTACTTTTGTGATAATGCGGATTTCGCATATTCGCAGTATCGGTAACCATCAAGGCTTTGTAGCCAGCATCCCAAAAAGGAGCATGATCGCTGCGGCGAGTATCGGGTATTGCTAAGCCCCGCCAACCTGCGGGAAGCCATTCACAGGAAACCACAGATTTCATGTGATACTGTAAATGGATCAGATCGGGAATTGTGGGAATGCTACCAATAAGTCCAATAAAGTCTCCTGTGTTGGGATAGAACTTGTCTAATCCTGCGGGATAATGCTGTGAATTGGGAGTGCGATCGCAATAGCCCAACATCTCCAAGGAAATCATCAGGCGTATTTTTTGGTTTTCATGCTTGAGCTTATCTGCATAGGCTGCACTACCTAATAGTCCATATTCCTCCATGTCGAAGGCAATTAATTGAATGGGATACTTAACAGGATTTGCTGAGAAATATTCAGCGATTTCAAGAAGTACCGCAACACCTGAGCCATTATCATCAGCACCCACACAGCCTGCTACCGTATCGTAATGTGCGCCAATAATCAAAGGCGATCGCTTTTTAGCAGAGTTAGACTCAATCTGCAAAATTAAGTTCTGATGAATATTGCCATTGACTTCAAACTCATGGATGAGAACTTCACCGAATCTTGCAAAATGCGATCGGATATATTCACGAGCAAATAAATGTCCAGCCGATGCATAGTAAGGATTACGTTCTATAACTAATCTTTCCAGATGTTGAGTTAATCGAAGTTGTAGTGGTTCCATCATTTATCACGAATAACTTACAGCGCTTTGTGCTGACTTAGAATTTAGAAATATTTTTGAAAGCGGCGCGAAGCTCCGCTTTCAAAAATATTTCTGTATTACTTAAAACATCAGTAAACTGTACAGTGCTTTGCACTTTTCCAAAACCTAAGAAATTTTTAAAAATGTTGCTTTGAAATATAGCAAAAAAAGAGTTAGCTAGTACAAACCAAAACCCAAGAATTGGGTGGTGGCAGTTCGCACCGCCACTCGATTATTGGGTTTTATGTCCTAAGCAAAACTTGCTTTGCTATATTTTTAAAAATTTTTTGTACTATAACTGTCGCTATTCTTTTGAGAACATAAAATCCAAATAGTATGAGGCGGCGCAAAACGCCGTCTCATACTATTTGGGTTTTGATTTGTCCTGATACAAGTAGCTATAGCTATACATAAAGTCTAAACAGGATGTCTCGTCAATGGAGGTCTCAAGAAGTTTCAGTGCCTGAGCTTATAAGGAAGATTGTCTCAAAAGATATTAGTACAAAAACATTGGAGAAATATTTTTTTAAGGATTTAGAAAATCATAATTGGGAAACATTTTTGCATTTACAAAAACAACACCAGAAGTTGATAATTATTGTATTAGTCATTGTGGTAATCATGATATGGGAATAATGAAGGCTAAGGTTGCAACTAAACTGAAAATACGTCCAGTAGACTCGGCGCAACTCACAAAACCTAACGAGACTATTGATGTAGCAGTGGGTAAAACCTATGGATTTGATAAGTTTGAGCCTGCTGAAAATGGACATCTAAAAGTTATATTGGCGGCTGGCAGTGGAACTTTTTTTGTGTTTCCACCGCACTGGGATGGTTTAGAGCCTGATGTTCCCCAAATTGTTAGTAAAAAGCAAGCTGATGCCTTCTTTGGTAGGCAAATTAGTGATGTCCAACTGCAAGATTTAAATTCTTGTCTTGTTCGGTACAATATTACTACTGCACCTAGATTACGACATTTTCTTAGTCAAATTGCCCATGAGTCGGGTGGTTTGCGATATACACAGGAAATTGCTAGTGGTGCAGACTATGAAGGTCGAGCAGATTTGGGCAACGTAAATCCAGGAGATGGACCTAAGTACAAAGGTGCTGGGGTGATTCAGCTTACGGGACGCGCTAATTACCAAGCGTTTAGTAAGGCGATCGGTGATCCTAAAGTGATGGATGGAGTTGCCTATGTTGCATCGAAGTATCCATTTACTAGTGCTGGTTTTTGGTGGGACAATAATAAGATGAATGCTTTGTGCGATCGCGGGGCTACTGTCAAAGAGGTAACTTTGCGGGTGAATGGTGGCTATAACGGTCTAGAGGATCGCCAACAATATTACGACAAAGCTTGTGGCATCTTTGCCTAATTCATGTCTAAATTTTGAATAAAAAAGCACTGCAATGCAGTGCTTTTTTATTCAAAGTTAAGCTGGGGACGAGACTCGAACTCGTGACCTACTGATTACAAATCAGTTGCTCTACCAACTGAGCTACACCAGCAAATTTAATCCTTTGATACAATAACAGACGTGCGATCGCTTTAGCAACATTTATTGTAAAAGTCTGTTGGTTTATGTCCTAAGCAGATGATGACTTTAGCTGTCAAGTGGTTGACGTTCTCAGAATATCCCTACAAAATGCTTAGTAGGAAAAGTTTTGCTCTGCTCAGAAATAATATTTCGACAACATCGAAATTCTTAAATATTCGGCATGAAAAACATAAAAATATCACCGCAAACGTAGATTAATCACAAGGACATGGCTAGGACAAGCGATCGCACTCAACAAGTAAATCATTATAAAACCCTGAGAATTAGCTATAATGCTGCTCCTGCTGAGGTCAAAAGTGCCTATCGTGGTCTGGTCAAGGAATATCATCCCGATTGCAACCATCATCTCGATAATCATGATGATATCGCCTCAATCAATCTGGCTTACGAAGTCCTTAGTAATCCCCAATCTCGCGCCTATTACGATCGCAGTCTTGGCATTAAACACTCACCTAATGGTGCATCTCAAGGAGTAAAGCGATCGCCATCCAAGCGGGAAACCCACCTCAACGAAGATCAGAAGCTTGATCGCTGGTTTAAGCAAGTGTACGAGCCGATTACCGAGATGCTCGAAGTAATTTTGGATAGTCTAGACGAGCAGATCGACGATCTCGCGGCTGATCCCTACGATGATGGTTTGATGGAAGATTTTGAGGACTATATTGATGAATGTCGTGGCTCCTATGCCAAGGCACAGATTTTCTTTCGAGCTTTCCCAAATCCTGCTTCCGCCGCAGGAATTGCTAGCTATCTGTATCACTGTCTCAATGCGATCAGTGATGGAATTGAAGAATTAAATTACTTCACTCTAAATTTTGACGATCATCATTTGCACACAGGACAAGAACTATGGCGCAGGGCTGACGAAATGCGTTATTGCGCTCAAATGGCAATGGAAAACTTGCAAACAGTTTAAACTTGACTTGAAACTGTTTGTATGGTGCGTTGCAACAGAATGTTCTCTTTAACTACGTGGCAATGCGAATTGAGCCATACAAGAGATATTTGGGCGATCTTGCCAGATTCTAATGTGACGATGGAAAAGTTACGGTACTCTTCGTTATTGCTTTGGACAATTCTGGGTGTACAGGCTGCGTTAAGAAAAACTGTTCCCTTTTCGTTAGTTACTAGCACTTCACGAGTACGTTTAGAATTAAGCCGTAAATTGTGATGCATATGCCCAAAAGTAACTAGAGAAACTGTTTTGAGCATTTGATAGGATTTAGAAATTGCTTCGGTAAAATCTGGATCGCCATAGTCTCCACCACCAGCTTTCCAATCTTTGCCACAAATAGAATATTCTTCGCTTCCCAATCCGAAAGGTCCATTATGTCCCAGAAAAACTATATTGTCATGGGCAGTGTTGGCAACAGATTCAACAATCCGTTGTGTTGATTCTTCAAAACTTTTAACACCAAAGCGATCGCTATAAAATGCTGCTTTCTTCCATCTAGAACTTCCCCAACTAAAGGGACGCGCACCAACTACTGAAAGATTTAATTCAGGAAAGTCTAGCCAACTATAACCAACATGGAGCTTACCTAAAATATCTAATTGCTGCTGCACGCGATCTTCTTTAGTGCGATCGTAAGGACATTTCTTTTTATTGAGCTTTTTTTGATTGTCAGTGGCACTGTACCAAGCATCATGATTGCCCAAAATCACAGCTTTCGGCATATCAAGATTCGCGATCGCCCTTACAACTTCCACTGACTCATTGCCAATATCACCAACAAATAGAACTAGATCGACACCTAAAGCCTGAAGAGCTAAGCGGTCTTCAACGGGCTGCCATAAATCATGAATATCTCCAACTACAGCTATTTTGACCGATGACTTGGGCATGATTGGCAGATACTTAGGGGTAGATTAGTAGTATAGCAAGCCAATAAAAGAACAAACCCAGTAAGGGTTTTAAAAACACAAAATGGCGTAGCCATTTTGTGTTTTGGTATAAGTTATGCGCCGACTATACTAAACTTAAATTTAATCCAGATTGGGAGTGCTGTGAGCCATGTCCGCAAGTAATGGGAGCTTTGTCACAAGTTTACAAACTAATTTCAAAAGAAATTTCTGGAATTGGCGCACGATCGCTCAGTTGATTTTTTTAGCGATCGTAATTACTTGCAGTATTTTGGCATGGAATACCCTAGCTAGAAATATGCGAAATTCTGGGCTAGCAATTAGTTTTGACTTTCTCAGCGATCCTGCTTCCTTTGATATTGCCGACTCCCCTTTTCCCTATAAGGCTTCAGATAGCTATACAAAAGCTCTACAAGTTGGATTACTGAACTCTCTAAAGGCGATCGCCGTTAGCATCATTTCGGCAACTGTCGTTGGTGTCACAGTTGGCGTATCACGGCTATCAAGTAACTGGCTGCTCAAGCAACTGGCTCGTATTTACGTAGAAGTCCTCCGCAATACGCCCTTACTGTTACAACTATTTTTCTGGTATTCGGCAATCTTTTTAACACTTCCATCCGCTAGCGATCGCATCTCCCTAGGATTCGCCACTCTTGCCAAAGATGGCATCACAATCACCGCTTTAAAAATGACCTTGAGTTCTGAGTTTTGTGCTCTAGTCTTAGGATTGACCATGTTTTCCAGTGCCTTCATCGCTGAAATTGTCCGTGGGGGGATTCTCTCAGTTCCTAAAGGACAAACAGAAGCAGCTAAAGCGCTGGGATTAACTAATTTCCAAACGATGCGAAAAATCGTGTTACCCCAAGCATTACGTGTCATCATTCCGTCACTGACTAGTCAATATGTGAATATCGCTAAAAACTCTAGTCTAGCGATCGCGATCGGCTATACCGATATTTATCGCATTGCTTCAACCACAATTAATCAGACAGGAAGACCTGTAAATGTAATTTTGATTATCATGGGTGTATATCTAGCAATGAGTCTGACAATTTCCGCAAGTATGAACTTACTAAATCGCCAGTTCCAAATTGTTGAACGCTAATCTAATAAATGCTCAACCTTTTATTTTTATGTAGAGGCAATTCATGAATTGCCTCTACATAAAAATAAATAGAATATTGATATGAATAGTCAAAATATTTTAGTTTGGTTCCGCAATGACTTGCGATCGCATGATTGCGAAACTTTATATCGAGCGGATCAAGAAGCTCAACTGACGGGCGCACAGATATTTCCTGTCTATTGCTTTGATTATGCTCACTTTGATAAAACTTACTTTGGATTTGAGAAAACTGGAGCATTTCGCGCCAAATTTCTGATCGAGAGTGTGACAAATTTACGGGAAAATTTGCGATCGCTTAATTCTAATCTAATTGTCCGCATCGGTAATCCCGCACAAATTTTGCCTGAACTAGCACAGCAATTAGAAATTAACTCAATTTACTACCATGCAGAAGTCACTACTGAAGAGAAAAATCTAGAAGATCAATTGCGTTCTATTTTCAAAAAACAGAACGTAAATTTTAAAAGTTTCTGTGGAAGTACGTTATTACATCAACATGATTTACCCTTTGAAATAGCTAATCTTCCTGAACTCTTTACCAACTTTCGTAAACAGGTTGAAGCTAATCTCACAATTCGGGAAGCTTTTCCCATGCCAAAAAATCTTCCCCCCTTACCCGAAAGCGTTGATATTGGCAAAATTCCTACTTTAGACACACTAGGACTCAAAGAACCAATACCATGCGATCGCGCGGTGTTGCAATTTAAAGGCGGCGAAACTGAAGCTCTAAAACGACTTGAGTATTATTTCTGGACTAGCGATCACCTCCAAGTTTATAAGCAAACTCGAAATGGAATGCTCCATGCTGATGACTCTTCCAAATTCTCACCTTGGCTTGCCTTGGGCTGTCTCAGTCCACGATATATCTATGAACAGGTTAAAAAATATGAAAGCGATCGCCTCGCTAATGACTCGACTTATTGGTTAATCTTTGAGTTGTTATGGCGTGATTATTTCCGCTTCGTTGCCGCAAAACATGGTAACAAGTTATTCCATCGCTCAGGGTTACGCGGTATGGATATACCTTGGAAGCAAGACTGGAAGCGCTTTGAAATCTGGCAAACAGGAAACACAGGCTTCCCTCTAGTTGATGCAAATATGCGCGAACTCGCGGACACTGGATTTATGTCCAATCGTGGTCGTCAAAATGTGGCAAGTTTTCTCACCAAAAATCTCGGTATTGATTGGCGAATGGGCGCGGAGTGGTTTGAATCACGGCTGATCGATTACGATCCTTGCAGTAACTGGGGAAATTGGAACTATACCGCAGGAATAGGGAATGATGCTAGAGGATTCCGATTCTTTAATATCAATAAGCAAGCGCAGGATTACGATCCACTAGGGGAATATGTTAAGCATTGGCTACCAGAGCTTGCAGATCTTCCGACCAGTAAAGTGCATCAACCTTGGAAGCTTTTACCAATTGAGCAGAAACGTTTTAACGTTCGTCTGGGTGTTGACTATCCCCATCCTGTTGTCGATTTGTTTGCTTCTGCAAAAGTAAACGAAGAAATTTATAAGAACACATTCTAGTTCGCATAGATTACTTACTTCTTTCGCCCTACCGTTTTGAGTTCATAAGTTTTTTCTTTGAGCTTAGGGACTTGCGACTTAATAAAATACCAAATATAAAACCAGAATCAGTGGGGCGGCTCTGCCGCCCCACTGATTCTGGAAAATCTGGATTGGTATCTTATTTTTTTGTAAGCCCCTTATAGCGCTTTTCAAGCAAGCGAGGTACCAAGGTTTTTTTCGGCAGGGAAACAAACCCGTTGGCATATTTTTTTTGCAATCGCGCAAGCGCGCAAGACTGATATAGCAAAAAAGAGTTAGCTAATACAAACCAAAAACCAAGCATCGAGTGGCGGTGCGAAGCACCGCCACTCGATGCTTGGTTTTTATGTCCTAAGCAAAACTTGCTTTGCTATTTAAAGATGCTATTTTCACAGCGATCCCAAAGAAATTGCTAAAAGATTACAAACAATTGCCCCTCATTCTGGAAATAAATGACAAGATAGACCGTATGTCAATCTGTCCTGATTTAGAAACGAGCTGCTAGTAAGCTCCAATTGACCCAGATCCACTCTATAGGAGCAGCAAGATAGGGCAACCTAGTCATGAAAAAAAACAACTTAATTTCAGTGGTCGTAATCATTGGGCTGATTTTTGCAGCTAGCATTTGGTACGCACGCAATAATGGCTTACTACCAGTTGCCGCAGGTGACGAAGCAGTCTTATATGACGGGCTTTTTAATACGATCTTGGCGATCGCCTTCGGGTTTTTCCTGATTGTTGAGGGCGTATTGATCTATTCGATCATCAAGTTTCGCCGTCGTAAGGGTGATAACACCGATGGTCCCGCCATTCATGAAAACTTAAGCCTTGAAATCGTTTGGACAGCCATACCCACCGTAATTGTGATGTGGGTAGCCATTTATAGCTTTGACGTATACACCGCTATGCAAGGTACGCAAGATCTTGGTGGCATGGCTCATGGCGGTATGCATCAAACTGTGGCAAATGCTAATCATGAAAGAGGGGGAATGCCGATGTCAAAAGCAACTCTTGCCTCGTCCAATAGTGATGGTGTGCTAATGGCAGGTACATTACCTGCTGGTAGCGATGATGTTGTCGCTATTAATGTCAGCGCCATGCAGTTCGCTTGGATTTTTAACTATACCGACGAAATCGCAACGGCTGAACTCCATGTGCCAGTTGGCAAAAAAGTACGATTAAACATGAATGCTGTGGATGTACTTCATGCTTTTTGGGTTCCTCAATTACGCATCAAGCAAGATGTGATCCCCGGTCGTGAAACCTATCTCGAATTCACGCCGCGTGTAGTTGGCGAATATCCAGTAGTCTGTGCTGAATTATGTGGCTCGTATCATGGTGGTATGCGTACCACGATGGTAATTGATACCCCTGAAGACTATCAAGCATGGTTAAAGGAGCAGCAAGAAATTGCCAGTAATGATCCTGAAGCGATCGTGGCGACAAATTCAAGCTCATCAGTATCTCAACTGTCTGAACAAGAATATCTAGCTGGGAAAGTTGCTCAACTCGGCGGCGAACATCAGCACATGATGATGAACCATTAATCAATGTGGCTAAGTCAATGTGGCTAAGTCCAGATTGTTAAATACCAAAACAGCAATTATTTTACAAACATTCTCCTATGACCCAAACCCTTATCCCAACCGAAAATTCGGGCGCATCGGGACTAGAACCCCAAAAAACTCTTTGGTGGGAATTTTTCACCTTTAGCGTCGATCACAAGATTATTGGGATTCAATATCTCGTTACATCTTTTGTGTTTTATTTAGTCGGTGGGGCGCTTGCCTCTGTGGTACGTGCAGAACTAGCAACACCCGATTCTGATCTAGTCGATCCTGCCTTTTATAACAGCTTGTTCACAATGCATGGCACGGTCATGATCTTTTTGTGGATTGTGCCTGCGGTAACTGGTGGGTTTGGTAACTACCTCATCCCCTTGATGATTGGGGCGCGTGACATGGCTTTCCCTCGCTTGAATGCGATCGCCTTTTGGTTGACGATTCCTGCGGGATTATTGCTAATGAGCAGTTTCTTTTTTGGTCCCGCTTCCACAGGTTGGACAGCCTATCCACCTTTGAGCATTTTGACCAATGAGCATGTTGGACAAGTGATCTGGATTGGCAGCATTCTGTTGGTGGGAACCTCATCAATCTTGGCGGCAGTGAATTTCATTGTCACCATCTGGGCGATGCGGATGCCTGGTATGGATTTGTTTACCATGCCCCTGTTTTGTTGGGCGATGATGGCAACCTCAGTACTTGCTCTTTTGGCAACACCTGTATTAGCTGGAGCAATGGTGTTACTAGGTTTCGATTTGTTAATTGGCACAAACTTTTTTAACCCTACGGGTGGCGGTGATCCCGTCGTGTATCAACACTTATTCTGGTTCTATTCGCACCCTGCCGTCTATGTGATGGTTTTGCCTGTATTCGGGATCATTTCTGAAGTTTTGCCTCCCCATAGCCGCAAACCGATTTTTGGTTACAAGGCGATCGCCTATTCCAGCATGATGATTTGTGCTTTGGGCTTGTTTGTTTGGGCGCACCATATGTTTACGAGCGGCACACCTGACTGGTTGCGTGTTTTCTTTATGGTGGCTACATTGCTAGTTGCAGTGCCAACAGGCATCAAGGTATTTAGTTGGGTGGCAACACTTTGGGGTGGTAAGTTGCGCTTAGAGAGTCCTTTGCTATTTGCGATGGGCTTTATCTCCACCTTCTTAATTGGTGGCCTTAGCGGCGTGATGCTCGGTTCGGCTCCCATTGACATCCATGTTCACGATACTTATTTTGTAGTTGCTCACTTCCATTACGTTCTTTTCGGTGGCAGCGTTTTTGGTATTTACGCAGGGCTATATCACTGGTTTCCCAAAATGACGGGTCGGATGTTAAATGAGTTTTGGGGCAAGGTACATTTTGTGCTGACCTTTATCGGAATGCATTTAACCTTTGGTCCAATGCATATTCTGGGTTTGCAAGGTATGCCGCGCCGCGTAGCTCAGTACGATCCTCAATTTGCGCCAATCAATGTGATCTGCACCATTGGTGCTTTTGTACTGGCGATTTCTACAGTTCCTTTTGTAATCAATGCTGTTTATAGTTGGTTTAAGGGCGAACAAGCACCTGATAACCCTTGGAATGCATTGACTCTAGAATGGACAACCTCTTCACCTCCAATCCCCCATAACTGGGTGGGTGAGCCTGTTTTATCAACTGGGCCCTATGACTACGGTGAAGAATATAAAGATGCTCGCAAAGAGGCGATCGCTGCATCTCAAGCTGCAACCTAATTTCCAAGTTTCCTAAACAAGGGGCTTCAAGCCCCTTTTCTGTAATCCTATCCATTTATCCAAACATTAATCTATGCAAGGATCGATCGCTCCAGTTACAACACAAGATGAAGCAATTCATGCTCATACCGCCGAAGCTGGTCACGCTGAACATCCAGATCTAAGGGTGTTTGGCTTGATTGTTTTCCTGATTTCTGAAGGAATGCTTTTCTTTGGCTTGTTTGCTGCTTATTTGACTTTCCGCTCAGTTGCCACGTCTTGGCCTCCTGAAGGTACACCCGAACTTGAACTTCTCTTACCTGGGATCAACACAATTATTCTGGTATCAAGTAGTTTCGTAATTCATCAAGCTGATCACGCGATTAAAGAAAATAAAGTCAAAGCGGCTCAGCTATGGTTTCTCGCCACATTTATCATGGGTGCGATCTTCATTGCTGGACAGATCTATGAATATCAGCATTTAGAGTTTGGGCTAACCACGAATCTGTTTGCTAGTACCTTTTATGTCTTGACAGGTTTTCACGGCTTGCACGTAATTATTGGCTTGTCGCTGATTGCCGCAGTATTAGTGCGATCGCTTAAAACTGGACATTACAGCAACACTAGTCATTTTGGTATCGAAGCTGCCTCTGTATATTGGCACTTTGTCGATATTGTCTGGATTGTCTTATTTTTATTGCTTTATATTCTGTAGACATCAAAAAAGAGGCGACGCAATGCGTCGCCTCTTTTTTAAGCTTTGGTATTTTCAGCGCCACAGGCGCTGAAAATACCAAAGCTCATTTCTCAATCTTGAAAGAGGTAATAAAGCGATCGACATCGGATGCAGCAATTTTATCAGCAGCTCCTAAAGCAAATACTTGATACAGACGATTGTCTGCAAGACAAAATCTTCCTTTCATCGATACATCAGTGGTTTGAACTTTGCCACTAGCCTCAAAATCACGGCAGGGAATATCGCCGAGTAAGTATTCTTTTTCTGACTTGATTTCGCCTTTGAGATTAGCAACCGAACCTTTGACAGAATCTGCTAAACCTTTTTGAATAGCCGCAGGATCAGCAATTTTGTTAGGGAAGTCGGCATAGCCCACAAAATATCCTGACTCATTGGCTTCCGCAATCACCATATTCAGCTTGATTGTTCCCACGTCAGTCTTTTGGTCTTGAGATTGCTCTTGTGGCTTACTAGGGAGTTGCACACTAAATTTCCCAGTCGATGATTTGTAATCTTGCCAAGCATTAGTGGTTACAGGCTTATCGTCTGTTTTAACTTCTGGTGCAGTTGTAGGTTTGTCAGTGGGTGTTGCTGTAGGTGTTGCTGTAGCTGTAGGTGTTGGGAGAGGCGTTTTCTCAGCTACAGGTGTAGATGGAGTGCAAGCACTGACTGCAAATAAGACTAAACCAGCAGCAAGGGAAATATACTTTTTCATGTGTGATTAAGTTACGACCTTCGATTGGGCAATAAGCTTGAAGCTCGTTAGATACTATATCGTGACTTGGAATCGCGTGATGATTAAATATAGACGAGCTAAGCTCGTTTATATTTAATCATCATCGGTGTCCAGATTTTGATGCTCACTGCGCCGAGACTCTCGGCGATAGCGCTTTTTAAGTAACCTTGGCTCCTGTTGTTGCTTACCATCACTAGTGTCTTTGACTTTGACTGAGGCATCGGCGCTAGCTGTATTTTTTAGTTTTTGCTGATAAACGATCGCCTCTTCTAAATATGCCAAGTAATGCTCATAGCGTTCCCAATCGCCGCGCACCACACAATCAGGTTCATCGCGACGATGCCAACAGTTATTAAAATGACAAAGGTTGCCTGAGGCTAATCTCTGTCTGGCTTCAGGAAAACAATCTGTTAATTCTTGAGGTGTAACTGTCAAATTAGGTTGCATAAATCCTGGGGTATCCGCAAGATATCCTCCCGCAGGCAATGCAAATAGCTCGACATGGCGGGTCGTATGTTTTCCATGCCCTAAGCGTTGCGAAACTTCACCAACACGGACTTGTAAATCAGGAATTAATAGGTTAATTAGGCTAGATTTGCCAACACCTGATTGTCCCGCTACAACGGTTACACCAGTTTGTAAATGTTGCGCTAGTTCGTTAATACCTTCCTTGGTATAGGTGCTAATCGCGATCGGTGAATACCCCCACGACGTTAAGCGATCGCACCATGTCGCCCATACTTGATCATTTACTAAATCGCGTTTATTTAGACATAACAAAACGTCAACTTGAGTACTTTCGGCTTTGACTAAAAAGCGACTTAGTTGATGCGGGTCGAGAGTGGGTTCAGCTAACGCAAAAACTAATAAGATCCGATCAACATTCGCCACAGTTGGACGATCCAGCAAGTTACGGCGCGGCGATACCTCTGATATCGCTCCCCGCCCCCCTTGCCAATCTGGTTCTTCAACCGTGACGCGATCGCCTACACAGATCTGCTGTCCAATTTTTTTGAGTCGCGCCCGACGAGTGCAGAGTAACTCATACACAAGCTGGCTAAATTTCTGTCCAGATTCATCAAGCAACTCTAGACTGAAAGCTTGATCTAACATGACGCGATAGTAGTTGGCTTGTACAGCCAAAACTGTACCTGTTATAGCCAACATAGGATAATTTGCATCATGCTTTTTGGACTGTCAAAGCAAAAAAACGATCGCGTTCTTCAATCCCTTTGACCTGATGACCGTCTGAGATCAGGCTATTAGGAACTTGCTCAATTGGTTCCCCCCCATCCAGCAATACTTCCAGCAACTGTCCAGTCTCTAGCTTTTCAAGGTGCAATTTAGCCCGCACAAAACTGAGCGGACAGGGAACGCCACGTAAATCGATAGACTTGATAACCTGAATGCACATACTCTTTCTCTACTACAGATATTTTCGATTTACCCTTCTCAAAACCTTTGCATGGCTTTTAGAAAACTAAATATTACTTTTGGTTGCCTAATGTGCCACCCAAAATATCACCTATTTCACCACGATTACCTAGTCATTGTCAGGTTGCACAAACAAATATATATACAGATCGCCTGATGGCATACCATGTAATCCTGCATCCCCTTCGTTTGCAACCCGCAATCTTGTGCCACTATCGACACCAGCAGGAATTGTGATTTTCATCTCTTTGGTAACTTGATTGAGTCCCGACCCGTTACAGTTTTCGCACTTCTCTTCAATGTAGGTTCGTGGTCGAGTACTAGGCTTGGCTCCAGATCCGCTACAAATGCTGCAATTTTCTAGATGCACAATTTTGATTTGTTTTTCGCAACCAAAAACGGCTTCACGGAATTCCAGTTTTAAGTCAAGCCTGATATCTTCGCCTTTAGTTGATTCACTTTGGCGGCGGTCTTGTTGCTGTTGACCTATACCTGAAAAGCCACTAAAGAAACTTTCAAGAATATTATTAAATATACCCATGTCAACCTCTTTAATCTGCTACAGGTATTTTCGTCCTAGCTTTCTAAAGTCCATGCAAAGCATGGACTTTAGAAAGCTACTCTTACTTTTGGTTGCCAAATATACCGCCTAAAATGTCCCCAATTCCACCTTTCGCGGCATTACCAAACTGCTTTTCCTTAAGTTTTTCAAGGACTTCGCGTTCTTCGCTACCGATTTTAGTGGGGATATCGATCTTGATTCTAATTAAATGATCACCACGAGCGACAGGATTGCCCAACTTAGGCACACCCAATCCCTCTAGTGTCAAGACCGTATCTGGTTGTGTCCCTACAGGAATCGTGAGAGGCTTCTTGCCATCTACAGTATTAATTGCAATTTTGTCGCCCAAAATTGCTTGTAGATAGCTAATCTTGATCTCTGATAAAACATTGATGCCTTCACGCTCAAACTCATTGTCCGCTTGCACAAACAAGTAAACATACAGATCACCCGAAGGACCACCACGCTGTCCCGCATCACCTTCACTGGATACCCTTAGTCTGGTTCCACTATCGACACCAGCGGGAATCGTAATTTTTAGCTTTTTGGTAACTTGATTTAGTCCTAGACCATTACAGCTTTCACACTTGTCCTCAATGGTTTGACCAGTGCCGTTACAAGTTGGACAGGTAGACACTTGTGTAAAACTGCCAAAGGGGGTACGAGTGGCTCGACGCACTTGACCAGTACCGCTACAAGTTCCGCAAGTGCGAGGGCGTGTCCCTGGCTTTGCGCCTGAACCGCTACAAGTTCCACAGGTTTCTAGGTGAGAGATCTTGATTTGCTTCTCTCCACCAAAAACTGCTTCACGAAATTCTAGTTTCAAATCGAAACGTAGATCTTCTCCGCGAGTGGGACCACTACGGCGGCGTGTTTGTTGTTGCCCCGTATTAGAAAAGCCACTAAAGAAGCTCTCAAAGATATCGGCAAATCCGCCCATATCGCCCATATCAGGTGAGCCACCTCCGCCACTTGATACGCCAGCTTCGCCAAAGCGATCGTACCTTGCACGGGTTTCTGGCTCTGAGAGAACCTCATACGCACGGTTAATTTCTTTAAATCGTTCATCTGCCCCCGCTTCTTTGTTGACATCGGGGTGATATTTTCGAGCTAAACGTCGATATGCTCGTTTGATTTCCTCTTTGTCAGTATTGCGATCGACTCCAAGGATTTCGTAATAATCACGCGCCATAGGGGGTTTCTCTGTCGCCTAAAGGATTCATAGACAATTATTCTAGTTTAACGTAGCACTTAATCGTTGGTTCGGACACATAAGTAGGAGTACGTTTTACCGCACATCTTTAGCTAATAGCGGCTAGCGATTAGCTATTGGCTATTGAATTCCTTCCTGAGTTTTAGGTGTACAGCCCAAAAGCTAAGAAAGAGCCAATAGCTAAAAGCCAAAAGCTATGGTCTAGTCTTTACACTTACATTTCCTTGATTGACCAAAGTTTGACAAGCGAGACGGTAATTATTGGGTTTGTTTTTAAGCTTTTTTTCTTCAAAGTCAGTTTTTGGTGATAGGTTTTCAAGCCCATCGACAATCTCAACGACACAGGTGGCACATTGTCCATAACCATTACAGTTAGTGAGCTTCGCAACAAATTTATAGATGTCGATGTTGTTTTCGAGAGCTTTTATGCGAAGGTTTGCGCCGTCCATCGCGATCGCCTCTTTTCCTTCATTCACAAACGTAATGTTTGCCATAGCTGAGTGTTAATTTTTTGTTAATTTTTATTACTTACTTATTATCCTATCAAAAGGCGAACAATAAACATTAGGGCTTAGCCGTAAAATAAAGAATCTAAAGAATCGATTTTTGATTGCAAGGCAAAGCCACACCATCAAAAATAGAGAGGGGGTAATTACATGCCAAGTGCGGCTTAATATTAATCTATATGGCTAAAATTCCTTCAAATTCAGATATCAAAGCTCTTTCTCATGATTTACATAAGCTAGTTGATAGCCTTGATTCAAATGATCATGGAGAGCTAATTTACAGTGCCTTAAAGGCGATTACCCAACTGAGCCAAAATGACGCAGAGCGCTTAGACTGGAAAATTCTGGCGGGTTCTTTGCAAGATATGCAAAAAGCGATCGCCATGTTTTATCCCCATCGCTTTAATCGAAAAGTGAGCATCTTTGGCTCAGCACGTACTGATGTGAATGCGCCTGAATATCGTCAGGCTTTTGAGTTTTCTCAAAAAATCACCAAGCAAGGATTTATGGTGATTACTGGTGCAGGTGGTGGCATTATGGCTGCTGGTAATGAAGGTGCAGGTAATAATTCCTTTGGCTTAAATATCACTTTGCCCTTTGAGCAATCAAGTAATGGATTTTTGGCTGAAGCCTCACGACTAGTCAGATTTCGTTACTTCTTTACGCGCAAATTGTATTTTATAAAAGAAAGCGATGCGATCGCTCTTTTCCCTGGAGGATTTGGCACGCAGGATGAATTCTTTGAATGTTTGACACTTTGCCAAACAGGGCGGACAACGCCGCGCCCAATTGTATTAATAGATAAAAAGGGTGGTGACTATTGGAATGATTGGGATGTATTTGTCCAGAATAATTTACTCGAAAGAGGCTTGATCACGAAAGAAGACCGAAGTTTATACAAAATCACTGATGATATTGATGAAGCTTGCCAATTTATTGCTTCGTTTTATAGTGTTTATCACTCTTGCCGATGGGTTGGAGATTTATTTGTAATTCGGTTGCATGTTGAAATTACTGATGAACATTTAGAGCGCCTGAATGATAATTTCAGCGATATTTTAATCAGGGGCAAGATAGAACGTAGTGCGGCTCTTCCCAAGGAGGCTAATGAGCCACATATTATTGATTTGCCACGTTTAGCCATGCACTTTAATCAGCATGGGTTTGGACGTTTATATGAGTTAATAGCAGCGATTAATGACACTTGTGATAGTGGCAATCCACTAATTTGTCATCCTGAACAACGTTAGGCTAAAAATGCTTTTATAGCTGTAGACGGACAAATCAAACCCCCAGAAGACAGTTGCAGCGCTTTGCGCCGCAACTGTCTTCTGGGGGTTTGTTCTAACAAGACCAGCAACAGCTTAGAGTTTTATTTAATCTTTTTTCCCTTGCACTTTGCTTTTAGTAATTTAATTGCTTCTGAATCAGCTTGTTTTAACCAAACTAATCGATGCCCTTGTATTTCCGCACAATGTTCTTTTAATTTTTGTTGCCAGCCTTGCCAATGTGAAATATCTTTCATGTTTTCTAGCAATCCCCAACTTTCTTCCTGTTTGGTTAATTTGGCAAATTTTTCATACTGTGGGTAGTCGGATAAGACATAGGTATTTTTGCAATGCAGTACGGGGGGATTATCGGAGTTGTGATAGTCACGATAGCGAACCTGTAAATCTCTAAGGTCAATTTGCATTGAGGCTTGCATTTTTGGGTGAGGATCTCGATCAAAGTCAGGATAAAAAAGATAGCTGATTTTCGGTTTATGAAGATGGAATTTGATCAGCGTGGCTCCATCCATTCTACCAATGGTACGACTGGCACATCCTTCATAGAGTCTGAGCATAGTATCAAGATGTTCTAAAGCCGAAATGTGAACATAGAGGGCTTGATCATCCAGTCTGCCAATTCTGCTGTTTCGACAACAGGTAGCGATGAAACCTTCACGACCTAAATTAAATAACATCAGGTCAGCAGTAGTACTTGCACCTTGATAAGAGCCAAATAGAGATTTGATATCGGTTTGGTATTGCGTTGAAAGTTGGCTTAATTTGAGTCGTTTGTAAGGGTTATCAAAATTGCTGAGGGCTAGGAATACCAGAATATCTTGGCGGTGCTTATCGGCGATCGCATCCCATTCATTTTGATTAGTAGTGCTGACAATCAAGTTAAAGGCACGGCGGACTGTTCCAAATTCTGTTAGTAACGGCTCAAAGCTAGGCAATTCTTCGCCGACGGGTAATCTGCCGCGCTCAGTAAAGAAAGCCATTAGGGGGGTAAGTAATTCGCGATAGTCTTCAAATCGTTTGGAGACAAGTCGGATTCTGGGTGTGGTGGCTCTAGAACGAAAACGTGATGCTCTAAAGCTTTGTGCTTGCATTTCATCGCGAAACACAAAATAAATGCCGAGAGCTACAGGGACTGAATCTACGCCTAATACTTGATCGATATAGAGTTTGAGTTCTTCTTGTTCGTAGTATTTCTGAAATGTGTTACGGCTACTCACCACACCGTCACTATAAGCGATTTGTCCTTTACCCACATCACCAATTAATACTTGTGCTGATACTATCAATACTTTTTGTGTTAATTCCCATGCTTTGATAAGGGCTTCTCTTCTTTCGATCTGTGATTCGATGACGTTGATGATATAGCCGAGGTTGACGATTTCGGCGCTGGTACGATCGCCTGTTGGTCGATAGTATGGGTCCCAACCTGTGCTAGTAAAGCCGCGATCGCTAATTCTTTTGATATCTTCACCATGACCACAGCCATAGTCAAAAAAGGTTGAGCTTTCTGTAAATAGTCCTGCTTCTAGGGCAAGTCGAATGGGTTTAGATAGATCTGGGCGATGAATTGCGGCTTTATGGCGATCGATTTTGATGTTTCCCTCACCCACTTCGACAAGCTCAGTGCATCGCCCAGCCCCTCTCCTAGAGGACGAGGGGAGCAAAATTACTTGATGATCTTTAAGTTCAACATTGTATTCCTTTAACCTTTGTTCCCATCCTTTACGAGTGCCGATGGTGCGTGTTTCATGAAATAGCCCGATCGCTTCTTCTTGTTTGGTTAGTTGAGAAAATAATTGATAGTGGGGATAGTCAGAGGTTACAAAGGTTTCTTTGCGATGCAGGATTGGCGGATTGGGAGATTGATGATAATCGCGCTGTTGAGTGGTTTGGGTTTGGAGGTCAACTTGAATACTTTGATGCAATGCGGGATGTGGGTCAGTATCAAATTCTGGATAAAACAAATAGGAGATCTTGGGTTGTTCGTAGTTGAATTTGATAATGGTGAATTTGCTTTTTTTGGGAAGTAGTGATCTGGCTTGGCGATCGCATTCTTGTAATTGTGGAGCTAAAGAGGCGATCGCTGATATATGAACATAGAGCGCAGTGGGTAGCTTTTTGCCAACTTTGCTTTGTTGACAGAGGGCAATGAGTTGGTTGTGGCTATACTCTGTGATCATTGCGACAAGAGCTTTATTGAATGTTTAGATTATACTAGTAACACTTCATTACCCAAGTAATTGCCAAGGTTAAGCCATGACTCTAACTTTAACTAAAACGGCTGATCAATACCTCGTCAAGCAGGCTGTGACATGGGAGCAATTCAAGGCTCTGCAATCTACGTTTGCAGAAATTGGCGGAGTAAGATTAAATTATTGCGAAGGAGTAGTAGAAATTGTGGGCATTGGTTTGCTGCATGAAATGGTATCTACCTTGTTGGGTGCGTTGCTTAATTACTATTTTTTAGTTAAACGGATTCGATTTACTGGTACAGGTGCTTATACCCAAACCATTGAGCCTAAGTTAGAGTTTCAAGCAGATTTATCTTTTGCATTTGGTGACAATCCTGAACTTACAGATTTATGTATTGAGATTGTGGTGACTAGTGGCAGCGTCAAAAAGCTAAGAAAGTACCAGTTAAGAAATATTCCTGAGGTTTGGTTTTGGCAAGACGGCAAGATCAGGATTTATCGCTTTCAGGATGGAGAATATGCACAGGTTGAAGCAAGTGGATGTTTAACTGATTTGGATATTGCTCATTTGGAACAATGTTTGCTGATGGAGTCACAGTTAGAAGCAATGTTGGCTTTTCAGGAAAGATATAAATGATGGAGCGATCCGCTGTTGACCTGTGCGATGTATTCTTGTTGCAACGTGTTTTAACAATAAACTGAGTGGAGATCGTTAATGAGTCAAGGCGCTAATGCATTACCAAAGTCCGAGCAGCTAAATATTGAAGCATTTTCAAAACTATTTACGCATACAGCAAACTCTTACAAATATTTATTTTTCTTGGCGTTGTTGAACATTCTGAAGCAAAGAAAATTTGATCATACTCCTATTGCACTACAGGATCTTATGGTTGAGATGTTGGTCATTGCTTGGCAGGCATATCATCCCCATCGGTTATCGTTTGGCAATAAGGACATGATCGCTGGCAGATTTGATGTTTTTGATGAAGTTGGGAGAAATCTGTCAGGAGAAGAGTTGCGAAAGGCGATCGCTTCTAAAATGTTAAGTACTACTAAGGAGTTAAAAAAATTTGCTCCTTATCGTCTGATTAGACCATTTTTTGAAATGGAACTTAAGGGAGTTAAAAGTGGTGAGACAAATCAAAATATCGCCGCATTATCCTGCGATCGCTTTCAAGACAAAAAGCCTTTATACTACATTAACGATCAAGATGAAACAATTTCATTACATCCTGAATGGATAGAATATTTAAAGACAAATTATGATGTTGTTTACCAGTGGGCTTTTGCTGCATGGCTAGGATATATGCAAAAGTGTAATTCTAGTATTGACAATCTACCCAAAAAGCTAGCTTTTGTGTAGGTTGAGGTGTCTATTGACATAGCATCAATTGACATAGCATCAATTTTTTGCAGCCTGATAAAGTGCTAATCTTCAACGTGGCTAGCAAGAAGAATTAAGTTCTCAATCTTTTTAAGATTTGGATCGCCTGATAAGTAGCCAATGCCACGATTGAGATGTAAACGAAACTGTGTAGCAAGGGTTTCTTTGTCTGTGCCAAGTCCATCGTTGTGACAGCGTTGTTTTAGAGCAACTATGAGAATGTCTGATAAGTTGCCAGCAAAGACTTGCCAAGTCATTTCCACATTGCTATCAGTGACAATATTAATAATTGATGGAGGAGTTGGTTCAGCTAAAGATTTACATAGCGCCCATCGACAGAGAACATTCCAATTCTCGATATGGGTAGAGCGTTTGAGTTTGAGTAGTTGCTCTCTGGCATTTTGGGAGATACGGATGCGGTCAATAGGGGGTTCCATATGTTAGATGATTGGTGATTGGTGATTGGTGATTGGTTACCAGAAGTATCCAGATCGCACTTCAGTCCGATTGATTGATTCATCGTAATCTAGGATATATTCATGGGCGATTAGTTGATTTTGTCGTAAGCGAGTTACTTCTTCTTTGCCGATTTCGGTATCAGTTGAAAGCAGAATCACTTGTTGGCTGGCATTGGGGAAATAGCGATCAAGCAGATTTAAACGATGGGATGAGTCTAGACGACCAAGAGGTGTGTCAATGACGACGGGCAATTGGCATCCTGAAACACGGGCTAATCCCCATAAAAAGGCGATCGCTAACATCTGTTTTTCACCTGCGGAAAGGCGATGTTTGGGGATGGACTTGCCTTCAGCATTGTATAGCTCTAGACGAAAGGTTTCAGGCGCAATCGTGATGCGATGTACAAGACGAGATTTGTGTAAAAGATGGAGAAAACATTCAGTGACACTGTTTTCTAGTTGAGCGATTTTATGGGCAGTAAGTTCTCTTCTGAATGAATCCATTGTTGATTGCACTTTAACAACAGACTGAAAGAAAAATTCTAGATTGCCTCTTGCGACTATGGTTGTTCCATAATTTTCCAGTTCTCTTTTACTAGAAGCTAACTTGCGTTCTAAAAGTGCTAAGTATCGTTGAGAATCATCTAGTTGATTGACTAAAGATTCACACAGTGCTTCAGCTTCTTCTTTTTTTTGTAAGAGTTGTTGATAGATTTCTGGACTTGCCGCAGAGGCAATCACATTTTGGATTTGAGAGCTTTCGCGATCGCAAGATTCTAGTTTTTGCAATGCGTTACTAGACAAAGAAAGGGTTTTGGGTAAATCCTGCTCTAAAAGATTTGAGAGCGAGTTTACTAGATCGAGATCACTACCCAGCCATATTTCTCCATCCTGTGATTCATCTTCCAGTTGGGCAAGTTCAGTTTCTAAAAACTCTTGAACTAAGCGAGTGTACTTCTTAGGGAGGTTCTGCTCAGCAAATTCTGATAGTTTGCGATCGCGTTCTTTGATCAGATCTAGGGCGGCTTTCGCTTTTTGCAGATGTAGCTCTTTTTGGCTTTGGGAGAGTGCTTGTTCTAACAGAGGCGATTTAATCAACATCAGGGGTAAACAAGTTTCTGCTAAATCTAGCAATGCTTTTCTTTGCTGATCGGCTTCTTCTTTAAGTCTCTGATAGCTTTGTTCCAATTCGTGCTTATCTCCCGCCGCTTTTCCGCCTTTACGCATAAACTCACGTTCGGCTTCCGCAAGATTAACTTTGGCTTGTTCTAAGTCGTTTTCTAGTTGACTTTTATGGGCAGCTTCTAAATCAATTTCTGCGGATTGTTGGGCAATTAGGGCTTCTATCTCTGTAAGTTTACTAAAAGCTTCTATATCAGATGATTCACGCCGTTTTTTGCTGGATAAGACTTCTAAATCAATTTCTAAGCGATCGACTAGCTCTAATCCGAGAATTGTGCGAATAGCATCAACAATGCCCTGTGTGGGAGTGTCTTGCAGTGCAAGTTCTCGCACTTGTTCTCCATCAAATAGAAATAGACCCGAAATACCGATGGGCATTATTTCTTCGATAAATTCATCCCATGTATTAGTCAGGGTTTCGTTATTCCAGCCATCAACACGGACTTCTAAAATATCGCGCCCATTTTTGGGTTGCTGTGTCCAGCGACGGGAAATCGAGATAGGTACTTGGCGCAGTTCGGATTTATTGAAACTAGCTTGTTCAAAGACTAATTCGATCGCTGCTTCTTCGCCGATTTTGGCTTCACGATTGACGCTTTGAGAGAGAAATTCGCCATAGTTTAGGTTGCCTCTTGTGGAGCATTGGGCTTTTGCACCATATAGAGCCAGTCGGATGGCATCAATAAAGGTCGTTTTACCCCCACCATTTAAGCCGCCTAAAAGAACAATCGGTGGATGGTCTTGACTGACATCAACAGAAAGATTGATCGTGTGCTTTCCTTGATAAGCACCAAAATTTTGCAGGGTTAATTCGCGAAAAATCAAGACTGTACCTCTGCAACTGGGGAGCCAAATTTCATAGATGCCCAACTATTAGCTTTTTGGGGAGACTCTGATTCGGCTGGTTTGACTGGTTGCCCTAGCGCAAGTTGACGAACTTTATTAGCATCTCCTTCCTCCGCTGCATCTTTTATATTTTTGACCCTATGGGCATTTTGAATTGCTTCTTCTGGCGATCGCGAACTGGTTTCAAAGCATTTTTCGAGGGCTTCATAGATACCGACGCGGCGCATTTTGCCATAATGTTGCTTTTCAACGCTGAGCAGTTTGGTGGTGAGTTCGAGGTGCATGGCATTGTCGCCGCAGAGTCGCGCTAGAATTTCCCACTCATCGGCTCCTAGCAAGCTTTGATTGTTGGGATTGTTTATATCTTGGAATTTTTCGCCTGTTACTTCGAGATAAATATGGGGCAGTGCGTCATCAAATTCATGTTTATCTTCACGCCAAATTCGTCTAATTTCGCTAAGTTCAGCTTGAGTAATGAGTTCGATCGCTTGCATTTCAGGAGGAGCATTTTTACGTGCTTCGGTTTGCGCTTTGAGTAATTCCCTCAGCCAATGTTCGCGCCATTTTTTGGTGTAAGGACCGGGGATCGGCTTGACTTCTTGTTTGCCGTCGCTGTTGTGGGTAAATAGCTGTACATTGCCACTCATACGGCGAAAGTCACGTTTGTCCCAGTCATCGGGGCTATCGAGGGCATTGCGTAGATCTAGCATGGGCTGCATCCATTCTTTTTCGTCATCATTGAGGATCATTGCTTCCATCGATTTGTCTTTATTGACGAGGGTGCAGACCCAACAACCAAAGCGGGAGTCACCACAGCTAGGTGTATTGCTATCGATTACCAGAGGACATTCATTGTCGGCGGTTGCGCCGCGATACATGGTGAAGAGGTCTTGATTGCTATTGCCCCAAGGGTTGGGATATTGCATGAGGTATAGCCATACTTCACTGTTGCTCCAGTCGGCAATGGGGCTATAGATCAGTGAGTTGGGTAGGCTGCCGCTATAAAGCAGGGAGGTGAGATTACTGTCACCAATGCGATCTCCTATGCTACCCATTTCGTGATCGCTCATCGATCGCGATCGCCTAGAGCTTTCGGCTTTGCGTGTGCCAAGGACAATGATTACTTCGCCTTTGGCGCGGACAACGTTTTGGACAAATTGGTTAGATGGTTTGATTTTGAGGCGTTCGGTACACCATCTAAAGCCATTGCGGGGTGCGGGGTAGCCTTTGCCGATGAGATTCACCCAGAAGGTGTCTTTGACATCGGGGACTAGTAAATTTGCAGAAATTGGTAAGTCTTGCTCAGTGGCGGCGGCTTGCATATTGGCGATTGATCGCTTGACCCATGCAGCGACGATGGGGTTTTCAACGCGAGTGTCGGTGGTGATCACATGAATCTGTTTGGTGCGGCGATCGCTTGGTAGTTGTTGGAGGGCTAGCCAAACGAGTTGGAGGGTGGCGGTAGAGTCTTTGCCGCCTGAATAGCCAATAATCCAAGGGATTTCATCATGGCAATACAACTGCTGGATCTCAGTTATCAGGGCTTTGATGTCTTCGATTAACTGGGGTGCAGTGCGTTGTGGTTCGGTCATGGTTGGTAGATTTGCCTTGTTTTTCGGGATATCCCTATTACTGTTGTAGTCCAAATGGACTACAAATGGCAAGATGAAAACTAAAGCCTGTGAATTGGCAAATTAGAATTAGCAAATTATTTATCCCCGAATCACGGTAATATTTCGACCTGCGGGACTGACTGCTCTTTCTGTAGTAGTGCGATCGCTGAGTGGTGGCAAACCCTCACGGCGATCAAAAATTACTAGCCAACCCGTATCTAAATTCAATCCCGATAGATATTTATCTAATTGTTTTAAGCCTTCATTAAGTGGATCTGGTTTCTTGTCTCGCCATACTTTTAACTCCATTCCCAAAGTCACCTTGCCATAGCGTAAACATAAATCCATTCTTCCCGAACCGATCGCATATTCGCGTTCTAATGTCCCTTTACCATTGACCACCCGATGCAAAAAAGCCATCAACACTAAATGGGGTGCAATCTCTGGATAGGGGGTGCTTTTAAACAATGGTTCTCCATGCTGTCGCCAAAATTCTAGAAATGACTCTAACAAGCGTTCAGGTAGAAATTCACCCTGTTCGTTTAGCCAAATTGGTTGAATGTATCCCATAGAAGCAGATGTCACATAGGCAAGCACTCTGGGCAGTACCTCTTGATAAATGGGATTAGCGATCGCTAATCCATTCTCGTTACTACACAAGCCTAAATCCAAAACATAGCGCACGTCATCCTGTGGCACATCTGGTAATTCCTGCCCAGCAAGGATGGGCTGAATGATGGCTCTGACTCGTTCTTCTCGCAATCTTTCAGCTAGGCTATCTAAATGGGTATCTTGTCTTTGAATTAAAATCTCTTTGGCTTGGGATACTAATTCAGATGTAATTAGAGTATTGGGATCTTTGGCGATATATTCGGTGATTTCCTTGGCGATCGCATTGACGAGCCAAGGCTGACCCTGTGTTAAGTAAAATGCTAAATCTATTGCTTCTGGTGTAAATAGTTGACCTGTGGCTTCTGTATGTTGTTGATAGAGATTTCTGACTTCTGCAAGGCTAAAATTACTCAGTGTGAAGGAACGTACTTTGATGTTAAAGGGGCTTGAGGTATTGAGTCTCTCGCCTCCTCCTGATGCATATTTATAATCACGGACATCGCGCATTCCTACTAAAGCAACTGACTGCGGAAATCCCTGTGGACGACGGGGAAACCCATCTCTTAGCTGTCGCAATACTGTTATTAAAGTTTGATTTTGGAGGGAATCTATTTCGTCAATAAATATAACTAATGGTCGGGGTGAAGTCTCTGCCCATACTTTTAAAAAATTACCGATGCGTTGTGGCGGTTGATTAGGATTGTGAATGGGTGGTTTTAATTTGTCTGTCAACCAAAAATCTGCTGCATCTCGCCATGCTGATAGGATTGCTTGTTCTGCTTTTTCGGGTTCATCGGGAAATGCTGACCCTACTTCTGCTGATACCATAACGGCGCAATATTTGCCACTGGCGGTTAGCTCCTGCGCTAATGACATCATGGCAGTAGTTTTGCCCGTCTGCCTTGGGGCATGGATGACGAAGTAATTTCGCTGATCGATTAGATCAACTAATTCGGGTAGGCGATCGCTTGCTGGCAGCATATAGTGAATGTCTGCTTGACAAGGACCTGCGGTATTAAACCATTTTTTCATCATCTTAGTTATTTAATATAATTCAAACTTAGCAGAACTGTTTATCCCCGAATTACGGTAATATTTCGCCCTGCGGGACTGATTGCTCTTTCTGTAGTAGTGCGATCGCTGAGTGGTGGCAAACCCTCACGGCGATCAAAAATTACTAACCAACCCGTATCTAAATTCAATCCCGATAGATATTTATCCAATTGCTTTAAGCCTTCGTTAAGTGGGTCTGGTTTCTTGTCGCGCCATACTTTTAACTCCATTCCCAAAGTAACCTTGCCATAGCGTAAACATAAATCCATTCTTCCCGAACCGATCGCATATTCGCGTTCCAAAGTTCCCTTACCATTGACCACCCGATGCAAAAAAGCCATCAATACTAAATGGGGCGCAATCTCTGGATAGGGGGTGCTTTTAAACAGTGGCTCTCCATGCTGTCGCCAAAATTCTAGAAATGACTCTAATAAGCGTTCAGGTACAAATTCACCCTGTTCAGTTAGCCAAATTGGTTGAATGTATCCCATAGAAGCAGATGTCACATAGGCAAGTACTCTGGGCAGTACCTCTTGATAAATGGGATTAGCGATCGCCAATCCATTCTCGTTACTACACAAGCCTAAATCCAAAACATAGCGCACGTCATCCTGTGGCACATCTGGTAATTCCTGCCCAGCAAGGATTGGCTGAATGATGGCTCTGACTCGTTCTTCTCGCAATCTTTCAGCTAGGCTATCTAAGTGGGTATCTTGTCTTTGAATTAAAATCTCTTTGGCTTGGTTTACTAATTCAGGTGTAATTGGAGTATTGGGATCTTTGGCGATATATTCGGTGATTTCCTTGGCGATCGCATTGACGAGCCATGGCTGTCCCTGTGTTAAATGGAATGCTAAATCTATTGCCTCTGGTGTAAATATTTGTCCTGTGGCTTCTGTATGTTGTTGATAGAGATTTCTGACTTCTTCAAGGCTAAAATTACTCAGCGTGAAGGAACGCACTTTGATGTTAAAGGGGCTTGAGGTATTGAGTCTCTCGCCTCCTCCTGATGCATATTTATAATCACGGACATCGCGCATTCCTACTAAAGCAACTGACTGGGGAAAGCCTTGTGGACGATTTGGGAAACCCGATCTTAATTGCCTTAATACAGAAATTAATGTTTCATTGCTCAAAGCGTCAATTTCATCTAAAAAGACGACTAACGGGCGGGATGATTGTTCTGCCCAGTTGCTTAAGTTTGTACCAATTCTTGCGCCTGCGTCTGCTTCTAACCATTGTTGTGGTTGAAGTTCTTTGGGCAAGCGAAACCGTATTGATTGCTTCCATTCGTCTAAAATAGCGAGTTCGGCTGCTCCTACGTCGTCAGAAAATACTGCACCAACTTCAAGAGATAGCATCACCGATGTATATCGACCACTAGCGGTTAGCTCCTGCGCTAATGACATCATGGCTGTAGTTTTGCCTGTTTGTCTTGGGGCATGGATGACGAAGTAATTTTCTTGGGCAATTAACTGCTCTAGCTCTGGCAGGCGATCGCTTGCGGGTAGCATATAGTGAATGTCAGCTTTACAAGGACCTGCGGTATTAAACCATTTCTTCATCATGTTAGCTATTTAACAGGGCATCATATACTCTTTCAATATATAGCAACGCACTAGCGCCACTTTCTAATTCACTGCATCACAGCAGATTTGTCTGACAATCAAAAACAATAAAGAATTTAACCGCAGGGATGCGCTTCCGTAAAAACTTTAAATGTTCTTCTGCGTCTACTCTGCGCCGAAATCTTCCTACGATTACGCTTTGAATATTATTGGGGAGAGGACGAGCGATCGCCCAAGGGTGAAGCATTTCTTGGTAGCTCATGACGTTAGTAATTAAATAGTAAAAGTTTCGTAGTCCAATTAGTCTACAAATTGAATAAACGACTCCAAATGGACTACAAAATTATACACTCTTGTAGTCCATTTGGACACGTTTCTTTACAGGCTTAACATCCTCTGACACGATCAAAGGTATGGGTAAAGCAGGTAAAACACTCGGACAAGTTCTTGAAAAATACAGTATTAGCCAAACAAATCTGGCTAATGCTTTAGGCGTTGGTCGTTCAAATATTTATCGTTGGATCAATGAAGTTAGAGATCCTAACTCTGAAACGGTTTTACGGATTGTTGCAGCGCTAGAAAAAATTAATCCCAACGCAGCAAAAGAATTTAAGAATCTGTATATGAGCGACTAGTACTCTAAAAAGAGTTGATCGCCTTGATTAAAAACATTTTCTCGATGCCATCGTAAAGCTTCAATTCTTGGCAAATAGCTTTGTTGTGCTGGCAAAACGATATTCTGACCGTGAAAATCTCGCATTGTCTGGGCGTGAGGTGATTCTTCCCTAAGATCATTAGAGACAACTATTCGATAGTCATCATCAACCGTAAACCAACCACGATCAAAAGCCCAGTGATGATTTTTGCAAAGGGAAAGCCCATTATCAAAGCGATCATCTCGAAACTGTGAGAATGGCTTGATATGCGCTCCATCAACGATATGTTGATTTAGAGAATTGAGAACCCGTAACTCACAAAATGCACATCGATATTCATAGGCAGAGACAACTATTCTACGGAATGCTGCATCTCGCACAATTAATTTAGATTCATCTTCTACTTCATCAACTGAATAGACAGCACCACCTCTATCTCGTAAGCGATCTTGAAATTCTTGAAAAGAGTTGATTTGAAAAAGTTGTTCAATTTGTGACGATTTATCAGAAAACCAAGTACTTACAAGGATATCAATCAAACTATTTCTTGATGATAGATTCTGAATTAACTCAAAAAGTTCGTCATCAAAGTAAGCATATTGCACCGAATCTCTCAACCCATTTAAGGTTTTGATTTTCACTTTAGAGTTAATTACAGGTTCAAATCCAGCCTTTGCTTTTAGATGCCAAAAGCCTTCACTTTGAAGATGAAAGAAGGGCTGAGCAATATCTGAACGATGGGATTCTGAACCCAAAAAACTCCAGTATTTGAGAAATGTGGCGATTAATTCAGGTGATAAAAATATTCGATTTTGTCTGATTATTCCCTGTTGGATTAGCGCGATCGCAGATAAAAGCAATATTGGTTTATGAGGTGCAATTCCCCGCACACGGTCTACACGCAACTTCGCAAACTTTTTGGAATAGTACAGTAAATCTTTGCTCATAGAAATCTACTCAAATCGAAATCTTCTAAAGATTCTTGATCTTTTTCAGCTAACAGCATCAACAAAATTGCATCTGTATAGTCCACACTTCCTTGTAAAGTGTTCTGTAAAACTTCAAGACCTCCATTGGCATACTCTTCAAAGATTTGAACGCGGATATTTCCAGATTCTTCGTCAAGGGCAAGACTTTTAGGATCTTTGGTATGGGCGATCGCAATTAAATTAATTACAGGTTCATAGCCTCTAGCTACAAACTGATCTTGAGGAATAGGATCGGGTTCTTTTCTTGATGTTTTACCAAGAGGAAGCTTTTTTCCTCGCTTAGCCCCAAGGACAGCCGCAAAAGTCATCACGTCAGCATAGGTCTGAAATGGCGCAGTAGGATTTTCAGCAGATCTTAAAGAACGTACCAATTCAGCTTTATCTTCAGCAATATAGACTCTACGAATGCTCATTATCTGCCCCAAACTCCGCTTTATCCTTCGCGATCTTTACCCTTGCATCAGCCATTCTTACTTATTCCTTGATACCCAATCTAAAAACATCTTACACACAAGCGATCAATTCATTAACTTCAGTCACCATCAAACCAGCCATCATCAACAAGCGATCATCTTTTACAGTGCGTTATAATCTTTATATATTTTACCTGAATATATTATTTCTTCAAATCAATTTAAATGAGCAGCACTAACTCTGAGAATTTTAAATTTAACCTATCTACACTTAGCATTGCGAACTTAAATGATGAGGACAAAGAAGATCGTGCATATTGGCTTCTGAAAAGCCCAAAAGAGCGATTAATTGCCCTAGAATATCTACGTCAAGTAATGTACGGCTATGATCCAAATACCTCCAGACTTCAAAGAGTTTTTGAGATTGCTAAACTTCCTTCAATTTGAATACTTATTAATTGGCGGTTATGCAGTTGGTTACTACGGGTTTGTAAGAGCTACAGGCGATATGGATATTTGGGTAAAAATTGACCCAGTATTACTCCTCAATACCATTTAACAACATCGCCACCTGCTCAGGCGCAGGCAACTGATTCCTCAACTCCTTCGGCAGCGTTGATAACCGATAAGTTGCCACCCCAATAGGCTTACTCGCATCCTTCAAAGCATATTCCACAATCGTCTGCTCCTTCGACTTACACAGAATAATTCCTATCGATTGCCTCTCATCCACCATCCGCACCTTATCATCCAATACCGCCAAATAAAACTGCATCTTACCCACATACTCAGGCTTAAACTTCCCAATCTTCAACTCAACCGCTACCAAACAGCGCAAATGCCGATGATACAGCAGCAAATCGATAAAATACTCATCGTCTCCCACCTCTAACCGATACTGACTACCCACAAACGCAAACATCCCACCCATCTCTCGCAAAAATGGCTCAACCTGAGCTAAAATCGCCGCCTCAAGCTGCCTCTCACTATGTTCATCACCCAATTCTAGAAAATCAAAGGTGTATTCGTCCTTAATCGCCAACTTTGCGCGATCGCGAATATCCTCCGATAGAGTCACATCAAAATTTGTCTGATTCAGCAAAGTCTTTTCATAGGTTTGATTCTCGATTTGGTGAATCAACACATTTTTTGTCCAGCCAAACTTGCGCGTCATCCGCAAATAAAACTCACGCTCTAAATCATCTTCGCATTTCTCCATAATGACTAAATTATGCGACCATCCAATTTCTCGCACCATTGGCGCGAGTTTTTCATTGTCACCATAAGTTTGATAAAAAAGTCTCATTCGCCAAAGGTTAGCCGCAGAAAACCCACTGACACCTTGAAACTCAGCTTGCAAATCTTTAGCCAACTGCTCCACAACCGACTTTCCCCAAGTTTCTCCCTGCTGACGAGTGACAATCATCCTGCCAAGATCCCAATAAAGCATTACTAGTTCTCGATTAACCGCTCTCAAAGCCTCATATTGAGCAGTCCGAATCCGTTGCTTTATCTCAATTAATAACTCATTATAGGTATCAGATAAACTTACAGAATCGCCTGCCATATCCCTACCCATTAAAAGTTTGCAATAGCCATCTCGCGATCGCGCCATCATCTTCAGTTTGACTGCGTTTAAGTGCCTCTTGTACCGTGGTAATTTCCAAACCTTCGAGAACTTGAGAGCGCTCAACTATGCCGCTACGTCCATCAGCGATTGTAAAAGCAAACACCTCAGAAGTTTGAGCATTCACCACCCAATATTCTAGAATCCCTAAACGCTCATACAATAAGCGCTTATATCCCAAATCATCTTGCAGCGTTGTTGAAGAGATTTCCACAATCAGAGTTGGCAAATCAAACTTATTGAGATCCACAGGTGCATTATTGCGAGGTGGCAACTTCAAGTCAGCCCCTAGATAAAAGGCAATATCTGGCTGACATTCACTCTCGCCTTTTTTTCTAAAACTACAATTTGTATATTCATAGATGTGAATATTTCTAATCGTCGCAAAGAGCCGAACCACATTAGAAACAATGGAGTTTTCATGGGCATGTATTGGTCCAACTGGTGACATCTCAATCCTCATTTTATGATTGTCATAATAAAATCTACCTGTCTCCAACTTAGGATCGTCTGCAAGCGCTAAAAACTCGTCCCACGTTGCCTTAACCCAGCGATCGCTGACAATTTCTGCTTTAGGAGCCGTAGTTGTATTAACCATGATTCACCTCCAAGACTTCGGTATATTCATAATCATAGGCACTCTTTCGCACTAACGGATAGCTCTTGCCATAGAGAACGATGTCATCGGTTTGGGTGTCAGGTTTATTAGAGTTGAATACAAACACATATTCCTTGCCAATGCGGGAAGTCATCTCTTCTTCAACTTCCACCCGCCACTGGGTTTTAGAAACCATCACTACAAGCTGGTTTGCCAACTGAGGAATCAATCTTGCCACCTGCCGACGGTAAATTTCATCTAGACTCCCAAAGGGCGAATCCATTACCATCGGGAAAGTACTGCTATCTGGCCCCATCACTAAACCAGACTTACTCCATTCCCTCACGCGATCGATGATGCTACCGATAAAAGATAAACTGAGAATCTGATTCTCCCCTGTTGAAGCACCCGACTGAACCTCTTGACCAGCCACAGTTTCCACTAAGCTAAGTTCATATTTTTCACTCAGTCTCGGTGTTTGCGCTTTGAACGAGATCTGGCTAAAGATTTCACAGATCCGAGTTTCCAATTGCTTGCGGAATAGCTCATTACGATTGGTTTTTAACTCACTCAGGAGATCGATCGCTTGTTGCGCCGCATCAATGCGTTTCTGAGCAAGCCTTTGCTTACCTTCATTTTGCTTACTGCTCTTAATTTGCTTCTGAAGATTTTCAATTTGCCCTTGATAATCAGTCCATTTCTGGAGCTTTTTACCTTTCTCTAAGGTTAAATCTTCAACCTTGCGATCGATCTCATCAAGGCGAGCTTTCATGTTACGAACATCCTCAATGGGACTCTTGCGTAACTGGTCGCTAATTGCTTCTAACTCTAACTCAAGACGAGAAAGAGTATTTTTTACATTACTGATACTTGCTTGCTTAGTATCAATACTCTGCCAAAGATCTGTAGCCTGTTTCTCCACTTCATCAACAAAACCTTCTAGCTTCAAAGTTGCAGTTTCCACATCCGCTAACCCAGCTTTCTCTAGCCAAGACTTGACCTGTTCATAATTAGGAGAACCATCATGTAATGCTGCACCACAGATGCATTTGCGCCGTTCTAATAGATCAATCACAAAGGTCTGTTTGATATCCGCAGGCAATTCACCCCGTTCATGCAGACCACCTACTAACTCTCGAAAATCTGCGATCGCACCCGTCAGAAATACACTATAGCCCTTGGTAGAAATATCTGTCTTTAGTTGGTTCTTTAAACCTCGTAAATTACTGCGGTTTTCCCGTTCTTGTTGTTCAAGAGCCTCACGCCGCTTTTGGATTTCATCAATACCACCCAATTCTGTCAATCGTTGATTGCAAGATATCTTTAGTTGGTTTTGTGCTTCTAGTTCCTGTTCGATTTCCTTGATTCTTACTTCAAATTCAGTGCTATTACTCTCTAGATTCTGCTTTTGCGAAATCAGGGTTTTAGTTTGAGCATCGCCAATACTTTTGAGTTCATCCTCAAGGGACTTTCTAGCTTCTTTAAGATGTTTAATCGCATTGTCCAAAACCTGCACACCCAAAAGCTTTTTGGTTGCTTCCGCAATCTCATTGCGATTGTCCGATCTCACGATTTGCTCAATTCGCTCACCATCAAAAAAGAAGTACTGATGCAAACTCTTCGGTAAAATGCCATTAATTACGGCTTCAGGATGATTTTGAGTCACCCAACGTCCATCATCCCCCGCCACTTGCAAAAACAACTCACTTTTGTTGTACTGAATATTTTTCTCGCCATTATTAGCAAGCTGATAGGCGCGAGTTAACCGCCGCACCCGATAACGCTTAGCATCATGCTCAAATAAAACTTCTGCCCAGCATTCCACAGGCTGATTTAATTGTGATTCCGCGATCGCCTGACGATTGACGAGCTGTTCAGAGTCGCCAAAGGCTGAGGTGAATTTTTCGTATAACACCCATGTAAAAGCATTGAGCAGCGAGGTTTTACCCGTGCCATTGTTTCCATGCATGATCGTGATATTGCGATCGTCCAGTCTTGCCAATACGATCTCAGGCGTTTGTTGATAAAAACAGCGAAAATTAAACAGCTTGATCGAGATTAGCTTCATTGCACAGCTTCCTTAACAATTTTGAGAATATCCTCATTAATCCGCCCCAATTCATTTTTGTCGAGCCGATCCTTTTCGATCTTTAAGACATTACGAATAATTTGTTGAACTTCAGGTGGAGCTTTTTCAATTGGCTCATGAAGACTACTTAGACTTTGAACTTTACTCATTTCCAAATACTCATACGTTTATCGATTTTATCTCAGATAAAGCCTAAATTTTCATGAATCTGCAAGTTGTCGGACAAATATGCTTTATACAAAAGAACGAATCGTAAGGGCAATTCATGAATTGCCCTTACGATGCAAATACTATAAATCCATCAACCCATAGCGTTGTTGTAAATCCAATAACTTTAGTCTAGCCTCACCACCGTTAGGAATGAAAAACAAATAACTTGTGCAAATTAGGATAATCTCAGACAAAGAAAGAAAAGGAATAATTTTGGGTTATTACAGCGAAGAACTTGAGACAGAGA
>NZ_JACJQY010000028.1 GCF_014696925.1 Phormidium tenue FACHB-1050 | reverse complement strand
GACAGCACCGCCCCTTCATGCACTATCCCTAACTTGCCATAGCGATCCAAAGCTTCATAATAATTTTTGATCGGCTTGTGCGATGGCTTGAGGCTGAGACTAGGCATATTAAGACTGCATGAGATTTTTATGTGATAACACTACTATAGACTGAGTAAGAAAATAAATGCGATCGCTTCGGTGATGACCTATTAAAGGGACGATCGCCATCTCCCTAATACTTATTCTAAAGTATGGGAAGGCGACAGCAAACAGATCTGTAAACCCACGGGTGTAATGATCGTCACTGCTTCCACTTCAAAAACTTGACGGAGATTTTCAGGAGTGATCACATCTGCCGATCGCCCGATCGCTTTGATCTCACCATGCTTTAACATTGCTAGGCGATCGCTATAGCGCATCGCTAGATTAATGTCATGCAGCACCGTAATGATCGACAACTGCCGCTCTTGATTGAGTGTCTTCAACAGTTCCAATAGTTCTAACTGGTGATGCAAATCCAAAAATGTGGTTGGTTCATCCAATAAGAGAACTTGGGGATTTTGGGCTAAGGTTAAGGCTAAAAAAGCCCTTTGGCGCTCACCGCCTGAAAGCTGCTCGACGGGGCGATCGCTTAATTCTGTAAGTTGAGTTTGGGCGATCGCTGTTTCCACCATTTGCCGATCCTCTGCATCCAGATCCCATTGCCACCAAGGTTGATGGGGCGTGCGTCCGAGGCTGACCAGTTGTCGCACCGTTAAGCCCGATGGAATTGTTTGCTGTTGTGGCAAAATCGCTAACTGCCTAGCCACAAGATTCACTGGTTGTTGATGAATGGCTTTGCCATCCAGTAGTACCGTTCCCGTTTGTGGTGAGAGAATCCGACTACATAATTTCAACAAAGTTGATTTACCTGAGCCATTTGCCCCCACTAAACTCAACCATTCTCCTTTATGGAGAGATAGGGATACATCCTGCAAAATAGTCTGATTGCCATAGCCACCGGCAAGATTTCGTGCCTCTAGCAATGCTTCAGCAAGATTATAGGAATCATGATTATCCATTATTAACCTCTCTGACCGCGCCGATAAAGTAACCAGATGAATAATGGTGAACCTAGCAACGCAGTTACTGCGCCTACGGGTAATTCCACCGTACCGAGTCGCGATAGCAAATCCGCCAGCGTCAGTACCCACGCACCACCGATCGCCGAACATGGCAAAATCCAACGGTAATCAGAACCAACTAGCAATCGCACACCATGCGGCACAACTAAACCGACAAAACCAATTAGTCCCGCCATGCTCACGGCACTTGCCGCCAGTAAACTCGCCACTGCCCCGATCGCTAAACGCGATCGCACAAGCGAAGTTCCCAAACCCGAAGCCATATCATCACCAAGATTAAGCAAATTCAGGGGACGAGCCAATAAACAACCTGCGAATAGAGCAATACCCACATAGGGACCAACATTATTAACCTCAGCCCAGCCGCGCCCATTCAGGCTACCAATCAGCCAATTTAGCGCTGACTGAATCCTGCCATCATCCGCAAGTAAAAGCAGAGTAGTTTGGATTGCGCCAAACATGGAACTAATCGCCACACCCGCCAAGATCAAGCGCTCAACCGATAGTCCTCCGCCCAAGTAGCCAAGGGTATAAACGAGAATAGCCGTGGCGATCGCGCCAATCCAAGCCCCTACAGGAACCAAAGTCTGGGCTACACCGAGAGTAATCATGGCGATCGCCACGAGTCCTGCCCCTGCGGAAATGCCCAACACAAAGGGATCGGCAAGCCCATTTCGCAACATTCCTTGCAATAAGGCTCCCGACATTCCTAACGCCGCACCGACCACCATCGCCGCAATAATGCGCGGTAATCGCAATTCCCAAATGATTGTTTGATTAATCGATTCGCCCTGATGCCAGATCGCCTGCCAAAGTTGCTGACCACTAAGCGGTACAGCTCCTTGACATAGAGAAACAGCCATCGTGATTAGCAATCCGATCGTCAATAAACCTAACGTGGGCAAGAAGCGATCGCGCAGCAAATAATTAAATTTAACTTTCTGATCTAACATTGACTCAAATTAACCTATGGACTCTAATACTAGCTTTTGCGATCGGACTATGCGCTTATGTAACGCCCAGATCTCCGACTTTTTGTATGACTGTCAAAAGTTACCTATGATTGCCAAGAAAAAGTCGGAGATCTCAATCCATATGGGCACAAAATATTATTGTGAATTTATAGTAATTATTAGTAATTTATTGAGGTTATTTGATTGCAAATATCTCTTATAAAACCTTCTTATAAAGTAGAAAACAACCTATCACTAAAGTTTGAATGCAATGTCAAATAGTGATTTTTCCAACTAATCAATCCATCAAGTCTTAGTTGATTTAAAGATCTCGTCATTGTTACCCTAGTCGAGCCAATTGTGTCAGCAATGTCTTGATGCGTGATCTTGAGGTCAATGAAAATACCGCGATCGCAGGGTTTACCAAACTTTTCTGATAACCAAATCAAAAACTTCTTCAACTTGACATCAACCGTGCGGCAATGGGAAATGCTCAGTAAATGTTGGGTTTGGTGGCAATGGGCAATAATCGCACTAGAAGCTTGCTCCCACAAAATCGATGGCAATAATTCTACTTCGACATTACTTAAACATTGAATCTGGTAAGGCTCAAGGGTAGACATGAGGCTACCAATAATATCGCCTTCGCTCCACAGTCCTAAGACAATTTGGTTACCTTCCTCATCCCAAGTCATGGTTCGCACAATTCCTGTTTTAATCTGCCACAAAACATCATTACGCAATGGAATGTATTCATAACGATTGAAATTGTAGATCTTAAGTCCGTGATTGAGAAGGTGTAAAACTTTAGGCGGTGTGATCGAAATTGATAAATGATTGTCAGCTAATTTAACAAATGTGGAATTCATGACTTGAACCTCTATAAATCTCTATATATTTACCTCTGGATCAAGGTCATCAGTAACCAAAAGTTGACCAGATAAGTTAATGATGCGATCGTGAGCAGACTCCCAAGAAACATCGCCATGTTTTTGTTCTCTAATATTTTTTCTTTTCAAAGGCATGGCTTTGAAAGCAAGGTTATTCCGCAGTCGTCAAGACTAGCTGGGGTTTTGGTGAGATGAAATAAGGCTCCTGCTGCTAAAACTGCGGAAGAGATCAAATGAATTACAACAATCACAAAATAGGAATAACTATCAATAATATCTCCTCCTTCATCAACACCAATCCCCAAAGAGGCAAGGTGGGGCAGTAAAATCAAACCTTGGCTACCCATTGGTAGATCGGCTCGATACCAAGAGATTTCATACAAAGTAAATGCACCAGCCCAAAAAGTAATCAGTGCTGCTTGAGCCACATGCGCCACGATAAAAAGACCAGACAGATCGGCAAAACGAGCATTCCCAGCCCACCAATCAGATTTTACGTTAGGGTTTTCAGAGATTTGCATAGCTACCTAGAATCAACAATAAGTTATCAAAAGTTAAGGTTTTGAGATGCAACTAATAGGAATTACTCTCAATAATTTACTTCGTTAATCCTACTAGACAATTCTTTATTGAGAATTACTTTCATTAAAATTCTTAATAAAACTTAATTAATGGCTGTTTTGATGGTGCGGCGAAGCTATGCCACCAAAACATTGGTTCCCCATTAGATCGTAGATCCCTTATCAAATTTGAGTATGATTAAGTTCTTGTCTCTTTTGCTAACTATCTATGCAACTTGCCTCAGAACAACGTACCAAACTTGATAACTCTGATGATGCGCTGTTCTACGACTATCCGCGCTTTGTCACCCATGTAGACGATCGCTTTATTCAGCAACTGACAGAGCTTTATCGTCAGCGATTGCAACCCAATACAAGAATTCTGGATTTGATGAGTAGTTGGGTGTCGCACCTGCCCGAAGATATGGAATTTAGCCATGTAGAGGGACATGGACTTAATGCTGAGGAATTGGCTCGTAATCCACGATTGAATCATTATTTTGTCCAAAATCTCAATCAGCAACAGGTATTACCCTTTGCCGATCAATCCTTTGATGCCGTGTTAAACACCGTCTCCGTGCAGTATTTGCAATATCCAGAAGCTGTATTTGCCGAAATTCATCGCGTTCTTAAAGTTGGTGGAATCGCAATTATTAGCTTCTCAAATCGGATGTTTTATCAGAAGGCGATTCAAGCATGGCGTGATGGGGAAGAAAGCGATCGCACTAAGTTAGTATTCAAGTATTTTGCTTCTGTGCCGAAGGGCTTCTCTCGTCCTGAACTAGTGGCAAATGTGCCACCAAGTTCTCCTTTTTTAGCAATGTTTGGTATGGCTAGCAGCGATCCGTTTTATGCTGTAGTAGCAACTCGTTGCGAACTTGAAAACTAAACCACCAGATTTTTTAAGAGTGGAGCTTTGCTCCACTCTTAAAAAATCTGGGGTTTTAATTTAGCGCAACGCGCTATAGCAATGTGAATTTGGCAAAATAGAATGACTGATGTTTTAATAATTGGCGGCGGGATTATTGGCTTAGCGACAGCGATCGCCCTTTCGCAAAAAGGTGCAAAAGTAACTGTGGTTGAGCGTGATCTTTGTGGACGTGGCGCGACATGGGCGGCGGCGGGAATGCTTGCACCTGAAGCAGAGCGACTAGAAGGCAATCTCCTAGAATTTGGGATTCGCAGTCGGGAAATGTATCCGCAATGGATAGCGAACTTAATGCGATTATCAGGGCAAGATTGCGGCTACTGGTGTTGTGGGATGATCGCTCCAGTTTTAGAAGAAAGCGATCGCCAAGTTATTTCTCAACATCCCAAATATATTAACCGTGAAGAATCTCGCAAGCGTCAATCTGGCTTAGGGGAAGATATTTTAGGTTCTCTCTGGTTACCTGAAGATGGACAAGTTAACAATCGCAAACTTACGCAGGCTTTATTAACGACTGCGCGATCGCTCTCAATTAAAATCCTAGAAGGAACAACGGTCTATCAAATAGTGCGTGACCAAAAGCGTGTGACGCATCTTGATACTAGTGCTGGTAAATTGCAAAGCGATCGCTATGTTCTGGCAACAGGGGCTTGGACGCGATCGCTGCTGCCTTTGCCGATCAAGCCCATCAAAGGACAAATGCTTTCAGTATTTGATGGCGATCGTAAATTGCAAAGAGTAATTTATGCGCCAAGTTGCTATATTGTGCCGCGCCAAGATGGAACCATTGTGATCGGTGCGACAGTTGAGGATAATGGTTTCTCGCATGGTAACACTGCCTCAGGCATTGCTCAATTGTTAAATAGAGCAATTGCCGTATATCCTGCGATCGCTGATATGCAAATCACTGAAACATGGTGGGGATTCCGTCCCCATGCTCCCAATGAAGTTCCACTGCTAGGGAAAAGTGATTATGAAAACCTAATTTTGGCGACGGGACATTATCGTAATGGGATTCTCTTCGCACCAATTACAGCTAAACTAATCACCGATTTTATGGTTGATGGCATAGCCGATTCTATCTATTTGCAGTAACTTAAAAGCCATGCTTCGCATGGCTTTTAAGTTACTAGAATGTAACGCGCTTGTATAAATCTCGCAAACTAATTTCAAAATTTACCGATTCCAGTTTCAGAATTGCATCTTCACCTACATAATCGGATAAAACCCATTTACCATCATTTCGCTTAGTATATTGATCCACACCATAACTGCTTTGATCGATGAGAATATACTCTCTAAAACTAGCAATAGAACGATAAAGCTTAAACTTATTGGCGCGATAGTATTCTCCTGTAGAGTTAGAGAGAACTTCGACAATTAAGCAAGGATTAGTAATCCCTGTCTGTTTCTCATCTGTAAAAATTGGCTGTCCCTCAACCACCATCACGTCAGGATAGGTGTAGCGCTTCTGATCTGGCATCCATAGACGCATATCACTCATAAAGACAGCGTAATCTAAATCTTCTAGAGCTAACAAAATTCGAGCTAGAAACTTAGCAGTCAAAATATTATGATTTGCCGTTGCACCTGCCATAGGTATGATATCTCCGTTGACAAATTCACTTTTAAAATCGGCTTTTTCTTCTAGTTCAAGATATTCATCTACTGTGTAGCGCTTAGTTGTTGCAAGTACCATGAGTTTTTAGCCTCCCAACTTTGATTCAATTATATACGAAGGGCAGAGCCTCGCTCCGACCTTCGTAGTTTTAGAAATTACGATCGCAAGTTGCGATCACCTTATTCCAGATCGCAAAATGGAGTTCTTTATTACGCTTGCGATCGCTTCTAATTTCTAAAACTTGTGTTCCCTTAGCACTCAAAGAACTAGTAAGGCGATCACGAAAATCCTGCCAATCTTGAATGAGCATATGTTCGCAACTATATGCCGAGATAATCGGTGCAAAGTCCAGCCCATGACTTGTACCGAAGAATTCTTCAAAAGTATCTTCAAATTTGGAAATGGGTAGTAAATCAAAAATACCACCTCCATCATTATTGAGCAGAATTACTGTAAGAGAAATATTATATTTTTTAGCTGCCAGCAATCCATTCAGGTCATGATAAAACGCTAGATCTCCACAGATGAGAACCATCGGGTGATCGCATCCCCATGCTGCACCAAGCGCACTTGATAAAGTTCCATCAATGCCATTTGCGCCTCGATTGGCTAAAACTGTAATCGGGCGATCGCTATGGAAAAATGTATCAAGATCGCGAATCGGTGTACTGCTAGCTACATAGATATAAGTATCCGCAGGCAGAATCTCGGCAAGTTCTGCATAAACTTTGCCATCGAACAATTCATCAATTTCTGCAAGAGATTCGGCGATCGCATGTTCGGCGATACTCTCTGCTAGTTCAAAATCTAAGCGCCATTGCTTGTCCTGCCAAATTGGTTGAGCATAATTTTCTAAATAATTGGCTAACTGCAAGCAAAAGCTAACAGGATGAACATTTATCGCTTGAGTAAGTCCGTGGGTCGGATCGCTATTGGTGCTACCAACTACGATTTGCTGACAGCCAATATGCTGCTGTAACCAGAGTAGATAACTTTTAGAAGTTGGCATAGCTCCAAAACGAATCACTATTTCAGGAGCATGAGCCTTAGAGAAATTCGGCGATCGCAAAAAACTATCATAATGTCCAATTTCATCTCGACGATGCGCTCCTGTGGCTTCGATCAGCAATGGATAACCTGTTGCTTTGGCGAGTTTTCGGACAGCATCTAAAAAATCTGTGGGCGCGTCATACACACCCACAACTAATACACCCTTGGGATGACTAATAATTTGATTTGCCATAGCCGCGATCGCATCTGTACCCAGCGATTTTATGCCTGCTATTACTTCACTATAGGCGGCTCCCGATGGATTGCCAAACACGGCTTCTGGACTGCTGAGTGCTAAATCTTCTGGTACATCATTAGCGACAGGAATAGGCGGCATCGGATCGGCAAAGGGGAAGTTAAGATGAACCGCCCCTGCGGGTGTGTCACCTTTACCCGTTGCCATGCTGACAGAACGACTAATCAGCGATCGCAAATAACGCAGTCGAAAGCCGAGAATCTCTGGTGTCCCCACTTCAAAAAAATAGCGAACATGCTTTCCGTAAATATTAATCTGATCGATAGTCTGTCCTGAACCACAATCACGCATTTCTGGCGGGCGATCAGCAGTCAAGACTACAAGAGGAATCTGACTATAATAAGCCTCAATAATTGCAGGATAGTAATTAGCTGCGGCAGTTCCCGATGTACATAGTAGGGCAACAGGAGCCATCCGTACCTTCGCTAAACCTAAGGCAAAAAAGCTACTTGATCGCTCATCAATATGCACCAAAATCTGAAAATCAGGACAGCGATCGCGCAATTCCGCAAAAGCGATTACGAGCGGTGTAGACCTCGATCCAGGAGACACACAAACTGTGCGAACACCTGAGCGATAGAGTTCTTCAGCAACAATACTTGCCCAGAGCGTATTCCGATTGGCAGTATTCATCTGATTACAGTTCCATTCGCACTAAAGTGAATGCTGTAACCTAGTTCAGCTAACATTTGCCGCAAGATCGGTAAGCTCAATCCTAAGACGTTGGTATGACATCCTTCGATTTTATCAATTAGCAATCCTCCCAATTTCTCCAAAGTAAAGCATCCTGCACAGCATAGCGGCTCGCCCGAATCCACATAGCTATCAATTTCCGCATCAGTTACTTCTGAGAAATGGACTTTAGTTACTCCGTATCGTAGAACCGATCGCTCATTGTTAGCATCAATCAAGCAATGTCCTGTATAGAGTTCGCAATAATTGCCGCGCATCTTTTGCCATGTGGCGATCGCCGTTTGCTTAGAGTCGGGCTTGCCGTAAATCATGCCATTGAGATACATGATCGAGTCACAGCCAATAACTAATGCATTCTGTCCTGTAAATTCTGCGGCGATCGCTTTGGCTTTGCACTGCGCCAAGGTCATTACTAATGACGTGGGATCGCTCACCTGAATCGCCTCTTCGTCAAAGTGACTCACTCTGATTACTGGCTTGATACCAGCATTTTCTAAAATGCTCTTGCGTGTGGGCGAAGCGGAAGCAAGGACAAAAATGGGATTGGACATAGGATCTAACAAAGTAAAAAAGAGAGAATATTCAGAATCTGTGCTAACTTTCCTCTTATTTACCCTACCGTATTTTCGTTAGTGATTTCCAGCATTGTCTTCTGACGATGGCTATCAACTTTTCTAGATTGATACTAAAATATACTTAGATTAAAGTTTCTTAATATTTGGGCAATCGTATCGTGCTAATCCAATCAGAATGGCTCAAAAGACTACGAGGGCGCTCGTTTGACCTAGAGTTGGGGGCGATCGCAATAATTTATTTTGTGCAAGGAGCAATGGCAATTTCGCAACTTGCCGTAAGCTTTTTCCTTAAGGATGACTTGGGACTTAGCCCTACGGAAGTTGCCTCAATGGTTGGCATTACGATGTTACCATGGACGGTTAAACCCTTATATGGCTTGATCTCTGATGGCTTTCCTGTCTTTGGCTATCGTCGTCGTCCTTACCTATTGCTATCAAGTTTTCTAGGAATTTTTGCATGGGTAAGCATGAGCTCATGGGTTTCGACTCCTTTTTGGGCGATCGCCATGATTGCGACTGGTTCTTTGTCTCTTGCCTTTTCTGATGCGATTACCGATGCTCTGATTGTCCAACGCGCAAGACTAGAACCAGAAGGCGATGCAGGATCATTGCAGTCCTTTAGTTGGATTGCTTCGTCAATCGGGGCAATCATCTCCGCTTATTTGAGTGGCTATCTATTAGAACATTTTGGCGCGAAATTCGTTTTTGAAATTACAGCGATTTTGCCGCTTTTGGTGGGTATTTCTGCCTTTGCGATCGCCGACCCTCCCATGTCTACAATTTTTATTGTGACTCCTGATCCTGCTCATAATTCCGCCGATGGTACACCATCATCACAGACAGAAACATTCACAAAGCCAGAAAAGCCAGAACAGTTATCGCGAAATTCGCAGATCTGGATGTCGCTCAAGTTTAACTTTATTCAATTGCGTCAAGCCTTTACAAATAAGGCGATTTGGTTGCCAGCCGCTTTCTTATTCTGTTGGCAAGCGTCGCCCAGTGCAGATACTGCTTTCTTCTATTTCACAACCAATGAACTGAACTTTAATCCTGAGTTTCTTGGGACAATCCGATTTTTTGGAAGTTGGGCGGGACTATTAGGTGTATGGCTATTTCAGCGCTTTTTTAGAGGTGTACCAACCCGCAAGATATTCTTCTGGACTACGATTGTCTCGACTGTATTAGGACTTACAAGTTTATTGTTAGTTACTCATGCTAACCGCTCACTTGGTATTGACGATCGCTGGTTTAGTCTTGGTGATAATTTAATTTTGACTGTGGCGGGGCGAATTGCTTTTATGCCTGTGCTAGTGTTAGCAGCGCGGCTATGTCCCGAAGGGATCGAGGCTACTTTATTTGCATTGTTGATGTCTGTGTTGAATATTTCGGCGCTATGCTCATTTCAACTAGGGGCAGGCTTAACTTATCTATTGGGTGTTACTGAATCTAATTTTGATAATTTATGGTTATTAGTTTTAATTGCCAATCTCACCAGTCTTTTGCCCTTACCGCTTTTAAAGTGGTTGCCTGAAGAGAAAAGTATTAAGCAAGAAATTACTCCTCAAGTTCCTGTTATCTCTACCGAAGAAGCACTCAACATATAAAACCCAAAGATAAAGGCGGCGCAAAGCGTCGCCTTTATCTTTGGGTTTTATATGCTAAGTCATAAGAACTAAGAGCGTCACAAAGTGACGTTCTTAGTTCTTATGAACAGATAGTTCTTGATCAATAGTTTGACAGCAATCTTCGACAGTTGCACCACTGAGCATTTTCTCGGCAAGCTTAATTAATACTGAACGCCGATCGCTTAGTAAATTACGGGCATTTAGTAACGCCCAACGCTCTTGAGTCATCGGATTTGGTAAGTGGGAAATGGCTTGACGTAGGCGTTGCATATCATCAATACCACCTTCAGTTTCACCTTCACACATCAGTTGTTCAGCCGCAATACCTGCCATATAGAGAGTACTGTAGCGATCCAGTAAATTTGCCGATAAATTGGTCGATAAATTGCCAGAACTATTCACATCAGTAGTCTCAATTTCTACACCACCTTCGATACCCGTAAAGTTCTCATCAGCTAAAATTTCACTTAACGATCGCCCAACTATACCCGCGATCGCATATTTGACAACTTTAAAACCCAGTACATGCGCGATTAGAAAATGCCCCGCTTCGTGATAAGAAACTCGCTCGCGGTATTTAGGAGATCGCGCCCTTAGCCACGCTTGAGCATAGGCTCCAAATTTCCCTTGCCAAAAGCCAACATCAATCCCCCATATGCTGAGTAAAGTAATGGCGATCGCACTAGGAACAATTGGGGACAAGCCCGCCATCGTCCCTACCAGAGACATCATCGTAATTGTAAATATGGCGATCGCGAGTAAATCTGTGGCATTAACATTCATGGCAAAGTTCAAAAATAAACCCAAGTTTGGGATGTGCTGCACTATGAAGTTGGTGAGGGCGGCTTTGCCGCCCTACAAAAACATTATGGCTTTTTAATAAAGGAACTACTGCGATTGGATTTCTTGTAAAAAGTTGCGAGACTATCATCATCACCCACAAACCGCCAATGCCAAGGCTCATACATTACACCTTGAGGGTTATTGGGCGGGAAAGACATCTCAAATCCATACTTAGCTGCATTACTTTGTAGCCATTGAAAAGCAGCAGTTTTCTCAAAATTGGTAGATAGATTGGCACTTGGAACGGCTGCATCACCTATATCTAGAGCGTAGCCTGTGTGATGTTCACTATGCCCTGGAGGAGCGCTAACCTTGGCGCGTTGGGCTGGCGTTTGATTACGTTGTTTGCTGATGTCAAAAAAGAGTTCTTGCTGCTCAGCGATCGTCCGAAAGCCTGAAATCACCACAAAATCAATCCCATCAGCCTTTGCATCAGCCTCCATTTTAAGATAACTTTTTGCGGCTGCTTCATGGAGACGAATTTCATAACCATCTCCTGCTCTACCAATAGTCCGTAATTTATTTGCAGGAGCCTCACTAAAGGCATGATGACCAAATAAGTCTGGTGGACTGTCAGCATCTTTAGCAATGGCTTCTGGATTTTCGCCAGCGACATTGGCTTTAGCTGTAGGAGTTGAAGTTATAAATGGGGCAACGGTGGGACTTACAGATGGTTGCACTGACACTGATGCAGGTGGAGAACTTTCAACAGGTGCAGTAATTTCTTTGGGTTGATTGATAGCATTAGCGTTCAGGGCGAACCAGATGCGGGTGCTGACAATAGGTGATAAAAAAGCTAAGACTGCTAAACCATATGCCCACCAAGGAACTGACTGTAGCGATCGCGAAATTGAGTTAACTTTTTCAGGCTGCTTTTGAGGCGATCGATTAGGATCACTTACCCTTTGGGCAACAGGGATATCGTTTTGGGTAGGCATAGGTATACAAACGTTTGAAGTTTTAACCAAGGTCAAATATATACTCTCTGTTCCAAAATACCAAAGATATAGCAAAGCAAGTTTTGCTTAGGGCATAAAACCAGAAGACGAGTGGCGGGGCAAAACGCCGCCACTCGTCTTCTGGTTTTTGTTTTGTACTAGTTAACTTTTGCTTTGCTATATATCTATGCTTGCAGTTGTCCGAACCAATAAATTTTCTAAAACTGTTGCGAGGCAACAGTTTTAGAAAATTTATTGGTTCGGGTTTGATTGGACAATTTCGAGAATGTTGCCATCAGGATCGCTTAAAAACAAAATTCTTTGTCCCCAAGGCATAACTTCGGGTGGCGAGATGATATCAAATAGCTTACTTTCTTGAATGCTAAGTTGCCGATCGCATATTTGCTGATAAACCTGATCAAGATCATCAACGGTCATCGATAACAAAAATGGATTACCGCTAATCATCTGCTTGCCACGATCGCCAAATAATTTTGGCAACCAACTGCGATCATAAATGCCAATTTTTAGTCTGCCGCTGTAGCCCTCCACGCCATCAGGTTTGGCAGGTTTGTCAAAGCGAAAACCTAAAATATCACGATAAAAAATCAGCGATCGCGTCACATCTGACACAAATAAAGCAATGTAATCTATTTCCATAAATTTAAGAACGTAAGTGGCGGCGCTTCGCGCCGCCACTTACTTATTTTAAGAATGCAACTAATTCTTCTGCTTTTGACCATGCTGCACCACTTTTGAGAATTTCAGAAGCAAGACTGACACCTTCTGCCCAAGTACTCGCCGCACCACCAATTCGTAAAGCTAAGCCACTATTGAGGGCAACACAATCAGTTTGCGCTTGGCTTCCTTTACCTTGCAAAACAGCCCGTAAAATATCAGCATTTTCCTGAACATTACCACCCTTAAGGCTTTCGATTGGAGCAGGAGTTAATCCTAACTCTTGGGGAGCGATCGCCTCTTCCGTCACCACCCCATCACACAAAAATGAGATATCTGTCAGATCTCCTAAACCTGCTTCATCCATCCCTTCTCGACTATGGAGAACCACAGCTTGCTGGCGATCAAGTAAACGCAAAGCTTCAGCTACGGTATGCGTTAGTTGCTTATTGTAAACTCCTAAAACTTGAGCCGTAGGATGAAGAGGATTGACCAGTGGTCCAATCAAGTTAAATACAGTGCGAACTCCTAAACTACGACGAATTGCACCAACCGCTTTCATGGCAGGATGCCAACTTGGAGCAAATAGGAAGGTAATCCCCACCGCAGGTAAAGCTTCGTAAATTTTTTCTGTGGATGTACCAAGATGAATCCCGATCGCTTCCAAAACATCTGCCGAGCCAGAGCGACTCGAAACCGCCCGATTTCCATGCTTCGCTACGGGAATTCCTGCCGAGGCAACTACAAACGCAACAGAGGTAGAAATATTAAACGTCGATGCACCATCGCCACCCGTGCCACAAGTATCAATCAAAGGTTTAGTGCGATCAACAATATGACCAAATTGATCTTTAAACTTTTGCCCTTCACTCTGAGATTGCAGCACATTCGCCATGGCAGCTAATTCAGAAGCCTCAATCCCCTTAAATTGCAGAGCCGTCAAAATAGCCCCCGATAGCTCTGGGGCGATCGCTCCTTCTAGCCAACCCTGCATCAGCGCTTTAGCCTGTTCGCTCATCAGGGTTTGTCTATCCATAAGCTGCTTTAGCAGTTGTGACCAATTCTGTTCCATAATCTCTTCTCTACAGGTACTGTGTGTTGCTTAAAAGGATACAACGCTTTAGACTTTAGTGCTTTGCCCTGAGATAATCACTAGCAATTTGTGAGGGGTTTCCAGCGCCGAAGGCGCTGGAAACCCCCAAATCGGCTTTTAAAAAACCGATTTTTATAATGAGAATTTCTGGATAATCACCACAATATTTTTATTGAAAGTAGAGCTTTGCATCACTCTCAATAAAAATATTGTAGCTCCCTCGATTTCAGATTCATGAGTTTTCTGTTGACTATACCGCCTTATTCTTTTTATCAAATAGAACCATAAAAGTTTGGACAATCAATTTGAGATCGTACCAAATACTCCAATTTTTACGATACTCAATATCATAGTTAACCACTTCCCCAAAGGTTCTCACATTAGATCGTCCATTTACTTGCCACACACCAGTAATCCCTGGTCTAACATCTAGACGATTCCATTCTGTATAGCGCTCATCATGATACTCAACTTCCAATTCATAGGAGTTAATCTCATCAAAGGTAGGGGGGCGAGTTCCTACTAAGCTCATATCTCCAACTAATACATTCCAAAATTGTGGGAATTCATCGAGACTAGTCTTTCTTAGGAATTTACCAACTCTGGTTACTCGCGGGTCGTCGGCATTCTTAAAAAACTTACCACTTGTAGTTGTATCATCTCCACCAATAATAGGAACAGTTGAACTTGCCTCAACCTGGTTCTCCACCTTGATTTTAAGTTGCTCGGCATTCTTTACCATTGATCGAAACTTCCAAATTTTGAACGGCTTGCTCAATAGCCCACAACGAATTTGCCCAAACAAAACATTACCTTTACTCTCTAGCATAATCGCAAGAGCGATCGGGACAAATAGAATAGCAGTAAAACTTAGCCCAATTAAAGAACCAACTATATCAATGATTCTTTTAATGGGATTACGTACTGAAGGATGCACAGGCACGCTAGGATCGATGTCAATGAAAGGAAAAAGGAATTTGAGAATTGGATAGAAGATTCTTAGTATAGGAATCTTTCTGAGTAGTAGCTGAGTCCGAAATAGCAATAAACCAAACATCGTAATATTACTAACTTTGGTTCTTTGGATGGAATTAGAAAATCTAAACGTGTTACTAGTTGGCTCGACTATAAATAAATTACTAATTGAAGATAAGCCAATCAAAGCACTGACAGCATCACTAACGCTCCATAAGGCTAATTGAGTCTTGTTTGCTGTAGCCATTCGTAGGCAATTGGTTAAAGCGCCTAGCCCCGCACTATCCATAACTGTGGTGTGACTCATATCGATCACAACCTTTTTATAAGATTCATCGATATTACAAATAGATTGAAAATCAAGCAAAAATTCTCTAGCGGTAGAAAATACGAGCCGTTCAGGGCTAAATATAAATGCGACTTCGTCAAAGGTAACTATTGAAGCTTGTTTATAATCCCGATTTTGCTTAGTTTTATCACTAAGACTGTCACTAACTGGGATATAGACAGCTTCGGGATACAAATTCGCGATCGCCTTACTTCTCACCACAATGAGGTCAAGCACTCTTAATTTCATGAGTACCCACGCTGGCAAACCTATTTTTTGAAAGCGCGTTTTCGATTCGATAAAAACGACTTTACTCCCACACAGAAACTTCGCAATTAATAGATAAGGAAGAGAAAAACCTGAACCTGTAGAAATAACTAGATCTGGTTTATAGCGCGGTACGGCTCTAAAAGCTAGAACTAAATTACGAATAATATTTAGTAAATTATCTTTTATAGGAACGTATCCCCAATAACGATTACTATCTTCGATCTCACGCTCAGTGATACTGGTTCGTACTGATATCCATAGACGCTCGTTATAGTTTTCCCAAAAACCTTGGAGGCTTTGCATATAGCGAAAGTATCCTCCCGCAGCACAAACAAGCATCAACTTTTTTTGAGATTTATATCGATCTTTTAAATATTCACATAATTGAGCCTCGGATACTTTAGAGCTTACCGAGGATGTCTGTCGTAATTTGATAAATTTAACTAGATCCCCAGGGGATCTAGCGATCGGAATGCCTCGACGTTCAAAATCATCAGCAACTTCCATTTGATGATTATCAATAAATTCTCTAAACCTATGTAAACGAGGTACAAGAACATAAGGCGTGTCTTTATCTTCTAAAAGTTGGGCAATATCTTCATCACAGTGACTAATGATTAAGTTAGCGCTTTCTACAAAATTCAAAAATTCTTGCTCAGACAAATTTCGATAAGCTTTAGCCCCATCGGGTAAATGTGTTGAAGCCCCATATTGTACTAATACATCTTCGTTAATTAGTTGGTATTTTGACAACAATTCTATCCAATGCATTAGCGCATTAAATTGATATTGTTCTGTCCCAACTGTGATTAAAAGCATGTCTCAAGCCTTACTACATCAAAACTAAACAACTTTCAGCATTTCTAGTATTCTATACCTAGAGAGTTATAGTAACGCTAAAGTTGACTAGCTGAGTCTATCAAACATTACAATAACAAATAAAATAATTGTAAAAGTCTCAAGTTTATGCCAAAAGCTATTTGGAATGGTGTTGTTCTTGCAGAAAGCGATCGCTGCGAAGTGGTGGAGGGTAATCAGTATTTCCCTGCGGATTCACTGAATGTGGAATATTTTAAACCTAGTAATACTCATACAACTTGTGGTTGGAAGGGTGTTGCTAGCTATTACAGTATCGAAGTTAATGGCGAAACTAATAAGGATGCGGCGTGGTACTACCCTGAGCCAAAGGATGCGGCTAAGCAAATCAAAGGCTACATAGCCTTTTGGCGGGGTGTAAAAGTCCAGTCTTAGAAAACAAACGCGCCAAGCGCGTTTGTTTTTATTTGTTTAGAAGCCCTACGCGCTTGGCGCGTGGGGCTTTGTTTTTCATGAGTTAATAGCCTTGATATGAGCTTGGCGAGACGTAGGTGAGTTCACTCGATATATAGCGCTACGGGGTAAGACCCGCAAAATTTCTTCGGTTGTGGTTATACCCGCATTTAATTTATCGATCGCCGCAAGTCGGAATGAATTAAAGTCAATTTCATTAAGATAACGATTCATTTGGGTGATTGTACCTTCATAAATCATTTGCCGAAAAGCATCATCAATATCGATTAATTCAACAATAGCTTCACGCCCAATATAGCCAGTAAAAAAGCATTTCTCACAACCTTTACCTTTACGCCAATGACTGGGATCGATATCTTCGCGTTCTAGTCTCAGGGATTGCAGTTCCGCCAATGTAGGCTGATGGGGCGCGGAGCAATGCGGACAGTTTTTGCGAATTAGACGCTGAGCGACCACACCTAATAAAGCATCACTAATCAATCCTGGATCTGGGCCTAAATCCTTAAGTCGTGGGATGGCGCTAGCAGCATCGTTCGTATGCATTGTGGATAAGACTAAATGCCCTGTGAGCGCAGCCCGCACGACAGTTTCCGCAGTTTCGGGATCGCGGACTTCACCCACCATTACAATATCGGGATCTTGGCGTAAAATCGCTCGTAATCCTGCCGCAAAGGTCATGCCTGCGGGTTCACAAACTTGAGTTTGGGTGATATTTGGCAAGATATATTCAACGGGATCTTCAACGGTGATTACATTGACATGTTCTTGGGCGATCGCTTGCAAACTGGTGTAAAGAGTACTGGTTTTTCCTGAACCCGTAGGACCAGTCATGATGATCAATCCTTGGGGTTGCCGTAGCCAACTATCATAAATTTTGAGAGGGCGATCGCTAAATCCTAAACATTCCAAATGATTAGAAAAAGGGTTGTCACGGGGCAATAATCGAATTACAGCTTTTTCGCCACATACACAGGGTAAGGTACTCACCCGCATATCAAGATTTAGGTGTAGACTTTCATCACTGGTGTATTCTTTGCCAATGCGTCCGTCTTGAGGGCGACGACTATCGGCGATATCCATATCCGACATCACCTTGAGGGCAACAATCATCTTGCGGCTGATTTCGAGAGGTAGGGTTTTGATGTCGCGCAAAATACCATCAATGCGAAAGCGAACTCGTAAACCTGTAGGCGTTGGCTCTAGGTGAATGTCACTAGCACGATGCTGCAAAGCGATCGAAATTAAAGCGTTAATGCGGCGGGTCTGATCTACAGCTTGCGACAAATACAAATCGGTAACTTCACCAATATCTACCTGTTCAGCCTCCCCTGTGAGTGGATTAATCGCCTGTGCTGAATGAATCTGATTAGGATTAGGAATATTTTGATGACGAAACCATTTGCGATAGCTATCGGTAGTAATCTTGATCACTTTGATCTCGGTCAAGGTGCGATCGCTGATCAGCTTGATGTGGTCATCGTTTAGAGTTTTTGGGCTGCCAACATAAAAGCAATTACGCCATAGTAATAATGGAATTACAGGCTGCAATATACTACGGTCTTCAAATACTCGAAAGAAACGGTGAGTTAGATCTTGGTCAAGCCAATCCAAATTCACATTTCCTTCAATATTTACTAGAAATTGTAATGCTTCTTCGCAGGTTGCAATGTTGCCATGACGCAGTCTTTTCCAGACTGATTCCCCTACTGACTGCTCAGATGTTTGACTCATATTTTATAAGCTCTGTGTTAGAAGCTTTCCCTATTTTAATAATAAGGGCTTTGCCCTAATCACAAAATGGCAGCGCCATTTTGTGATCTTCAAACCATTACTGGGTTGGTTTTTTAATTCATTTGGTCGTATTTTTTATTGAACATTTTTTTAGCTTGATCGTAAATCTCGACTGTAATTGGCGAGAAACTATTATCTTGAGCATATTTTTCAATCTTTTTACGGGCGAAAGGACGCACAAAAAAAGGAATATCTTTTAGCTTAGCTTCAGCTTCAGCAGTCCATACAATCTTGTCGCTCATTGATTTTTATAGTCTATTTGGATTTTTAGTTTTACTTAAAGTTTAACCTAGCGATCCGCGATCGCCACTCTAAAAACCAAAAGGATAGTTGTGGCTTTGCCACAACTATCCTTTCATAACTAAATCTTCAAATCTATAGCAAAAAAAGAGTTAGCTAGTACAAACCAAAACCACAGAATCGAGTGGCGGCACGAAGCGCCACCACTCGATAGCAAAACTTGCTTTGCTATAGCTGTAGTCAAGTGTATTAGGCCAAATAGTGTGAGGCGGCGCGAAGCGCCGCCTCACACTATTTGGGTTTTATGTCCTAACAAGAATGGCGACAGCTATATAAGATTGAATCGAGATCCTTGTCTGCTTCCAAATTTGTCTTTTGAGTTATTGCCAAGTACCCAGAATCTCCAAGGTTTCATCGCACCAATCGATCCAACCTTTTTCAAAGTTAATCCCTCGTCGGAGTGTTAAATAGGCAAAACGAGACTCTTTAGGACAATCTTGAGGTGAACTAAAAAAGTTACGCTCGATCGCTTGATAAATTTCCAGTTGTTGTTGATGTAGTTGGCGATGATCTTTGATTTTTTGGGCGATCGCCTCTTCAGGGATTAAATACCCAGCATAAATTTTAAGCAAAAACTCATCTTTTACAGGTGCAACGTCACTAGATTGCAGTAGCCATATTTTTAGATGCGACAAACCTAAATCTGTAACTGAAAATATTTTTTTGTCTGGTCGTCCCTCTTGGGCGATCGCTTCGGCAGAGATAAGACTTTGCTGCTCTAGTTTGGTTAGCTCTCGATAAATCTGCTGGTGAGTAGCTTGCCAGAAAAATCCCACCGATCCATCAAATTGTTTGGCGAGGTCATAACCACTTTTCGGTTCCTGAACCAGTGAAACCAAGAGAGCGTAAGCAAGGGACATGTTTTTTGAAATTAACGATAATCAGGGTTGACATATGCACTTAGTTGAGTATACATTATTGAATATATTCAACTAAGTGCATATTAGCTTAGTTGAATACTACAGACAATTCAAAAAACAGGGCTTCGACTTCGCTCAGCCGACGGTACAAGCTGGCTGAGCGAAGTCGAAGCCCTCCACAAACTATTGAAGATTGCCATATCACTATCTTGTTACAGGAGACTCAAATCATGAACGCTTCTCGGGACGGACTTCACGTTATTTTTGGTACAGGTGCATTGGGCATGGCGATCGCCCATCAACTGATCGCGCAGGGCAAAAAAGTGCGAATGGTCAATCGCCATAATCAAGTACAGTTGCCTCAAGGAATAGTGCTAGAGATTGGTGATGCAACTAATCCCAGCTTTACGCAGAGAGTTTGCCAAGGTGCAGAGGTGATTTATCACTGTGCGGGGCCAAAGTATAACTTCAAAGCTTGGGTTCAGGAATTTCCACCATTGCAGCAAGGAATTCTCGCTGGGGCGATCGCTAGCGGCGCGAAGTTGATATATGGCGATAGTCTCTATGGCTACGGCAAGGTCAAAGAACCAATGCATGAAGATCTTCCCTATACAGCGCATACCAATAAGGGCAAAATGCGGGCGGCTCTTGCGGAAACCTTGATGTCGGCTCATCGTGAAGGCAAAGCCAAAGTAGCGATCGCCAGATCCTCTGATTTTTATGGTGAAGGTGTTCTCAATTCTGTATTTGGCGATCGCGTGTTTATTCCTGCAATTCAAGGCAAAACAGCAGAAGCGATCGGGAACTTGGATTTGCCCCATACCTATACCTATATCCGAGATTTTGCTAGAGCGATGATCATTTTGGGAGAGCGTGACGAGGCGATCGGGCAAGTCTGGCATGTGCCTAATGCACCAACAATCTCCACAAGGGAAATGTTGAATATTCTCTTTGAGGAATTGGAATTGCCAGCAAAAATGAATGGCATGGGCAAATTGATGATGCGAATCGGTGCTGTTTTTATTCCTGAAGCTGCGGAATCAATCGAGATGATGTATCAGTTTGAGAATCCCTTTGTTGTTGATAGTTCTAAGTTTGTCAGGGTCTTTGGTGATATTGCCACACCGCATCGTGAAGCAATTCGCCATACAATTGCGTGGTATCGCCAACATCTTTTGGCGCAAGACAGTTTAAAACAAGGTTTTAGAATGTATGAACAACCAAATCTCACAACTAATTAACAAACATAATTTAGGTCTGTTTGCCGATCGCATCGAATCAGAAATCAAGCCAGCTATTCATGTTTCCAAAGTGGATTTTCAAGAAGGCGTAATTGGTATTTCTCGCTTTGGTGGTTTACCTGATGTGCCAGCAGATTTTCAATGGGTGTTATGGCAAGAACGTCCGCTTAGCTTTTTAGCTCAGATCAACTGTGCGGACTTACAGGGCTTTGGTTCTGCAAAGGATCTACCGAATTCTGGAATGCTTTACTTCTTTTACGATGCGATCGAGCAACCTTGGGGGTTTGATCCAAGCGATCGGGGAAGTTCTGCAATTATTTATCATCCTTCCACTGACAATCTAATTCCGTCTTCATTGCCAGAAGGTGCAGACATCGACAATGGCTGGCTATTCTCTCCTTATGCTCTGCAATTTCGTGAAGTATTATCTCTACCTAGCTATGATTCTTTAGCATTTGAGCAAATGGCGATTCCTCAAGATAGTTTAGATAATTATCTAAACCTAATTGAAGATGTTGGCAAAGTGATGTCAGGAGATGCACCAATGCATCAGTTTTTTGGACATTCAGCGAATATTCAAGGAGATATGCAACTAGAATGCCAACTTACTTCCCAAGGGCTTAACTATGGTGATGCAAGTGAAAACAATGATCTGATTGCTAAAGACTTGGAGGCTAGTGCTTCTGATTGGGTGCTTCTACTTCAGTTAGATTCTGATGACGATGTAGAGATGATGTGGGGAGATATGGGAAGGCTCTATTTCTGGATTCGAGAATCATCACTTCCATCAAAACGATTTGATGAATTATGGACTATTCTCCAATGCTATTGATGAACTAAACCCAATTGATGAACCCATCACTATGACTATCATCGATCCTAATCAATTACCTAGCCGCACAGGTTCTAACTATCCCGATCGCTTCAAACCAGTAGTTTCTGGACGTGAAAAAAAGCGTTTAGGTGAGGCAACAGGACTAAAAAACTTTGGTGTAAATTTGACCACCCTGTCCCCAAAATCTCGATCTGCTCTGCGTCACTGGCACACCAAGCAAGATGAGTTTATCTATGTATTATCAGGAGAGCTAACCCTGATTACCGAAGCTGGAGAATCAATTTTACAAACGGGACAAGCGGCGGGATTTCCTGCGGGTGAGGCTAATGGGCATTGTCTCTATAACCATAGTGACGAAGTTGCTACTTATCTAGAAATAGGCGATCGCACTCCTGATGATTCCGCAACCTATCCCGATGATGATCTGATTGCGATCGCTTCAGAGCAAGGCTGGCAATTTACCCATAAGAATGGAATTCCTTATCTCTCTTAATCACTGATGTTACGTGGAACGCACATGATGAATCTCTTGCTGGTAGCGAAGCAGGGCAACCACGGGGGGATTGCCCCTACTCCAAAATTCAAAGATTCTCGTAGGGGCTGTGCCCCCGTGGTTGCCCCAAACCTATGCCATTATAGGAATTCCTTCCACGTAACATCAATTAATCAATAGAAATTTATTCATTGGAGAATATCATGACTACAACTACTCAAAGACAAACATCTTGGGCAAAGGCGATCGCGAAACCAGCTACAGAATTCCCGCTCACCCAACTCTCAACTATTTCTGGCAAGATTCCTGAATCTCTTAAAGGTTCTCTTTATCGTAATGGTCCTGCACGATTAGAACGTGGCGGATTAAAAGTGGGACATTGGTTTGATGGTGATGGTGCAATTCTTGCCGTACATTTTGCAGAAGGACAAGCTCGTGCTACCTATCGCTATGTGCAAACTGAAGGATATTTAGAAGAAGAACGCGCCAATAAATTAATTTATGGCAATTACGGCATGGTTGCCACTGGTTCGTGGCTACAACGTTTCGGTAAGTCATCTAAGAATGTGGCGAATACTTCCGTTTTAGCATTACCCGACAAGCTACTTGCCCTTTGGGAAGGGGGCTTACCCCATGCTTTAGACTTAGAGACTCTCGAAACCTATGGTTTAGAAAATCTAGAAGGACTGGAAAATCGGTTGCCTTATTCGGCTCATCCGAAGCGTGATCCTCTTACAGGCGAGATTTTCAATTTTGGACTTTCCTATGGAAAGAATGCGACGTTACATATTTACCGTAGCGATCGCACAGGTAAGCTGCTAAAAAAGAATCAGGTAACTTTGCATGGAATACCAATGATTCATGACTTTGTACTAGCTGGAGATTACCTGATCTTTTGCGTACCACCTTTGCGGATGAATCCATTTCCTGTATTGCTAAACTTACAGAGTTACAGCGAGTCATTGCAATGGAAGCCCCAAGAAGGGACTGAAATTTTAGTATTCAATCGTCATAATCTTGAATTGGTTAGTCGTAACGTTGCTGAGCATTGGTTTCAATGGCATTTTGGTAATGGCTATAGTGATCGCGATGGCAATGTAGTCTTTGATTTAATCCGCTATCCTGATTTCACCACCAATCAATTTCTTAAAGAAGTTGCCTCTGGACAAACTAAAACCAAAGCCAAAGGCACTCTCTGGCAAATGCGACTCGATCCGCAAACAGGTGAATTTCTCGAAGCTTCGCAATTGCTAGATCGCGGTTCTGAGTTTCCTAGTGTGGCTCCTGCTGAAGTTGGTCAAAACTCTCGCTACACCTATCTCTCAATTCAGCGTCCTGATGCGGTGATTAATCAAGAGCTATTTGGAGCGATCGCTCGTTACGATTACCAAACGCATACTCTCATCGAAGCTGATCTGGGTGCAAATTGCTATCCGATGGAGCCATTATTTGCCCCTGATTCCAGCAATCCCGATCGCGGTTATGTAATTACAGTTGTGTTTGATGGCGATCGCCAATGTTCAGAAGTATGGGTATTTGATAGCGATCGCCTAGATTCCGAACCGATTTGTCGTTTAGCTCTGCCCAGTATTGTGCCAATGGGCTTTCATGGTACTTGGCGATCGTAGCAAGCAAAAAAAGAGGTGCAAAGCACCTCTTTTTTTGCTTAGTATATAGAAGCGGTGGCGACGCGAAGCGCCGCCACCGCTTCTTAGGTTTTAAGAGTAGCTATAGCTACTCTTGGCGTTGCCAATTTTGACGATAGATTAGCTCTAACTGATTGCCAAACTTCATAAATAGCTTGCTTTGCTGATCTTGGAGAGCCAAAAATAAACGGTGAAATGCCGAAGCAAAAATGGCAATAATTAGCCCTGCCGCAGTCGTAATTAACGCTTCAGCAATACCTTCGGTTAGTGAACCCGACTTCGCATTAGCCGCAACATCACCAATTTTCAGAGAACCAAAGGAAGCAATCAGCCCTGTTACAGTTCCTAGCAGCCCCAACAAAGGCGCGAGTGTAATTGCTGCTTCTAGTAATTTTTCACCCTTGAGCATTCCTGATAGTTCTTCATCAGCCTTACTTTCAAGCGCGAGGCGAAAAAGCTCAGGTTCAGGATTTTCTAAAGCTAGAGGAGCATGTAAAAACCTTGCCACAGGGACTTTTAAGGACTGCTCAGCCGCCACTGCGGCGAGTTTTAAATCTTGACGAGCGATCGCCAAAATATTCTCAGCAGTTTTTTGTTCTTGCTTAATGATGTCGAACCAAAAAATTAGCCTCTCCATGATCCCAGCCAAAGCAAACACTGATAGCGCTATGAGTGGGTACATGATCGGCCCACCCGCCTTGATCAACTCAATCACTGGGGTTCGACTCCTTTTCTTCACGTTCACGGCTGAGTTGATTGATGAGAGACAGCACCTTCACACCACGTTCAAAGGAGCGATCTTCATGGAAGACAACTTCAGGCACACGGCGCAAGGCTAGTCTTTGACCAACTTCACGTTTGATAAACCCCGTAGCTGAGGCTAAGGCTTCCATAGTTTGCTGTCTTGCTTCTTCAGTACCGTAAATACTGACAAAAATTTTCACATGTTGGAGATCGCCTGATAGTTCGGCATCGGTGACACTGACCATGCCCATACCTACGCGATCGTCTTTAATATCTTTGAGCAACATATTGCTGACTTCTCGCTTAATTAATTCAGCAACACGCGCAACTCGTCTTGTAGTAGCCATAGATTTGTACTTATCACAGTAAACTTTAAACTTTAATTTTTGAAATTGCGCCCTTTACCCCTCCCTAGCCCTCCCCTTGCAAAGGGGAGGGAACAAAATTTCTAGTCTTCCCCCTTGGCAAGGGGGAATTAAAGGGGGTTTTGGGACTTGTGTATACAGAGTAGCCCCATAGTAGAGGGGCTAGAGGTGAGGGCTTAGAACCTCTGATCATAGACTGTCGTAATGCCGACAATCTTGGCAGGGACCACTAGGATTGATCGCACAGCGAATATATGGCGATCGCGCATTGTATTTGCAACTAACCTTGCCAATCACATAACCAAACCCATCAATGCAGGTCATATCGGCGGGTGGCAAGGCTTTTAGGCTTAGGGTTATAGGAGTTGCATTTACTGTTGTATTTACAGCCGAATTTATTTGCCGATAGTGAGCTTGGGTACGATGAAGTATCCACAGAGACAAGATTGGTGGCGCTACACCCACTAATAAGATGATGACGATATCTAACATATTGCTGAACATGGTGATATTTCAACATGTGGCGAAGTTGCGGCTCGGAATCGAATCTGGGTGAGAAGAGCTTCTAAGCGATGTCTAGTCCTAGCATAGCTCTTAATACTAGTGATACGCCAATAAATCCACTAACGATCGCGGTAATCATGGCGATCGCGGTTACTGGTTGTTTAAGTAATGGAATAATTGGGGCAATCACCACAGACAAAACGCCGCCAATGATGAGGACTAAAAATTGGGGATAGCGGAGCAAATTTTGGATAAAGTTTTTCATAGGTTTTCGGATCTACAAGATGGACAGCGATCAAATGGTGTACATCTTGTTGGATATAGGGCGAAGTTTTAATTTTTTGGTAGTTTAGTTAAATACATTATCCGACAAAAGCTTTGATATAAGTAGGTCATCAAAAGAAACCTGTAAATGAACAGCTCCCCGACTTTTTCTGAGCAAGCAAGGACTATTTGCAACTTTGCAAAATAAAGTCAGGAATCTTAGACCATCGCTTTTTAAGTTTTCTTCTTATGTATAGCGTTTATCAGTCTAGTGAAGTACGGGTTTGTTTCCCCGCCTTCGGCGGGGAAACAAACCTTTGTACCTCGCTTACTTGAAAAACGCTATATAGCTTTAACATTGCAAATTCCTTTATATAGCAAAGCAAGTTTTGCTTAGGACATAAAACCCAAGAAGCGCCGCTACTCGCTTCTTGGGTTTTGGTTTGTACTAGCTAACTCTTTTTTTGCTATAAATCAAATTAAAAATTTACGTTTCCAGAAAAATCCATGCAAAGAAAATCCATTAGCGATCGCCGATCAATTATTAGCATTCTCTTAGGTGTGGCGCTGACCTTATCAGAAGTTGGCATAAATTCTATCTATGTGGTTGCACAAAATCTTGATCAAAAAACTGCCAGTACATCTGCTAGCTCAGTAGATGCAATATTACAAAAAGCTGAGCGTCTATTTGATCAGGGAAAGTATCAGGATGCTCTGACACAATATCAACAGGGCTTGAATATTTATCGTCAACAAGGCGATCGCTTAGGAGAAGCCATTACCCTAACGTGGATCGGGGCAGTGCAGATCGGCTTAAGACAGGAAAAACAAGCACTCAACACTTTACTCGAAGCCAACTTAATTTTACAAAGGGGCTTGCAAAACTCGACTGTCTCAGACAAGCAACTCTATCGCAAAGCTGAAGGGGAAAATCAGTATCAATTTGGTCGAGCCTATCTCAATCTGGAAGAATACGCCAATGGGTTAAAGATTCTGGAGAATTCCCTATCAATTCGGAGAGAAGTAGGCGATCGCTACCGTGAGGGCAAAACTCTTACGGCGATCGCTATTTATTACGTTAAAAAATCTGATTTTCCAAAAGCGTTAGAATATTTAGAAAAAGCGCTCCAAATCAATCAGACTGAGAAAAATCAAGCTGCTGAAGCTCAGAACCTATTTTTTTTAGCTTCTGTCTATGGGCTTCTCGGTCAGAAAGATAAAGCATTAGCATTTACACAACAAAGTGCGATCGCCTATCAGGCTCTCGGCAACCTCTTAGGACAAGCCAATGTCCTAAATCTAGAGGCAAATATTTTAAGTTTATCGTTGAACTATACAAAGGTTGTGCAGTTAAACCTCAAAGCTCTTGAGCTAGTGCGTCAGACTGGCGATCGCGCTCTCGAAGCTGAGCAATTAAATGCTGTTGCGGTATCCTATCGAAATCTTAGTGAATATACCAAAGCGATTGAGTTCTTATTGCAAGCCGAAAAGATTTATCAGGCTTTGGGCGATCGCACTGGTGAAGCAAGCAACTTAAAAAATATTGCAGAAATTCGTCTTGCTCAAGGTCAGAACCGTGAAGCCTTGGCTCTCTTCAGTCAAGCAAAGGCAATTTATCAAGATTTGACCAATGTTCCCAATCCTAAACCTAGCGATCAGCAAACTTTAGCCAGTATTCTCGTTGATGAAGGTAGCCTCTATACCTTACTTAGCCAATATCCTAAGGCTATAAGTACATTGCAAGAAGCAAAATCTATTTATCGCTCCGTAGGCAATAAGTTGGGCGAAGGTGTGGCAGCAATGTATTTAGCAGGAGTCTATCTGCAATTGGGTGAGACAGAAAAAGTTACAGAAATTTTGAAACTGCTACCATCCCTAACCCAAAACTCGCCACAACTACAACAGATGGGACAGATTTTGCTGACCATGTTTAGCAACAATCCTGACTCATCCAATCCTCAAAGCCAATTAAACTCAGCGCTGAGTTTACTAGAATTTTTTAAACAATCAGGCAATCGCACCACAGAAGCAGGTATGCTTTCGCAGATTGGTGCTTTGTATTCGGAGCTAAAACAACCAGACAAAGCGATCGCCTCTCACCAACAAGCGTTAGATATCTATCGGGCGATCGGAGATCTCTCAGGTGTAGGAAATTCACTTTATAGTCTGGGCTTAGTCTATGCGTTATCAAATCAGAGCGATAAAGCCTTTACCGCCTTTCAAACTTCACTCCAATTTGCTCGTAAGGTCGGCAATCGCAATCAGGAAAGCAAACTCATCGGCAATTTGGGCTTACTAGTCCAACGTCAATACCCTGAACTAGCGATCGCCTTTTACAAACAATCCGTGAATATCACTGAAGCAATTCGTAAAGAATTACAGGTACTAGAGATCGAGCAGCAAAAGTCCTATCAGCAAACAGTTGCGGGAAACTATCGGACTTTAGCAGATTTACTATTACAAAAAGGGCGCGTAATGGAAGCGTTACAAGTTCTTGATTTGCTCAAAGTCCAAGAGTTACAAGACTATTTGCAAAATGTGAAAGGAAATGAGCGCACTGCTCAAGGAGTGTACATGTTTCCTGAAGAAGATGTGCAAACTAAAGCGATCGCCAGTCAGCCATTACAATCTTCGCAAACTCTGATTGATAGCAATCAAAAAATCGCCCAGCAGTTAAGTAAAATCCCTCAAGCACAACTCAATCAAGTTCCCGAATACTTACAAAAATTGCCTCAAGGTCACGCACTGCTATATCCTCTGATTTTAGACGATCGTTTAGAACTAATTCTATTTATCCCCGATAAAACACCAATTCATCGATCTGTGGCGATTAAAGAAGCAGATGTCACCCAATTAGTGATGGATTTTAAAGTAGGACTACGCGATCCTAACTCTCTAGATGTAATCGAACCTGCAACCAAACTCTACAATTTACTCATTAAGCCAATCGAAGCCGATCTAGCTAATACAAATACTATTCTCTATTCCCCTGATGGACTACTACGCTATGTCCCGATCGCATCTCTCTATGATGGCAACCAATGGCTAGTGGAGAAGTATCGTGTCAACAATTTGGTTTCCTACAGTCTGAGTGATTTCACGCCAAAAACACCAAAGCCACTAAGTATTTTTGCAGGGGCATTTGGCGGCGCACAAAACACTACCAAGTTTGGTCAGATTGGACTACCTGCCACAGTTACCGAAGTTCAATCTATTTTTGAGGCTCTACCCAATACAACCAAGCTAGTAGCCAATGATTTCAGTCGTAAAGCAACTGAATCTCAAATGCAAAATAAAAATATTGTCCATTTGGCGACCCATGCCGAGTTTAACTCTGGTAAGCCTGAAGATTCATTCCTAATTTTTGGCAATGGCGATAAGGTTCTGCTCAGCGAAATGAAGGATTTACCAATGTCCAATGTCGATTTGATTGTTCTCAGTGCTTGCCAGACAGGTGTGGGGAAGTTAGGCAATGGCATCGAGGTTTTAGGCTTTGGCTATCAGGTGCAAAGGGCTGGCGCAAAGGCGGCGATCGCTTCTCTTTGGCAAGTTAGCGATGAGGGTACACAAGCTTTAATGCAGGCCTTTTACAATGATGTGAAAAAAGGCGATCGTTCTAAGGCTGAGTCTTTACGCCAAGCGCAAATTGCCACAATTCGCTCTAAAAATTTCTCACATCCTTACTATTGGTCAGCATTTATTTTGATCAGCAATAGTTTATAGCAATTCTCACATAGATGAAAGCGACACTTCGCTTCGCTTTCATCTATGTGAATCTCTGTATTCTTGATTTATAGCTGCCGTCGATTGTGTTAGGACATAAAACCAAAACACAAAATGGCTAAGCCATTTTGTGTTTTTAAACCCCTTACTGGGTTTGGTTTTATACCAATTCACAAAAGTGTGGCAACACTTTTGTGAATTGGTATAAAACCAAAGATCGGCGGTGAGGCGCTTTGCGCCTCACCGCCGATCTTTGGTGCAAATCAAAACCCGTAAAGTTGCGCTTCTGTGGGGGGGCGCAACTTTACGGGTTTTGATTTGCACAGGTACTTATCGTTGAAACTTTTTCAGCACATTAGCCAGATCATCAATTCGTACAGGCTTGCTAATAAAATCATCCATCCCAACCAAAATGCAATTCTCGCGATCTTCTGCCATTGCATTCGCAGTCATCGCTACGATTTTTATCTCGTTAAGGGGCAATGTATCTTTCTCGATTAATCGGATGCGGCGAGTTGTTTCCAACCCATCCATCTCTGGCATCTGCAAATCCATAAAAATTAGATCGTAAGGTTTGAGTTCTATTGCTTTTAAAACCTCTAATCCATTGATAGCACAATCGGCTTGATAACCAAGTTTTGCTAAAAGCCGCAAAGCAATCATTTGATTAAAGGTATTATCTTCAACCAATAAAATTCGCAAAGAAGTGGAAGTTGCTGGTATACTCCCATCTTCTATCATTACTACAGTAGGTTGCTCAAAATCTATTTGCCGATCTGGTTTAATTTCTTGACTAGATAATTGTGTAACTGCAATATCAAACTGAAAAATTGTACCTTTATCCAGCGTGCTATTTACGGTAATATGACCGCCCATAAAATGAGCAAACTGTTGACTGATTACTAATCCCAACCCAGTTCCAGTTTGCGTTGCTCGACCTGAAGCAGTCTGGACAAACGCTTCAAACAGCTTGTCAATCTCTTCTGGTGCAATCCCTAGCCCAGAATCTTCTACTTCAAAATGGATAACAACTTTTGAAGAGACCTCTTCTAGATTCACCTGAGAGACCCGAAGGAGGACATACCCCTTATTTGTGAACTTGATCGCATTTCCCAACAGATTTAATAAAATTTGGCGAATTTTTCTTTCATCCGCTTTGATATACTGAGGGCAATTTGGATGTATGGCAAAAATCAACTGTAAATTTTTATCCTTTGCCTTAATTTGCAACATTTCTTGCAGATTATTTAGAAATAGATAAAAATCAAACTTGGTTTCCTCAAGTACAATCTTTCCAGCTTCAATCTTGGACATCTCTAAAACATCATCAATTAAGTTCAATAGATGTTCACTGCTGTGGCTAATGATACTAACGTATTCCCCAAGAGTCTGAGTCAAAGAATTCTCATGATGCATCAACTGAGTACATCCCAAAATTGCATTGAGAGGAGTCCTCAATTCATGACTCATTCTCGCTAAGAAATTACTTTTAGCCTGACTTGCGACTTTTGCTCTCTCTGCTTCTAACTTGAGAGACTGTTGTGAGAATTCTAGAGCAGCTAGCATAAGTGTGCCTCTCAAATCTAAAGCAGCTTCAGTTTCTACTTCAGTCCAAGGCAAAGACTTAGCTTTGACAGTTTCTTTCCATAGCTCAAATGATCTACGAGGTGATGGCTCAGCATCGTCGTCATCTATATCTAGCAGCTTACTTGGATCGCCAGCCCAGTTAACTGTTTGGATTACTTCTTCTCGGAACCAAATAATATGATAGGAGCTATAATTAAGAGAGATGGAAATAGACAACAATCCACTAGCGCAATCTTTAGCCTGCAAAGCCTCTGGATAGATCTCACTTAAGTAGGTAGTATAAAAGATATCTTGAGATTTAGTCTCTATCCATTTAGTTAATCCAACAATAAACTCACGAGATGGACATATCCCAATCTCAGAGATGTTTTCGCCAAGGCAAACAACCGCCCCTTGGGCATTAACTAAACTCAATAAGCTATCGGGATCTTGGGTAAAAGTATAGTTGATTGATTGGCGATCGCTTAAGATATTTTGCTTTAATTTAGACTGAAGTATGCTAATTTTCTCTTGAGCTTTCTTAATTTGCTGCTCATGTTTGTTAACAATTTCTACAGACATAATTTGCCCTAAAAATTCACAGACTTTTCTGTTCTCATAGTCAATATATCTGGGAGTATAATGATGACAAACAATCAATCCCCACAGCTTTCCTGAACCTATCAATGAAATACTAAAAGAAGCTGCAACTCCCATCTTTTGCAAGTACTTGATATGAAACTTAGAGACACTTCTGAGGGTGCTGTGACTCAAATCAAGATTTGCTTGCGTAAGTGGATTATAGAGAGGAGTGATAGGCACAGGTTGATAGTTGACATCGACGATAAGTCTAAGCCAGTTTTTACAATAAAGGGCCCGCGGAATTTCAGGAATATCTGAGGAGGGGTAATGCAAGCCAAGAAAAGATTCCAAATGCTCAGCTTTGTTTTCAGCAATTACTACACCACTATTGTCCGAGTCAAATTTATAGATGAGTACGCGATCAAATTGAGTAATCTTACGTATCTCTTGCACCAATAGATTTGCCATTTCAGGAAAATCTTTAGCACTACGAATATTAGCCGCAGCAATTTTCGATAAATGGTAAAACTCTAGATTAGAGTCAACATCTTGCGACAAATTCTCTAGCTCCAGAATCAGTAGACCTTCAGAGCGATGGATTACTCCTTGATGATGATGCTTCTTACTTCTAATTTGTGAGGTTAACTTAATTGGATTAAATACTTCTATATCTTTTTGAGAAAGACAAGACTGGAGTTTCTCAATTTGAGCTTGTGGAAATAGAATTGTTAAAGGCTGATTAAGTAAAGAATTAGCAGACAAGCCAAAGAATTTAGCTGTATTTTCACTGACCTGCACAATTCTGAAGTCTGATTCATCAATGCAAATTAGAACTCCATGGGGTTGAATATGTCCGAGCAAATGAATCTGCTCGCGATCGCAATCTTTGTATCCTGTCAATTCAGAAGTATTAGAAGCCTTAGAAAATATTGATTGTGCTGTTTTCATTCTCCACTCTCGCCGCGTAACTTGCTTCACATGAATAAAGTTCAACAATATTTTGGTGTTTCAAGCAAATGCTTTTAACTCCCCCTGAAAATGTCTTACAAAATCCAGACAATCAATTAAGTATCACCAATAAATTGGCTATTTGGTGTATCTCAGACTTCATTTTGCTGTGGGCAAATGAAGTCTCAAAACTCTTATTGGGATTGTTTTTTGTTTTCCAATGAGTACCTACTTATTGGAAAACCCCTATGACATGTACCACTTAAATTAATACATTTAATATACCTTGTGTACAGCCACTGAAAATATGCCTAATGTAATCTATGTGTGAGCCTATTAATATTCTTTGGCAAGTAGCTCACAATGCCAATACACAATATAGGTAGTCCTAAAAAGTAAAGGATTTATATGGTAAAGATGGGCGGAGCTTCGCGCCGTCCTTAGCACTACCCGCAATTAGTGGGTTTTGAATCGGCACAGCGACTTTGCTAGTTTTTTAATTTTTTTTCTAAAACCCATAGACAAAATATCTCACATAGAGTTATGATTGCTAATCATGACTAAAAACAGAAACTAAGAGAAATAAGTCAAGTGCATACTTCCTTAAGTCTGAGTCATGCATTGGTATAGCGATCTAAAGAAACTTAAAAGTCTTTAACCTATAACAACCAACCCAAGAGATTGTGTTTCTCACGTCTAGTATCTAGGCTAGACATCTTCTGTAAGTCGTCTCGAAGTCCATTAAACAGCCTTCAAAACTCATACTTCTTACTAAGATCGAAACCGATCTCTTTTGAGCCTGTCAAAAATCGGCAGAATACATCTGCGCGAAAATTTGAAAGTCAAGCAAGCGGAGCTAATTTTAATGACTGTCGGAATTCTCGGCACAAAACTTGGGATGACCCAAGTATTCGATTCGGATGGCAACGCTGTTCCTGTAACAGTTGTTCTTGCTGGTCCCTGTACAATTACCCAAGTTAAAACTGAAACTAAAGAAGGCTACAAAGCTATTCAAGTCGGTTACGGTAAGACTCGTGAAAAACTCCTCAGCAAGCCAGAGTTAGGACATTTGAAAGTGTCAGGTGCTGAGCCTGTAAAACACCTCCGTGAATATCGCCTCGATAACGTTAGTGATTTCACAATCGGTCAGACTCTAGACGTAAGTCAATTCAAGGATGGCGACATCGTTGATGTGATTGGAACTAGCATCGGTAAAGGTTTCGCTGGTTATCAAAAGCGCCACAACTTTGGTCGCGGTCCGATGGCTCACGGTTCTAAAAACCACAGACAACCTGGTTCGACTGGAGCAGGTACTACCCCAGGTCGTGTTTACCCTGGTAAGCGGATGGCTGGTCGTCTTGGCGGTAAGCAAATCACCGTGAAGAAGCTAACTATAGTCAAAGTCGATGCAGCGAACAATGTGTTGCTAATTAAGGGAGCAGTCCCTGGCAAGCCTGGCGCATTGCTTAACGTCATTCCTACCGTAGTTATCGGCAAGGCTAAATAAAGGCGCAAGTAAAGGCGCGAAATAAAGACTAAGTAGTTTGTTCGTGAGATCGAGAGAATATAAGTTATGCCTACAGTAATAGATTGGACAGGGAATGAGGTTGGTGAAGTAAGCCTAGAACTGCGCGTTGCTAAAGAAGCAAGCGCAAAAGGCTTGGTTCATCGCGCCCTTGTCAGACAGTTAGCCAATGCCCGCCAAGGCACAGCCAGCAGTAAGACTCGCGCCGAAGTTCGTGGTGGTGGTCGTAAGCCTTTTAGACAAAAGGGTACGGGTCGCGCCCGTGCAGGTTCGACAAGATCGCCTTTGACCCGTGGTGGTGGTGCAATTTTTGGACCTAAGCCTAGAGATTACGAAACCAAGATGAACCGCAAGGAGCGTCGTCTTGCCCTTCGTACCGCATTTATCGGTCGTACAGCCGATTTGATTATCGTTGAAGATTTTGCCATAAACCTTACTCAGCCTAAGACCAAGGAACTATGTCAAGCTCTTGAGCGTTGGGGTGTGACTGTTGGCAAAAAGACGCTGATTATCACCGATCGCAAAGATGAAAACATTGTTCTTTCTGCACGTAATATTCAGAACCTACAATTGCTTGCGGCTGATCAGCTCAACATGTTCGACATTTTAAACTCTGAAAAAATTGTGGCAACTCGCTCGGCGATCGCCAGAATTCATGAAGTGTACGGTGGCGATGCAAAGTTAGCAACAGAGATCGTTACGGTCGAAGATGCAGAATAACGGAATCTAAGTAGAAGAAAGAAACACCATGGCTAAGATCCCTACCGAATTCGATCCCCGTCGCTTGCCCGATATCATTCGTCGCCCTCTGCTCAATGAAAAGGCAACCCGACAACTTGAAAGCAACAAATACACATTTGATGTTTTTCATGATGCTACTAAACCTGAGATCAAGGCAGCTATCGAAAGCCTTTTCTCAGTTACGGTCAAAAAAGTGAACACCCATAACCCACCCGCGCAAGCGCGTCGGATTGGTAAGTTTGCAGGCAAACGCGCTCAAATCAAAAGAGCGATCGTCACCCTTGCCGAAGGCAGCAAAATTGATTTGTTCCCCGATGTATAAGCACTAGCTTAAAAAAACCAGAGAACTGTTCTTTAACAAAACCAGACAATTATGGGCGTTCGTGCATATAAACCGTATACCGCAAGTACCAGACAAACTGTTGTCTCGGACTTCTCGGAAATCACTAAATCAGAACCCGAAAAGTCTTTAACAAGCCACGTCCATCGTAAAAGAGGACGCAATAACCGTGGTGTTATCACCAGCCGCAGACGCGGTGGTGGTCATAAGAGACTCTATCGGATTATTGATTTCAAACGCAATAAACGCGACATTATCGCCGAAGTAATTGCGATCGAGTACGATCCCAACCGCACTTCTCGTATTGCACTGTTGCAATACGAAGACGGCGAAAAGAGATACATCCTTGCTCCCAAAGGAATCGCTGTTGGTAACAAGATTCAAGCAGGTACAAGCAATGTACCTTTTGAAATCGGTAACGCAATGCCATTGGTAAACATCCCTCTTGGTACGATTGTTCACAATGTGGAACTCGTCCCTGGTAAAGGTGGGCAAATTGTGCGCTCAGCTGGTGCTGGTGCTCAAATTGCAGCTAAGGAAGGTGATTTCGTCACCCTCAAGCTTCCTTCTAGTGAAGTTCGTTTGATTCGCAAAGATTGTTTCGCCACCATCGGACAAGTTGGCAACCTCGATCACAGCAATACCAGTCTTGGTAAAGCAGGTCGCAGCCGTTGGTTGAACCGTCGTCCTAAAGTCCGTGGTATGGTCATGAACCCCGTCGATCACCCCCATGGTGGTGGTGAAGGTTGCGCCCCCATTGGTCGCAGTGGTCCTGTTACGCCTTGGGGTAAACCAACCTTGGGTTACAAGACTCGCAAGAAGGGTAAACTCAGTGATGCCCTTATTGTTCGTCGCCGTCGCAAGTCCTCGAAGCGCGGTAAGGGCGGACGTAACGCCTAATTTTTTGCTAAGCGACTGCCAATCAGTCGCCTAGCGCGAAGATTTATTTAGAGAATAAAAAATTATGACGCGATCGCTAAAAAAAGGTCCCTTTGTTGCCGATCACTTATTGACCAAAATTGAAAAGCTCAACGCCAAAGGCGAAAAGCAAGTTATCAAAACATGGTCACGCGCTTCCACCATTCTTCCTCAAATGATCGGGCATACCATTGCTTGTCACAACGGAAAACAGCACGTTCCTGTATATGTCACGGAGCAAATGGTAGGACACAAACTCGGTGAGTTTGCCCCTACTCGCACCTTCCGCGGCCATGCCAAGAGCGACAAAAAGGCTAAGAGATAGGTAGACAGGTAGTTAAAAATGATCCTCGCCCAAAACGAAATCCCTGCCGTAGCCAAATATATTCGGATGTCACCCCATAAGGTGCGTCGAGTACTAGACCAAATCCGTGGTCGTAGCTACCGCGAAGCATTGATGATTCTTGAGTTCATGCCTTATCGCTCCTGCGAACCAATTACGAAAGTATTGCGTTCTGCTGTAGCTAATGCTGAACATAACGCAGGACTAGATCCCGCATCTTTAGTAGTTAACCAAGCCTTCGCCGATATGGGACCTAGCCTCAAGCGCTTCCGTCCCCGCGCTCAAGGTCGTGCTTACCAAATCCGTAAGCCAACGTGCCACATTACGATCACCGTCAAACCATCGGAGGAAGAATAGGTATGGGTCAGAAGATTCACCCAACAGGGTTACGCCTCGGCATCACCAAGTCCCATCTTTCTCGTTGGTACGCTGATGTCAATCGCTACGGTGTCTTGGCTGAAGAAGACAGCAAAATCCGTAAGTTTATTGAAAAAACTTTGAGTAATGCTGGTATCGCTGAAATCCTGATTGATCGCAAAGCTGATCAAGTAGATCTCGAAATTCGCACAGCTCGTCCTGGAGTTGTTGTTGGTCGTGGTGGCGCTGGTATCGAGCAATTGCGCGTCGGACTAGTCAAGTATCTCGAACAAGACGGTTCCCTGAAAAAGACAGGTACTAGCCAAGTTCGGATTAACGTCACCGAAGTAACCAGAGTTGATGCGGAAGCGCCTCTCATCGCTGAATACATCGCTCAGCAAATCGAACGTCGTGTTTCCTTCCGTCGTGTTGTTCGTCAAGCTATTCAAAGAGCGCAACGTGCAGGCATCGAAGGCATCAAGGTGCAAATCAGTGGTCGTCTTAACGGTGCTGAAATTGCGAGAACTGAATGGGTTCGTGAAGGTCGTGTTCCTTTGCATACATTGCGAGCGGACATCGACTACAGCTACAAAACTTCCAGAACTATTTATGGTGTCATTGGCATCAAAGTCTGGATCTTTAAAGGCGAAATCATTCAAGGCGAAGAAGCTCCTGCTCCAGCCGCTCAACCCCGTCGTCGCCAGCAACGTCGTCCTCAATTTGAGGATCGTTCTAGCGCTGAAGGATAAATTTCTGTCACCCTTAAGTTTTGAACCATGTTAAGTCCTAAACGTACAAAATTTCGTAAGCAGCAACGCGGTCGGATGGCAGGTCCCGCTACCAGAGGAACTGAAATCAACTTTGGTGATTATGCCATGCAGGCTTTAGAACCTTCTTGGATTACCGCCCGTCAAATCGAAGCTGCCCGTCGTGCCATGAACCGCTACATCCGTCGCGGTGGCAAGATTTGGATTCGCATTTTCCCAGACAAGCCCGTAACAATGCGTCCTGCTGAAACCCGTATGGGTTCTGGTAAAGGTGCTCCCGAGTTTTGGGTATCAGTGGTCAAGCCCGGTCGCATCATGTTTGAAGTTGCTGGCGTAGCCGAAGAAACTGCAAGAGAAGCTATTCGTCTTGCCGCAGCCAAAATGCCGATCAAAACCAGATTTGTTATCCGTGAGAAGGAGTAAAGATATGGCACTCCCAAAAGTCCAAGAAACTAGAGAGCTATCTGATGATGAGTTGCAAGCTCAGATCTTGACCGTCAAGAAAGAGCTATTTGATCTGCGCTTCAAGCAGGCTACTAGACAACCTGTCCAGCCACATCAGTTCCAACATGCTAAGCATCGTTTGTCTCAACTGATGACCGTCGAACGCGAACGTCAGTCCAGAGCTTAAGAAAGCTATTTACAAAACATAGGAATTTTAGCAATGGCAGTTAAAGAAAAAGTTGGCGTTGTCGTCAGCGACAAAATGCAAAAAACGGTGGTGGTTGCGGTTGAAAATCGTACCTCTCATCCCAAATATGGAAAAATCGTGGTCAAAACTACCAAGTTTAAAGCCCACGATGAAGAAGATAAAACCCGTGAAGGCGATCGCGTCAAAATTCGGGAAACCCGTCCCCTCAGCCGTACAAAGCGATGGGAAGTTGTAGAGATTCTCTCATCTAGCTCGGAAGCATAAGTCATGATTCAACAAGAGTCTTATCTAAACGTTGCGGATAATAGCGGGGCTAAGAAGCTGCTATGTATTCGCGTCCTAGCTGGTGGTAATCGCGCCTTTGGCGGAGTTGGTGATGTCATCATCGCTACTGTCAAAGACGCTGCTCCCAATATGCCAGTCAAAAAATCTGATGTTGTCCGCGCCGTGATTGTTCGTACTAAAGCATCCATCAACCGTGAAAGCGGCATGAGAATTCGCTTTGACGACAATGCCGCTGTAATCATTAACCAAGACGGCAACCCCAAAGGAACCCGCGTATTTGGTCCAGTTGCGCGTGAGTTGCGGGATAAAAATTTCACTAAAATTATCTCCCTAGCGCCAGAGGTACTGTAATGTCATTCAAGTCAAAACCTGCCTATCGCGGCAACCGCAAGTCTTTTAAGATTCATGTCAAAAAAGATGATGTGGTTCAAGTAATTTCAGGAAGCTCTAAAGGGACTGTAGCAAAGGTGTTACAGGTTTTCCCTAAAGACAGCACCATCATCGTTGAAGGTGTGAATGTTAAGACTAAGCATGTCAAGCCTCAAGCTGATGGCGAGTCTGGACAAATCATCACTCGCGAGTTCCCGATCCACAGTTCTAAAGTGTTGTTATATTCCGAAAAGGAAAAGACCGCTAGTCGTTCTTGCTTCACCTTTACGGATGATGGCAAGAAAGTAAGAATGTTGAAAAAGACTGGCGAAATCGTTGATTCCGTTAAGACTGAAAAGAAATAATTCTACACAACCTGACCAAGCCCAGGAAAAATCATCGAGGAAGATAAAATGCTGACACCGTTTGCCGAAGTCTATGCCAAACAAGCTGTTCCTAAATTAATGGAGCAGTTCAAGTACACCAACATCCATCAAGTTCCCAGATTTGAGAAAGTTGTGATCAACCGTGGTCTAGGTGAAGCTGCACAAAATGCAAAATCCCTAGAAGCGTCTTTAACCGAAATTGCCACGATCGCTGGTCAAAAGCCCGTGGTAACTAGAGCTAAAAAAGCGATCGCTGGTTTCAAATTGCGTCAAGGAATGCCCGTCGGCATGATGGTCACCCTCCGCCGCGACAAGATGAATAACTTCTTGGATCGTCTAATCAACTTCTCCTTGCCTCGCATCCGTGACTTTCGCGGTGTTAGCCCCAAGAGCTTTGATGGACGTGGTAACTATACCCTCGGTGTTCGCGAGCAACTTATCTTCCCCGAAATCAGCTACGACAGTATTGAGCAAATTCGGGGGCTTGATATTTCCATCATTACCACTGCCAACACGGACGAAGAAGGACGTGCGCTCCTGAAAGCAGTTGGTATGCCCTTTAGAGAATCATAAGTAGATCGAATTAGGAGATAAGGATGGCTACCAACGACACCATCTCGGACATGCTTACCCGCATTCGCAATGCAACACTTGCAAAGCACCAGACAACTTCCATTCCTGCTACAAGAATGACGTTGAGCATAGCCCGAGTGATGAAACAAGAAGGTTTTATCGCAGATTTTGAAGAAACAGGCGAAAGTATCGACCGCGCTTTGGTCGTCGCCCTCAAGTATGAAGGCAAAAATCGTCAATCGATTATTAAGCGCCTCAAGCGCGTTAGCAAACCTGGTTTACGGGTTTACTCGAACTCCAAAGAATTACCCCGTGTATTAGGTGGGATCGGCATTGCGATCATCTCCACCTCTAAAGGGATCATGACCGATCGCGAAGCCCGTAAACAGGGTGTCGGCGGTGAAGTCCTTTGCTATATCTGGTAATTCAGATCCTCAAGATCTGGTAATTCAGGCTGTTAACTCAGCACATAACATTACAAGCAACGGAAAACAGACATGTCTCGTATTGGAAAACGTCCCATTCCTCTTCCCCCTAAAGTTGCGGTCTCGATCGTTGGGCAAGAGGTAACCGTCAAAGGACCTAAAGGAGAACTTAAACGGGTGTTGCCACCCACTGTGGAAGTTCTGCAAGAAGAAAACAACTTAGTTGTTAATCGTGCCAATGAATCTCGTCCTGCAAGGCAACAGCACGGACTTTTCCGCACCCTCGTTGCCAACATGGTCGAAGGTGTGTCCACTGGCTTTCAGCGTAAGTTGGAAATTCAAGGTGTTGGTTATCGGGCTAACTTGAACGGCAGCAATATTGTTCTGACCGTTGGCTACAGCCACACTGTTGATATTATTCCTCCTACAGGAGTTTCCCTCGCAGTTGAAGATGCCTCTGGCAAGAAAGTACCTCAAGGCACATTTATTGTTGTAGAAGGTATTGACAAAGAAATCGTTGGTAACTTAGCAGCCAAAATTCGTGCTGTACGTCCTCCTGAAGTATACAAAGGCAAGGGTATTCGTTACTTTGGCGAATTCGTCAGACGTAAGGCTGGTAAGACTGGTAAGAAGTAAAGCTAAGCTTTTTCTAGCTTCTTTATTTAATCTTCTTAATTTTTGTAATTTTCATATATAAAAAACATGAGTGCTAATAGTCGTAGACAAGCAACCATAAGCCGCCATAAGCGAATTCGTAAGGGGATGACAGGTACACCCGAACGTCCTCGCCTTGCAATTTATCGCTCTAACAATCATATTGTGGCGCAGGTAATTGATGATGTGGCTCAACATACTCTCGTTGCTGCTTCAACCCTCGAATCAGATGTTCGTGAGAGCCTCAGCACTACAGCCAATTCTGAAGCTTCGGCTAAGGTTGGTGCGTTGATTGCTGAAAGAGCGATCGCACAGGGAATTACCAAGGTTGTATTCGACCGTGGTGGCAACCTCTATCATGGAAGAGTCCAAGCTCTCGCTGAAGCTGCTCGCGAAGCAGGTCTCGATTTCTAAATCATCCAGCAGTGAATCAGTAGATAGAAATAAATATGGCTAAGAATAGAGAATCAAGACCAGGTGGTGGTCGCGACAGTGGCAGCGGCGACAGTGGCGATAACCGCGATGAAAAACGCAAAGGTAAGCGCGATAGTAAAAAGAGTGATCGCGCTCGTACCGAGAAAGAATCTGAATGGCAAGAACGGGTAGTCCAAATCCGTCGAGTCACTAAGGTTGTCAAGGGCGGTAAAAAACTCAGCTTCCGTGCGATCGTGGTCGTCGGTAATGAGAAGGGTCAAGTCGGTGTTGGTGTTGGCAAAGCTGCTGATGTTATTAACGCCGTCAAGAAAGGTGTTGCCGATGCTAGAAAGCACGCGATCGACGTACCTTTGACCAAGAGCAATTCCATCCCTCATCCAACTAACGGAATTGGCGGTGGCGCTAAAGTGATGATTCGTCCTGCATCTCCAGGTACTGGGGTAATCGCTGGTGGCGCTGTCAGAACTGTACTAGAACTAGCTGGAGTCAAAAACATTTTGGCTAAGCAACTCGGTTCTAGCAGCCCTCTCAACAATGCTCGAGCCGCAATTAACGCACTTTCAACCCTGCGTACCTTTGGTGAAGTTGCCAGAGCGCGTGGTATTACCCTTGAACAGTTATTTAATTAATGCAATAACGGTGCTAAGCGCCGTTATTGTCAAAAGTGAAAAGGAAAAACTATGAGAATTGACGATCTTCAGCCTCAAGAAGGCTCACAGCATCGCAAACGTCGTTTAGGACGTGGTATTGCCGCAGGGCAAGGTGCTAGCGGTGGTTTCGGTATGCGTGGTCAAAAATCTCGTTCAGGTCGCCCCACCAGACCTGGTTTTGAAGGTGGTCAAATCCCCCTTTACAGACGAGTACCCAAACTTAAGCATTTCACAATTGTTAATCCTAAACATTTCACAATTGTTAATCTTGATCAATTAAGCGAATTACCTAAAGGTACGGTAGTAACCCTTGAATCCTTAATGGATGCAGGCATTATTACTCAAAATGATGGTGTATTGCGCGTATTGGGTAGAGGTGATGTGAGTGTAGCGCTTACAGTTCGCGCTCATTCGATTACCACATCTGCCAAGGCTAAAATCGAAGCTGCTGGCGGCACTGTAGAAGTTGCCTAGTCAAAAAGAGAATATGTGGCGGAGCGCTAAGCGTTTCGCCACATATTCTCTTTTGTTGTTTTTGGACAATGGGCTTCAGCCCCTTGTGACTCGACATCGCTTTACAATATTTAAATATCTTAGGTTAGGCGATCGCTGCCTAACCCAATCAATAGCTTGAGGTAAGTGTAGTTATGGTTGTCAGTAAAGGAAAGAACCCGACAGCACAAGAAACTTTTATGCAAATGGCTCAAGCCGCAGGGCTAAGAGGTCGTTTGTTAGTTACTGTTGGTGTTTTGATATTAGTTAGACTTGGCATCTATTTGCCATTACCAGGGGTTGATCGTCTCCGCTTTACAGAAATTGTCAGAAATAATGCGGTAGTTAATTTCTTGGATATTTTTTCTGGTGGTGGCTTGTCACTGCTCGGTATTTTTGCCCTTGGGATTCTGCCATTTATCAATGCCTCGATCATCATGCAATTGATGACTTCGGCGCTCCCAAGTTTAGAAAATCTTCAAAAAAATGAAGGTGAAGCTGGACGCAGAAAGATTTCCCAATACACGCGCTATGTCGCTTTTGTGTGGGGTGTGATCCAAAGTTGGGGACTTGGGGTTTGGGTGCAGAACTCTGGCGTACTTTCTGAAGCTACATCTAACTGGATCACAGTTGGTGACGGTCGCGTAATTATGTCTAGCTTTATCTTTCAAACAACAGTAGCTTTGGCTGCTGGCTCAATGTTTGTGATGTGGGCTGGTGAACTGATTACCGAGAAAGGCGTTGGTAATGGTGCATCTTTACTGATTTTTATTAGTATTGTCGCCAATTTGCCATCTTCTTTGGGAGATACGATCGCGCTAGCTCAAAAAGATAGCTCACGGGTTGGTGGCGTAATCTTGCTGCTGTTTATTTTCTTGGTCATGATCATTGGCATTGTGTTTGTGCAGGAAGGAACGCGGCGGATTCCCATTATTTCGGCACGCCGACAAGTGGGGCGCAAGCTTTATCGCGAGCAAGCTTCTTACTTGCCATTACGCTTAAATCAGGGCGGTGTGATGCCAATTATTTTTGCTTCATCGGTGATGATTTTGCCAGCCTATCTCAGCCAAAGCATTAATAATGAGGTGTTTGTGGCGATCGCGACTTGGATTTCTCCTAGTGGTGCTGGTCACATTCCTGTGTATATGTTGCTAATTCTAGGATTTAGCTTCTTTTACTCGACCTTAGTTCTTAATCCTGTGGAATTGTCACAGAACCTCAAGAAGATGGGCAGCAGTATTCCCACCGTGCGCCCAGGGACGGCAACTTCGGATTATATCAGCCGTATTTTGAATCGATTGACTTTGCTTGGTTCAATTTTCTTGTGCGGCATTGCGATTATTCCTAGTGCTTTGGAAAAAGCTACTGGTGTATCAACCTTTAGTGGCATTGGTGCAACTTCTTTACTGATCTTGGTTGGTGTGGCGATCGAAACCTCGAAGCAAATTCAAACCTATGTGATTTCTCAACGTTATGAAGGCATGGTGAAACAGTAATGCCTAGAGTGATTTTGATGGGGCCACCTGGAGCAGGTAAAGGTACGCAGGGCGAAATTTTGGCTGAAGCTTGGCAAGTGCCCAAAATTGCACCTGGTGATATTTTTCGTGCTGAAATTAAGCAAGGGACTGAGCTAGGACTGAAAGTTAAGTCTTTTAGTGATTCTGGGCGACTTGTGCCTGATGAGGTTGTAATTGAGGTGATTGAGTCACGCTTGAGACAGCCTGATACTCAAGTTGGTTGGATTCTTGATGGCTTTCCGCGCACAGTAGCCCAAGCTGAGGCTCTTGATGCGCTATTAGCGGAGATTAACCAACCCTATGATGCAGTGGTAAATCTGGATGTGCCAGATCAGTTTTTAGTCGATCGCTTGTTAGCAAGGGCGATCGACCAAGGACGTGCTGATGATAATGAGGAAGTCATCAAAAATCGATTGGAAGAGTACAATGCCAAAACTCGACCTTTGCTAGAATTTTATGGAAAGCATGTTACTCAAATTGATGGCACACCGTCGATGCCAGAAGTAACTGAGACAATCAAAAAATTCTTTGCATAGATACGGTGATATTTGATCAAGTGATGCTTCACCAAATATCTATCCTCTGTTGCAAGTGCTTTGCGCTCACAACAAATACATAAAGAACTAATACTAAATTTGGGAGAGTTTGTTTGTCAAAAGAAGATTCTATTGAAATGGAAGGGACGGTAACTGAGTCTCTTCCTAACGCTATGTTTCGGGTTGCTCTCGATAATGGCTTTAATGTACTTGCTCACATTTCGGGTAAGATTCGTCGGAACTATATCAAGATTTTGCCAGGCGATCGCGTTAAGGTGGAGCTAACGCCCTATGACCTTACTAAAGGACGCATTACCTACCGTCTCAAAAATCAAGGCGGCGGCAAGAAATAAAACAAACAAAAGAGGCAACTTTACTTAGTAAAGTTGCCTCTTTTGTTTTAGATATGAACTTGCGATCGCGCTTATTATGCTTCTTGCTAGTAATGGGAAAGATTAGCGATCGCCATATCAGACAATAGCTTAACTACATCTGCTTTTAAAGCTTTATGCCATAGTTTTTAGAGAACCGACTATAATCTTAGTAAGATTTCAGGAAGTCATTATGATTGTTGAAACTAGCTATGCACTGACAACACCAAATTTGAATGTATTGCTCGATCGCGTTGTTAATGATCGTGAAATTATTTACATCAAAAGTCAAAATGGTGAAAATGTTGCTCTGATTGCTGCTGATGAGTTACAAAGCTTGTTAGAAACTATGCATCTTTTGCGATCACCTAAGAATGCAGAACGTTTGTTAAATGCTATTAGTCGCGCTAGAGCGAATGTAGAAGATTCTCAAACACCTGATGATTTGCGAAAGGAGTTAGGGCTTGTCAAAGAGTAATTCTCCATTGAATAGAGAATCTATTTTCGATCAAGATTTTCGTACAGATTTAACCCATTGGATTTCTGTTGATCGTAAGGTTGCTTTGAGGGTAATGGATTTAGTCGATGCGGTCATGCGCGATCCTTTTAACGGAATTGGGAAGCCTGAACCTTTAAAATATCTTGGTTCTGGTATTTGGTCACGTCGTATTACTCAAGAGCATCGCTTGGTTTATCTAGTTGAGCAAAATTACATTAAATTTTTGCAATGTAGATATCACTATTGAATTAGAAAAGTCCGCCTCATTATGCTTCTTGAAAGTAGTGATATAAATTAGCGATCGCCACAACAGACGATTGTTTAACTACCTCTACATTTAAAGCTACCAAATTGTCTGAATATTCTATAAGTTTTAGATCTCAATATCCTTGGGGAAGTTTGCCCACATTTCTTTTCTAGTTGGAGCGAGATCTTCTTCAGTGAGATTAATATCTGCATTTGCCCATAAGCCTTTGATGTTTTTGCTGGGGGCTTTAGAGATTGTTTTGGCTTGCAAAAATTCGGCAAATTCTAATAATGCTTGCTGTTTCTCAACAGGTAAGGTTTTGATGACTGCGATTAAGGTTTCTTCGATTTTAGGTAATGTTTGCATAATTTTATTTTTCGGTTGTTTGATAAATAAATTATTGAAAGTAGTGATATAAATTAGCGTTCGCCACATCAAACAATTAAAAGTGTAGGGGCAATTCATGAATTGCCCCTACGTTTCAGGGTTTTTCTTAACCCGTTTTTTCTTTTCGACTTTGAGCAGTGGCGCACTTAGGGCTTCATAGAGGCTAAATAAATACTCAATGCGGTTTAGTTCGCTAACGAAGGGTTGGGGACGATAGCAAAGGTCTACGGCTTTGTCTAGGGTTTGATGTGCTTTTACCAAGTCGGGCGGCATGGTGAGAGGATCGTAGAGATCGGCGAGGCTGCTATCGGGATATTTTGCCCTTGTGTCTAATACTGCTTGCGCGGCAGTTTCCACTTTTTGCCTTTGTTTGTCGTTTGCGTTTTCAGGAAATGGATAGTTGTTGTAAACGATTGTACTTGAATAATCAAAACGACTTTCTAATCTTCCACAGACATACTTCATCCAAGTCATGTGCATTTCAGATGTGAGAACACCAAAAATATAAGGCGTTGCATCAGGTATAAGCTGAAGTTTGTTACTGGCGATAATATGAGACTTCAAAAAGCCGATTGGGATATATTTTCTTCTCTCAGAAGAAACTTCTGGAATTGCAAGATAATCTTTCTGAGGTTGCCTATTTTCTCCAAAAAGCGTTGGGAAATCTGCCAGTTTTCGAGTTGCGTCTCTATTGCTTTGACTACGAGTTTTTTTAACTTCTTCAACTCTTTGAGCAATACCCTTAAATCGTTTGAGGTCTTGAGGCTGGATATCAATAAGCCAAAAACAATAACGTGAATATCCATTAATAAACTCATGCCCACCTGTGTAAGGTCTTATCCATTTTTCGGCTTCTGGTTCATTTTTTAAAAACTCATCTTTTTCAGATTCAGTCAAAATCAAATGTCCGCCATCATTTGGCATACTACCAAAATTAATATTTGGGACATTAGAAATAGGAGTTTTACGGCTTAAAATTACTAGATCGCTACCTTCCACTAAATAGGGATTTATATTCTTAACTTTCTTCTCTGACGGTTCACTTTTAATGTCTATGTAATCGAAAATCCTTTTATTTTCAACATCATACAACCCAAAGCCAATAATCACACAATGCACAGCAGCATTGGCTTTAGCTTCATTACTCCAACTAAAAGTCCGATGAGCAAAATGAATCTTGATTTTATATTTGCTATAAAGTTCTTGCCAAAGAATTCCGACTTGCTCACCTTGCGAAATAGAACTTGTACTAACAAAAGCGATATGAATATTTGTTTCTTGGATAAAATGAGCCGCCTTGACATACCAAGCTGCAACATAATCTAAAACCCCTGCACCTTTCACACCTGCAAATATTTCTTGCATATCTGCCTTTTGTTGAGTATCTTGAAAAGCTTTCCCAACAAATGGAGGATTACCTAAAATGAAATTTAACTTCTCCTTTGCAACAACCGACTCCCAATCAATCCGCAACGAATTACCATGCACAATCTTCGCCGCCTTCTTCAAAGGCAAACGCACAAAATACTGTCCAAACTCATTACTAACCTTGATATTCATCTGATGATCGATCAACCACATCGCCACCTCAGCAACCCGCACCGCAAACTCATCATATTCAATCCCCGCAAACTGATCCACATCCACTTGAATAATTGAGCTAACATCCGTCACCAACTGCCCACCCTTATTCAACTCCAATAAAATCAAAATCTCTAAATCGCGCAACTCCCGATAAGTGATAATCAAGAAATTACCGCAACCACAAGCAGGATCGAGAAAATGCAGATTCGCAATCTTCTGATGTAACTCGTTTAACCTGTTGCGATTACCCTTTACTTTCTCAAATTCAGTATAAAGATCATCCAAAAAAAGCGGCTTAATCAACTTTTGGATATTCTTCTCAGAAGTGTAATGCGCCCCCAAATTACGCCGTTCCGTCTGATTCATCACCGCCTGAAACATCGACCCAAAAATTGCAGGCGAAATCTTACCCCAATCAAACGCGCAAGCCTCTAGCAACATCTCGCGCATCTGCTTATCAAACGCCGCAGGTTGCACAGTCTCCTCAAATAACTTCCCATTCACATAGGGAAACTGCGCCAAATTCTCATCTAAATTTTTTAAGCGGCGTTCATTGGGTGTATTCAAAATATGAAAAATCGAAGCAATGTGCATCGCCAAATCGCTACCATCTTCCTTAGTATGCAGATCGATATATTCCCAAAAAATCCCCTTGTTAAAAATCCCCGTATCATCGGCAAACATACAAAACAACAGCCTGACTAGATACACCTCTAAGTCATGCCCCGTATAGCCAATCTCCTTAAGGCGATCATGTAGTTTTCCCATCAACTCCGCCGCCGCAATATTGACAGGATCTTCATCCTTATAAACCCGTTTCTCATATCCCGCCATAAAGCCGAATAGATGCACATGGTTGACAAAATCCTTTAGCTCAAACTCTGCATTAACATCTGTATCTAAATCATAGAGCCTGAATTTGTGAAAATCCGACACCAAAATATACTTGGGTAACTCATGCTCCTTTAAATTGGGAAAATAATCCTTAGCCTGTTGTGTCGCCTTATCTAAGTCCTTGCCCCTAGACTTATGCTCCACCAAAATCGTCCCCTTCCACAACAAATCAATAAAGCCTTGTTTGTTATCCGCTTTTTTAATAGGCAACTCAAAACTCCCCACCCGCCGCCGTGAAATGCCAAACACATTAAAAAATTCGTTCCAGAAAGATTGAGATTCTGACTTCTCTGAAGTCTCATTTTCCCATTCCTTAGAAAAGGCGATCGCCCTTTGCTTAATCTCATTCCAACTTAAAGGCATATGGACAAATGTTAAGGCATAATTTTAGGTAATATTTATACTAGCATTTGTTTTCTAAAACTACCTATAATTAACTTGGGGAGAGGAAACAATAGGAAAAAGGCGATCGCCTACGTTCTTTAATCTAAGAGCAAAAAAACAAGAATTTGAAAAACATAGGAAACTACGATGATTGCCACACCACTCAGTAAACCTACTAACTTAACTTCCACTGCGATCGCTGAGCAAGTTAGACCACTTGCCGAAAATCGCGTGATCTTGAATAACATTAGCTGGGATACATTTGAGCGATTACTTGCTGATATTGGCGATCGCCGTAAAACCTTATTTCATTTCATCAACGGTACTTTAGAAATTATGTCACCCCTCTCGCTCCATGAAGGTAGTAATCGGTTTATTGATGATTTAATTCGAGCATTTTCTGATGAATTAGCAATTGATTTGCGAAAGCTTGGCTCTTTGCTGATGAAGATCCCCGATCTCAAGCTAGGAGCAGAGCCAGATTCTTGTTACTACATCCAAAATGAGCCAATAATTCGTGGTAAAGAAGTAATTATCGTAGGACAAGATCCAGCACCCGACTTAGTTTTAGAAGTGGATATTACCAATCCAAGCGATCGCCGTTTACCAATTTATGCTTTGCTAGCTGTGCCTGAAGTCTGGCGCTATGATGGCTATAGCTTAGAATTTCTTGCCTTAGAAAATGGAGCGTATCAGCCAATAGCAAAGAGTTTATCTTTTCCTGATTTGCCAGCCGCGATAATTGTGGAATATGTGCAGAAGCGTCTAACTTTAGGAGAAAGTGGAACCTTAAGGGAATTTCGTAAATGGGTAAGAGAAAATGTAGTGCGGGATGAGGTGATTTAGGCGATTTCACATGAGACAAATCCCAAAAGTGTTGCCATACTTTCGGGAATAGGTATTAACTATTGGTAGGCGCGAAGCGCCCACCAATAGTTAACTGTATTGGCGTTTGTGATAGGACTGCAATTGGTAAATATGATAAAACAATTGCCAAAAATATTTTTCGGTTAATCCACAGGTAGAAGCACCTCGCAAAACAACATTGGAATACCAATCATTGGGAGCAAGTTCACGAGATAGCTTATTGACTACGCTATAGGTTCTGACATTGGTGTAAACAGTTTGACCAACAGTAACTGTAATCAGTTCATGCTGATAGCCACCCCTTGATACATCTTCACGAATATCAAGCTGCTCGCTTAGACGCATCGGTAAACAATACAAAACGCCTTCTACATAAGAATTTGCATCTTTGACAATATCTAAGCAGCCACAATCACGATGGGGCGATCGATAATAAAAACCAAGCTTATATCCACTCAAACGCGCCACACCTACAACATAATGATGGGCTGTCTCCCCAAGCGATCGCTTCAAATCCACAGGACACATACAGGAACCGTAAGCGAAATAATAAAACATCGGTTCTGATTGACCACATAACTCCAGATCAGAATTTTCTGAAGTCTGTAACTGTTGTATTTGCTGTGATTTGAGCGGATCTACCATATCTGTAAGTTAGGCAAAAGCTTTTTAGTATTCTGGGATACCTGCCAAAAGTATAAGGCTTTGTGTATGCTCATCAGAGTTAACAATTAGATGAATTTTTTGAGCTAAAAAGACTCTATTGCTAATTGATCTAATAAAGTATGTCGCACCTAATTTAAAAAAAATATGCCCGAATATACAAAAAAAGATCTAGAACCAGAATCTTTGTTAGATGATCAAGAGCAAAAAGCCCAGTTATCCACAAAGCCCAAATTATCCGAATTAGCTTTAGTTTTTGCCAAGCTTGGCGCGATCGCCTTTGGGGGCCCAGCCGCCCATGTTGCTCAAATTGAGTTGGAAGTGGTGCAGAATCGTCGATGGTTGAGTCGTGAGAAATTACTAGATTTATTGAGTATTAGTAACTTAATCCCAGGACCTAATTCGACTGAATTGGTAATTCATGTGGGATTAGAACAGGCTGGAATATTAGGAGCGATCGTCGCAGGAGCGAGTTTTATTATTCCTGCAATGTTATTAGTATGGGGATTAGCAATTGTTTATGTTCAGTATCAAACTATTCCCACAGTTGGATGGTTGTTGTATGGAGTTAAGCCCGTAATTATCGCGATTATTGCTCAAGCATTATGGAAATTAGGGCGATCGGGACTAAAAAATGCCGCAACTTGGAGCGCAGGAATTTTGGTATTGGCTTTATATTTTCTCGGAGTCAACGAAGTTGCTTTGATGATCGGTGCAGGTATCGCCGTAACCCTAGTTCGTAACCTTAACTTCCTCAAAAATCCTAAATCCCTCCCTAGCATTCTTTTTCCTTTTTCTTTTTTCCCGTTTCCCTTAAGCACTGTTGCTACCGAAATCGCGCCTAAACCTTGGACTGCTGTATTTTTAAGCTTTCTAAAAATTGGTTCAGTTCTCTATGGTAGTGGTTATGTGCTATTAGCCTTTGTTCAGCAGGAATTTGTCGATCGCAATCATTGGTTGACTTCGCAACAGTTATTAGATGCGATCGCGATTGGACAGTTTACCCCCGGTCCCGTACTAACTACCGCAACATTTATCGGTTATCTATTGGCAGGAAATTTGGGGGCGATCGCTGCTACGATTGGCATCTTTTTACCAGCTTTTATTTTAGTTCCTCTGATTAATCCCTTTGTCTCCAAATTACGCAAATCTCCTTGGACAGCAGGTTTTCTTGATGGAGTTAATGCTGCTTCCATTGGTTTGATGGCGGCTGTAGCTTGGGAGTTAGGTCGCGGTACTTTAATTGATATTTGGACAATAGTGGTAGCGATCGCTAGTTTAGGGATTTTACTCAAATTCCCTAAAGTTAATTCGGCTTGGTTAGTAATTGCAGGAGGTGCGATTGGCTGGCTGCTTAAATTTAAGGCAATTTAATCAAGAGCTTTCAAAGCTATACTAAACGTTGCTGTTATGGAGTGCTGAAAAGGCTGAAATATTAGCAGCGAAGTTACGTGAACTTGGCGTTGATCCTGACACTTTGACTTAAATTAATTTCAAAACTCAATCACATTCTTCTCATTCGTACTAGTACCAGAGAGATCAAGATAATTAACCTCTATCTGTTTACGAATTTCGGCTTTACGCTGCCTTGCTTCATTAACTTTGGCTTGACATTCATAGCCAAAGGCGGGATTAGCAATCACATCAATACTTTGATATTTGCTTAACCAGTCCTTTTCATGCTTCTCACACATGATGTATTGAATCTTAGCGATCGCAGTTCTCACCACGATTTGTGGACGTAATAAACCAATACGCGAATTTTCATCGAGCCAAAGCAGATGCTGCAATTGCTGGGCAACTTCTTCTTGCTCAGCACAGAGAATCTGTAGTTGCTGCACTAAATGATCAGGATAGGGCTCTTCAGCAGCGAGAGAAGTTTTGTTTTCTTGAAGCAGATTGAGAATTGTTTGCCAAAGATAGCGATGATTCGATTGCGTAAATTCAATATTCTCTTCTTCGGCTATCTCTTGATATAGATAAGCGCGATGTTGGGGGAAATGCAGATAGATTTGCAAAAGTTGAGTTTCGGCAATATGTAGCGAATTTGTGGTCGTTGTCAACGAAGGAGCAGGTTTATTGCTATTCCAGCGCGTATTCCGTAATTGGCGGCGCAGGTCTTGCTCTAGTCGCAGAGCTAGATAGGAATTACCTTGAGATAGTTTCTGAGCAGAAGTATGGATATAATGGGTGCGAAAGAAGGAATCAACGGGTAGATTATTGAGTAATTGCGCGATCGCTTGACTACTCTTTTGAAAACGATCAGCTTGATTAAGATCTTGCCCTGTAAGTATTTGATCGATCTGCCAATCAAGAAATAATGGTGCGTTTGTCAGTAAATCTCGATAAGCTTCAGCACTATGTTGTTTGAGATATTCATCGGCATCCTTGCCATCGGGCATCGTCAACACTCGCAACTGCACTGTGCCATTAAAAACTAATTCCTTAAAACCTGCGATCGCTTTTTCTGCCGCCGTAATCCCTGCCTTATCCGCATCAAAATTTAAAATTACATTTTTTGATTCGCTATAGCGTAATAACTGCTTCATTTGATCGGCATTAAGCGCTACTCCCATTGTGGCGATCGCCTGTTCGATTCCCGCTTGATGTAAAGCGATCGCATCAAAATAACCCTCTACGACAATCGCCTGATCAGACTTAGATATAGCATCTCGCGCCTTATCCATCCCAAACAGAACCGTACCCTTACTAAAGAGTTCCGTTTCAGGAGAGTTTAAATATTTTGGTTCTTCATCACCAAGCGATCGCCCACCAAAGGCAATCACGCGCCCACGAGTATCGTGAATGGGAATCATTAAGCGATCGCGAAAGCGATCATAAAATCCATTCCCCGTTTTGCGAGGAACGATTAATCCTGCTTCTTCCACTAAACTGACAGGAATCTGTTTTTGCTGCACCAGATATCCCATTAAGGTTTCCCAACCCGCAGGCGCATAACCCAGTTGAAATTTCTGGATTGTCTCTTTGCTCATTTGTCTCTTTTCGACAAGATAGGCAAGAGCCTGCCTTCCCTGTGGTGCATAGAGCGCATGTTGATAAAAACTTGTCGTCAAAGCCATCACTTCATAGAGGCGATCGCGATGGGAGATTTGACGCTGAATTTCCTTTGCTTTTTCGGGTTCGACAGTTTGAATAGGAACGTTATAACGTTTCGCTAAATCCAAAACTACGTCAGAGAACGATCGCTTATCGATCTCCATCAAAAACTTAACCGCCCCACCTGCTGCCCCACAGTTAAAGCAGTGATACATCTGCCGTGATGGGTTCACCGTCAGCGCTGTAGCGTTTGTGCCATTGTGAAAAGGGCAAGCTCCCCGAAAATTCGCCCCACTTTTGCGTAGCACAACACGCTCGGAGACGATATCTACGATGTCTGCCCTTTGACTTACTTGGTCAATGGTGTCTTTGTGGATTTGGAACTGTGCAGACATAATCGCGATCGCTTATTTGTAAACCGCAGTATGCTCAATATATTTTATATCAACCACTATCAAAAAAGTAGAACCTATTTAAAAAGCGCGAGTTTGAGATCCCCGACTTTTTTTGTGAATTTGTAAGTTGCCTTTGCTTGCCTAGAAAAAGTCGGGGATCTGTGCATTTACAGGTTTCTTGTCATCCAAAACTAGTGGACTGTTTCTTCTAAAATGGTGCAAGATCTGAGTTAAGCAAATACTAAGCAGGGGGGCGTGGATTGAACTTTTGCTGGGAGACAAAACAGTAAAAGCATTGCTTTGCGATGCTTTATCAATCAATACATACAAGCAAGAAAATCTGATTTTAACTTTACTGAGTCAAGGTTTCGTCCGATGAATACGAGTTCATTATGGCGATGCTCATCGGGTTTCCATAGGCGATCGCGGGTAGCGTCAAACAACATATGCACACCTTGAAACACAAAGCGCTCATCAATTCCTTTGATATTGAGAATACCTTTCATCCTGAAAATATCAACGCCTTGCTCTCTTAATAGGTCGCTAATCCAAGCATTGACTTTAGGTAAATAGAGTTCACCCTCTTCAACGATCGCCACAGATTTCACCGTGTCGTCATGCTCATGGGCATCTTCGCCAAGAAACTCAGGATCGATTTGCAAAGCCCGATCTAGCTGAAATGCACCAACACCTAAAACTGCATCCATTTCAATCTCTGAGTTTTGCGTGCGATAGATTTTACACATTAAGTTCATGGATTTAATGCGTTGTTCTAGTTCTAATAGTTCTGTTTCACTGACCAAATCAGTTTTGTTGAGCAGAATAATATCCGCAAAAGCAATTTGTTCCTGAGCTTCTTCCGCATCCCAATGCTGAGAGATATGTTTAGCATCAACGACGGTGACTACTGCATCTAGCTTTGTTTTGGCACTGACATCTTCATCAACAAAGAAGGTTTGAATTACGGGGGCAGGGTCAGCGAGTCCCGTAGTTTCAATGACTAGATGATCGAACTTGTCACGGCGGCGCATTAAGTTTGTAATAATCCGAATCAAGTCACCGCGCACAGTGCAGCAAATACAACCATTATTCATCTCAAAGATTTCTTCATCGGCATTGACCACTAATTTGTGATCGATGCCCACTTCGCCAAATTCATTGACGATGACAGCAACTTTTTTACCATGTTCATGGGTGAGAATGCGATTAAGTAATGTGGTTTTTCCTGCGCCGAGGTAGCCTGTGAGGACGGTGACGGGAATTTGTGTGTTGGTGATCATTGATTTTTTTAGGATTTGTTAGGAAAGTCAAGTTAAGGAGCAAATCTAGAAAGTAAACACAGTTCTCAATGTGCCGACAGTGATGGTGCTATTGTTGCTGTTGTTATTGGGATTGAAGATAAACTGTAAGTCTGGAGTGATGCTGATATTGTTAGAGATAGGGAAGCGATAGAACAGTTCCACATTGGTTTGAGTAGCATTACCCACTTGGTTCTCAATGAAAGGTTGTCCAACCGCGATCGCTGCCATCGCCCCTTCCTTAAACAAATCAGGAAAAGCAAAACCCGCAGACCAAGTCTGGGGACTTAGAGAGTCATTGGCTGTAGTTGTATAGCTAGGAAGTGCGGCAGAAATGGCAGTACCGCGATTACTGATATTGCCGAATCCATAGCGTCCGAAAACGGCTACAGCTTTATTAAATGCCCACTCAAGATTTACGCCGCCTGTGTTGTAGTCCAGATTATTTACCGAGGCGCGAGTATATTGCAGACGAATTGCAAAGGGACTAGCATCTTCAGCATTTTTCGGCGCAAACTCTAGCTCAACTGTACCTTGATAGGGATCGCCAAATAAGCCACGATTGATCGTTCCGTCAGAGGTCGGAAGACTCGCATTCTGAGCGACATAACCTGCTCTTAGAGTGAAAGCACTACCACCAAAATTCCAAGCGATCGCGGCTCCAGCACCATCATTCACAGGCAAAATCAAAGGATTATTGATAAACATCCCACTGGAAAAGTCTGCCGACTCATCATTGGCAAAACTATTGGCATCCAGATGATCATTCAGTGACATATTTGTGCCAATTGAAGCTTGAATATCTTTACCAATCGGGAAATCGTATCGTAAGCGATTGAGTGTTGCCGTAGTGCCAACGCCACTGTAATCAAATTTAGAACTATTCCCAAATCCTGTGAACCCTAATAAGCTCTCAGGAGCCTCAAGAGAATTGCCTAGTCCTGTGCCACCATTGCCAAGCTCGATACGTGTGAGCAGTAAATCTTCACCTGTGAAACTCGTCTTAAAGTTCAGACGTACTCGGCTGATCACAGTTGTATTGACCTTACCAGCATTGGTAGTCGGTGTTCCTGTTGAGTCCAAAAGGAAATTAGAGCCTGAAGTTCCTGCCGAAACAGCCGCGATCGCTTGACCTTCTAGTTTCGTGGTAGTAGAGAACTGCTGTGCTTCCAATTTGGCGGTTTTAGCATCTAGGGCATCCACCCGACCGCGCAATGTGGCTAGTTCGGCGGCAAATTCCTCTTGCAGTTTTTGTAATGTGGCAAGATCTTCTTTCCCAACTTTATCGGCAAGCCCTGCGGAAATAATCTCATTGATTTTATCTAAACAAGCATTTAGCCCCGCCGCAAATTCATAACGACTGGTGGCTTGATTACCGCGAAAGGTGCGATCGGGATATCCTGCGATACAGCCATAGCGTTCTACTAAGGATTGCAGAGCCGTAAAAGCCCAATCGGTGGGTCTTACATCGCTTAGTTGCGAAACTGATGTAACGTTCTGTCCAATGACATCTTTGTTTGGAGGGATAGATTGAGCCGACACACTGGATACGGCACTAGGTAGAATCCCGATCGCAGAAATAGCGATCGCTTTTGATATGGATTTGGAAAATTGCTTGAACATAATTTTTCAGAATTTTAGAGACATTGTTTGATTTTAAAAATGATAATCATTATCATATTTGGATCATAACATTCTTGACCACATACTGTTCTCAAGTTTTTCCAAAGCCTTTACTTTTGCCATACCGCACTGTACGAAATTTTACGATGTCAGTATTAGGGCTATAGATGGTATAAGTCGCTTGGTTAGGAGTACCGCCAACATTACCAACACCGATCGCAAGGCGATCGCTAGTATTAAAAGTCTCCAAAGCCTCTGCACCATCAAGGGTTAACACATGGGAATTGAGGGAACCATCCTTAATCTGATAGCGAAAGGTTTGCCCAGAACGTCCGCAAAATAGACGATTAGCATTACTCCGTGCAATTCGATCTAAAAGTAGTAAAGGTGAACTTTCAGGCGTGAGTTCTTCAAACACACTCAAACTACTGCCATGTACTAATAGACAATCAAATTCCATGAAGGCAAAATGGAGATTGCTAATCCATTCCACAGTTTCTTTGGAAATACTGTCCCAAAGAGCTTTTACCCCAGCCGCGCCATATTTTTCTACCAAAGGATTTGGCTCAAGATCGGGAACGAATCCATGCAGCATCATTACTTGCTCTTCCCACCAGCCTTTACAAACCTGCGGCACTAGCTCACCAATACGGGGATTGCGAATCCTCTCTACGACCTTCTCACTAGCAGTAGTCGCATTAATCACATCACCAAGAATATACAATTCGGTAACTTTCGGAACCTGTCGCTTAATATCTTCTAGCACTGCTTCGTAAGCCGTGAGATTAGCTTCGATACCGCTTAAAATTGCCCAATATGACATCTACACACCTCTCTCGCATAAATGAGAAGCATCATCAGCACGTTCGGCAAATTCTAAACCCTTAGCTAAGCGCCATGCAAAAATTGGTGGTAAACCTCTCTCAATAATTGCTGCACAGGTTTTTTGATAGTCATATTCCACTTCCCGCAAGGTAACGCGATCGCTATCGGTGTCATAGATCACATAGGTGGCATTGGGGCGACCATGACGCGGCTCACCGACTGAGCCAACATTGACGATTCGTTTTAAGGGTGCATTAAATTCACGCATTTCTGCTTCTGGAACCTCTGTACCAGTTCTCACCAAGAGGCGTAATTTACCTGCATCTAAGGTTCGCACATAAGGCACATGAGTATGTCCACAAAAGAGCATATCGGCTCCCGTCGAGAGAACTCTCTCTAGGGCAATAAATCCATCTAGTTCTGGCAAAAGATATTCATGCTGACTTTGCGGACTGCCATGCACAAAAGCGAGATTGTCATGCTTAATCACTTTCGGTAAAGCAGCTAGATATTCCTTTGTCTCAGGATATATATGCTCATTTGTCCATTCATGGGCAAGCCGCCCGCGCTTTTCGGCAAGCATCGATGGATAGCTACATTCACAGGAATTCAATCCTTCTACAATATCCTCATCCCAGCATCCCTGTGTCGTGGGAATATCGAGCGATCGCACCATTTCCACGACGTTACTGGGAAAAGGTCCATAACCAACGAGATCGCCTAAGCAGAAGATTTTTTCGGCTTTTTGATGGTCAATATCTCTCAAAACTGCATCAAGGGCTTCATAGTTGCCATGAATGCAAGACATTACAGCGATTTTCATTTTGTGATTTATTCCGTTAGGTAGGTAAAGTTGGTCAGGCTTTGCCTGACCAACTTTTATAGGATTTACGCTGCCATTTGGCTTGATTGTTGGCGCGATTGTTTGATTTGATTTTGATAATGGAGCATGATTTCTTCGGACAGGCAGCAATCGATAATGCACTGCGCGATCGCCTTACCATCGAGATTGCGCCCAACGACTTCAATTCCACTAAAGCGTTCAGGGCGACCATCCAACCAAAGCGGGACATCAAGGGGTAAATAGAGGCTATCTTCCATACCTGCGACAAAATCAAGATGAAAAGCTCTACCGTCAAACAGATCAAAAATCCCTTTCACTCGCGTCACTTCTCCATAAGCACCTTGGGTGATTTCGTACCATAAGACATTCAAACTTGAAGGATCAAAAACCTGTCCTGTAAAGGGCGATCGCCAGATCTGCAAATCATGTAAATCTAAATTATATTTGACTTCTATTACTTCATTCGCCCAGTCATGCCATTCAGAACTGGTTAACTCAGAGGGAACAAGGGCAATCCGTCTACAAGCATGGCGATCGGCAAGAGTATCTAGCAGCATATCGCCCGATCGCAAATCTAAGTGAAAGCCCAACTCTATAAAAGCGATCGCGCCCTGCTCTACTTTTTCAATCAGTTCTAATTCCTGCCCATCGGCGAAAATTTGCACATGGGGAAATTCTGCGATAAGACAAGTTGGATCGATGGGAACATTACCAGCACTAGGACAGAAATAAACAACTGGTGCAGATATTTGCTCAATTTGCTGAAAGATCCAACCAGTTTTGCCAATTCCCACTGCTCCTGCGATCGCCAATACTTGAGCAGATAGATCTTTCTGAGTTAATGCTTTGACGACAGGCATAGACATTTAGCAATAAAGTGATAATGATTATCATTCTATACAATCTTACTACATTGTTTGCCAAATCAAAGGTGAGATCTGTTATATTCGTGATTCGAGAATATAGAATAAATGCAAGTTTAGACAAAGTTAATTTATGCTCAAGCCTCAAGATATCGTCATACTGCTTAAGGTTTACTGCGTAAATTCAGGGTGGACTTATGCAGAGTTAGCGGAAAGTTTGAAAACTAGCACTTCGGTTGTCCATGATTCTCTTCAGCGTTGTGAGGAATGTCATTTATATAATGTGAAAAAAAGAATTGTACTCAAAGGAGCTTTAGAGGAATTTTTAGTTCATGGACTGAAATATGTTTTTGCGGCGAAAGTAGGTAGTCCAGTTCGCGGTGTACCTACGGCACATTCGGCGGAACCGCTAAAAAGTCTATTGATGATCAGCGATAACAGTGTATATGTTTGGGCTTCTCCTCAAGGAAAAATCAAAGGTTTGGGAATTAAGCCCCTATACCGTTCTGTGCCAGAGGTTGTAGATCAGGATTCTCGGTTTTATGAAATGTTGTGTTTGGTGGATGGTTTGCGAATAGGTCAAGTGAGAGAGCAGGAGTTAGCCGCTTTGGAATTGAAAAAGAGGTTTCATGGGTAATCCTCTAATCCATAATCTAGATCGAGTTTCAGCAATTTTAGCTTCTCCCCGACCCCTCGTTAACGGATTTCCAATTCTTGACGAACATTTGCGATGGCATGGCTGCGATTTATTTATCATGGGAGGTCTAGCTGCTTTGCGTGTGGGACCAACAGCAAGAAATATTTCTGGCGCAAGAATGGCAAGCGATCGCATTGTGCCAGCACTGACTAAATCTACGATTAGGTCAACTAATTCATAGAATAAATTTTCAGCCAATCAACAAAAGCTAAGTCTAGATTGCAAGATTTCTAATCGCTCAATTTTTTTTGACTTTTTCTTTTTCTAGATGCTTGTTTAACATTGGTTTCCTTGCTCAATTGTAAAAGCAAATGATGACAGCGAAATTTGTCGGGATAAGTTTTATCTTCTGGAACTACACGCTGATGATCTGAAATCTTGTGATCACGTCCTATAAAATCGGGATGATCTGATAAAGTACAGGGAACTGATGTTGCAATATTTTTAAATGCTGTTGCAGGATTTCCTTGAAGCAAATATCCAAGCATTGCTCCTTCACTTGAAAAAGGGGAGTATTGGCAGGTAAGAAAGTTACTTGTAATCTCATTAACATATTCATTAACAGAGATGTCTGAGCGCAATACTTTAGCCTCCAAAGGATACTTTATTTTGGGGTTTGCAAACCATACAAATGCTAAATCGTATTGTCTAGGTCGATATGCTCCCCGTAGCTCCATCTCGTATGACTCATGTTGTAAAATAAAAGGCTCAAATCCTTGCATACCTTTACGAATATATAAATCGAGAATTTGAGTAAGTTCTCGTTCTAGTTGATCATCTGACTGTAATACGTCAACTCTTGACAAAATTTCTTGGAAACATAGGTTATAGCCTTGCCAAATTAAATTTAAAAGAATTGAGGTAGCAGCAGGATTCCATATTTTAGCCAACTCGACAAAATCGGGATTATCAGGATACCTTGCTTCACCTATCGTTTGGGATGCTGTTCTTCTCCTACTCATAATGTTATAGAGCTACCACTTCTATTTCTCTAATCAACTCTTTCCTTCCAAGCATTATATCTGCGGCAACTTCATCCGCATCACGCAAAGCCATAGAACGAGTCCAGTAACGAATTTTGTCTGGTTTAACCAAATATATTGTTGGTACTTGCTCACCATTCCAAGTAGTTGAGGTATATATTCTGGCTACACGTTGATAAAAAATTCCTCCATTATCAGAATTAGGTTGCTCCATAAATAACTTATTCAGTTGCTCTAATCTACTGAGTAAGTGTTGAGAATTAATAGTTTCTATCTTGATCCCGTCATGAATCGACTTATTTAGATATATTGCTACTAACCTAACAGGGAGATGATAATTTGTTGCTTCCTGAAAAATAGTTGCACAAACCTTCTTATCCTGTCCAAATCCACCTTTAATTACACGAAAAAAATATTCGCAATATTCTTTAAGTTCTGGTTCTTCGTTATTATCAAGTAAAGCTTGCCCAAAACGTTGGGTTTTCAGTCTTCCTGGAGAAAATTTATCCCCTTTAAAGTCTGCCAGTGTGTAGTTTATAAGATCATTAATTAATACATATTCACTATCTTTAAGAGCAAATAATTCACCCGCAATTCTGTCAATATCATTATAAGTTTTGACAATATCTAAATCTAATCCTTCTCTTTGTACAATTGGTACACTTAACAAGTTCCCCACAGTAACTTTTGGGCGCTCAGAAGCGAAAGAAGCATTTAATAGAAATAAGTAATATACTGCTATTCTACTGTTATAAATTAGACACGCAGTCTTAAGGAGATCTGCATGATCATTAGGTATATGCACACTCACACAAGTTTCAGAACAAATCACACCTCGATGACTATGTTCATCAGGTTCAATAATAGCAGCTTGAAATCGCTTACTTGAAGCCTGCCAACTCTGTTTGAGAATAAGCTGTGGAATTTCAAACGCTGAGAAATCCGTTGAATCTCTTGAGTGAGTCATTGGATCGTTATTAATAGGTATATCTTCAGCATTTAGCTTCAGAAAAGTATTTTGAGGGAACTTGGCTTTCCATATTCTTCTTCTTCCAAGTAGTTCTTCTTGATACTTTTTCCTATCTCCTGGAATTACACCTTGCCGCGTTTTTACAAGACCTTTTTTTTCATACTTAGATAAGCTTTCATGTCTAGCTAAATGTTGTATCAGATTTAAATCTCGCCTACCTCCCCACATTAAGACAGTCCATACCAAAGGTTGCCATATAGCTTCTTGTAAATATATGGTGTTAATATCTTGTGGCTCAATTTTTATATAGTAGTTATCTTCATTGCTACAATTAGGCTTAGGGCATATATAAACAGTTGAATGTTCGATATCAGGCTTTTGTACAGAAAGAGTAATAATACAAGCTGGAGAAATTGCATTTTTAAAAATCTCAAAGCGTAAAATTGCTAGATTAATAATCTCTTCCACACAAAATTCTGAAAACAAATTATTCCTAAACTCCTTTGCAGTACCTAGTTGACTCAAAATCAGTATGAATACAGGTTGCATCATCGATATCTGCCCACCTAGCTTGGTCAAAACAGCCGCTTTGGGTAAAAATAGCGGACCAATATTTTTGTCAGGAACAAACCACCGACCTTTATCTCTTTTTTGCCATTCAGACGCTAAGGGTGTAAGCGTCCCATTGCCCCAAGGTGCATTACCCAAAACCAAGTCATAAGTTTCAGCATCTTGATCGGTACGAAATCCTTCTATGTCTTCTGCGAAAAAATCTGAATGAATTAGTCTTTGATTCCTTAACCGAGGAAACCGAACTTGATTTTCCCAATATTTCAGAGGATCAATACTATCTATCATCGTCATATAGAGACTAAACGATGCAACCCTAACCGCTTCTTTATCAATATCAACACCAAATATATTGTTGACAAGTAAATTCCTTAAAACGTTTGCTGGAATTCCTTCATTATCATGAGCTAATTCCCATCGGTAAATCAATCTCTGGAAAGCTTTTACCAAAAAGATGCCAGAACCACAAGCAGGATCTAAAATTTTGAGATCCCATTCTGTTTCATCCCAAGGAAGAGCACCATCTAAGATAAAATCAACAATATATTCTGGAGTATAGTGAACACCTTCTCCTGCTTTTTTATTAACAAACTCTTCGTAAATACTGCTAATAAAGTCAAGGGGAATGACATCAAAAGAATAGAACTTCCATAAGCAAAGTTGCCCATCTTGCATCTTCAGATCGCCTCTGACGAAATCTGCAAGCTTTTTTAGATATCGGTTTTCTTCTACTCTAATTTTTTGTATTTCTTCTTGCCATTCAGCCTCACGTTCTTCTTCTGTTTCGCCTTTCCCAGGAAATAGATCGCCATTAAACTTGTCATTCAGCCAACGAAAAAGATGGTAAGTATCATCAAAATTATCAAGAATCTCAGATAATTCCCTATAAGATTTAGATAAAACTCCTTGTGAATGTAAATCTTGCAAAATCCTCTCATTCAGAACAGGTTCACCTTTAGAATCTTGTTTCTGAAATAGGAACTGGATAAAAATAATCCTTGCTAATAAATCATGGATAGTTTCAACATCCAAACCATCGGTCTCAAGCTGTTGTCGAACTTGTTTGAGATTATCCAATAGCATTTGGTCAGCAGCACCGCTTCTCTTAAAGCGATTTTCATGATTCTGGAAAAAATTCCCAGAAACTAATTCAACCCATTGCAGAGCATTTGCTGCTTGGTCAGAAGGGTTAGCTTGTTCAGAAAGATGAGCCTTAGTTACAGTTGCAACCGCTTTAAGTTCTCCTTTTTCTGTTGGAGGTTCACAGCACGACCAGACTCGAATTAAGCTAGGTTCTATTGTAATTAGCGATCGCGCCCGACTAAAGCTCCACGCTAATCTATGTACTTCTTTAATTACTGCTGAAGAGATAGGTCTATTAAACTGGCAGACGATAGCAATTGGCGCTTCTGTTTCATCACCATCTGGGTTAGCTGCTAATACACTAACTTTTACACCTTTGGCATCTTTTGGGAATTCCCGCTTGATTTTCTCCCCGATTTTTTCTTTAGCTAATTGAGCATAAACCTTTGGACCAGATCCACTAGGTTCCCAGATCTGATCAGGTTTCGGCCAATAAAGTTTTTTGTGAGCTAGTTCTAGCATCCCAGACTGCGACATAATTCCAAACCAATTGCACTCAAGATCAACTTAAATTAAATAATCAATGAGCTATTTCTTAAAAATTCAAGATTTAGTTTAGCTATCTAGATTAAAGCTATTTTACAAAGATAATATCACTTTAAATGTAAATTCTAATCAAATGTATTATAAACTTGTCAAAAGATAATACATTAATGCTGCCCTTCAACTTATGGCTCTTATAGAAGGTTTTACACGAACAGAGACACTAGCTCTTACTGAAACTACATCAAATCGACTCCAGTATTTAGAGATGAAAGAGCTTGTAATACCTCAAAGGATTGGCAAGTCTCGAAAGCCTACCGTTATCTATACTTGGGAACAAATTCTGGAAATTCGGGCAATCAAGCACCTTCGGCAAGAAATATCACTTCAGACCGTCCGCAAAATAGTAGAATTTCTGAACAAAAGTGGATTTGACGATAATTTAAGGTACAAACAGCTTGTTGTAGTAGATGATGAAGTATTTTGGATTCAGCAAGACTGGCAAGATTTTCCAGAAAAAATGCCTTCTGCGATGAAGGTTGGAGGTAGAAGTAACAAAGGTGTAGGGCAATACACTTTACTTGTATTGCCAGCACTGACAGAAATCGTTAATGAGGTTTGGGAAGCTGCTACAAAATCATCAGTTATTAATTTTGACAGCTTTAAACAAAGAGCAAAAGTTCAGTATACTCAAGAGCTTATGATTTCATAAGGCGTAGTTAGGGCGTAGTTAGTTGTTTTATTGATATTCCTAATAAACACTTATGCTGGTTTGAGCGTCTAACTCATCGCCGCCGCAAAATTGTCCAGACAGAAATCGCTGTGTCGGGCAGAGATGTTACGAAGTTGACGGGCAGCAGGGTTTTGTGGGGTAATATCGTAGCGATCACATTGTGCCAGCACTGACAAAATCAACAATTAGGTCATTCATTAGTTGTTAAATGTTCATACTGGAACTTCTGTAAAAAAACAACTTCTTGCACCAGTGTGACAGGCGATATCGCCAATCTGCTCGATTTTGACGAGAATTACATCGCGATCGCAATCGTAGTAGAGCTTTTTGAGCTTTTGAATATGCCCTGAAGTTGCGCCTTTATGCCATAGCTCTTGACGAGATCGACTCCAATAATGCACTTCACCAGTTGAAATTGTTAATTCCAGCGCATGACGATTCATCCATGCCATCATCAAAATTGTTCCATCTTGATGATCTTGAGCGATCGCAGGGATTAATCCTCCCGCATCATATTTCAAATTTTCAATCCAGTTATCAGACATTCTTTAGATTTTATATTGTTAAAACAAACTATACCAAGCATTCCTGTAATTGCCTCTGAAGCATTTGGGCATCAAGATTTCTGCCAATAAGAACTAATTGATTATCAATAGGTTTCTTCCGATGGTCATAATTTAATTCGTAGCGCTTTCCACTTAGCTGAAAAATAAACCGCAAGTCTTGAGATACAAAACTAAGAACACCCTTAGCTCGAAATACATCGTTAGGCATTACCTTGTCGAGGAAATGGGTGAACTTGTCTAGATCAAATCGGCGATCGCTTTGAAACGAGACAGAGATAAATCCATCATTGGCTAAATGATCAGAGTTGTGATGATGATGTTCATGGTGTTCGTGATGCTCATGTTGATGAATCTCATCCTCTTTCTCTACTTGTTGATAAACACTAGTTTGGGCTAGATCTACATCTAGGATTAGGGGTAATGGAACTTCTCCATATTGCGATCGCAAAATTCGCGCTTTGGATTTCTTCTTGCGGAGGTACTCTTCTAGCTCTTCAACTTGCTCTTCAGGAACTAAATCAGTTTTGTTCAACAGCACAATATCGCCATATTCCACCTGACTCAGTGCTGCCTCACTTTTAAAATGTTCGGAAGTAAAAGTCTCTACATCTATCACTGTGAGAATGGAATCAAGGCGCGTAAAATGCTTTAGCTCTGTTCCCAAAAAAGTTAAGGCGATCGGCAGAGGATCAGCAACGCCAGTTGTCTCGATCACCATATAATCAATTCGCTCTTGCCGTTCTAAAACGTTATATACCGCATCAACTAAGCTGTCATTGATCGTGCAGCAAATACAACCATTGCTTAGCTCCACCATGCCATCTTCAATATCAACAAGTAACTGCCCATCAATGTTAATGTCGCCAAATTCATTCACTAAAACCGCCACTTTCAAATCCTGACGGTTTTTAAGGATTTGATTGAGAAGTGTCGTTTTGCCACTGCCGAGGAATCCCGTAACAATTGTCACAGGCATTCCCCGTTTAGGAATATCAAGTTGAAGAGTTTGCATTTTTTTTGAAATAGTGAGTTTATAACTTGCTTAAACTGTAATTTTTACAGCGATCACCTGTACCACATCAGCATAAGTAATATCGGAAATTGCTTTGTGAATCCGAATGATCCGATGTGGGCTAGTCATAATCGCGATCGCCGTCTGAATGGGCGGACATCCAGAATCTTGGCATTGTAATTGACTAAGAGAAATAACCGTTTGGTGATCAATCCGCAAGATTTCATATAGCCAATCCTTGACCTGCTGCGACTGTTCGGCACTAACGGCAGGTTTTTTGGGGAACAGATCGATGGACATGGGACGAAAATATGGCGCTAAGGTAATTTGATTATATACTTAGAATGATAATCATTATCACTCTAATCCTACATTTAGTTGCAAACAAAAAATATGCTAGAAGTTAAGCATTTAGCAGTCAGCTATCACGATGTCAAAGCCGTGGAGGATGTCAGCTTTGCGATCGCTTCTGGGCAGATGGTGGCGGTGATTGGTCCTAATGGTGCTGGCAAAAGTACGATTTTTAAGGCAATTCTGGGATTAGTACCTGCTAGTAATGGTCATGTGCGCTATCGATCGCGGGCTTTGTATCGACAACTGCGGACTGTTGCTTATGTACCGCAGCGATCGCAGGTGGATTGGGATTTTCCTGTGACGGTTTGGGGCGCGGTGATGATGGCGCGTACCCGTCATCGTAATTGGCTAGGCTGGATCAAAAAGACAGGCTGTCACTGCGAGAGCATTGTCAAATCTGCACTTCAGCGTGTTGGTATGTGGGAACTACGCGATCGCCAAATTGGTGAGTTATCAGGCGGTCAACAACAGAGAGTATTTCTAGCAAGGGCGATCGCCCAAGAAGCAGAATTACTGTTTTTCGATGAGCCATTTGTGGGTGTCGATAAGAAAACGGAGGCGGTAATTTTTGATGTATTTGCCGAATTAAAATCCCAAAGCAAAATTCTGTTAGTAATCACTCACGATCTTGGTTCCAATTTAGATAATTACGATCGCCTATTGCTAATGAATAAAGAACTAATTGCCGATGGCGATCGCGATACTGTGATTACCACCCAGAATATTAAACGCGCCTATGGCGATAGCGTGATTTTGATGCAAAAAGAACTCATCTAACTTAAACGGCGCGAAGCGCCGTTTAAGTTCATATTTTAGGAATAAAAATTATGTTGAATTGGTTAATAGAGCCTTTGGGCTTTGAGTTTATGCGAAATGCGATCGCGATTGGTATTCTCATTGGGATTCTATCGGCAGTAATTGGAAGTTATCTGATCGTGCAGCACATGGGGCTTTTAGGTGATGTTGTCGCCCATGCAGTCTTGCCAGGACTGGCGATCGCCTTTTACATTGGCATGGATATTTTTCTGGGGGCATTCATCGCAGGTACGATTAGCACCTTTGTCGTGGCTTGGATTCAGACCCATTCCAAAATTAAAGTTGATACGGCGATGGCGCTGGTGTTTTCTGGATTTTTAGCATTGGGTGTCATGTTAATTACTACCCTTAAAAGCAAATTAGATCTGCATAGTTTTCTATTTGGCGATATTTTGGGAGTGACCACTGCTGACCTATGGCGAACGTTGATTATTGCGATCGCTGTCTTAGCTTGTGTAATCATCTTCTACCGTGAATTAATCTTCTACTGCTTCGATCCATTAGCATCCAAAGCAATGGGATTACCTGTCCATTTCATTCACTTTGGACTGATGGCAGGCATCACCCTCACGATTATTGCTAGTATGCAATTGGTCGGCGTGGTGTTAGTGGTTTCACTCCTCACTGGACCCGCTGCCACAGCCTACCTATTAGTGAAGGAATTACACCTAATGATGTTGCTAGGAGCCTTGTTTGGTGTTATTGCTAGTGTTAGCGGTATGTACATTAGCTATTATCAAAACGTTCCTTCGGGCAGTGCGATCGTTTTGATTATTTCAGGGCTTTTCCTATTAGCTCTATTATTCAGTCCTTCGCAGGGAATTTTAACGAAGAAAGCGATCGTGAAAAGAACGAAAAGTTTATTTCATAAGCTATAGCACTTTACAAGCAAGCGAGGTACAGAGTTTTGTTTCTCCGCCTTCAGCGGAGAAACAAAACTGATTTTGGTGTGTTTCCAGCGCCCTCGGCGCTGGAAACACACCAAAATCAGTTTCATAATGAGAATTGCTGGTGGGGCAAACTCATACTTAATACCAATTCACGAAAGTGTGTCAACACTTTTGCGAATTAAAAACTAAACCTTGTAAGGGTTTTAAAATCACAAAATGGCGTAGCCATTTTATGATTTGGTATAACTAGACTGATAAGCGCTAGCTATAGCCACCTGTATCAAGGACAAATCAAAATACAAGTTGTATGGTCTTATTTTTCTTGTTTTTCAGAGATGGCGGTGACGAGATTTGACGATATAGCAAAGCAAGTTTTGCTTAGGACATAAAGCCCAAGAATCGAGGGGCGGCGCGAATCGCCGCCCCTCGATTCTTGGGCTTTAGTTTGTATTAGCTAACTCTTTTTTTTTGCTATAGCAATCCTAAATGAGTTGTGGAAAAATAGAGAAGAAGAAATCAAAGAAAAGACTTGGAAGAATTAACTGAATTTATAGAGAGTAACCCCAAGAGCAA
>NZ_JACJQY010000027.1 GCF_014696925.1 Phormidium tenue FACHB-1050 | reverse complement strand
TGGATCAACATAAGCAATTTTTGGGGGTAATTACTAATCTGTCTATACTTTACATTAACTTAAAGTTTCATATATTACAATCAACTTTTTAAAAGGTTTACGATACAAGCTTTTAAAAGGTTGATTGACTCTAAAAAAATGCAAGGCACTGAATGTAGCGATAATTGTACAAGTAAAGAAAGCTAAATACTCGAAACAAAAATACTATCGAAAGGCATTAGTTAATAAAGAACAAACTATATTATTAATGGCTTATAAGTTATTGGGTGCAATTAAATATAAAACAAAAAACCTATAGAACATGCCGTGCATATTCCATAGGTTTTGACTCTGATATCTAATTATGTCTAAGCGACTTATAAATTTCCACGTCGCGCTTGTTCGTTTTCAAGAGCAACAAATAAAGACTTAAAGTTTCCTGCTCCAAATCCTTTTGATCCGTGTCTCTCAATAATTTCAAAAAATAGCGTTGGGCGATCGCCTACTGGCTTAGTGAAAATCTGTAGTAGATAACCATCACTATCTCGATCCACTAGAATTCCTAGCTCTGCTAGTTTTTCCACAGGAAGCCCTGTTTCTATGACCCAATTTTCCAAGTTTTCATAGTAAGCCTTGGGGATAGGGAGAAACTCAACTCCAGCTTTTTTGAGCTGAACAACTGTTTGCACAATATCATCAGTACAGAGACCAATATGCTGAATCCCAGGACCATAATGGAAATCCAGAAATTCTTGAATCTGAGATTTGCGCTTGCCAATAGCTGGCTCATTTATATTTAGGAAGGTTTTACCATTACATTTCAATACTTTTGACATTAAGGCAGAATATTCTGTTGAGATAGCACGATCATCGAAGTGCATATGCATATCAAAGCCGAGGGCTTCAACAAAGAAATCACACCATCGATCCATTGCACCTTCTTCGACGTTACCAACAACATGATCGATGTGCTTCAATCCTACGGAGTTAGAGGGGCTGGAGGGACGTGCAACAAATCCTGGTGCAAAAGCTCCAGAATATTCACTGCGATCTACAAATTTGATTAATACATCACCATAAACATGAATAGCTGCAAATTTAAATACACCATACTCATCATCTTGTTCAGTTGGTGGAATGTAGCTAACAGCACCATGCGAAACTGCCTGATTGTATGCAGCAACTACATCAAGAACTTCAAGAGCAACAATAGCAACTGTATCTCCGTGCTTCATGATGCTTTGAGAAATCGAATGGTCTGGGATGAATGATGAGCTCAAAACAAAACGGATATCTCCCTGTTCCATTAGGAAAGAGCTTACTTTACGTTCGCCTGTCTCTAGTCCACAATAAGCTGTGTTCTTGAAGCCAAAACAGCTAGAATAGTAATGTGCTGCTTGTTTGGCGTTTCCTACATAGAACTCAAGGTGGTCAAACCGTTTGTTATTAGATGAATCATTCATAATAGAACCTCTTCTATAAAATAGAATACAGCGTTTTTTGCTTTCGTGAGGTATAAACTAGAGGGCTTAAAGCCTTATACAGCATTATCCTTGTATGCCTCGTCAGACAAAGAACAACTATATGAGGAATCGGAAGTCAGTCGAGAAAGAAATAAACATTCAGTTACTCGTTAATATCTACTATGCAAAAATGTTTACTATGCAAATTTGATATATGCCTTGCAACTGAATATTAAATTTATTTTCTTGAGAGCTATTATTAATGAAAACCTTATATAAATACAATGATTATAAGTTATACGTAAGTTATACGTAAGTTATACGTAAGTTATACGCTAAAGTTATGTTTATCTCAAGTAAATATCAAATTATGCAGATTTTGCCATAATCTATATGGCTTGTACATCCTAAGTACTAGACAACTTCTTGTTGTTATTGGGCTTCACAGGTCATTCGACTGTGCGATCCCATGATCTTGCTAAACTCTGTTTTGACATGATCGAAAACTAATAAGCTCTTTTTAACTCAGAGCCACTTTATAGATATCACTGGCAACACTTCCCTAAATCCTTGACTTAGTTTGTTGCCGATTAAATATTTCTGTCGTTTAGTCTATCATCTTCTAACTCACTACTTGCAAAATTTTTGTCCCACCAGTTCAATATTTTGCTTGCCTGCTTTTACGCGCTTTATTCTACTTTAACCCCTTCTATCCGCTTTACCTGAATTGTATTCCTACTGTGCCTTTCAAAGACAGCATAAAAAATCAGGGACAAACGAACCACATTGAAAGTTTTATTTGTTAGAGCGATCGCATTATCGCATTGTCGATAAGCGGAATTATTCAATCCCCTTGTAAATCTTGTTGATAAACTTCAAGTAGAAGTTTATCTGTAGAGTCACCAATCTCTATTCTCGATCTACATTCACAAAATTATAGGGAGCAGTGAAATCGTTGTAGCGGATTCGGAGGCGATTTTCAAATTGGTGATCGAGAGCTTCGACAGCGGCAGCAAACTCGGGTTCCTTATCCCAATCAATTAAGAAAGAACCGTTATAGATCATAGTTTCGGTGAGTAATTCTCCTTCAGCATATTCATGGGATAGAGGCTTCAGGGTATCGATAAAAGCGTCAATGATTATCTGTTGACGTTGCTCGATCGCTGCTTCTAGTTCTTGCCCGATCGCGATCGCCTCATCCATACTTAAAATTTTACCAACTAGAGCTTCGCGTCTTTGGCGTAAACCCTCATTTTCGGCAACAGCAAGATTTAACTCTTCAGTTTGATTCCAAAATAGTTTGACGCTAACTTCCCGCTTACCAATTAGGTTATGTATGAGTTTTGTGAGTTGATCTTCAAAAGGAATCAGCAAATCCTTTTGAACTTCCTCCCATTCATCAACAACTAGCCCGAATTGTAGTGGTAAAGGAACCGCTTGATGGGGATCGATCGCCTTCATGAGCGATTCTAAGACAGTTTCATGGGCAAGGAGATGAGCGCGGCTAGCGAGGTAACGCTCCTGTTGAGCCTCACTGTAAACGATCGCAAAAGGTGGAATAGCATGAAATTGGACAGGCTGATCGTTCATTCCTTTAAGTTCAAGATTTTTGATCAGATCCAGATTTTCAGCTTGCAAAATTGCGTACAGGTAGAGGCTCATAGGAATTTATAGTTTAGTTAACTTAAAGTGAATGGCGCTTTGCACCAATCACTTTAAACGGGTTTAGTAATTATGGCACGGTCAAATACTTTGCCATCGGTAGCGATCGCCTTGGTGATGATTTTATCTTGATAGACATCAAAAGTCATAAAGCTAAACTGTGAACTCACAAAAGCCGTTTGAGGCGATCGCCCAAATTTGTATAAAGGTGCGCCGCCGCCGCCATTGACAATATAGATAGTGCCATCAAGTGGGATAGAGCGCTCGTAGCCATGATCATGTCCACAGAGATATAAAGGAACTTTATGCTTAGCAAATATAGGCGCGAGTTTAGCCTTTAATTCAGGACTGCTACCATGTCTACCTGAAGAGTAGAGGGGATGGTGTCCATAGACGATTTTCCAAGGGGCGGTACTTTGGGCTAGTTGCTGATCGAGCCATGCAAGCTGTGCATCCCAAGGAGCATTACGATTAGTGTCAATGGCAAAAAATTCTACCGTTCCTTCGTTGACATCACCTTTAGTAAAGGAATAGTAGCGATCGCTCATATTAAAAGGTTGGTAATTAATCTGATCTAGCCCATTATTGGATTTAACAATGTCGTGATTGCCTAGCACGGCATAAAATTTCACATCTTTGCTCAGCAAAGGTGCATAGGGTTCTTCAAAACGGGATTTAGCTAGACTAATTTCACCGTAGGAATAAATGTTATCGCCTGCCATGAGGACAAAAGCATAGGGCTTTTGCTGATAGGTTTCCCACATGGACTTAGCAACGGCAAACTGATCGGGACTACCAAATCCATTATCCGCGATCGCTGCAAACCTCAGTAATGGTTCTTCAGCCGTCTCAAGGATTTCCAAGTTGGCTTTAGAGTCACTATTGCTAGGTTTTATTTCGGGATTTTGGCTAGGACTACTTACAGGTGACTCTGCTGAGACAGTCTCATACTGAACTTTAGATTTGGCGATCGCTGCATAAATTAATGAACCAACTACAGGTACACCAAATAATGTCAGTAAAAGTTGACGACGTTTCATAAATGCCAAGCGAATAAGCGAATATCGGAGTGAATATCGGTCAAATTTAATATATCAATAAATTGAAAAGGTCGATGTAGTACGTCATACCCGATATGCTGACGGTAAGGGCAATGAATTGCCCTTACCGTCAGCAATTTACTCCCTTCCCACCGAAGAAATAGACATATAAAACCAAGAAATAGCGTGGCGGCGCGAAGCGCCGCCACGTCTATTCTTTCACTGGGAAGGGAGTAATGCATAATAGGTTTTCAAAAAACCGATTTTGGTATTTCCAGAGCCGATGGCTCTGGAAATACCAAAATCGGTTTCATAATGAGAGTTGCAGCAACGATTCTAATTTTTTGATAAAATCAATATACTTATCCCATTTGCTACCTGTCATGATTGCCAATAAGCTCCCAAATACTGCTTCTAAAGTCCTACCACTATTGGGGCGATCGCTATCGGAACTAACCGAATGGGTAGAATCACAAGGACAGCCGCGCTATCGGGGTAAGCAACTCTATGAATGGCTGTATACCAAAGGTGCACGTAGTTTAGAAGACATTACGGTATTCCCCAAAGCTTGGCGCGAAGAATTTGCCCTGAATCCGACTGCGGAAATTGGGCGATCGCAGATTCATCTTCACAAAACAACTCGCGATGGCACAGAGAAGTTTCTGCTGAAACTTGCTGATGGTGAAATAGTCGAAACTGTTGGTATTCCTACCAGCAAGCGCTTGACCGTATGCGTATCGACTCAGGTGGGCTGTCCAATGGCGTGCGATTTTTGTGCTACAGGTAAAGGCGGCTTTCGGCGCAACTTGGCAAAGCATGAAATTATTGATCAAGTTCTGACTGTGCAGGAAGTCATGCAGCAGCGCGTCAGTCATATCGTATTTATGGGCATGGGTGAGCCGTTACTTAATTATGAAAATCTGGTTGGGGCGATTAATGTTATTAACAAAGATATCGGTATCGGTCAGCGCAATATTACTGTCTCTACTGTCGGCATTCCCAATCAAATTCCACGCTTTGCCCAAGAGCATTTGCAAGTAACTCTGGCGGTCAGTCTCCATGCGCCAACGCAAGAAGTTCGCGCCCAAGTAATTCCATCAGCCGATCGCTATCCTCTGATCGCATTAATGGATGACTGCCGCGAGTATGTGGAAATCACAGGTAGAAGAATTAGTTTTGAATATACGCTGCTAGCGGGTGTCAATGATGCACCTGAACAGGCTGAAGAACTCGCGTACCTAATCCGTGGTTTCCAAAGTCACGTTAATTTGATTCCTTACAATCCTGTCAGCGATGCGGATTACAAGCGTCCCAGCGAAAGAGCAATTCAAACCTTTGTACAGGTTTTAGAAAATTATAAAATTGCCGTAAGTGTACGACGCACAAGAGGACTAGAAGCAGATGCAGCTTGTGGTCAGTTGCGAGGACAACATGAGAAAGCTCTAGCCAAATAAGAGTTTTGATACTTTTGCTTCGCAAAAGTATCAAAACTCTTAGGGTTCATAATGCTGAAAAGCCGATCGCATATCTAACCCATCAAGTTGATTTCCTTCAACAATTTCGCCAATAATTACCGCACTGGATAAAAGCTTTACAAACTTCTCTGCTAAATCCAAAGGCATACATAAAACCAGCTCAAAATCTTCGCCACCATACAAGACCCAATCCAAAGCGCGATCGCCTGCCAAGATCTGCACTACTTCAGGAATTGGTAACGCATCCCAATAGATCTTTGCACCGACATTACTAGCGCGACAAATTTGGGCGATCGCATCAGCTAATCCATCGCTGCTATCCATTCCTGAAACAGGAAAATCACTGAAGTATTTTTCCTGTTTCAGGATTTCTGGAAAAAGATTAATTGCATCAAAACGAGGAATTGGACACTGGTGATAGTTACAGATTGCTTGTACTAGCTCTTGACCTGCTAAGAAGCGATCGCCTATTTTAATCGGAGCTAATAACTTCTCTTTTAATTTTTCATCTAATAGGAGTTCTAAACCTGCCTTGGAGAGTCCGTGCAAACCTGTCATCATGATCGCATCACCAACTCGCGCCGTATGCCTTTGGATGACTTGATTTTTAGGTACTTGTCCAAAGGCAGTTACCGATAAAGTGCGAACAGGCGATCGCACCGTATCACCGCCAACTAATTCCGTGCCATAGGTGCGTAAACATTTACTAAAGCCCCGATATACACCTTCAATCCAAGCAATTTCTGTGTCAGGTGGCAATCCTACGGACATGACCAAGCCCCAAGGATTCGCTCCCATGGCGGCTAAATCTGATAAATTCACAGCCGCCGCCCGCCAACCGACATCTTCAGGACTAGTCGTGCGATCGCTAAAATGCACACCATCCACCAACATATCTGTGGTTACGACCATCTGGCGATCAGCAAAAGTTTCCCCCATGATCGCCGCATCATCACCCACTAACTCACTACAATATTGCCGAAAAATTTTCAGCAATCCTTGCTCACCTAAACTTTTGACTGTTGCTGTCATACATTAAAAAAAGACAAGGGGCTTAAGCCCCTTGCTCGATTATGGATAGAAAGTAAGCTTAGGTAAAGCCATTGACTCTTCCCAGCCCATCATGATATTCATGCACTGCACTGCTTGGGCGGCTTGACCTTTCATCAAGTTATCGATCGCCGAAACCACAATTACTCGTCCTGTCCGCTCATCAACCTCTACACCGAGATAACAGAGATTTGTACCCAAAGCCCACTTAGTTTGCGGGAAGATATTCTTAGGTAATACCTGCACCCATTCGGAATTGCGGTAAAAAGACTTATAAATAGTCAGCACATCTTCCTTCACCAGTCCAGGGTCACGCAGCTTAGCGTATACCGTAGACAGAATACCGCGAATCATGGGGATAAGATGAGGTGTGAATTGAACTAGCACCTCTTGACCTGCCATATCACTACAAATCTGTTCGATTTCAGGGGTGTGGCGATGACTCGCAATACCATAGGCGGCAAGAGAACCATCAGCCTCAGCTAGTAATAAATTAGTTTTTGGTTGACGACCACCACCAGATGTACCTGACTTAGCATCAATAATAATCGTACTCGGATCGACTAATCCTTGCTTGAGCAAAGGCTGTAGAGCTAATAAACTAGCCGTAGGATAACAACCCGCACAGCCAACTAAGTCCGCAGTAGCAATGCGATCGCGATAGATTTCGGGCAATCCATACACAGCTTTAGCATTAACCTCAGCATCAGTACGCGCCTCTTTATACCAAGATTCATAAATTTGCAGATCGGTGAAGCGATAATCTGCGGATAAATCGAGCACTTTACAGCCCTTAGCCAATAGTCGAGGTGCAATTTTGCTAGCTAAACCATTGGGTAATGACAAGAAGACAATTTTGCAGCGATCGGCGATCGCTTCAGGTTCGAGATTTTCGATGGGCAAGTTCACTGCATGGGCAATGTGTGGATACAAGTCAGCAAAATTTTGTCCTACGGAACCACTGCCACCCATGTAAGTAATATTTACTAATGGATGCTCTAGCAGCAGTCTAACCAACTGGATACCACCATAACCCGACGCGCCAATAATACCTACGGGGACTCGATCCTGTGCGCTCATACCCTTACTCCATCAAAATATTGAAAATGCTTTTCGCGTTTGGGGTAACAACTTAGCATAAGCCAAGCCCTAACCCCAATTAATATCTAAAATCAAAGTCTCAGCAATTCTCATTATAAAAATCAGTTTTTTTGAAAACCATCCAAAGGAGGGCTTTCAAAAAACAGATTTTAGTGTTGCCAGCGTCTTTGGGGCTGGCAACACTAAAATCTGTTTCATCATGAGAATATCAAAGTCTAAATTAATGCTTTACGTTAGACTGTAAGAGGCTCTTTATCCGTTCATACTAAGCTTATTGAAATAGACATTGCGTCTATTTCATTTATAGCAATGTAAGCTTTACTGAGGGGATAAAACCCAAATAAATAAAAGCAGCCCTTCGCAGCGCCTTCATTTATTTAGGTTTTAATTTGTCCTAGCTATCTTTATGCATTATTTATCTCTTGTGTGGTTTAGCTATGTTTTACAACAAGGGAAAAATGAATAATTGTAAAAGTACAAATCATAAAACGGATTAATCACCTGTATGGGTGAAGAAATATAGCTTTGATTAGTGTGAGGTTTTAATTAAAGTAATGATTAAAAGCAACATTGCATCGCTCATATCAAAAAATCAAACAATATCGATATACAAATCATACAGAAAATAATGTCTAGTTAATTTTGGATGTAAATTAATCTAAAGGCAGGGAAGTTAATTCCTATTGAAGTGTCTAGACTGAAATATTAAGCCAAATCTTATCCAGACTACTTTCGTGTTTCCATATATTTTCTAAACTGACATGGCATTATCAGACATATTTCTTTTGATCTTATAGAAAATCCCAAAAATATTTTGCAATTTTATCTACTATTTTGTCCAATATGTTTAAAAATGTACGACAATAAGGTAGCAATTCTAGGTGGTTTAAAATCCCCATAGGTTGCAAAATTTCTTCTATTCTTAGAAAGAAGTTTTTAATTTTGAAATCTTGAAATTTCTAATAATCCTATGACAGACACTGTAACTTCTCCCTTAACAGGAAAAGCGCTTCTTCAAAAAGCAAAAGAGCTAAATAATTTACCCAAGCGTGAGCAAGCTAAAAAATGCGGGTATTTCACTCGTGGTAAAGATGGGGTAGATCGTGTTAATTTGACAGAATTTTATGAAGCAGTGCTTGCTGCTAGAGGATTTGCAATTAATCCTGAACAGAATAAAGACGGTCGTGGGCGCGAACCTACCTTTCGGGTTAGCGTTCATAAAAATGGACAAATCGTAATTGGTTCTACCTATACAAGATCTATGGGTTTGAATGAAGGTGATGAGTTTGAAATTAAGCTTGGATACAAGCACATCCATCTGATCCAGTTGAGTAATGAACAATCGGAAGATCCTGAAGATTAAAGCAACACACATATTAAATCTCCGTTAGATTAAGGTCAAAATCAAAAGTTAATTGTCTGAATTTTTATTCTTGACAATAAATTCTAGACCTCAACTATGGAGATTGTTTGACCAGTAAATTTGAGCGAGAAGATTAATACTGCTTTGTGGGGGAGTGTTTAATTTTCTCGCTGTTTTTATCGAAGCTAGTTTTTAGCATAATTTTGATTTTTAGGGTTTATTTCTATGCAACTAGTAGATACACATGTACATATCAATTTCAAAGATTTTCAATCGGATCTTGAGGCAGTTCGCGATCGCTGGCTAGGTAATGGTGTAACAAGACTAGTGCATTCTTGCGTGAGTCCCGATGAGTTTAATCAGATTCAGGCGATTGCTGATCAATTTCCTGAAGTGAGTTTTGCGGTTGGATTACATCCACTAGATAAAAACTTAAATACTTTAGGTTGGAATCCTGAAGTTGGCGATCGCATTAAGTCTTTGGCAATTAGTGATCAACGTGTCGTAGCGATCGGCGAAACTGGTTTAGATTTTTTTAAATCTGATAGTAAAACTGCTCAGGTTGAAGCTTTTAAATCACAACTTCGCACAGCGCGATCGCTAAATTTACCAGTAATTATTCACTCACGCGAAGCATCTGTTACAACCCGCGAAGTCTTGAAAGAAATCAATGCCGAATCCCCTCAGCAGCCTATTCGTGGTGTGATGCATTGCTGGGCGGGGAATCCTGAAGAAACCCAATGGTTTGTCGATTTAGGGATGTATATCAGCTTTAGTGGTGTAGTCACTTTTAAAAATGCCCATGATTTACATGAGTCGGCAAAAATTGTGCCAAGCGATCTCCTTTTAGTTGAGACAGATTGCCCATTTCTTGCGCCTATCCCGAAGCGTGGAAAGCGCAACGAACCAGCCTATGTACTGTATGTGGCTGAGAGTGTGGCAAAGTTACGCGAGGTGGATCTAGAGTCCCTAGCTTCAGAAACTACCACTAATGCCTTTAAACTATTCTCACTATCCTAATCATTCAAAAAAGAGGAGGCGCTAAACGCCACTTTAGCAAAAGTTAACTAGTACAAACCAAAACCCAAGAAGATGAGTGGCGGTGCTCTGCGCCGCCACTCATCTTCTTGGGTTTTATGTCCTAAGCAAAACTTACTTTGCTATAAGCTCTAGTGATTTTCATCCATTGTGCAACTTTTTTTTGTAGATCCCTCAAAGTTACAGTCAGTGAGGCTTGCTTTGGTAAAGCTACAGTGAGTAAGCTTCGCATTACAAAAACTACTCTGGTTAAGGTTTGAGTTAAAGAAAATTACACTCTCTAATACAGCGCTATCAAAACAGGCTTCATTAGCGAAGATCTCACTGAGATCGCAGTTTTTTAATGACGATTGTATAAATGATGTACCAGTAGCGATCGCTTTTTTCATTCTGACACCACGAAGCTCGACTTTGTCAAAACAAGCTCCATTTAAAACTGCACCTTCAAAGTTAGTTAATGCAGTATGTAAACCTTTACAATCAACATTAACCAAGGATGCTCCAATGAAAGAAGTATTAGTTAAGTTGCAATTACGAAGATAAGCATTATTGAAATTGCTAGTTGCTAAAGTAAGATTACTTAAGTCAGCATTTCCCATGTCAAATCCGCTGAAATCTGCACTTTCTAGAATAGCAGGACGACTATTACGTCGAAATAAATTCCATTCCTCTGGATCTCGCCACAACATCTGAATCTGTGTAATTGCAGGCAACCAATAATCATCATCAAGGGTGATACCTTTTAACAGTGTTCCCTGAAGGCGACATCGAGAAAGCTCTAGACCCGACACTTTGCTGCTAGTGAGATCCGCACCACTAAGATCGCAATGTCTTATATGAGCTTCGGTAAGATCCAAGCCAGCCAGATCAGCATTACAGAGCATAATTCTTTCTGTCTTAGGAATCCGATCAATCTCTTGGTTAAATGTAACAATATCTCGTCGGAGGAGTTCAATCCACCCAACTTGATTAACTGCGTTCTTCATGAGCGGCTCTTACTTTAATTTGGTATTTACTGGTCTTGATATTGAAATTTCGTTAGCTCCCGCTCCCTACTTCTGCAACAGGCTTCTGCTGCTCTTGGACTAGTTTTTGCTGTTCCTGAGCTAGTTTTTGCTGTTCCTGTTCTTGAAGCTTTTTCTCATTGAACAGTTGCGGAATTTTAGCTCCAAAGGTTATGACTGCTTCGCGGACGGTAGATAGATTAGAGTCATTATAATCTTTAAAGAAACTATCCTGTTTTACATATTCAGGATCTCCTTCTATTCCTTGTACATTGATAGCTTTTACTCTTACAGCATTTTTGCCAATCAAAGCTAGATCTTCATAAAAAGGAGCTTTCTTGGCTCCAGATTTGGTTAGTAACTGCTCTGCTGCATCGCACAAACGAGATAAATATTTTCCTGCTCGATATACTGCATAGTGTGGCACATTTTTAAAATGATTAATGGAATGCAGAGAGTCTCCTACATTCTCATTGACCGACTGCAAGTAAAGCTCAGGCTTAATATTGTAATCTACTCCAGTAAGATGTGCATTTTCTAGATTTGGTTTTTCGGGTGTTCCTTTAAGTTTTTCAAGCTTTTTCTTAGCACCCTGTTTTAATACAGTATGCTGCACCGCACCCTCAGTGGCATAAACTTCGTTAGCGTAGGTAAGAGCCTCAGCAATCTTGTTGCCTAACTGGATGCCCAAGTTATTAATTTCTTCAGCATTAATAACAGCACCATTGTCTACCGCTTTTAACTTGTTGATTTGCGATCGCAAAAGTTTCACTTCAGTCAATGTCTCTTCATAAATAGCATTTGCAGCCCTCGTAACATGAGCCTCTTCTTGATACTCATCATGAGGTCCAAATGCACTCTCACGCCCTCTAAAAAAGGCTTCTTCCTGACTCTTTAACTTCTCCTCCATTTCTAGCTGCTTTATCTCAACCCTCAGTTTAAAAATCTGATATTCGAGATCGGCTTCTTCTAGTTTATATTCCATCTCATCGCGAACACTTTCATCAGTTAAACTATTTAAGGTCATCGCAAAATAACTTGCCCACTCTTTGTCATTCATATTACGGCGAACTTTGACGAGAGACCAGACTTCCATCTTTCTAGTTCTTTCTTTCTCAGATTCAGCAGTCAAGCCTTGCACTTCGGGTTTGGGTGTGATTGTTCGGACACCTCCACTATCTGAAAAGCCTGCTTCTCCATGTATCCAGTCCGAAGCATAGAGGTTGATGTCAAATACGGTTCCAGGATCGTAAGGGATGACTCTACCGTTAACAAACTCTAATCTAAATTTACTATTAACAAATTGGATACCCAACTCCGAATTAGAACCACCTGTAGACAAATCAACGTCAGAAGTCACTGCTTGTGCGCCAACAGAGTCAAAAATATTGAGTAAACCCTGCCCTTTTTCTTTTTGTGATTCAATCACATCAGATTGAAGTTCTTGATCTTCATACATCCGCATCCGCTCAGTAAATTCAGGCTTAATCCTGTCAGTAAATGCTTTCCATTTGCGAGTACGCATATCTACTAAGGCTTGCATGATTTGTACGCCAGCAGCTTTCAAGGCACTTTCTTTTTCTTTTGGCACAGGAATTGGCCATTGTCCCATTGTCAGACAGGCTTTTGCTTTAAACCAATTAGCCTCAAAGGGTCCCAACAAAATACCAAGTAAAATATCGTCATTTGCTCTCCAATAAGTATATTTTCTAGAAGCATGTTCTACTAAGTCTTGGATGGATTCAGGTGGTACATTTCCATCAGATACAGTTTCTAGTTCTTCTTTAATAGAGTTCTTCTGACCTGACACAAATTTTTGCCACGCCTCTTGAGACATCCCCCCCAATTCATCTTTAGATATGGCTGCTAGTCTAAGGGCTTCCCATTGTTCTGATGATTTTTTTTGCCCTTCATAGAGTTTATACTCATCTTCTCGACCATCTTTAATTTCAGATGCGTCAGTAATGTTAAACCACATCACTTCAGACCCTTGAGCAAACCATGTGACACCATCAACTAATTGATCCCACATATGAACGCCGTCATCTTCAACCCAAGCTCGTTGAACAACTGATTTAGTAGCATCTATTTGATGGTTCATGCGCTGCACAGCCCCACCATTCTGTTGCACGACGTGAGTTAACTCATGGGCGATCAACTCTTGCCCACCTCGACTACTTGGTTCATAAGCTCCCTGCCGAAAGAACAGATCTTGCCCTGTCGTAAAAGCTTTTGCTTGAATTGATTTGTTTAATTGGTCAGACTGCGAATCTGTGTGTACCTTTACGCCGCTAAAGTCTGCACCCATCGCTTGCCCCATCGACTGTTGCAGATTTGCGTCTAGAGATTGACCACTGCCCCGTGCACTTTGAATTGCCGACTCTAAATCCGTTGATGCTTCACCGCCGACAATGCTTTCACGCCTTTGTATTAGAGGCTTCATTTGTAATTCTTCATCTTCTTCTATCTCTTGTCGCTGAACTGGCTGACTTTGTGAAGTAATTGGCGAATTAATTTGTTGAACTACCCTAGCCGCAGTAGCATCAGCTTCCTGTTCATACTTATCATTGGGCTGACCAATGGTAAGCTTTGCTTGGATCGCCATTCTCTCAGCAGCGAACACCTTCAAGCGATTCCCAGACTTTCTTTGGACTGGTGGAGGTTCAGGATTCATTGTGAACTCTTTTGAATCTTCCAGTTCCCCTTCACTTTTTTCTTCTTCTACAAATTCTTGCCTTTGAACTGGTTGATTTTGTAAGGCTGCATTAGTTGAAGGTTTTGATTGGATCTCCACTCTCTCAGCAGCGATCGCCTTCAAACGGTTCATTGGTTTTGCCTGAATTGGTGTATCAAATGACTCAGTGCTGCGCTGATCAATTAGTTTTCCTAGAAAATTCTCAGGGTATCCAGTTTGTCTAAAGGTAGCATCTGCATCTTCATCCAAATCTGTCTGTAGTGGCGCGAAGTCTCTAGTCTGTAAATATGAAGCTTGGGGTTGGAATGGACTCGGAGCTTGGGAAGATTTTTTTCCGTTATCGTAAGTACCAGACATATCCTTAACCCCTAAATTTACTTACTCAGACATAGCAGACCAGACTTCTTATGATGAAACCGATTGTAGTGTATCTAGCGCGTTCGGCGCTGGATACACTACAATCGGTTTTTTGAAAGTCCGCAACGACGGACTTTCAAAAAACCGATTTTTAGATTGAGAATTGCTGACAGCAGGCTTTTTATATTACATATTTTCGCACAATCATAAAAAGTTAACGACAAATTTAATTTGCTAAACCTCTAGCAAATTAAATTTGAGCAGTCACTTGCTTCAATTCATAGTTTTATACCAAAACACAAAATGGCTCCGCCATTTTGTGTTTTTAAAACCCTTACAGGGTTTGGTTCTTAATTCACGAAAGTGTGGCTACACTTTCGTGAATTGGTATTACAAGGCAGCAATCTATCCAATTTGCAAGAGGTCTAGCGATTAAGATAAAATTGTTTTATGCAAATATACCTAGATCATGGCGCTACGACCCCTGCACGACCAGAAGTCATCGACTTGATGGCGGACGTGATGCGATCGCATTGGGGCAATCCCTCTAGCCTGCATGAGTGGGGCGAGCGCTCAACTATGGCGATCGAGCGATCGCGCTTACAAGTAGCTAGTTTGCTGAACGCTGATCCTGAAGGGATTATCTTCACGTCTGGCGGTACAGAATCAGACAATACGGTGATCATGGGAATTGCGCGGCAATACCGTACACCGCAGCACATGATCATTTCCTCGGTTGAGCATTCGGCAATACGGCTACCAGCCCAATATCTCGAACAACATGGCTGGGAAATCACCCGTTTACCTGTGGATCGCCAAGGTTGCGTTAATCCCAAAGATCTGGCTCAAGCCCTTCGTCCTAATACTGTACTGGTATCGATTATCGCCGCCCAAAATGAAGTTGGCACGATCCAGCCGATTGAGAAATTAGGGCAAATTTGTCGTAATGCTGATGTGTTATTCCATACGGATGCGGTGCAAGCGATCGGCAAAATGCCTATTGATGTGCAAGTTTTACCAATTGATCTTCTTTCACTTTCGGCTCACAAATTTTATGGATTGCAAGGGATCGGAGCGCTTTATATCAATCCACTCACAACTAAGAAGCGATCGCTAATTCCTTTAATCCAAGGCGGCGGACAAGAGCGTGGCTACCGTTCAGGCACACAGGCTGTTGCCGCGATCGCAGGTTTAGGTTTAGCTGCCGAACTTGCCGAGCAGGAATTAGCATCTGAATCAGCGCGGTTAACAAGATTACGAGATCGCCTATACGCATTACTTGCAGATATTCCTGATCTGATTCCTACAGGTGCGATCGCTTTAGAAAGATTGCCCCATCACCTCAGTTTTTATCACAAACATATCGATGGTCGGCGCTTAGTGCGCGAAATGAATTTCGCGGGGCTTGCCATCAGTTCAGGTTCGGCATGTAGTAGTGGCGCGATCGAACCAAGCCCGATCCTCTTAGAAATGGGATATTCACCAACGGAAGCCAGAAATAGTATTCGTCTCACCCTAGGTAAATCCAACAATGAAGCTGATATTGAATGGACATCCTTAGTAATACACCAAATTTTGAGCCGTCAATCGTAGAGGCAATTCATGAATTGCCTCTACGATTGGCTTACAGTCCTTTGCGCTCAAGCCAATATAAAAAAGGCGGCGCTTCGCGCCGCCTTTTTTAAGGAACAACCAACACTGGACAAGGCGAAAGATTAATCACTTTTTGGCTAACACTGCTGCCATCGGGATGCTCTTCGGTCAAACTCATTCCCCGCGAACCCATCACAATTAAATCGGCATTAATCTCATCAGCAAAGTCACAAATTACAAAAGCGGTTTTACCCTCAGCCATTTTGCTTTTAATCGTAATACCCACCTCCGCAAAGTAAGCCTCCATTTCTTTAATTAGTTCTTGAGATGAAGCGCGATCGCTGTCAGTAGCTTCAGGATCAGCAACTGATAATACATATAACTGCGCCTGATATTTTTGAATGAGATCGATCACTATGGCTACAGCTTGGCGGGTTTCTTGACTTCTGTTTAAAGGAAATAAAACAGTTTTAAACATAATTCCTACCTAGCACAGCAATTTAGATATGAGATTGTAAACTCAAGAAATTTTTCTTTCTTGACTTCATTGTAGTAAGTAAAAGAGCCTGACAATATTTAAATTTCTTAATTTTTAACATGCGATCCTGCAATTTATAGCAACGCAAGAGATAGTTAGAGATGAGTGGCGCGGCAAAGCCGCGCCACTAAATTGCTGGATCGCCTTTATGGTCGATTAGAAGTACCTACAAAGCGTATATCTTCATTTTTTGTAGCGATCGCGCTTAACAAACGACAGACCCTACTACATCAGTGCTAACATTGCGAGATATATAACGAGAAAAAAGTCAAAACGGAAGTAGATTATAGATGGATGCCGTAACAAAAATTATCCCTTTTTATGGCAGGGAAATTAAATTAAGAATTGGCACTTTTGCACCCCAAGCTGGCGGCTCAGTATTAGTCCAGTGCGGAGAGACTGCAATCTTAGTGACAGCGACCAGAGGTCCTGCTCGTGACGGTGTAGATTTTGTACCACTGCTGGTTGATTATGAAGAGCGTCTGTATGCAGCAGGTCGGATTCCAGGTGGATTCTTGCGTCGTGAAGGTAGACCACCCGAAAAGGCAACTCTCACTTGCCGCCTAATCGATCGCCCCATGCGTCCTTTATTCCCCAATTGGTTGCGTGACGATGTACAGATTGTTGCCACAACGATGGCGATCGATGAAAAAGCACCACCCGATGTTTTAGCGGTAACTGGTGCATCGATCGCTGCGTTAATTGCAGGGTTACCATTTATGGGGCCAATGGCTGGTGTGCGTGTTGGTCTAGTCGGCGATGAATTTATCATCAATCCTACCTATGCAGAAGTTGAGGCAGGTGACCTTGATCTGGTAGTTGCTGGTACTGCTGAAGGCATCATCATGGTGGAAGCTGGGGCTAATCAACTGCCCGAAGCTGACATGATCGAAGCGATCGACTTTGGTTATGAAGCCGTACTGGAGCTCATCAAAGCTCAACTTGACTTGCTGCAAGAGTTAGGACTCGCTCTCCCCGAAATCGTTAACCCTGTAACCGATCCCACCCTAGAAAACTTTATTGCCAATACGGTTAAAGATAAAGTTGCACAAGTAGTTGCTAGCTGCGAAAAAGATCGCAATGTACGCGATGCGGCTCTTGATGCAATCAAGGCTGAGCTTTTAGAAGCGATCGCTGCCTTGCCAGAGGAAGATCCAGTGAAATTGGTTGCTGACAAGAAAGTAATCAGTGCCACTTATAAAGATCTCACCAAAAAGCTGATGCGATTGCAGGTAATCGAGCAGAACGTGCGGATTGACGGACGCAAACTCGATGAAGTGCGCCCGATCTGGACAGAAGTAAGTGTCATTCCTCGCGTCCATGGTAGCGGTTTATTCAATCGTGGATTGACCCAAGTATTGACGATCGCCACCCTTGGTACACCTGGTGATGCACAGGAAATGGACGATTTGCATCCTGATGCGAAGAAGCGCTATATGCACCACTACAACTTCCCACCCTACTCAGTTGGTGAGGCACGACCAATGCGATCGGCTGGTCGTCGCGAAATAGGACACGGTGCATTAGCTGAACGCGCTCTTTTGCCCGTCCTACCCTCCAAAGCTGAATTCCCCTATGTTCTGCGCCTAGTATCGGAAGTCTTATCTTCTAACGGCTCGACCTTGATGGGTTCAGTCTGTGGTTCTACCCTTGCACTGATGGATGCAGGTGTACCGATCTCCAAACCTGTAAGTGGTGTGGCGATGGGCTTGATCAAAGAAGGCGATGAAGTTCGCATTCTCACCGATATTCAAGGTATTGAAGATTTCCTTGGCGACATGGACTTCAAGGTTGCGGGTACGGATACAGGTATCACCGCCCTGCAAATGGACATGAAGATCACTAGCATCTCTATGGATACAGTGCGTGCAGCCGTGATGCAAGCTAAGACTGGTCGCGCTCACATCATGGGCAAGATGTTGGAATTGCTCTCTGCACCAAGACCGCAACTCTCTCCCTATGCACCACGCTTACTCACGATTCGCATCGATCCTGAACAAATCGGCATGATCATTGGTCCTGGTGGGAAGAACATCAAGGGCATTACCGAAGAGACTGGAGCCAAGATCGACATTGAAGATGATGGCACTGTCATGATTTCGTCGATGAGTGGCGAAGGTGCTCTCAAAGCCAAGCGGATCATCGAAAACATGACTCGTCGCGTTGGTTCAGGCGATGTCTATCTCGGTAAGGTCACCCGCATTATTCCGATTGGTGCATTTGTGGAGTTCCTCCCTGGTAAGGAAGGAATGGTGCATATTTCTCAATTGGCGGAAGGTCGTGTGGGCAAAGTCGAAGATGAAGTTGCCGTTGGTGATGAAGTCTTGATTAAAATCCGTGAAGTTGACAATCGCGGACGCTTTAACCTGACTCGTTTGGGTATTCATCCTGATGAAGCTGCTGCTGCTCGTGCTGCCGCCGCATCTGCTGAATAAATTTCAAAAAAGGGTGGATGCGCGAAGCGCATCCACCCTTTTTTGTTAAAAGTTTAAAAGTGTTTTGGGGGTTTCAGAAAATTATGATTATTAAAGAGCTAGATCCTATTGAAACAAATGATCCGTTGCTACAAGCGGGATTTCGTGCCGAATCTCAGTTAGCTTTTTATCTCAAACGTGAGTTTAAGGACGATCCGCTGTTTCTAATTTTTAATAATTTACGTTTTGAAAAAGCGGGGGATGCTTGCCAAATTGATCATTTAGTTCTGCATCGATATGGAATGATCATCATCGAGAGTAAAAGTGTGACAACTCGTGTTGAGGTGAATGAACTCGGCGAGTGGAAGCGTTGGTTTAATAATGCTTGGCAAGGAATGCCTTCACCCATTTTGCAAGCTCAAAGACAGGGAAAGTTTATCAAGGATTATTTAGAGTCTAATGTTGAGACGCTACTAAATAAGGTACTTTTTACGATGCAATCTCATTTTACAAAGATGCCTATCGACGTATTAGTTGCCATTTCCGACTCTGGCATCATTAATCGTCCCAAAAATGACAAGTTAAATAATGTGTGCAAAGCCGATCAAATCCCTGATAAAGTCAGAGAAATCGTGTCTGAATATCGCAAAATTGATAGCTTATTAACCTTTAGTTTAAAATCCGCCTATCTATTTGACATGGATGAAGTTCCAAGAATTAGTGTTTTTTTGTTGGCAAATCATACGCCATTAAAGGTTAAGGCTAAGTTGAATGATGTGAGTAATACGCCAATAACTTCTACTCCCATCAGTTCGCCAGTTAAAAATCCTTCAATTTCTAAACCGATCACCACAGACAAACCAGTATCACAGCCGAAAAAGATTATTCCTATCACTCCAAACAAACATCAGCAATCAGACATTAGCCATAAGCCAATAATCAAAACCGCGAAGCCGACTTCAACAAACACTTGTTCCCATTGCCAAAGTCCAAATCTATTGATCGCCTATGTTCACAGTTACTTTTTTAAATGTAACGATTGCGGTAAAAATACGGCAATTAAAAATATCTGTACATCCTGTGGCGATCGCGCCAAGATTAGAAAAAGTGGTTTGCAGTTCTTTAGTGAATGCGAAAAATGTGGCAATTCCCAGTTATTTCATACTAATCCCTCGACAAATAGGTGATCAAAATGAGCATAACAACTCCTATAAAGGCGATCGCCCTTAGTGCTGGTAGTCGAATTAGCATCCCCAACCTAACATGGCAAGACTTTGAGCAAATTCTTGTAGATGCAGGCGAAAAGCGCAACACCCGCATGACTTACTACAGAGGAACTCTAGAAATTATGTCGCCCCTCGCTTTGCATGAACGTCCCCATCGGATTATTGCCGATATTGTGAAAGCCATTTTAGAAATGCAGGAGCGTGATTGGGAAGACTTCGGCTCTACTACCTTCAAACGTCCAGACATCGCTGGAGTTGAGCCAGATACTTGCTTTTATATTCAAAATGCTGACCTTGTGCGCGATTGTACCAATATGGACTTATCCATTTATCCACCGCCAGATTTAGCAATTGAGTCAGATGTCACCTCAAAAACTGCTCTCAAAGCTTACGAATCGATCCTTGTGCCTGAAGTCTGGATTTATAGCAATTGCAAGTTAACCATTCACATTCTGCAAAGCGATCGCTATGTTGCAACAGATAACAGCCTAGTGTTTCCAGATTTATCTATAACTGAGTTGATTCCTCCTCTAGTAGAGCAAGCAATCAAACTCGGAACCAGTAGAATGCTCCGCGTCCTAAAAGCCCAATTAAGATCCAAGCAATGACTTATATCAAAAAACCACGCAAAGCGTGGCTTTTTTGATAGATTCACTATGAACCCGTTAGACTTGAGCTAATACCTTGAAAGAACGCCCACGATAAAAAGAAATTACTGATAAAGATCGCCAGTAAAGCAGTAACAACTGCGGTAGTAGTGGACTCACCCACTCCTTTTGCGCCACCTGTGGTGGTTAAGCCCCAAGTCGTACCGATCGCCGCAATTAAAACTCCAAAAATACTGGATTTGATTAGCGCAGCAATTAAATCCCAAGGTTTGAGTAAATTCTGCACAGAATTTAAAAACATATTGTAAGGAATTGCGTACATGGCTTGAGATAAAAATAAGCCACCTGCCATACCTGTTAAGAATCCCAGAATTGTGAGCACAGGTAGCATGAGCAAACAAGCGATCGCGCGAGGTGTTGCCAGATAATCAACAGGATTTGTGCGTAAAATGTAGAGTGCATCAATTTGCTCAGTTACTTGCATTGTGCCAATTTCCGCAGCAAAAGCTGAACCCACACGTCCCGCAATAATTACGGCTGTAAGTACAGGGATTAACTCACGGGCTAAGGCGATCGCCAAAATCCCACCAATCGCTTGTTGTGCGCCGAAGTTAATAAATTCTCGCGCCACTTGAATTGTAAAGACAGCACCAACAAAGGAAGCCGTAATCAAGGTGATCAGCAGTGACTCTGTACCAACTATCGACATTTGCTCGATCGTGTTACGCCAATGGAAGCGGCGATAGATCAAAACATGGGTGATGATTTGTCCGATCAGTAAACAACTTTGTCCAAGCTTAATTAGCCAACTGCCAAAATTTCCCATGTTTTCAATTTCCTATATCACCACTGACAAGCGATAAACAATTGTTATTTTTTTATCGTAGCCTTCGCAATTATAGCCATAGCTACTTGCATTATGAAAGATATAGTTGTCACCCAAGAAGAGAATGGCGGCGCGAAGCGCCGCCATTCTCTTCTTATAGCTGTCGCTATTCTAAAAGCCAAATAGTGTGAGGCGGCGCTTCGCACCGCCTCACACTATTTGGCTTTTGATTTGTCCTCATACAGGTGGCTATAGCTATAAGAAGTGCCGATTTGAATGCAATATATGTTAGCTTTTGTTGGGAAAAAGATGGAGCGTCCAATTGCAGGGTTGCTGGAGATCACCAAATCGACCACTTACCCAATACCAGAGCGTGAGTCGAGTAGGAAAAAATCCAATTACGAGAAAATGCTTGTCTGGAGTGGTTGCACCATATCTAAGTCCGTCAGTGAGTTTAACCTTCCAAGGCGTATCACTATCCTTAACCAATAGCTGAGAACGATAATAGAGGTCGATGTCTTTGTATTGCAAAGGCAAAGCAAAGATAGAGTAAACATGATGTTCACCGCGCCAAGGTTCGGCAACAACTTTGATCGGGTGAAATATTAAACTACTAGAATTACTTGAGTTATCTGTCATTGTTGGACATAGAGCAGGATTGGTCTCAAATGAAGGTGTTGACGAAGGGGCTTGTATCGACCAAATAATCACTGCAAGAATAGTTCCTATGGTTAAAGATGAAGCAGCAATGAATAAGAATTTGTTTTGAGTAGACCAGTTTTTCATTCACAGGTTTCAAGGCGCGTTAATAGTAAGGCAATCTCATCGACATACTTTTGTAACTCTTTTGATGAAAGATTACTGTTATTAATGATGATACTGAAAATAACTTCGCGATAATTTTGAGGATTAGCGTAGCCTGACAACACAATTGCGCCTGATAGTGTTCCAGTCTTGGCTTGAAGTAGACTTTGCGCTGAAGTATTTTTAAATCGATTGGTCAATGTCCCATCAACATTGGCGATCGCTAAGGATTGACGGAAATTGCGATCGCCAGCAACAGTTTGTAGAAGTTGGACGATCGCTTTTGGTGTAGTTAAATTATGACGTGATAGTCCAGAGCCATCAGCTAGAGAAACTTGAGTAGCTGAAATATTCATTGACTGTAGATACTTGTTAATAGCGATCATCCCGCCCCTAACGCTGTCATCGGGACTAATTTCATGAAGGCGATCGCCTAAAGCTCTTAGTAACAACTCAGCGTAAAGATTATTACTATCTTTGTTGGTGGTAATAATTAATTGCGAGATTGGTGGAGAAAGATTAATCGCTAGATCTTTGATGGGCGGAAGCTTTTCTACAGTAGTGATATTTGAGGAGACTTCAATACCTTGAGCAGTTAATTCTTGGCGTAATAAATCTAGAAAATTAGCCTCAGGATCAGGAATAGCAACCCCGCCGAGTTCGGGTCTTGAGTCTTCAGGAATTTGCCCCGTAATGATCAATAGATTCTGACCATAGGGACGTTCAACTTTTAAACTATAGGGAGAATCTGCACTAGCTGTGGTTGCTTGATTTTGGACGCGCCAATCTCTAGCCATTTCAGGATTGTCCCATGTAAAGATGGCAGGTTTTCCAGCAGTATCGGGACTAACTGTCCAATAGAGAGAGTTTTCATTGATTGTGAAAGGAGAGGCGATCGCCGCATAGTAATGTTGTAGATCTGACCATTCCCAGCTATCCGCAAATTCCGCGCCTCTACGGGATGTCAATGTCCAAATGCCACCATTGATCCGCTTTACTCCTTTCTTCTTGAGTTGGCTGACTAATGATTTTAAGTTAGTCCCTGAGTTAAAACTAGGATCTCCTGATCCTATTAGCCATAGTCCGTTTTCTAGTTCTCCTTTGGCGTTTGGCAGATCATTTGACATCAAACGTGTCGCAAATTGATAGTTAGCTCCCAATGTTTTTAAAGCGATCGCCGTTACAAATAGTTTGGCATTTGAGGCGGGGATGAAGTAGCGATCGCCATCAAGATTAGCTAATGTTTGGGGATTAGGTGAATTAGTTTGGACATATACACCAACTCGAGCTGGTTTTAATTTAGGCGATTGAGCAACTTTTTCTACTTCTTTTTGTAGTTGGGCAGAACAAACACGATTACTATTAGCCTGAGCAGGAACAGCCGTAATTAGAGAAATTACAACTAGAGTAATCTTGGTAAATATTGTATTTCTCAATGGACAAACTGGCTAGAACAAGAGTGACAAAAGATTAACACAAAAAACAATAAAAAACATTACAAGGCTTTATCCAGAAAATATTTAGGATAATCTAATTATCTAAAATCCATAGATAAATTCTATGTTCGTAATTGCCTACCTTAACTTTCTCAATTTGATCAGGAGGTAAATCTCCTAATTCATATTCATGGGAAACTACTCTTGTTCCTCTCTTTAATCTAGGCAAAATTTCAGAGCGTACTCGTAGATTTGCCTGTGGTAGAAGATAAAGTGTAATTACAGTAGCGTCACTTAAATCAGCTTTAAAAAGATCTTGTTTAATAAATTTAATGCGATCACGAATTTCTGGTGTTTGGGCGATCACGGCTTTTGATTCTCGATCTGATTCCCTAATTAACTCAGGATCAATCTCAATACCGATCGCCTTTGCTCCAAATTTCTGGGCCGCAGTAATCACAATTCGACCATCACCACTTCCCAGATCATAAACAACATCATTCTTATTAACCTTTGCCATTTCCAGCATTTTTAGCACTACTTCTGGCGGCGTTTGTACATAAGGAGCATCAGGAATACGCTCTGGCTCACTATCTTTAGTCGCTATGGGAGAAATCGGTGGCAATGTTTTTTTGTCTGTTTGACTTGCTAAGGGATCACTTGTCGATGACAAATTATTAAACATCAAAGAATTGCAAGCCAATAATGTTGATGAAGTGAGGGCAGCAATCAACACAAACCTCAAGATCAATCTCAATAAAGTTGCCATATTTAGCTTTGTTCAAAACCCAATTTTTGTAAAACAGCTTCCTGTGACTCTGGCTGTTGACTATAGGCGAAACCCCAAGGCATTTGGATTGGTAATAGAGGCAACAATCGATCTAGTGAGTAGGGACTGCCATAGAGAACTACTGCTTGCAATTTATGTTCTAATGTCAGCTCTGTCACTAAAATTTGAATTTTTTCATGCAGATTGGTGTTGCCACGAAATGGATTACCCCGACTAAAGATTTGGATAAATATTTGAGAGAATTGGTCATATTTTAGATTTGCCAAGGTCAATCCATCCGCCACTATACGCTGATAGCCTTTGTTCTTTGGCAGTAACACCGCAGGCGATCGCGAGTTGAGAAATTCTTCACAAGTTAACGGATCATCAACAATAATTAAGTTCAGATAATTTGCTTCGATGCGTTCTTTGACAGTACTAGATTGCAAATTTGGGATGGAGGAATAAACATTTATTGATTTTGTGGCGATCGATTTGGCAATTCCTAGATTCAGCGGATTACCTAATTTTTTGAGGTTAGGAGAAATACCACAAACTTTTTGTTTCGCTTTCCATATCCTTTGAACTGAGGCTCGAATTTGATCGCGATCTATTTCCTTTGATTCCACAGCTTCGCAGATTGCATGAATTGTGGCGATCGGGTCGATAGGCATTAGCAAAATATCCACGCCAGCCTTTACAGCTTGGACAGCGATCGCTTCAGGGCTACCCAAATTCGCCACACCTGACATAATTAGCGCATCGGTGGTAATTAGTCCCTCAAAGCCTAACTCGTTCCGCAAAATTCCCGTAATAATATGGTGTGACAAGGTGGCGATATTATGACGATCAAAGGCTGGCACTAAAATATGTGCGCTCATAATTGCATCCACTCCCGCCGCGATCGCATTGATAAATGGCGGAAACTCCACATTCTCAAATCTCTGGCGATCGTGGGGGATCATTGGTGTTTGTAAATGCGAATCTACCGATGTATCGCCATGTCCTGGAAAATGCTTGGCAGTTGTCAACACAGGATATTGCTTGGCTCCTGCGATGAATCCTCGCGTTGCTCCCATCACTTCGCCGACAGTAATCCCAAAAGCTCGCACATTAATAACAGGATTGTCAGGATTGTTATTGACATCAACAATCGGTGCAAGCACCCAATTGAGTCCAATCGCCAAGGCTTCCTCGGCAGTAATTTTGCCCATCGCCTCCGCATATTTCATCGAAACTGATTGCAAAGCCATCGGTGGTGGGAACCATGTTGCACCACTAAAGCGTTGTCCTACACCCTCCTCAATATCAGCAGCAATCAACAACGGAATCTTAGCCCACGACTGCATCTGCTGGGTTCTAAGGGCAATTTCTGGCGCACTACCTCCGAGTAAAATTACACCGCCAACTCCATATTCACTAATCAGAGTTTGTAATTTTGTGTTGTTCAACTCCCACTGCGGATACTGGATCTGATGATCGTAAAGCATTCCACAGGTGCGAACTACCACCATTTGAGAAACTTGCTCAATGAGGCTAAGGCTGTCAATATCAGGCAAGTTGATTGGCAACATAATTAACTAAAATTAGGACTAAGCACGGAGATGCGAAGCATTACTAAAACTCTAGGGCGAAATCTTTGCGGGTCATTGGCTGAGGTACTTCTAAACCTTCACCGCCGATATATTTTAATGGTTTACCTTCAACGGACAAATAAACTTTCGCATCAGGTTCTAAAGTCGTGGCAGTGTATAAAACCTGAATGATCCTTCCCTGCATCGAAGCTGAGCCACCACCTTTAGTGAAATCTTGGGATAAATTAATGCGAATTTCCTTGTTTTTTGATGTTGAACTTAAGACTTTCGTGCTTTCAGGAATAGCACTGTAAAGTTCGGTTTCAGGTGGTTTTTCGGTAATCAACATGTTAATTACTGAAGAGATCGCCTCGTCATTGCTTTTAGCTTTAACGGCGATCGGTACAGCGATCAGTTTATTTTTACTAGACTCAATCCAGTACACTGCTAATTGCCCATCAACGGCTCTAGTTGCAGAGGGCGATTGGGTTACTTGGTTGACCGAAGCTGGGGCTGATGATTGGGGATTAGGCTGATTATTAAAAGTGCCATGTACTAACACCGCCGCCCCAGAACCACCGATAACTGCCGATGCCACCAACCCAAACCAAGTACTTTTGCTTAAACTTGGAATTTTCATAATTTTGCTCTTCAACGCTGATTAAGTTTGCATGATTCTTGACGCAAAATAATGCGAATTAGCTCCTTAATCTATTTTATAGCAGTTAGCTCTGCTGAAATTTGTGTCTTAAGGCGATCGCTACTTCTGGCGTGACTAAATGTCCAATTTCACCGCCAAAACGGGCAATTTCACGCACTACGCTACTACTCAAAAAACTATATTCGTTAGAAGTAGATAAAAAAACTGTCTCGATATCATTTGCCAAAGTCTTATTGGTATGCGCCATTTGCAATTCCAACTCAAAATCAGAAACTGCGCGTAATCCTCTAATTAAAACCTGTGCTTGCTTGAGATGAGCATAGGTAACAGTTAATCCCGTAAAGGTATCAACATCCACATTATTTAAGTGCTGCGTCGCTTCACGGATCTGAAGCATCCGCTCCTCCATAGTAAATAGAGGATTTTTATTAGGATTGCGTAAAACGGCAACAATCACGCGATCAAACAGATGACTGCCGCGTTTAATAATATCAAGATGCCCAAAGGTAATCGGATCGAAACTACCTGGATAAATGGCAATCAATGCAGTCACCGAGTCGCTACAGACTGCGATTATAACAGCGCTTTGCGCTCAAATCCAAACCAAGAAAATTTTTAAAAGCGTTGCTTCGCAACGCTTTTAAAAATTTTCTTGTGGTTCGTTTGATGAGTAATTGCTTTAAGAATAAACCACTCGCAAAGCTTGGTTTATTCTTAAAGGCTACTGGAGCCGAGATATTTACCGATCGCTGGTGAATAAATTTCATAGAGCATGGTGATCGGTTCGCCACCATGCCATAACAAATAATGTCTAGCCCAATAGGTATCAACCTCAGGATAGCCAAATGCTTTCGCCAAATTAGGACAAGCCCCCTTATAAATACCCTTGAGATCGCGATAAAGCTCGGTATATTTTTGGTTGAGGCTGACCCAGATCGGTAGAGACGGATCTTTTAAATATTTTTGCATTGCCGCCTCTGACCACCAAGATGTCGCATGGGAGAAGATTTCCCCCGTTTGTTGCGATCGCAAAAAGATTTGGCGGCGAATCCGTGGCGAAGCAATCAATGAAATATCCGAAGGCGCATTATCATCATCGTCCCCAATATTCGTCATCGCAAGCACTTCAACCGAGATATCCGATTGAGTTAGTAGTTGTAAATGTCTGGTCGGCGCTCCATCGCCCATCAAGAACATTTGCCAAGTGGGAGACAGTAAATTAAAGGGCAAACCTTTACGAATATCAGCTTCGCTGCCCTGCCACATTGGTTCTTCGATACGATTCCACGCGGAAATACTTTCCCCGTTGAGAGATTGAGAGTCAGGAATTTGAATGCTTTGAGCAGATGAGATAGTCATACAGGATTTCTCTTAACAATCCGTAACATATTCTCTATTGTAGTCTTAAACAAAAAGAAACGCGCGTAGCGCGTTTCTTTTTGTTTAAGACATTCTTAGTAATCTTATTTGAGCAACGATGAAGATGGCAGGAATAATCCGTCCGTAATTAGTGGCGATCGCCCGCCAGCCTAGATCTGCAAAAAACAAACCCCACAGCGCAGGTGTAATCACCGAAAATACAGTCCGCGCTGCCGTGTATTGCGTTGCCGCAACTGCCATACCGCGTTTTGCTAAATATGTTGATACATAGGCGTTTAATCTTGTAGCGATCGCTGTACCACCAGCCTTAAGCACCTCGTAACCAACTTGGTAAGACGCAAAATGCCATGCCATTTGTCGAGCGATCGCTGTGAGTACCGCCGAACGAATCACCGTACTAACGGCGATCGCGCTGCCACCTTTGACTAGCAAACTCATCGGGTTACGCTGAGCGTCAAGGGGCAAAGACTTTTGCAAATCTGACTCTGTGAGCGCGGCTTGCATCGAATCATCAATGGTCGATCGCTCTTGAGGCGAAAGTTTTTTCCACGAGTTGCTAATTAAATTCAGGAATAATTCTGATTCGATCTCTTCAATAGTTTGATTTTTGGAATATTTAATATTCAGATGCTGACATACGCGCTCTAGGACTTCGCGATAGCTGACATTGCTAGTTTTGCGTCGTAAAACCGTCAATCCATCGGCAGCTAGAAATCGAAAACGCTTAGCGATCGCTTCAATTAGTTCATCACGATCCCAGCTTTGTAATTCCTTAACTGGCGGAGTAGCAAAATAGTCAAGGGGATTGAACTTGCGCCGAAAGAGGATATCCGCTATTTGGTATAACTCCTCATCGGTCGCCAGTTCCAGAACATTGCTTAACTCGTCCATTGCCCCATCCATTGATTTGTAACGAACAGTATCTCAAGCTTACTTAAGCTTAAAAGATTCTAGTACTAATTACTCAAATCACAAAATTAGGCTTGGTGCATTTGTTTGTGTCATTTTGTTTTAGTTACAAATTCAAAGGATATCCAATACAGTTGAGCTTGAAGCTTGAAAAATTTGGTTAGCGGTGAGCGTTAATTCGGGGAAGGCTTGAGAAACAATACGCTCGGCATCACGAAACTGACTAACCTGATATTCGCCATCCACTAAATTACAAACAGAGATAGTCGGTAATTTGGGATTACCAATAAATTTACGTCCACCTAAAGCTGCATAGTCAACAATCCAATACTCAGGAATTCCCATTTCCTCATAATCAGCAAATTTTAAATAGTAATCATCTCGCCAATTGGTTGAAACAATTTCAATTACCAAAGGTATGGACGCACCATTACCGATAACAGACTCTTTTTTCCATAATTTTTCATTAACCAAATTGTCGCGATTCAGCACTAATACATCTGGCAAGTAGCCCGAATCTTTGCCTTCAGGTCTGACCAAAGTTTGACTGGGAATAACGTAAGACAAACCTAGTCGTTTAATTTCAAAGGCAACTTCTACATTTAAAAAGCCTTTAGCTTCTTCATGTTCTCCTACGGGTTGCGGCATTTCCGTAATATTTCCATTATGTAATTCGTACCGTACTCCAGAATTTTCAGGAAGCCAATCAATAAAAGCCTCGAAGGTCGTCACTGGAAGGATAGTTCTTGGCGATAAAGTTTGGGTCATAGCTTTAGCTTTGTTGATTAGCTCTGTTGATTTCGTAATTGCTCGATTTCGAGAATAACTCTGGCTTGACTGGACATTAAATGATTGGTGAGCGCTTCCAAAGCTTTTTTATGATCACGCTGCACGATCGCATCATAAATTTGACGATGCTCTGAGCGGATCTCTAAAACCTTGAGATTTTGCTGCACAGTCTGCATCCGCAATAGAGCCATCTTGTCAAATAGCTGATCCAGCAAAAGTGCTAACCAAGGATTACCAGAACATTCCGCGATCGCCCGATGAAATTGATAATCGATATGTAGTAATTGGTAACTAGTGAGTTGATTTGGTTGCTGGGCGATCGCTTTTTCGGCCTGTTGAACTGCCAAATCGATTTTAGCCAATTGCTCACTAGTGGCATTTTTGCAAGCCTCTAGTACTGATTCTTGCTCCAGTACCAAGCGACAACGGTAGAGATGTTTGGCATCAGCCGTTGAAAAACTAACCACACGCAGGTTGCCATTTTCATCAGCAACTACAAGTTGTTCTTGCTGCAACTGTTGTAGTGCTTCACGGATTGGAGTACGGCTAACTTGTAATTTTTCTGCAATTTGGGTCTCTACTAAACGTGAACCAGCTAAAAATTCCCCTGACAATATAGCTGAGCGCAAAACCTGATAGGTTTGCTCACGTAACGATTGAGAGCGTTGGATGGGACGAGGTGAAGAGAGCAACAATCAGAAATCTCCTAAAATCTGTATGAATAATTCTCTACGATTTTGACCATAAACATATCAGCCTAAATTATGAGAATTTTATTTAATTTGGATTAAAGTTTGCCTTACAGCAATGACTGTGACGATCAATGTCTCTACAGACAAAGGACTTAAAACCATTGTTCCGAGATTTTTAAAATATAGCGATCGCTATTTTATTGAAGCTTCAAAACCCAAAAGGTCGTTGCAATACCCTACACCGCTACACTTTTCTAGTTTTTTGGCTACAAATGTACGTTATATCAAAATACAAAATGGCAACGCCATTTCGTATTTTTAAAAGCCTTACGGTGTCTAGTTTTTAATTCACAAAAATGTGACAACACTTTTGTGAATTAAAAACGGCAGTGGCGAGAAATAAAACGTATATTAATCATAAGTATGTGTATACAGTATATTGTATTCATAAGCTAGTACTTAATATATCTTCAAGGAATAATCTGAGACATGATAGCGCTACTCCCCAAACTCGCGATCAATTGCGATCGGCTTGCTCGCAGTCTTGCTGAGCTTGCAGAAATTGGCAGGTTGCCCAATGGTGGGGTATGTCGGCTCGCTTTTTCAAAAGAAGACATTCAAGCACGCGCATTAGTGACATCTTGGATGCAAGAAGCTGGAATGTCAGTGCGTAGTGACGCAGTTGGAAACATTATTGGTACTTATGCTGGAACAGAATCAGAAGCAGCTTTGGCGACAGGCTCTCACATCGATACCGTACCCGTTGCAGGACGCTACGACGGTTGCTTGGGCGTTTTGGCGGGAGTCGAAGTGGCGCGAGTGTTGCAGGAAAATCAGGTGCGGTTGCGTCATCCCTTTGAGGTAATAGTTTTTTCTGACGAAGAAAATAGTGTGATTGGCTGTAAAGCGATCGCAGGCAATGCACCTACTGATCCTGAGCGTTACCGCCGCAAAGATGGCACGTCAATTCAAGATTGCTTAAAAAATGTTGGTGGTGATTGGGAAAAGCTGCATACCGCCAAACGCGATCGCCATGAGATCGCCGCTTTTATCGAACTCCATGTGGAGCAAGGTGGTGTACTGGAAGCATTGGATAAACAAATCGGTGTGGTGACAGGGATTGTCGGTCAATATCGCTTCATGGTGACAATTATCGGTCGCCCAAATCATGCAGGGACAACACCGATGCATATGCGAAAAGATGCTCTTGTGGCGGCTTCTCAACTCGTCCTCGCCATCAATCGTCTCGGTGTTGAAACAGAAGGTGAACAAGTTGCAACAGTGGGACATATGACAGTGTCACCTAATGCTACTAATGTTGTGCCTGCGCGAGTGGATATGAGTATTGATTTGCGTGACCTCTCCGAAGAAAATCTCCTATATTTAATCGATCAGATTGAAAAAGAATGTGATGCGATCGCTCGAATCACAGGTACAGAAATTAGCATTGAGCAGAAACTTCATGTACTACCAACTCCAGCTAAACCTGAGCTGATGGAGGCGATCGCCAATGTTTGCCAAGAACTCAAACTTAGTTATGACTATCTACCCAGTCGTGCAGGACATGACGCACAAGAGATTGGTCGCTTTACGGATATGGCGATGATTTTTGTACCAAGTCGTGATGGTATTAGCCATTCTCAAGATGAATATACTTCTCCTGAACAATGCGCTCAAGGAGCGAATGTTCTGTTGCATACACTTTTAGCGATCGATAAATTGGTGTAAATTACATCATTTTTCTCTTTTTAAAAAATTAAAAGAGAACCGATTTTGTGTAGTGTGGCTCCACACTACACAAAATCGGTTCATATAGCAAAGCAAGTTTTACTTGGGACATAATACCAAAACACAAAATGGCTACGCCATTTTGTGTTTTTAAAACCCTTACTGGGTTTGGTTTTCAATTCACAAAAGTGTTGCTACATTTTCGTGAATTGGTATAAAACCCCAGAATCGAGTGGCGGCGCGAAGCGCCGCCACTCGATTCTGGGGTTTTGGTTTGTAGTAGTTAACTCTTTTTTTGCTATAGCGTAGTCGATATTAGTAGGGTGATTTTTATGATTTTTGCCGCATCTGCTAAAGTTAAGGCTCAGTTTTAGTCATCGGACTATAACAAGTGGCTTGGCAAGCTTAACCCTCTCATTAGTCATCCAAATGGTTTTATGTGGCGATCGCATCTAGCTCGAAGTTTACATCAGCACCGCAACCAACCCGAAGCAAGATTTTTGCAACTTGCCACGATTGATTTGGATCAGCGCCCTCGCAATCGGACAGTCGTATTTCGTGGGTTTCTCGAAAATAGCGATCGCTTTCAAGATTGTCTAAAAATCATTACCGACTCCCGCAGTCAAAAGATTGAGCAAATTAAAGCTAACCCTTGGGCGGAGGTCAGTTGGTATTTCACGAAAACGCGATCCCAATTTCGGATACTTGGCAAACTGCTATTAATTGATAGTAAATATCCAGACTTAGAATTACAACAGGCGAGAACATCGACATGGCAATCTCTCTCAGAAGCCGCCAGAATCCAGTTTACATGGGCGCATCCCAGAGAGCCGAGAGTTGATTTTCTAGAAATAGCACCACCCGATCCCTCCCAACCACTAGATACTTTTTGTTTACTCTTGCTCAATCCCACCGAATGCGATCGCCTCGAATTACGCGGATCTCCCCAAAATCGCTGGATCTATCTACGGGATGAGCAAGGAAATTGGCAAGAGCGAGAAGTTAATCCATAACTGTAGTTTGTATGATTAGCCCCGCACTCAAGTGCTACCGTGTACACACAAGTCACCAAGAACTCAAATTCTTGGCTAAAAGCTAAAGTCATCTAAAGATGCCTGAAAATGACTGAACAAAATCAACCCGTTTTAACGGGTTGCGTAGAAATATTCCTTAGTCTGCTTCAGCAGACTTGAGCTTTTAGCCCGCACTTGAGTGCAGAGCTAAGGTTGATAACTCATCCGTTCCAGCTTAAGATGCGTATGTATAGTAATGATGCGTATTTACTCTCGCTATGAAACTCTCCGAGCAACCCGATGTAGAAATACTGCAAGCTTGGCGATCGGGAAGCAGTCAAGCTTTTGGCATCTTCTATGATCGCTACGGTGAGTTGGTTTACCGCCTATCATTAAGGATCTTAGGCAGTCCCCAAGAAGCGGAAGACCTCACCCAAGAGATCTTCATTTTGCTCAGTCGCAATAGTACTTACGACAATAAGCGAGGTTCGATCGCCACTTTTTTGACAGTCTTGACCCGATCGCGAGCGATTGACCGCATTCGTAAAACGCGATCGCAACAGCAACATCTCCAAAAATGGGAACAGGGAATTGCTTCAGAACTCGACATCAGAACCTCATCTCTCATGGAAAATGCGTCACTAGCCGAACGTTCAGAAAAAGTAAAATTAGCCCTAGCCAAGTTACCTGACAAACATCGTCAAGTATTAGAAATGGCATATTTTGATGGACTTAGCCAATCTGAAATTGCTAAAATGCTAGGTACTCCATTGGGGACAGTCAAGTCTTGGGCGCGAAATGGATTGATTCGACTGAGAGAATGTTTGCAGGATACGTTGGAGTGATTATGACTACACCACAAAATAAATATCCCCATGAATGGGAAGAACTATTAGCAGGATATGTATTGGGAGATCTTGATCCTGAAGAAGTTATCGAGATGCATAAAATTATCCTAGAGCATCCAGAAATAGTCACAAAAATTGATCACTTTCAAGAAACGTTAGCAATGCTGCCTCTGGGCTTGAGCGAAACTTATCCAGATAAAAATCTACGCGATCGCATTGCGTCGCAAGCTATCCCGATAACCGTTGAGAATCTGTTAACAGATCCCTTAGATCCATCGATAGACTCCTTAAGCAATCCCTTAACACCAATTATTAATCAATCGCCTCGCCGTAGAAATCTCTGGAAATTAGCCGCGATTGGTTTAAGTAGTATTGGTGCGATCGCGCTAATTGCTCTTGGTTTTGACAATTATCAAATGCGTCAACAAATTGCCTCCAATCAAATCGAATTACAAAAACATAGCGCAACAATTGCGATGTTGCAAGGTTCCGACAATCGCATGATCTCGCTCAAAGGGATGGGTGCAATTCCTGCGGCTTCTGGAAGTGTGATGATAGCGCCCACTGAAAAAACTGCGATGATCAGCATTCAGAATCTGAGGCAAATTCCCCAAGAAAATAGTTATCGACTTTGGGCGATCGTTGATGGTAAAAAGGTTGATTGCGCTCAGTTCCGTCCTGATGAGCAAGGCAAAGTCTTTATGAAGGTTCCATTAGCTAGCGCTCTTAAGCAGTCTACAACATTAATTATTACGATTGAGCCAAACCAAGATATGCCCGAACCCACAGGGGAAATGGTAATGAAAGGAGAAGTTTAGCACTGAATTAGCCAAGAACTCAAGTTCTTGGCTAAAAGCTAAAGTCAGCTAAAGATGACTAGGTAAATAAAACCCAAACCAGCAGAATTTTTGTAAAGGTTTAGCTTCGCAAAACCCTTACAAAAATTCTGGTGGTTCGTTTGATCAGTAATGGCTGTAAAACAAGTCAATCCGTTTCAACGGGTTTTAGCTTTTATAGCTGCCGTCGATTGTGTTAGGAAAAAAGCAAAACCCAAGAAGAGAATGGCGGCGCTTCGCGCCGCCATTCTCTTCTTGGGTTTTATGTCCTCATACACTTGGCGACAGCTATAGCTCGCACTTGAGTGCAGAGCTAACTTTAAAATTACTTCATCCAATTAGCTAACTCATCCGTATATCCAATAAGTAAACCTCGAAAGGATTACTTCACATCACTTTTTGGAAGAGAGCTTACAACAATGAACTATAGATTTATTGGACTTATTGCTGGTTTGGCTTTGACTGCTGGAATTGTTTCATGTTCCGCTACATCCACCACACCTGAAGCAACTCCCGCCACTCAATCTACTCCCGAGACCAAACCTGCTGACGCGATGAAAAATGATGCCATGAAAGGCGACGCGATGAAGGATAAGTCTGGCGATGCGATGAAGAATGATGCCATGAAGAACGATGCCATGAAAAGTGACGCGATGAAAAGCGATACCATGAAGAATGATGCCATGAAGGATAAGTCTGGCGATGCCATGAAGAATGATGCCATGAAAAGTGACACGATGAAGAGTGATGCAATGAAGAATGACGCGATGAAAAGCGATGCTATGAAGGATGGAAGACCTGCTGAATCTCCTAAGCCATAGTCTAGTTTTCATCTTTACTGAGTTAAGAATTACAGATTAATTACAAAATTTGGGGAGCAATTGATGAATTGCTCCTAATGTAAATTACAAACAAAAAACCTATCTATTTATGATTACTAAAAATTTGAGTCTAGCTACTGCGGCTGTAGTTTTGATGTTGGGATGTGCTTCTATCCCAACCAACGCCCCAAAAAGCTCTCAAGCAGAGGCAAGTTCTACACCAATTGCCTCTGCTTCTAAAGAAACCAATACAAAAGCCAATACCAAATTGCGATCTGGCAGTTTTATCAGTGGTGAGCATACCACTAATGGCAAGGCAAGTATTATTCAAGAAAATGGAAACTATTTTATTGAACTTGACCAAACTTTTAAGACTTCAGAGAATGGTCCAGACCTATTTGTGGTTTTGCATCGATCGCCAAATATTCTGAACGTGTCCAAGCCACCTGACTATGCGATCGCTGAAGGAGACTATGCATTGATTGCTCCCCTCAAGAGTTTCAATGGGAAGCAACGCTATGAAATTCCTAAGGATATTCAGATCGACAATTACCAATCCATAGCGGTTTGGTGTCGTAAGTTTAATGCTACTTTCGGGTTTGCTCCTTTGTCTTGAGGCTAGTATGGACAAGAGTTTATTGCGTCGTCGTCGATTGTTAACCTATGCAGGTTTAGGGGTTTTGGGATTAGGAAGTACAGCGATCGCCACTCAAATTGGTTCTTCAAAAATCTCTAACCCAATTAATCCTAAAATCTCCATAGAAATAGTTCCTGTGTCTGATCTTCCTAAATCCAATAATCCTGATGAGGCGATCGCTTCTGCTAATTCGAGTAGTCAACAACTACCAGAATTCCAAGGGATTTCCCAATGGCTAAATTCCAATCCTCTGTCAATTCAAGATTTAAAGGGAAGTGTTGTGATGATTCAGTTTTGGACTTTTGGCTGTATCAACTGTCAACGCACATTGCCCTATGTGACGCGATGGCATAAACAGTATGCTGCTAAGGGCTTAAAGATAATCGGTGTGCATACACCAGAGTTTGCCTTTGAACGTGATGTCAATAACATCAAAAATGCCATGCAGAAACATGGTATTAACTACACAGTGGCTCTGGATAACGAGTTCAAGACTTGGAAAGCCTATGGGAATGAATATTGGCCGCATCTTTATTTAGCCGATCGCGAAGGCAAATTACGATATGATCACATCGGCGAAGGCGCTTATACGCAAACAGAACAAACAATCAAACAATTATTGGGATAACCGCGATGGGACTCACTCCTTTAGCGATCGCCTTAGCGATTTTGGGTGGTTTATTGACGGCTTTTTCGCCCTGTATTTTGCCCATTTTACCCATCCTGATTGGGCGATCGCTCCAAACCCATCGCTATGGCCCCGTTGCCTTGGTCGCAGGAACTATGAGTGGATTTGCGATCGCAGGCAGTTTGCTTGGCGTTGCTAGCATCTGGCTGACAGATTTAGCAAATTTCATACGGATTATGGCGATCGCATTCCTATTGATTTTAGGTATTCTCTCAATTTTCCCGAAGTTAAATTATCTGTTGCTATCCAAGTTGCCACTGCCTAAGTTTAAGCATACAAATAGAGTAAACCTAATTGGGGAATTCCTTTTAGGTTCTCAACTAGGTTTGTTATGGACTCCCTGTGCGGGTTCAGTGTTAGGTAGTATTCTCGTCTTAGCTGTTGCCGAGCAGCAGGTTTTTAGTGCTTTCATTCTATTATTATTCTACGGACTTGGCGCAGGTATTCCGATGTTGATCATCGCTTATGCTAGCCGATATTTTAGTAAGTCTTTTTTGCGGTTACGTTCTCACAGTCAGCTTTTACAGAAAATCGGTGGCTTGCTGATCTCCATGACTGCGATCGCCATTATTCTGGGCTGGGATGTCAAAATTCAACTTTGGTTAGCGCCTTTCTTCCCACCATTATTTGATCTGTAGGAAGCTATTTTTTGGTGCGGCTTCGCCTCACCAAAAAATAGCTTCCTACGACAATTAGCAACCAAAATCCACTAAATCAAGGTTCTTGTTATGAGTCCAAAAACTGCTCCCGCTCCCAAACAAGCCATATTTGTGAAGTCATTCCATTTCATTAATCTGATTGCGCTAATACTAATGACAGCCAGTGGGTTGCAAATTTATAATGCTAATCCTGTATTTGGAGGCCGTGCAGGATGGCGTTTTCCTAAAGAGTTACTCTTGGGTGGATGGCTAGGTGCAGGTCGCAATTGGCATTTTGCTTCCATGTGGCTTTTCTCCATGAGTTTACTCATCTATGGCATTTATATTTTTATCACGCGCCGATGGAAGCATCGTTTTGCTTCTGACAAAGATATTCAAGCGCTCCAAGCCAAAAATCCTAAGCGCAAAAATTATGCTTGGCATCGTCTTGCTTATACTGCAATCATTCCCATTCTGCTGTTAGCTATTCTCTCTGGGTTATGCATGTACAAACCTGTACAGTTTGCATGGATTTCAGGATTATTTGGTAGTTGGCAAAATCTCCGTGTTGCTCATTTTCTAACAATTCCAATTGTGCTGATTTTTGCGATCGCTCATATCTTTCTATCCTTTAAAGTGGGTGGTTTAAAAATGATTCGCTCAATGTTTATTTAGCTAATAGCTTTTAGTTTTTAGCTTTTGAAAGAATTACGCAAGAAATTGATTAGGATGACAAAAATGCAATTTGATAAATATCAGCATCATCGATTTTCTCGTCGTCAGTTAGTGCAATATGCGAGTTTATCGGGCATGGGCTTACTATTATGTAGTTGTGGTGATTCTAGTTCTAGAGTTAGTCCGATTTTTAAGCCACTCAATCAACAATCAGACAAAGTTCGCTCTTTATTTGAACCGCTCAATCAAAGCATTGAAGAGTTGATTTTTCAAGCGAAGACTCCTGCCCCAGAATATCCCACTAGTGCAATTGAGCCTAATGCTTTATTGATTAATTCTTTTGATACCACACCTGTAATCAATCCCAGTTCTTTTAAATTGATAGTAGATGGAGCGGTAAATAATCCTATGCAATTGAGCATGAACGATGTGCGATCGCTGCCTTTAATATCAATGGTAATTCGCCATGTATGTGTGGAAGGTTGGGCAGCGATCGTGCAATGGGGAGGGGTGCGTTTATACGATTTAGCGAAGTTAGTCCAACCCAAAGCAGGAGCGCGTTACGTCTATTTTGAATCTGCCGATAATTATTATGAGAGTTGGGATATTGCTTCAGCTTTACATCCGCAAACTTTACTTGCTTATCAAAAGAATGGTCAAGATATTCCAATTGAGAATGGCGCACCTTTGCGCTTAGCTTCTCCGATTAAGCTTGGTTACAAGCAATCAAAATGGGTAATTCGCGTGACCTTTACCAATGATCTTGTTCAACAACGGCGAGGGTACTGGGTAGATGAGGGATATGAATGGTTTGCAGGATTGTAAAGAGAAAGGGCGCTTTGCGCCCTTTCTCTTTTAAGCCGCGATCGCAGCAGCTTTAGTTGTACCGAGTGATTCCATTACCAATTCCGCAAGATCATTGATAAAAATTGGATGACTATTTAGAGCAGGAACGCGATCAAAGTTGTGAATCCCCGCTTCTTCTGCAACTTCACGATACTCAATATCGATTTCCTGCAATGTCTCAATATGCTCCGACACAAAACTAATCGGCACAACTAAAAGATCGTTAACTCCACGCTTTGCTAAATTCTTAATTGCTTCCTCAGTATAGGGTTGGAGCCATTCGACGGGACCAACACGACTCTGATAAGCGAGGGTATGCGCGTTATAGCGTTGATAGTCTCGGCGCAAAGCCTTCATAATCCCGTCAACACAGTTTTCCATTTCCGATTGATAGGGATCGCCGTATTTGGTCACATATTTGACAGGTACACCGTGAGCGCTGAAGAAAATATGCACATTCTCAGGCTCGGCAAAATCTTGCAATTTCGCATCGATCAGTTGATTCATGGCACGAATATAGCCAGTGCGCTCATACCAAGACTTAATCGTAATTTTCTCGATCGCTTGGAGTTCAGGGTCATTTTCCCAAAGTACATCGAGTTGCTTAATGCTCGAACCACTGGTGCTGATGGAGTATTGTGGATATAAAGGCAACACCACAAGGCGTGTAATGCCATCCTGTTTGATTTGGGCGATCGCCTCTTCAGTGTAGGGACGCCAGTAGCGCATGGCAACATATACTTTGGCATCGACTCCATGACGCTGCAAAACGTTCTCAATATTTTCACCTTGCTCCTCAGTAATCTGACGTAATGGTGAGCCGCCGCCAATCATGCGGTAATTTTCTTGACTGATGGGAGCGCGGCTAGCAGCGATCAGTGAGGCGATCGGCTTTTGTAAAAAAGGAAAGGGGAGGCGAATGATTTCTGGATCAGCGAATAGGTTATACAAGAAAAGATAGACATCTTCTAACTTTTCAGGACCTCCCAAGTTTAATAGCATTACTCCAACGCGACCAGACATAAAGCAATTTCCTAAATTTAATAAGTTGATAATTTGATGAATAATGAATATGAGTGACGCAAAGCATCGCTCATAATGATGAATAAATGGATTATTTTATTAAGTGAAATTTTAAAACTCTTTCTAAATCTTAGTCTAAGTTATAGATAAGTATAGTCTTTTGTCTTGGGCTGCTTAGGCATAAAGTAGAGTGTTACAGCGCAACATCCTAACCCTATTGCTTATCTAGCCATTGCTTGACACAGGCTTCTAACAAATCAATGTCTAAAGGCTTTGTCAGATAATCATCACAACCAGAGGCGATCGCCGATTCTTTATCTCCTTTCATTGCATGAGCCGTGACCGCAATTATGGGGATATTGGCAGTGCGATCGCTCGCTTTGAGTTGTCGGGCTACTTCCCATCCATCAATTTCTGGCAAAGATAAATCTAGCAAAATCAGATCAGGATGATTAGTTTCTAGCCAATCTAGTGCTGATTGACCATCTTGGATGCAAGTGACGCGATAGCCTGAATCTTGAAACACCTGTTCCACCAAAACTTGGTTGTCAGGGGCATCTTCGACCACTAAGATTAGCGGTGGGCTGTTAAGTGCGGGCATAGGTGCTGAGCGGTTCTTTGATGAACTTGATATAGAGATGTTTAAAGGTCGATTTCAAGACTCTGGGCATTCCAAAGTCGATCGCCATCATCGTTTCTGGTAGTTTCCAATCGCTGCTTTGCAATTGAGTGATCGGATCGCCGATGATGTCAATAGCATCAAGATCGCTACAAAGTCCTGTACGGATAGCGGCTGCAACTGTCGGCACATCGAGAGGTTTAACTCCAAGGATCTCCACCATAACGCGATCGAGTGCAAAAACATCACAGGAAGCCGCTAAAACTCCTAATTCTTTTGGTTCACCAGCGCTAGGACCATTCCCTTCATGTCCGACAATACCATCAAGGATTGTTAGTTCAGGATTAATTGCTCTTGCCGTCTCGATCAACATTTGGGCAAATCGTTCGACATCTTTGCCAGCTTCCATATGCCACCATGCTTTCATCTTGCCTGGAACGCAGCCAAATAGATTTTTGACACCAAGGGTTAGGGTCAGTTGCATATGTGACTTGACCTTAGGCAAATTAATCACCACATCTGCATCCATCGCTTCTTTACTGAGACGCAAATGTTGCAGTTCACCTTCGCCCTCGGTTGCGTAGCGTTTGCCATGAAACTCGATAATTGGTAAGCCTAATTCTTCGGCAAGGGGTAACAAGCCATTCGCCTTGGCAATTCCTTTGGCACTACCGAAGGCGGGGCTATCCCCTAAAAATGGCTTCCCACCAGCGTCCTGTACCATTTTGGCGACACAGTACACCAATTCGGGACGAGTGGTGCATTCTTTGGTTGGTCGTGAGCCTGTGAGTAAGTTGGGCTTGAGGAGAACGCGATCGCCTGCTTTGACGATGCTGGACATACCTCCTAGGGGTGCAAGTACTGCCTCTAGTGCTGTCATCAGTGATGCAGTTTCGTAGCTAGAGGTATGTAGAAGACTGACGATTGGTTTCATGAATATGTCTAGAAGGTGGTGGGTCAGCAAACTATTTAAAAATATAACCTAGTAACTATGTCTTATACAAAAACAGAAAATGGCTATGCCATTTTCTGTTTTTAAAACCCAGTCTTAAAATCAAAGAATTATTGGTGCGGCGCTTCGCGCCGCACCAATAATTCTTGGGTGGAAGGCAATAGTTAAGACTAAAAGCTTTTTTCAGTGCGATCATCGCAATCCTCGATCTCTAAGCCCAAATAAAAGGAGGCAGTGCTTCGCTTTGCCTCCTTTTATTTGGGCTTTATTAAGTTATTGCCATACAATAGCTATAGATAGCCAAAACCACTGAAGGAGTGGGCTTTCATACTTCTGTGTTTTTTAAAAAGTCATAATCTGAGTAAATTTATGTCTATTCAAGTCTATGGCATACCCAATTGTGGGACTTGCAAAAAAGCGATCGCTTGGTTAGACAATCAAGGAATTGCCTACGAATTTATTAACACTAAAGACTATCCTCCAACTCGAACAGTGATCGCTGAATGGGTAAATGCATTAGGAGAAAGAGTAATGCGAAATACCTCTGGACAGTCATATCGATCGCTTGGAGCTGAAAAAGAAACATGGTCACATATTCAATGGATTGAAGCCTATGCCAAGGATTCGATGCTGCTCAAGCGACCTTTATTTGTTAAAGACGGTAAGGCGATCGCGATCGGATTTAGAAATCCTGAAGAAATCAAACAAAAATTAGCTTGAAATTTAGCCTAAATGAAGCGTCTTGTTATGATATATGCTCATTCTAAAGAGTGATAGTAATTCCTATGTGAGCTAAAGTATATTAAATTATGAATTATCAATTCATAATTCGTAGTTTAATGACTGCTAAGTTATCTCCAAAAAATTCAATCACATGGGTAAAAACAGTAATGAGCCAAAGACTAAAGCGATGGGAATCACCACGCAAAGAAGGTAGAAACGATAAAGGTAAAGGTGGCTCAGCACGCCAACGCCAAAAGAAAAAACAATTGCAAATGCTTCGTAAAAAATTAAAAGAAGGTATTAATCCCCAACCAAAAAGAGATGGCGCTAGCGCCATCTCTTTTTGGTTTTCAGAGAAAGTTGCGATGCAACTTTCTCTCAGCTAATGCGTAATTACAGGAACCTGTTGAGCAAAGTCTGCATCACCAACTTCGTGAAAATCAGTCTCACCAAAAATTGCAGTTTCAAACTTGTAATGCTTGAACTCTAAAATATTGCCTGAATGATCGGCCAAGAAAAAGGTTCGATGTTCCAATGGTGTATCCACAAAGCGAACTTTTGGCTTTTGATAAAACTTAAGACGCTTATCATGGACTTTTTCTAATAAAGCCATCCAGTTATTTTCGGAGTAAAATACTAACCCGAAATGGCGCGGATAAATACCACGTTGCGATTCAAGAGATTCATGAACAACGTGCGCTACCAACTGGTGACCATACAAACTCATGATCAGCGAGTCACTTGACTCGCGTCCTGCCAAACAACCCAAACCATCAATATAAAAAGCTTTGGTGCTTGCAATATCTTTGACTGGAAATGCGAGATGAAAGAGGATCTTGGTCATGTTGCCGTATTTTCTAGCATAAGTTTGGTGCGCTTGAGTTTATCAGGAACTTCAATCGGATATTTTCCTGTAAAACAAGCCGTGCAAAAATGCGTGGTATCAATTTGTGTCGCCTTTAACATTGCGTCGTGACTGAGATACGCAAGCGTATCAACCTCAATCTGTTTGGCGATCGCATCGACGGATTTTTGCGCTGCGATCAAATGATCTTGCGAGTCCGTATCAATACCATAAAAACAAGGGTGAGTAACAGGAGGTGAAGAAATACGCATATGTACCTCAATTGCACCAGCCTCACGCAATGCTCTTACTATTTTACGACTCGTCGTTCCCCTTACGATCGAATCATCGATCACAATTACCCGTTTACCTTGCAAAACATCCTTAAGCGTATTCAACTTCATACGGATGCCAGACTCCCGCATTGCTTGGGTGGGCTGAATAAAAGTCCGTCCCACATAGCGATTTTTGATCAATGCCTCACCGTAGGGAATCCCTGACTCTCGTGAAAATCCGATCGCCGCGGGAATACCCGAATCTGGCACGCCAATTACAATATCGGCTTCCACGCAACTTTCTTTAGCTAGTTCTCGCCCAATTCTCAATCTATATGTATAGAGACTTTCATCATGCATGACACTATCGGGTCTTGCAAAATAAATCATCTCAAAAACACAGAGCTTCGGTTGTGACTCTTCCCAATGCCAAGACTCAATACCTTTTTCTAGGGTAATGATCACGAGTTCTCCAGCTTCGACCTCGCGTACATATTCTGCCCCAATAATATCTAAGCCACAAGTTTCTGAAGACAAGACATAGGAACCATCAGGGGTTTTGCCAATCACCAAAGGACGTACACCATAGGCATCCCTAGCACCAATAAGCGCATTAGGAGTTGCCATCACTAAGCTGAACGCTCCATGGCATCGCTTCAGAGCTGTAATGATCGCCCCTTGCCAATTTTTACCCTCTTCTACAGCCTCGCCCACTGCAAAGGCAATTCCTTCAGAATCTGTAGTTGATTCGAGCGCATGACCTTGAGCCGACAGTTCGCCGCGCAACTCAGTGGCATTGACTAAGTTGCCATTGTGAGCAAGCGAAAAATCGCCCAGTCTCGTATTTATGACAATTGGTTGAGCGTTACAAACTTTACTCGAGCCTGTGGTCGAATAGCGGTTATGCCCAATCCCTAAAGATCCCTTCATTTCTGAGAGGATCGTTTCATTAAATACTTGAGCAACTAGTCCCATAGCCTTGTGAGTATGGGTCGTGCCATGATCATCGTAGACAGTAATCCCTGCTGATTCCTGACCACGATGCTGTAGGGCATATAGTCCAAAGTATACAAGTTTAGCAACATCCCCTTCTGCTGCTAGTACCCCGAAAACACCACAAGCTTCCTGTGGTTTGTCCGTCTCAATGTCATTGTTAAGATCTAGATCATCAAAATCGGTATGATTTATAAGGTTTTTAGGCATCTCATCAGCAAAAACAGAATGGTCAGAATGGTCTGGCAACATAGCAGTTATACGCAATACATTAGTTTGGGTAGAAGAGAAAAGCCCACTCAATAGATCGTACCAGTGTTAAGCGTTTCTTAACCAAAATTAGCAAAGCAAACCCAGAAGGAGGAGGAAGACACTCTGCGTTGCCCTCCTCCTTCTGGGTTTTAATTTGTCCTTCTGCCCTGTAAACTTAATTACGAGGTTGTGTAGTAAGACACAACTAAACTTAATTTTGTTTTCTGTTTCTAGAAATTTTCTAGAGCATAACAAAGGCTTAATAGTTATAAAATTTAGATAAGTAAGGATTCCTACGCATGGATAATACAATCAGCCTTGAGATTATTGAGGTCGTTGAACAGGCTGCGATCGCATCTTCTCGGTGGATGGGCTTGGGTAAAAAAGACGAAGCCGACGAAGCAGCAGTTGAAGCAATGCGCGAACGCATGAACAAAATTCATATGCGTGGTCGTATCGTCATTGGTGAAGGTGAGCGTGACGAAGCACCCATGCTTTATATCGGCGAAGAAGTAGGTATTTGCACACAGCCCAATGCTGCTGAGTTCTGCACCATCGAAGAATTACAAGAAATTGATATCGCTGTTGACCCTTGCGAAGGGACAAACCTTGTCGCCTATGGTCAAAATGGTTCGATGGCAGTTTTGGCAATTTCTGAACGCAATGGCTTGTTCCGCGCTCCTGACTTTTATATGGACAAACTAGCTGCACCTCCTGCTGCAAAGGGTCACGTCGATATCCGCAAAACACCTACCCAAAATCTGAAAATTCTTTCGGAATGTCTAAATCGTTCGATCGAAGAATTGGTCGTCGTAGTTATGGATCGTCCTCGTCACAAGGGTTTGATTTCTGAAATCCGTGCCGCAGGCGCTCGTGTCCGTTTGATCAGTGATGGTGACGTATCCGCTGCAATTTGCTGTGGTTTCGCTGGGACAAACATCCATGCTCTGATGGGTATTGGTGCTGCTCCTGAAGGTGTTATTTCGGCAGCCGCAATGCGTTGCTTGGGTGGACATTTCCAAGGTCGTCTAGTTTATGACCCTGCTGAAGTCAATACCCCTGAAAGCGAAAAGTGGACTCGTGAAGGTAACTTGGCTCGCCTCAAGGAAATGGGTATCGAAGATGGCGATAAGGTCTATGATGCCAATGAATTAGCTTGTGGTAAAGATGTATTGTTTGCTGGCTGTGGCATTACACCAGGTACATTGATGGAAGGTGTCCGCTTCTTTGGTGGTGGTTGCCGTACTCAGTCTTTGGTTATCTCAACTCAATCGAAGACTGCTCGCTTTGTTGACACCATTCACTTGACTGGTGATGCTCCTAAGACTATTAATTTGCGTTAATAACTTAGTTAGAATTACTAGTACCTATGGTGCTAGTAATTCTAAACCCCAAAAAAGTAAAGGAAAGCGCTTCGCGCTTTCCTTTACTTTTTTGGGGTTTTTAAAGAATGGTGGTAGCTATATTACAGAACGTTAAGGAGTAATAAGTACCTACTACACTGGTAGCTATCTCCTGATAAGCTCATCCAATAAGATAATTTATTTCCAGTCCTAAATAAGAAACGCATTTACGATATGAATATTGCAGTTGTTGGCTTGAGTCATAAAACGGCGACTGTGGAAGTACGGGAAAAGTTGAGTATTCCCGAAGATCGCATGGAAGCAGCGATCGCTCAACTGATGAGCTATCCGAATATTGAAGAAGCTGCAATTTTAAGCACTTGTAACCGCTTAGAGTTGTATGTAGTTACTAGCGAAGCCGAAGGTGGTATTCGTGAAATTATGCAGTTTCTAGCGGAATTTAGCCAACTACCTCTACAGTACCTACGTCGTTATCTGTTTATTCTGCTCCGCCAAGATGCCGTAACTCACCTGATGCGAGTTGCGTCTGGCTTAGATAGTCTAGTACTTGGTGAAGGTCAAATTCTCGCTCAGGTCAAAAATACCCATCGCCTCGCCCAACAATACAATGGCGCAGGTCGGATTCTCAACCAACTTTTTAAACAGGCGCTTTCAGCAGGTAAACGAGTTCGTACTGAAACTGAAATTGGTACGGGTGCAGTATCAATTAGTTCGGCGGCTGTAGAACTAGCTCAAATTAAGCTGCAAAATTTATCGGATAAACACACTACGATCATCGGGGCTGGCAAGATGTCCCGCCTGTTGGTCAAGCATTTAATTTCTAAGGGCGCTCAAAAGATTGCGATCGTTAATCGATCGCGCGATCGCGCTGCTGCCATGCTTAAGGAATTTGAAACTAGCAATGCTGAGTTCGATATCCGTCCACTAGATCAAATGCTGGATTGTGTAGCAATTTCTGATCTTGTGTTTACGAGTACTGCTTCTACAGAGGTGATTCTGAGCCGCAAAAATCTTGAAGCGATCGCTTCAAATCACACTGGCTTGACTCTCGTTGATATTTCTGTACCGCGCAATATCAGTTCTGATGTCAACGAGTTGCCGAATACCAGAGCCTACAACGTTGATGATTTGCAAGCAGTAGTTGCCGAGAATCAAGAAAGTCGTCGTCAGATGGCGATGCAAGCCGAGATTTTGCTGGAAGGTTGTGTGGCGGAGTTTGATAGCTGGTGGCGATCGCTTGAGACTGTGCCCACGATTAGCAAACTGCGTCAAAAAATGGAAATCATCCGTGAGCAGGAGATGGAAAAAGTGCTATCTCGGCTCGGCAATGATTTTGCTGATAAGCATCAAGATGTGATCGAGAGCATGACTCGCGGCATCATTAATAAAATTTTGCATGATCCAATGGTGCAGCTTCGCGCTCAACAGGACATCGAGACGCGCCGCCGCGCCATGCAAATGTTACAAGTTCTCTTTGATCTAGATTCACCCTCTAGCCAATTGAAAGAAGGTTAATAAAAAAGCCGCCCTAGGGCGGCTTTTTTATTAACGAAAGCGTGACAACACTTTTGCCTGATAGTGAATATCTCGAAAATTGTTTGCCTAAAGAATGATTGTGCTTGCATCCTCTACTAAAGTAAACTTTTGTAAATGTACTTAATAATTACAAAAAGTTTGATAGGCGCTGTAAAGCATCACCTATCAAATTTTTCAAAACTATTTTTAAAAATCAAAGGTAAAGCTATGCCTGTAACTAAACCAACTGGATTCGCACAAGGTACGGGACAGTCCAAGAAAAAGAAAAAAGCTCCCAACAAGCATCAAGTCGCTGCTAATAAATACGACGAGATGAAAGAGAAAGGTTTGCCTGAGTTCAATATTTACATTCGCATCAAGGGAAAAGATTGGGTTCCTGCGGGTTCGATGGCAGTGGAACGCAGTAATCTCATTAGTCGCGCCATTTTCCAACAGGAAGATTCTCTACTCAAGGGAGCAGTTCGTCTCTACCCTATCCTACGGAATTACAAAGAGAATCTCGAATATGGCTATCGTTTGAAGGAATTTCCTGATGAGGAAATTACAGTTGCTGTACTTCCAGAACCTACCATTGGCGATAAGTTCCAGTATGCTTTTACTAAGGCTAAGGAATATTTTAATAGTGTTACGAAGAAGAAAGAATCTAAGTAGATAGCATCTTAGAGATAGATCGTCGGTTAGTGCTGCACCGTAAAATAAAGAACCGATTTTTGATAGCGCTGCTTTGCTGCGCTATCAAAAATCGGTTCTTTGTTAAATTGTAGAACCCTTAAGGGGATGAGATAATACTAATCTTCGGATGTCTCTCTCTTCCTGCTTTTGGAACACTGCTTGTCTCAACAAAAAATGATTTTTGGGCTGATATTTTCTGACATTTGTTCTGGCGCAGACAGTTCTATCCATTCCAAAGTCTCTAACTGCTCAATATTTTTTGCTTCTACATTTCAATATAATATTGCGGCAATTTTCTTATCTCATCCATGTATCGATAAAATATTTATATTTGGGACTTTAGTGAGATACTACCAAGTCAGAGCCCCTCTAAATCCAACTTTCAATACTTTCCTAAGAACTTTGGTACGTTATCGCACTTAGAACTAAAGCACTGGTGAAATTAGTTTTCATAGCTTTTGGCAGCAACACTATTTGAAGCTATACCCAAAATAACAATTGAACTCTTCCAAGTTTTTCACATAATATAAGTAACAATGCTTATGGTTAACACATCGCTCTTGAGCGCCCTGTAGTAAACTAACCTATTAAAAGCGTCTCTACAATAAACTTTGCGTTCAAACGCGACCTATGGACTTTGCATATCAATACGCATGGCTGATTCCCTTGCTGCCACTTGCCGCAGCACTGATTATCGGCACAGGACTGATTACCTTTAACAAATCCACCAATAAATTGCGATCGCTCTGGTCTGTCCTCAGCGTATCCGCCACAGGCGGCGCAATGGTGATGGCAATTAACTTACTCTGGAGTCAGATCCAAGGGCATGAACCCTACCTCTACACCTTTGAGTGGGCGCAAGCAGGCGCATTTCATCTGAATATGGGATTTGTGATTGATCACCTGACTGCATTGATGTTAGTGATCGTCACCACCGTCGCTTTTTTGGTGCAGATCTACACCGATGGCTACATGGCTCATGATCCCAGCTATGTCAGATTCTATGCTTATCTAAGTTTATTTACCTCCTCCATGTTGGGCTTAGTCGTTAGCCCCAACTTGGTACAGATTTATATTTTCTGGGAACTCGTGGGGATGTGTTCCTACTTGCTAATTGGCTTTTGGTTCGATCGCAAAGGTGCGGCTGATGCTTGTCAAAAAGCATTTGTAACTAACCGCGTTGGTGACTTTGGGCTGTTACTGGGGTTGCTTGGTCTATATTGGGCAACTGGTACGTTTGAATTCACCGAAATGGGAGAACGTTTAAGCGAATTAGTAGAGTCGGGAGCCTTGAGTGTTGCACTTGCTACGCTATTCGCAATTCTCGTTTTCATGGGCCCTGCTGCTAAATCTGCTCAATTCCCCCTCCATGTATGGTTACCTGACGCGATGGAAGGTCCTACACCAATTTCGGCATTAATCCATGCCGCAACAATGGTTGCGGCTGGTGTATTCCTAATTGCACGGATGTTCCCTGTGTTTGAAGAAATTCCTGCGGTAATGAATACGATCGCTTGGACAGGAGCTTTTACAGCATTTCTAGGCGCAAGCATCGCCATCACTCAAAACGACATCAAAAAAGGCTTGGCTTATTCCACCGTATCCCAATTGGGGTACATGGTCATGGGTATGGGTGTGGGTGCTTATAGTGCAGGTTTATTCCACCTGATGACTCACGCCTATTTCAAAGCGATGATGTTCCTCGGTTCTGGTTCCGTTATTCACGGCATGGAAGAAGTGGTGGGACATGATCCCGATGTGGCTCAAGATATGCGGGTGATGGGCGGCTTACGCAAATATATGCCGATCACAGCGATTACCTTCTTCATCGGGACTCTGGCGATTAGCGGTATTCCCCCATTCGCTGGTTTCTGGTCAAAGGACGAAATTCTTGCCTCCACTTTTAAAGCCAATCCTGCTCTTTGGGCGATCGGCTTTGCTACGGCGGGGATCACTGCTTTTTACATGTTCCGCATGTACTTCACCACCTTTGAAGGTGATTTTCGTGGTACTGATAAGAAGCTCTTAGCAATGGTCAAAGCTGAAAACTCCGTTGGTAAAGAACCTCAAACTGATGATGGACATGGACATCATCATGCTAGCAAGCCCCATGAATCACCAATCACCATGACTTTCCCTCTGATGGCTTTGGCAATTCCTTCGATGGCGATCGGTCTAGTTGGTACGCCCTTGGGTAACTACTTCGAGTACTTTATCCATGCACCATCGGAAAAAATCACCGAAGTTCCTGTTGAAGGCTTCACCCCTGAATTCTTATTGATGGGTGGAAGTTCGATTGGCATTGGTTTGATTGGGATATCTCTTGCAATCTTGATGTATATGCAAAAGAAAATCGATCCCAGTGCGATCGCCAAATCTATCGAACCTCTCTACAAGCTCTCAAAGAACAAATGGTACATCGATGAAATTTACAACATGATCTTCGTGGTTGGCTCTCGCCGATTAGCTCGTCAAGTGCTAGAAGTCGATGCCAAAATCGTTGATGGTGTAGTTAACCTTGCTGGTTTTGTGACAGTGGTAACTGGCGAAGGCTTGAAGTACTTTGAAAATGGCAAAGCGCAATTCTATGCTCTCGTCATTTTCATTGGTGTTCTCGGTTTTGTAATCGTGAGTTCGATTTAATTTCTTTCTGAATTATTAATAATTGGAAAAAGCGATCGCCTATTAATTAATAGGCGATCGCTTTTATTTATTGTTTACTAAAGAGCTTTTTTGATCGTGGTTCAATAGTATTTGAACTAACTTTATAGTGCAGAGATGCTGCCCTCATATTAAATTGCAATAATTTTTCTTCACCTAAAGTGTATAACTCTTCATTTAAAGTACATGAAAGGTTTATTACTTGAATAATTTGGGAAGCTACAGCTTTCGCTAAAAGCGGCGGTACTGAATTACCAACTTGTCTAAAACCATGCCAAATTGTCTTATGAAAGCGAAACCAATCTGGGTAGCTATGTAATCTTGCAGCTTCTCGAACAGTTATACATCTTGGAGTAATCGGATGTATTGGACGAGGAGCAGTAAATGCACCACGATTACTTGGAGTTCCTGCTCTCAAGGTATTACTAATTCCATCTAAAGCCAGCTTATAAAATCTACTAATGCTTTCTACTTCACCCTGAATCGTATCCCTGAAACGTTGTATTGATGTTTCCTGATGTTTTGACATCAGGCTAGAAGTTAATAATTTTTTGTCATATTCTCTTTGATAACCAAAGTTGGATTCACTAAAATTATTAATCAGCTTTACATATTCACTGAATTGTCCAAATTCCACTTGGAAATTATCCTGTGTCATTAACTCAGAATATTGAGAAATATCTGGCAACCCTGCGATCGCATCACGAACTGTTGGACTATCAGGTAAACCAACAAGCTCCTTGGGAATTCGTTTTGCTTTAGCTGGCTTAGTAATTGGTGAAGGATAATTGGGAAGCTTTAAACCTTGGCGACAACCAATTAGAAATAATCGTTCGCGATGTTGAGGCACACCAAAATGAGAAGCGTCAAGAACCTTGTAAGGATTAATTATATGATAGCCATTCTCTTCAAAATTCTCGATGACTTCATCTAAAAACTGTCGGTGATTGCCTAAAGTTAAACCTTTCACATTTTCCATCACAAAGTATTTAGCATTTAGTTCTTTAACTAGACGCATAAAATGTGAAACCAATTGATTTCGCGGATCGTCAAAGGCGCGTTTTCCCATCATCGAAAAACCTTGGCAAGGTGGCCCCCCAAAAACTACATCAACCTCGCGATCGCCTATTTTTGATCTTTGCCGAATGTCATCACCTGATATTTCCGTAACACTGGCACAAATCGCAGTCCACATTGGGAAATTATACTCATGGGTGGCGCAATGAATGGGATCAATCTCCACAGATGCAAGTACATCAAATCCCGCTTGTTCAAAGCCAAGCGTCATACCGCCCGCACCCGCAAATAAATCTACAGCGATCGGTCGTTGATTTCCCATAATCCACAAAGCTTTTAAATATCAGCACAGAAAATATATTGTATAGCAATGAGAAGTGGTCAGCTAATCGTAGACAGGTGCGGAAACGTCCATTTCATGAAGACAAAAAAAATGCAAATCAAAACCCAAAAGATGAGTGGCGGCGCTTCGCGCCGCCACTCATCTTTTGGGTTTTGATTTGTCCTAAGCAAAACTTACATTGCAGTTATACCAATTCACAAAAGTGTTGCCACACTTTTGTGAATTGGTATAACTGCTAGGGCAAAAAAATCCTTGATGTGTTTTGAGAAACTTCTGGCATAATACTAAAGATTTTTTTGAGGCGTGCGATGTCTGAGTTACGAGACTATCAAAAACGGGTCATCGACGAGATTTATGCGACTTGGCGGCTAGGCAAGCGGGCACTCTTGCTAGCAATGCCCACAGGCTCAGGCAAAACCCGCACCTTTAGCGAACTTGCCAAACATTTTTACGATCGCCATCAGCGTGTTCTCCTATTAGTTCATCGCGAAGAATTGCTCTGGCAAGCAAAAAACACCCTAGAGAAAACACTGCGATCCCCTGTGGGCATCATCAAAGCCAATCAGCCCATGCACCTAGAGCATCCCGTGCAATGTGCTTCCGTGCAAACCTTAGTGAAACGCCTCGAAAAACAAGAAATAGATTTAGCTGCGATCGCCCTCGTAATTGTGGACGAAGCTCACCTTTCCTTAGCACCAAGCTATTTGAAGATTTTGAGCTACTTTCCTGAAGCCTTAATTTTGGGTGTGACAGCTACACCTTCTCGACTAGATGGTAGAGGATTTGATCGCCTTTACGAAGAATTGATAGTAGGACCTTCTGTAGCTGAATTGATTTGGCGCGGATTTCTAGCAGATTATGATGTGCTTGCACCTGAAAGCTTTTTACCCACAGAAGAAGGGATTCGGATTGCAGGGGGCGATTTTAATTCGGCTGACTTAGCAGAACGTATTGATCGCCGCTATGTGGCTGGTTGTGCCGTCGATGCATATTTGCGCCATGCCCATCAAAAACGTTGTGTCGTATTTGCAATTAATCTAGACCATTCCAAAGCGATCGCCGAACGCTACCGAAGCGCAGGCATTGCTGCTGAACATATTGATGGCGAGACTGTTCCCAAAGAGCGTCAAGCCATCCTCGAGCGCTTTCGTGGTGGTGAAACCAGAGTACTTTGCAATGTCAATTTGTTCACCGAAGGCTTTGACGTTCCCGAAATCGAAGTGATTCAACTCTGTCGTCCTACGAAATCCGTGGCGCTCCATTTGCAAATGCTCGGTCGGGGATTACGCCCCAAGGGTGGACGTAAAGCGTTAGTTCTCGATCATGCAGGAAATTGCTTACGACTTGGTGGCGCGAAGGCGGAACGCAATTGGACATTGCAGGGCTTAGTAGAAGAAGTTCCCCAACAAGAACCAGTTGCGGAACTATTAAGCGAACAGCCTATACTCGATATACCTAAATCCCCAATAGATTTACCCAATTTCCCCAAGCGCCGCGTCGAGATTTACGAAACCGATGCTGATTTCTACAACATCCCTACTCATACTGAACTCGAAACCCATCTAGCACAACAAAGCTACCGCCAATCGCCTCCACCAAAAAATGTTGCAAATAGATTACAGCGATCGCCTTCAGACTCCGACCAAAACCCACCAAATCGCGATCGGCGTTCCTCTCAAACTCGCAAAGTCGCTACGAAGCCACCTTCAAAAGCATCTTCCCCAAACCGTAGCCGTCCATCTCGCCAGTTATCCCCTTTGCAAAAGGTAAGCAAGGCTGCGATCGAGCTAGCCGAAATGCTTGAAAATATTTTAGTTTGGGTTTGGCGATCGTGGTTCCCTCCCAAACGCCAAAAGATAGATGTCTCACAAAAATACAAACGTCCTCCTAACTTCCATTAGGAAAGCGTACCAAAACAAGTTTTTCTTAGGATATAAAAACCCAGAATAGAGTGGCAGCACGAAACGCCGCCACTCTATTCTGGGTTTTTGGTTTGTACTAGCGAACTCTTTTTTTGCTATATTACTGAAATTGCGATAGAAATTCTAGCATCAACTCTTCCTCCGACATTTGTTGCTGCATCAGCGCAGAGGGACCTCTCAAAAACTCTTGAATAGTAATGCGGCGATCGCGGAAATCAAGCACAAACTTATGTAGCTGTTCAACGACATCAACATGAGCCTCCACCTCACGCAAAGCCTCCCCAATAGGATCGCCACCATACTTAGTGATCTTCTTAAAAACAGCGGTCATTTCACCTTGCTGAGTCTTTTTCGTGAGTTTTAGTTGTTGTTTAATAGTTGCAAGTTGCTCTTTGAGAAAAGCATTTTCCGACTCTACCTTGGCACAATGACGGGTCAGATCGTCAGAGCTGTCGCGATCAATTATTGTCTCTAACTCTTGCTGTTTTTCGATCGCCAAAAGTCTAGCTAAATCAGCATTTTGATAAGCCAGATTAATTTCTTTCATAATCTCAGTGCGGTATTCCTTCTCAGTTGCATCAGTAACCTTATCAGGATGAAAGTTCTCAGCTAAGCGTAAAAAAAGCTGACGAACCTTTCTTAGTTCATCGCGATCAGGCTTGTTGAGATCTTCCGTAACTTCATGATGAGACTGTCCTTTATAGTTGTTCCAATTGTCATCCTCAGACTCATCAACCTCAATCTCATCTTGCTCCAAGGGAATTTGCTGAGGACTAATCAGACCATCTGCTTGGAGATGGTAGTAAACCGACTCAATATCTTTACGCGATTTCTTACCTAGTTTCCGTCCAGTAAAGATTTCCTTGAATACCTCATGAATTTGGCGATCGAGTTCCAGTATTTTCTGACGAAATGGAGCGATACGTTGCGCGATTTGAAGCCCCACGTCTTGAATGCTATCGTTCAGCTTATTTAATTTAGTACGGCTAGACTCAATTTGTTTGATCAGTTTATCATTTTCCTTTTCCAAGAAGTTGAGACGCACTCGTAGGTCAGATAGTCCAAGATCACTTTTAGAAGGCAAAGTCGCAGGATTAGAGGTGTTAGTTTTTCGAGCCATAGAAATCTGGAGAGCTAAGAGTCAAAGTTAACATCCATCAGAATCGTACCATCAGTTGCACGATCCACTCACTTCTCGATATTCACGTTTACTTACATTTCCCTACAGTTCCGTCGGACATCGTCGCTCCACAAAAATTTGCCCCTTGCAATACCGCGCCCCGCAAGTTCGCACCCGTGAGATTCGCGCCTGAGAAATTGGCTCTTTGTAAATTTGCACCGACAAAATCTGCGCCACGTAAATCTGATTGACTGATATCGGCATCCACTAACTGCGCTCCTCGCAACCTTGCTAAACGCAAATTCGCACCAGATAGATCAAAGCCCCTAAGATTGCGATCTTCACCACCACGATTGACGATTTCCCAAACTACACGCCACTTGCGATCGAGAATTGTTTCTTCATTGATAATGCTTTCTCGCAAATTGGCAAGTCGGAGATTCGCTCCTTCTAGCTTTGCATCGGAAAGTTGCGCTCCTTTAAAGTCAGCTTCCGTAAGATTTGCCTTGGTTAAATCGGCATAGCGGAGATTCGCATCATTAAACTTGACACGCACTAGATTACTGCGTCTGAGGTTCGTGATGAATAGATAGGCTTGAGTGAAGTTTGCATCTTCTAAATTAACCCCCGCGAGGTTCGCCTTCTCAAAATTCCCACCCGACAAATCCGCCGCCACTAGAGTTTGACCATCAACACGCTGATTGACAATTTTCCAAACCAGAAACCACTTTGGATCAAAAAAAGTATCACTATCAATTTTGCTCGATCGCAAATCGGTATGGAATAAATTTGCTCCTGCAAAAGTTGTTCCTTGTAAACTAGTTCCTTCTAGATTTGCTCTAGTCAAATTCACTTCACTAAAGTTGGCGCGGCGAAGATTGGCACGTTTGAGACGCGAATTAGTGAGATCAGCCTTTTCCAAATCAGCTAGTCCTAAATTGGCATTTTCAAAATTAGCACCGTCGATTTTGGCGCTAATTAGTTTCGCAAATTGTAAATCCGCATTTTTTAGAGAAGCTTGATTGAGAATAGCGCGTTCGAGATTGGCATATTTGAAATTTGCTCTAAATAGATTTGCGCCTTCGAGTTTGGCTTCAAGCAAATTAGCATTTAAAAAATCGGCTCCCGACAACAGCGCAAACCGTAGATCCGCCCCCAGCATATTCGCTCGCATAAACTTCGCACCATCCAACTTTGCCCCACGCATATCAGCTTTGCGAAGGTCAGCATCCCGAATATTGGCATTGATCAAATCGGCTCCTGCAAGTCTGGCATCGGGCAGGTCACATTCTGAGCATTCTTTAGTTTTGATCAGTTGCTCGACATGGCTCTGATTAGCAGCCCATACGGATGTCGCTGTCGTGATGACGATGAGAGCGGAAATAGCGATCGCCGTTTTGCCTATACCCATCCTTTTATCTCCGCATCCATCATTGGTTTTTCGAGTTTAATATACTCAATTTTTGCAGCTTGCAAAATATGTTTCATCTGTACAGCTTCATTGTGATCCGCCGCAATAAAAGCTGAGTTAAGGGCAATATTGCGAATATTACCACCCGCAACACTGAGTTTACCAAGTTTCACATAATCCAGATCCAGTATGGGTGTTTTCTCAGGAAAAGCTCTACGCCAAATTTCAGCACGTTGCTCCGCATCGGGAAAGGGAAACTGAATCACAAAACGTAAGCGTCTCAAAAACGCTTGATCGAGGGAGTTTTTCAAATTAGTGGTGAGTACGGCTAAGCCGCGATATGCCTCCATCCTTTGTAACAGATAGCTAACCCCGACATTAGCATGGCGATCGTGACTGTCCTTGACCTCGGTGCGCTTGCCAAAGAGAGCATCCGCTTCATCAAAGAGGAGAATCACGCCACCACCTTCCGCAGCATCAAAAATACGTTTGAGATTTTTCTCGGTTTCACCAATATACTTATCGATTACTGAACTGAGATCAATCCGATAGACATCAAGCTGTAATTCATTGCCCAAAACTTCCGCCGCCATCGTTTTACCAGTGCCGCTTGTACCTGCAAACAGAGCGCTAATTCCCAATCCGCGCCGACTTCTGCCAGCAAATCCCCATTTTTCATAGACCGTTAAGCGTTGACGTACATGGGCGGCAATGTCATGCAGCACAAGTTTTTCCTTAGATGGCAAAATCAGATCGTCCCAAGTCGCAGTTGTTTCCACGCTTTGAGCAAGTTCATTGAGTCGGGGACGTGATTGAGCGCGGCAGGCATTCCAAAGTGTTTGATGGAAGGTGTGGTTGGATTGTAGATGGTGTGAGCTTTTGGCTTTGAGAGAAGCGTTGTAAATATGCGTGGGTGAAAGATTGAAATAAGAGACGAGTTCATGAATGGAACCATTGAGTGAATCTTTGGTGTCGATATCTAGATCGCGTAGAGATTCTTCCCACAGTGTTTGCTGCTCATTAATGGAAGGAGATTGCACATCAAAGGTGATGATTGTCCGTTGGTGTTGGCGGCGACGGGTTTGACTGCTAATAATCATCGGACATCGCAGAATTTCGGTCAGATAGCCGATCGCCATATCTTGATTTTGATTAGGAGCTTCATCGCGATCGCAGTCCAGTAGTAGCGCCATTTCATTCAGCGTATATTCGCGATCGCATAGCTGAGCAATAAGCTGAAGATTACTTAAATCATGGGGCAGCAGGCTGGCAGGTATTTTATAGAGGTTTAATCCTAGATCTAGACAAACATTAACCGCGATCGCCATTTTGCTAGCTACATCTTCGCCACAGAGTTGCAAAACTGGTAGAACTTCTAATCCGTCATCATCAGAAGCATTTACCCAAGTAGCGATCGCCTGTTTCATGATTTGTTGATGAGAATCAATCTGGACAGAATTAGCAACTACAGGTTCTAACAGTTTGAGTAAGCGTTCATCAAGATGCTGATCTCCCATTAAATAATGCAAAATCCGTTCATTAATTCGCAAGGGACTAGATGTCAGCGCAATCCCTGCCCCGATTTCCACTAAATGCCATCGACGTAAATTGGCGGCTGGAGAGAGGGCTGACCAATCGGCATGATCTAGGAGCGACATCGCTAGACTAAAAGTGGGATAGGCTAGTTTGGAGTCATTGGCAATTTCAGCACAAAGCATTCCCCAGTTTGGATCAAATTCCATACCTGCACATAGCAGTAGCACATCTCTTTCAAAATCCGAAAGACTAAAATTTTCACATAGTCGTTGCAGATGACTATCAAGTTGGCGGTTTAGAAGATTAGATGCAACTGGTTCTTCTAAAATCTCACCTTTTTTTATCGCAATTTTCTGCTCTAAAGTTGAGCGGATCTTGGCGATCGCTGAAAATAGATCCTGTTGACTTTGCTTGAGCCACTTGGTGGTGATAGTGGTATGGGGCGATACGATCATACTTCTTAAGTTACCGTTTTGATGATTTGCTCCAGATAGGTTTCCGCCTCGTTAACTGGTAGCAAAATCGCCTCTCCCTGTCGCAAAATCTCATATTTACCCCCATGAAATCCATGCCCAGCAATTAAGCCCATGGAGACGGCAAGGTTTCCCAATTCTGTGAGCTTATTGACACTCATCGTCTCCATTTCCAGATTTAGGCGTTGTCTAGTTTCATCTTCATTCATGATTGTTACTACTCAGTGGCAAGATTTCTGGTTGCTTAATTTAATGAAAAGACTTTTTTATACATAGATTGTCAGCAAATCACGATCTTCCACATCATAATCTTCTGGCAAATTATGGCTTTGTTTAAGGGTAAATGGTTATATCATTTTTGCATATCACCTCCCATCCAGCAATTCTCATTATAAAAATCGGTTTTTTGAGAGCCCGCCGTTGGCGGGCTTTCAAAAAACCGATTTTGGCATTTCCAGCGCCTTCGGCGCTGGAAATGCCAAAATCGGTTTCATACTGAGAATTGCTGCCTCCCATCAATTTGACCTAATTTGACAATTTGTCATTACTTAAACTTTTCAGAATGCATTGGGTTGTATCCTTAATATAACCACTGTCCTATTCATAAAAGATCCTGCACAATATGAGGAGTGAACCAACCATATTTGCCTCAAACGCCGATAACAGCGCCACCGAGCAGAACGCAGGAATGAATATGGTGGATATATTGACCCTATCCACGCGGCAACAACAAATTATTAATTGGATTATGCGCCAACGCCAGTCCACGTTGGAAGCGATCGCTGCTTATATTGAAGCGGAAATAGAAGAGACCCGTGCTGAGGTTACAGATTTAATCAGCCAAGGCTTTGTTGAAGCACGCCAGATACAGGGTATTACCTACTACGAAATTGATTTTCGTCGTCAACAAAGTAACGAAACCTTAGAATCAATGTCATCGGTCTCATCGGCAGTCCGACCGTTGTCAATTATTCTCAACCCATCAGGGACAGTATCAATTACTACAGGCGAAAGTTTTGAGTTGTGTGTCACAGTCACCAATCAAGGCGATCGCAGTGCTGTAATCAGTGTGGCGCTTGATCAAGACTCTAGCTCGATTTATCCTTGGTGTGCTTTTCCGTCAGAGAGCTTGGCTCTGAGTGTGGGGCAAAGCTGCGAAGTCGTATTCCTGATTCAAGTACCACCGACGACTTTCCCCGATGAACATAACTACACCTTAATTATTGATGCGCCTCAGCATTATCCAGAACATACCCCAATCCAGTACAAGGGTAAGGTTATTGTTCTCCCTTCAATCCAAGAAGTAGTAAGAGTCAATGATCCTACTTTTGTCACTCTGCCGCGCACCTCATCTGACAATCCCCATCCGATGCGATCGGGTGAGATCTGGCAAGTTCTCATTTCCGTCTCTAATCGTTCCGAACGAGTCGATCGCTTTCGGGTTACAGTTCCCGATCTCGATCCGAAATGGGTCTCAATTTACTATCCCGAAGGCTTAGCGCTTGTGGGTGTGGTCGAAGCCGCAGAAGGTTTACCACTTAATCCTGATACCCAAGGACAAGTCACGATAATTTTCAAGCCGCCCTTAGATGTTTGGGCGGGAATTTATGCACCAACAATTCGCGTTCATTCAGATAACAATCCTGACTTAACCTTATTAGATATTGCTTATTTTGAGATTCTGCCAACCTATCAACTAGATATTCAACTAGTGACATTGCTGACTAGGGTAGCCAAACGACCTTCCCTTTATGAAATGCGCTTCAAAAGTAATGGCAACATTGCTCGTGAATTAATACTTAGAACTAGTAACCCTGAACAAGATGGATTGTTGCTCTATACCTTGTCCAATGAAGAAATTAAAATTTCTCCCTATGGAACGGCAAGGATCAACATCGAAGTCGAACCTACGAAGAAATGTAAGCCACGTTTTTTAAGCGATCGCTATCTAAATTTCATCATCGAAGTGGAAGATAAGCAAGGCGCACTACTGGCTAATGATCGCTATCTTGGTAATTTATTGCTGCCAGCCCGTCCTTGGTGGCAATTTGTTTTACTGATTATTGGTATTTTGGGTTTAATTGGAACCATTATCTTTTTGATTTGGTGGTTCTTCTTCAGACCACCCGATGTGCCGCAGGCGATTGAGTTCACATCCGAGGCATCCACCTATAGAGAAGTTTCTAATGAAGCAATTCGCTTACGTTGGCGAATCACCTATCCTGAGTTGTTACGAGAAATCAGAGTGGAGGGACTTTCAACTGATGAGAAACTCCTCAGTCAGCCTGTAGTTTATAACTTTAGCAAGGGGATTCCTCCAGAATTAAAAGACTATTGTGTGATTGATCGCGAATTATTGTGTCAAAACGTGCCAACCGATGCGCGTAAGCCTAGTGAGTATATTTTTCAGATGAATCTATCATCGAAAAATCCGAAAACACGCACTATTCCCTTGGTTAAAACCACCAAGATTTTAGTAGAGCCAGTTCCACAGGCTGAGATTTTGGAGTTTGCCTCAACTAAGCCTCTCTACACAGAATCCAAGCCAGTTTTACCAACCATTGCACCTGCGCCTGTCCAAGCTGCTCCATCGGGAATTGTTCCTGCGGTTCCTGCAACTCCTGCCCCAACCGAGCCTAAACCTGAAAATGTTGCTAAAACTCCTAATTTTACAGAGCCAAGTTCGATCGCGATCGCTTTGGAAAAACAGGTGTTTTTTACAGCCGTGGGGATAGCTCAAGGTGCTGCCAAACCAAGAATAGTGAGACCTAAGCCCGATCTTGATAACGAAGTTCGACTCAATTGGAGCATATCTAACACTAGCCAAGTTAGGGAATTAACCCTTGTGGGCAGATCCCCTGAAGGTGAAGTCAAGAGTCCACCATTGCGTTTTGTATTCACTGAGGGCTTACCGCGATCGCTACGTCCCTACTGCACTATTTCCAATGATCAAATGATTTGTAAAAATGTGCCAACTGAAGCCAAGGCTTCAGGTAATTACATTTTCGAGTTAGCGATCGTGCCGAGCAAGCCACCCGTTGATCCTAAGGCAGTTCCAGTTACTAAAAAAACTGAGATTACCAAAATCGCACCATATCCCGCCAAGATTCTCGAACTGAAGGTAAATGGACAGGATGCATTACCCCAATATTCCTTCAATCTCAATCCCGATATTCCCACCATTCTCACTTTATCTTGGAAAATCGAAGCTTCGGCTGCGGCAAAAATCGATCTGCTTCCTGCTCCTGGAAATGTTGCTGCTGTGGGACAGTTAGCCTTGCCTTTAAGTCCCAAGTCCGCAGAAGTAACCTATATCTTAAGAGTTACCAATCCTGATGGACAGATGATTATGCGCTCCTTCATTATCCAAACGATCGCGCCACCACCTGCTCCTAAGCCTGAAGAAACTCCTCCGATCGCTTTGCCTCCCGATGTTCCTGAGATTGACTCTCCGTTAATTCCAAACACATCACCAAATCAGCGATCTGGCGGTATCCTCACCCCTTCGGAGGTTCCACCAAGCCAAAAATAAAATACCTTCCCCCTTACAAAGGAAGAAAACCTCACCCCCTGCCCCCTCTCCTTGCAAAGGAGAGGGGAGAAGAAAACCTACTGAAATTAATTATGATCGTTGAAGAATTTGACTTTACGTTGCCCAAAGGGTTAATTGATGCTAACGGAGAAGTGCATAATCAGGGCAAAATGAAACTGTTGACTGCCAAAGATGAGATGATCGTTCAGGATTTGTCTAGACGTAATCCCGATACTGATCTTGTCTTTTTATTGTTGGTGCAAGCGATCGCTAAATTAGGTACTTTAAATAGAGTTACAGCCCAACAACTAGAGCAACTATTTTTGCCAGACTTTCTCTATTTACAAAATCTATTTGGAAGTTTACAACCCCAGAACTTAAATACAGCGGGGGAGTTATAGGCTACCCTTCGGAACGGTTGTACGAGGAGGTAGCCTTCATTGCTTTTTACTTCCATTGGTCGAGGGATGACGTTCTCAACCTCACCCATGCCGAACGCTTGCGTTGGGTCAGTGAGATTATGCGCCTACGCTAATCACCTGACAATCGACAATCGCGATTATTCAGCTTACCGTCCGACATAATCGTGCGACAAAAGATGCTTTTTTGAGAATTAATATCTTTTAATAAAGCCGCATTAAACTTGGCTCCCCGCAAGTCTGCGCCTCGAAAGTCCACATTCTCTAAGTCAGCATTAGTGAAGTTTGCCCAGCGCAGATTTGCGTCCTGAAAGTTGGCATCCTTTAAATAAGCACCGATCAAATTTGCGCCAATCAAATTAGCCTTACGCAAATCGGCAGCCCGCATTTTTGCTAAGCTCAGATTTGCACCGTTAAGTTTAGCCTCAGAGAGATTAGCATTACTTAACTCACATTCTGGGCAAGCTCTAGTTTTTAGCAATTGGCTAACAGGATCAGCGATCGCTGCTTGAGCTAATGAAAAATATAGGGGCAAGGCGATCGCGCCCAATAAAAAGTAGTTATACATTGGCATTCCTACATAGTCTAGGATTCTGCAATTTAATAGGGAACGGATTTTTGATAGTGCGGCTTTGTTGCGCCATCAAAAATTTGGTTCCTTGTTTTACGGCGGAGTCTCTAAAACAATATACTAGATTGTAAAGGAGGAAAATTCTTTTCATTTTCTTTTTCGGGGATAGCAGTCAAAGATGATGGTTTCAAAGGTTGGAGATCATCTAGAACTGCATTAAGTTGCGATCGCATTTCTTCATTTGATAAATCAAAATTATTGATCAACTGTTGAATCGTTGTATAGACACGAGCTATTACTGAATCGGTACGATCCATTGAACTCACAACAGGCGTACTAGACAGAGATTTTGATTGGTTGTTAACGATAGGCGCAACTGTTTCAGTAGATTCTGGAGATTCGGTCTGTAGTTGTTGAATTGTCTTTTGCATATTCTCAATTACGCCGTACATTTCCATCGGGTCAAATATCTTTAATAAACTCGTTTGGGTAACGATTCCTAAGCTTTGTCCCCAATTCCATGAGACGACCATTCGACCGACTCGACGTTTTTTCATTTCTTGATGGGCTGTCCACAATGAATCTTCGGGACTGAGTAAAAACAGTGGCGAACTCATCACCGTTTGCGCCTGTGTAGTGGCTAGATTAATTTGAAATGCGTGGAACTGGACAATATCTCGCTCAGTAACAATTCCCACAGGACGTTGATTATCTTCTTCATCGGTCTGAGTGATGACCACACAGCTAACGCGATGCTTTGACATTAAATAGGCTAGATCTAAAACTGGAGTATCTATAGATGTATAGATTACCTGAGTAGTCATTACATCGGCTACACGCCGAAAGCGAAGAAGATTGGCAGGACGAAGAATATGCTGAATGCCCTCATGGGAAATCACGCCGATCAAATCTCCTTGATCATCTACTAGAGGCAAATGTCGAATTTGGTAACGGCGAAATAAAAATAATGCAGCAAATATATCTCCTACGGATCGTTGTGGCATTGTGACTATTGGTGTGGTCATGAAGTCCCCAACCGTAGCATTTTGAAAGTCAACTTCTTGGGCAGTCAGTCTCACTACGTCTCGTGCCGTTAAAATGCCAACTAAATCCTGATCTTGCTTAACCAAAACGCAACTTGTTCTGACCTCAAGTTGGGTTAACTGAGAACATGAATTTAATAGGTCAGATTGGGATTCGGAAATATCTGAATTAAGTAGAGAACAACTAGGATAATGTGCTTGACTAATCATCGTGATCGCATCAACTAGAAGTGTCTGTGGTGTCACGATCAAAGGAGAATATTCAATTACGCTAGTTAAACTAGGAATCCAATCAAGGGGAGTGTCGAATTGCATGGTCAAATTAATTGCGATCGGATCGGCTGTCAAATAAGTAGCTATGTATACGCCTAAAAAAATCTAGATTTCTGTGTAACGTTGACACAGGGATAGTTTGGGGGCTTTAACCATGCTGAGGTCATTGTTTATATAGCGTTTTTCGAGCAAGAGAGGTACAAAGGTTTGTTTCCCCGCCTTCGGAGGGAAAACAAACCCTTACTTCATTAGACTGATAAACGCTATATTGAATTTAAGCCTGTCTCGGTATATTATACACAGATGTTACAATAAAACTGGCAAGCTTGCACCTGCGTATAGTTTATACTATGATAGTGGTAAATCGATGTTTGACTGACAGGATTGTTTATCAGTTTGAGTTGAGACTTCAGAAATTCTGGAGGTTTTTCCATAAAGTCGATCTAAAACTCGCTTTACAGAAATCCGCTTCCATGTTTGTCCTCGTTTAGTGGTGTAGCCCTGTTGGTTTAACCAGTCAGCGATCTTCTGTAATGACTTGCCTGATTTGTGGTGGCGGCGAATTAGTTCAACTACTTGAACCTCTTCAGGATCTTCCACCAACTCTCCATCCAGCGATCGTTGGCCAAAAGCAGGCGAACCATAACCTGCATATCCCCCTGATGCAGCCTTAGCGCGTCTACCACGTTCTAGTCTTTCCCAAACAGACAGTCCTTCTAACCCGTTTTCTGTCATGGCTATAAAAATCAAATAATTAAAATAAATTTATTGCACTCATGAAAATGTGACAATACTGAATAATGCCATCTAAAGCTTCTATTCCCCCTTTGAGACCTTAGTTTAACCCACTTTCTGACACAATATTAACCTGTCTTAATCTATCTTTCCTCTAAAAATAATAAAAAGCAATAAAAATAAATTATGAGTACAGCAGTTTTTATCCAAGACCAAACTGAATTTGAAACCTTACGTGCAAATACCTCTCTGCTTGTCGTGGACTGTACGGCAACTTGGTGTGGTCCTTGCAAGGTCATTGCTCCATTTATCGATCAACTTGCTGCGAATTATAGCGATCGCGCGCAAGTCATGAAATTAGACATTGATGGAAATAAACCCTTAGCTAAGGAATTTGGACTGAAGAGCATCCCCGCTGTCCTATTCTTTAAAAATGGAGAATTGGTGGAGACGATGATTGGAGTCAAGACCTATGATGAGTTTAGTAAAACCTTAGATAAATATCTATAATTTGACTCTCCGTCAATATCGTAATCCTAAATGAGTTGTGAGAAGCTAAGGCTCATCAGCAAGAGAATTGAGCGTCCTGCCACTTCTTACAAATGATTTAGGATTACCACTTGTCTAAAATCCTTTACATTATCTGTGCTTTTTTCTGAGTTGTCTCCATACTAAATTTGCGAATCTCTATGATCACGACCCTTTTGATAGTTGATGATTCTGAAATAGATCGGCGTAAATATTGTTGCTATCTCAATAGTGAACGTCCTCATACTTATCTAATATTAGAAACAGATAACTTAGAGAAGGCAAAAGAGATATGTGCAGAAAAAAGAACTGATGCGATTTTGCTTGGCTTGTCATTAACCGATGATAGTAGTCTAGACTTTCTCAACTGGATGAAGCAACAGGGACAAATAGCTCTATTGCCGACTCTTTTGTTGACAAAACAAATTGATGAATATACTGCGGCTCAAGCCTCCAAAAATGGTATTCAAGACTATTTGATCAAGGAATACTTGACTTCGCAACGATTAGTCCAATCCCTTGATCATTTATTTGAGAGAATCCGCTTAATTAATACAATTTCTGATGCACTAAGTTTACGTAAGAGAGCAGAAGAACTCATCGCCGAAGGTTGCGAGAAATTTTATAATTTTTTAGAGTGTTCAAATGATTTAATTTGGTCAATTAATTTAGAAGGTAACTTTATTTATCTTTCGCCTCAATTTCAAGAACTATTTGGTTGGGAACCTGCTGACTGGATTGGTAAATCGATGATTGATCTTATTCATTTAGGCGATCGCCTCCGCTTTAAAAAAAGTATTGAGCGAGTTCTTGATCCCAGTAAAAAAAGAGATTTACCCATCAAGTTTCGCCATTACAAAAGCGATGGTAGTTGTATTTGGGTATCCTCTAACGTCAATCCTGCTAGGAATTCACTCGGAGATGTGATTGGTATACAGGGAGTGCTGAGGGATATTAGCGATCGCGTGGCTTTAGCCTATGCCATTAGAGACCGCAAACTTGCCAAGGTCAGACTTCATGAGTTTAATAAGACTTTATCAAATGTTCATCAAGAATTAGCTCAGTCCCAGTGGGCTAAAGATGAGTTTCTTGCCACCATGAGCTATGAACTTCGTACTTCACTGAGCGTTATTTTAGGACTAGTAGAAAATTTACAGGAGGAGGTATATGGCTCCCTCAATCAAAAACAGATTAAAGCATTACAAACGATTGAACATGGAGAAAACCATCTATTGAAACTAATTAATGACATTTTAGATTTCTCTAAGGCTGATGTTGGATATTTGTAGAAGTCATATAGCAATACAAGAGATAGCTAAAACCCAAAAGATGAGTGGCGGCGCTTTGCGCCGCCACTCATCTTTTGGGTTTTATGTCCTAAGCAAATCTTACATTGCTATACATTTGGCTATAACACTTTACGCTAAAACCAGAATCAAGATATTCTTTAAAAACACCGCAAAGCATCTCTTTTAAAGAATTCTAGGTTTTTGTGATAGCAATATGAAAATTCTGCATGGCACTTGGATTGATGATCATGGTAATGACTTTATCCAGACTGGCAATTTTTATATTTGGGTAGAGACCACTGAACCGAAGGCGATCGCCACAAACAAGCGTAAATCATCCAAAACGGTACTAGCATCTGAAGCGATCGCCAAACATCCTGCGAGTTTAGGTGAAACAGACTTAAAGTTGTTTCTCTATAAAGATCTAGCTATCAAGGATGATCTTCTAGAGGAGCCAAGTAATAAAAGATATGAAAAGGAAAAGATTATCTTTCCAAAATATTTCCTATTGCCTACTAGCGATAATCAACCATTACCATCTCTAGAATCAGCACGATATTTAGAAATCGATAGTCCTGAAGATTTTGAGTTACAGTATTGGCAAATTGATTGTTATCAGGTAACTGCCTCCGTCAAAGTTGATGGTTATAGATATCGTCGAGCGATTAATGTTGTCAAATTGCTGAATGATTTACATTTCATTGCGATCAATAATCTTGCGGAAGTACAGCTAGGCTCTGATTTACTATTTTGGTATCACTACACCCAAGCCTTTAAGCAGATTATTCTCAAGGATCAATATATTCCTGCCTTTAAGTATCGAGAACTTGAGGTTAAAGCTACTAAAGCAACTAAAACTTCTACAAAGTCTAAAAAAGGAGTAAGTCAAGCACCAAAATTTGAGATTTATCCAGCTTGGGAGATCGTTTCTGAGAAATATGAAGAAGAACTAGATCAATATGTGGAATATATGCCCCTAGCCTGTGTGGCAGGGTTTAGTGAAGTTGTGGGACATCTATTGTTTAGCGATCGCCGCACCCTGTTACAGCATTTCTCAGAATCATTGCTGCATAATATCGTTACTCATACTCCATCAACTGCCCAATTTGATAAGCAAGTATTTGATTCTTTATTACACAGAGGGTTGGATTTTTCTGATGATCGCTTTGGCGATTCGATGATTGCTGGTGATGCAGCATTAGAAGAGTATCAACAATGGCAAGCATGGCGACAAAAAATTGTTCGCACCCAATCGGATACTGCTTTTTATCTCTGCTTTCAACTCCAAGCACCTGTAAAAGAGCAAGAGCCTTGGCAACTGGTATTTCAAGTTGCACCTAAACAAGATCCATCGCTGAAATTGCCACTAGCCGATTATTGGACAATGACGGCGGCGAAAAAGAAAGCAATGGAAAAGCAATTTGGTAAAGAGTTTGAGCAGAATCTCTTATTAAACCTTGGTTATGCTGCCAGAATCTATAATCCAGTTTGGCAAGGCTTAGAAACCGATCGCCCTATCGGTCTAAGTCTTAATCTTGACCAAGCCTTTGATTTTCTGAAGGAATCGGCTTGGGTTTTAGAGGATGCTGGATACAAAGTCGTTGTCCCTGCTTGGTGGACACCTGCGGGACGACGCAAGGCAAAAATCAAACTCAAAGGTTCTGGCAAAAGTGCGGCAAGCTCTAAAACTCAAGCTAAGAGTTACTTTGGTTTCGATCAATTAGTGGAATATCAATACGAATTAGCGATCGGTGACGAAAGCATCTCCGCAAAGGAATGGGAACAGCTAGTCAATGCGAAAACACCGTTAGTCAAGTTTCGTGGTGAATGGATCGAACTCGATCGCGACAAAATGCAGGAGATGCTCACCTTCTGGCAAAAACAGGGACAAGGCACATCGGCAATGAGTTTGATTGACCTGATGAAGTTAACTGCCACTGATCCTGATTGGGAAGTTGATCGCAACAGCACCCTTGCGGAGATGCTGGAAAAGTTGCAAGACAAGCAGCAATTTGAACCCATCGAAAATCCACCACAACTAAAGGGAACTTTGCGCGAATATCAAAAACGCGGCGTAGCATGGCTGCAATATTTAGAAAATCTGGGCTTAAATGGTTGCCTAGCAGATGACATGGGCTTGGGTAAAACAGTGCAGATTATCGCTAGATTGGTGAATGAACGTGCTGCAATTGCAGAAATCTCTGAACCGACTAAAGCTAAAAAATCAACCAAAACAACAAAATCTAAAAAAGTTCTTCCTGCCTTTGAATCGGCAAATGAGATCCCGCCCACGTTACTGATTGCCCCCACATCCGTTGTTGGTAATTGGCAAAAGGAAATCGAGAAGTTTGCGCCACATTTACGAGCGATCGTCCATCACGGTAGCGATCGCCTGCAAGATACTGCTGCTTTTCAAGAGATCTATCAAACCCATGATTTGATCATTACTTCCTTCACGCTCATTCGCAAAGATGAAGCTCTATTTAGTTCCGTCAACTGGCATCGAATCGTGATTGATGAAGCCCAAAATATCAAAAATCCCAAAGCAGCCCAAACTAAAGCAATCCTCAAGTTAGAGTCAAAACATCGCCTTGCCCTCACAGGTACACCCGTTGAGAATCGCCTATTAGATTTATGGTCTATTTTCAACTTCCTCAATCCCAACTACTTGGGTAAAGAAGCACAATTTAAAAAATCTTTTGAAACGCCAATTCAAAAGAATAATGATCAAATTCAAGCAGGGGTATTAAAGAAACTAGTCGAGCCATTTATTTTGCGGCGAGTCAAAACTGATCAATCGATCATTAAAGATCTGCCCGATAAAATCGAACAAAAGCTCTATACCAACCTCACCAAGGAGCAAGCCTCCCTCTATGAAGTAGTAGTTAGGGATGTGGAAAAACAACTCAATGAAGTAGAAGGTATTCAGCGTAAGGGATTAATTCTCTCGACATTGCTGAAGCTTAAGCAAATTTGCAATCATCCCCGTCAGTTTTTGCAAGATGGTAGCGACTTTACAACCGAGCGATCGCATAAGCTTAGCCGTTTGTCCGAGATGATGGAAGAAGTAATTTCCGAAGGAGAAAGCATCTTAATCTTTACTCAATTCACAGAAATCGGTGATGCTCTAGAAAAATACGTTCGTCAAAAGCTGCATTACAACACTTACTATATTCACGGTGGCACAAATCGCGATAAACGCGAACGGATGATTACGGAGTTCCAAGATCCTGAAACTGAGCCTTCGGTATTCATTCTTTCGCTCAAGGCTGGCGGTGTCGGCATTACGCTCACCAAGGCAAACCACGTCTTCCACTTCGATCGCTGGTGGAATCCCGCCGTTGAAGACCAAGCCACTGATCGCGCATTTCGGATTGGGCAGAAGAAAAATGTCTTTGTCCATAAATTCATCACCATTGGCTCCCTAGAGGAACGCATCGATCAAATGATTGAGGACAAAAAGAAACTCGCGGGTGCGATCGTCGGTGCGGATGAGTCTTGGCTCACGGAGCTAGACAACGATAAGTTTAAGCAGCTTATTGCTTTGAATAAGAGCGCAATTATGGATTAAAAGGCTTATCTAAACCTATAAGCTATAATGCAAAAACCATACAGATTAAAATCTTGGGATGTATATGATTACAACAATAGAAAAAAGTGATTTTATAAATGAAATAATAGAAACAGATGATGACACCTTGGAAGAAGATCAAGGTGAAGAAGGGCTATATCCTTACGATCCTACTGAAGCAGATATTGATATTCGTGAAGATCCTCAAACTGTTTTCGAGTTGATGCGAAAATACGATAATGGTAAGTTAATTATTGAACCTGATTTCCAGCGTAATCTTGTTTGGGAACGAACTCAACAAAGTAAGTTTATTGAGTCAGTTATTTTAAATTTCCCCATACCACCTTTTTATGTTAATCAAACAAGAGAGGGGAAATATATAGTTGTCGATGGACTACAACGCACTAGTACTTTACATGAGTTTGTAAACAATGGATTTAAGCTTCAAGGATTAGAGGTGCTTGAAAAGTTAAATGGTTATAATTTCTCTGACCTCAAAAATTTATCTGGTGACTATCAAACAAAAATTGAAAATAAAAAGCTTAACCTTTATGTGATTAGACCGTCGGTTCCTGTAAAGGTAGTTTATGATATTTTTAATAGGATTAATACAGGTGGAACGAATCTACAACGTCAAGAAGTACGAAATTGTATATTTTCGGGTAAATCCACACAGTTACTTAAAGAATTAGCTGAATCAGATTATTTTAAAATTGCGATTAATCAAGGTATTTCACAAAAGAGAATGAAAGATAGGGAAGCAGTTTTAAGATATTTAGCTTTTAGGATTTTTGACTATGCAAAAGATTATCAAGGTGATATGAGCAATTTCCTAGAAACTACAATGAAAAAGATAAATACGATGAAGTCATCAGAAATTGAATCTTTAAAAGATGATTTTCAAAGAGTTATGAATATTACTTATGAATTCTTTGGCAAGAAAAATTTCCGTTTGCCTACGAATCAAACTAGAGGTAGAATTAGCATTGCAATTCTTGAGTCAGTGGCTTATTTCTTTTCTATTAAAGACGATTCATTTTTAAAACAAAATAAAATCCAAATTATCGCTAATTTTGAAAGGCTTATCATAAATTTAGATTATTTAGATGCTGTGAAAAATGCTACTAGTAGTAAGGCTAAAGTTATTGGTAGATTTAACCTAGCTCAAGAAATTTTAGGAGGTGTGGAATGATAACTCAAATAGAGATAGAAAATTTCAAATGCTTTAAAAATAGAGTGTCTTTTCCTTTAGGAAATTTAACTTTATTAACAGGAGTTAATGGCAGAGGTAAATCAACTTTACTGCAATCTTTACTGTTAATGAAACAATCTATTGAACACAATCAGAAGACAGGTCAAATACTTTTTAATGGTAGTTGTATTAACTTAAACAGTTTTGATGATATTCATAATAGAGATACATCAAGAGATGATTCTATTTTCTTTAAATATTACTTTGATTGTTTTATGTCTAAAGGATACATTGAATATTCACTGTCTGAGCAACAATCAGACGATATGATTGCTCAAATAACTCAACTAACTTTATTTAATGAATTATTTAATAAAGACGATTATAAATCTGATAGTAGTACTTATCCTTCACTTACTCATGATATTGAAAGAATTTATTTCTTGTTAAGTATAAAAGACAATATTTTTCATCATTTTTCAATTTCTGGTCATAATATTTTGACTGGTTTAATTAATTTAGTACCTGCTAAGTTTATATGTGATGATGCTGGAATCGGTACTGTGGAATATGATTCACCTTTTGAAAATTCCATAAATCTTGATAGAATTCATTATATTTCTGCCGATCGCATTGGACCAAAAGACTTTTATCTTAAATCAACTCTAGATAAATTCCCAAATGTAGGTGCAAGAGGTGAATTTACCGCTAACTTACTTTATAAGAAACAGGACGAATTAGTTGATGATAGACTCTGCTTAGGTGAAGATGCTAAAAACCTAATTACACAGACGGAAGCGTGGTTAAGTAAGATTTTTGGTGGCGCTAAACTTGAAATACCCAGTTCACAAAGTAGTATTCTGGAACTGCTATTTAATACAAGTGCCTCAAAGGATCGCTTTAAGCCAGCAAACGTAGGATTTGGATTCCATAGCGTTCTGCCAATTATCGTTTCAGGATTAATTGCCAAAGAAGGTGAAATATTAATCGTTGAAAACCCCGAAATACATCTACATCCAAGAGCGCAATCTGAGTTAACTAAATTCCTTGCTAAAGTTAGTAGTTGTGGAGTACAAGTTTTAGTTGAGTCTCACAGTGATCATATTTTAAATGGTTTACGCATAGCAGTACTTGACAAAATAATTGATTCAGAATATCTAAGTATTCTATATTTTCAAAAAGATTTAGATAATCCAGTTGTGCAAATAACCGTACAATCTGATGGTGGTATCGAAGAATGGCCAGATGATTTCTTTGATCAGACATCCAAAGATTTTGAAAGGCTTTTTGGTATTTAAATATGGAAATATTTATTAATGAAGTTTCATTGGAAGGACAATATACTAGCGAATCGGAGTTTGTTAGGGCAGTCAAAGATTTTATTGAGATATTTAAGCTGTTAAGTAAAAAGACAAATAATAAACAAATTTATAAAGATAGTAAGTTACTTGTTAACTATAAAGCTGTTAGAGAATCAAATTTTAGTGCTAGCCTTAATCTAATCAAAGACAAATCTGTAAAGCAAAATTTTGTAGATATAGTCTTTAATAAACAAAATCCTCAAGAATGGCGGAAAGAGCAGTTACATTGTCCTGATGACTTATTTGATTACTTGAATAACGAAATATCTAAAAACGTAACTGACACATCTTTAGCAGAAGTTTCAGAAAGATCTCTAAGGAATAAAGACTCAATTTATTTAGTCATAAATTTTAAAAGTTCAACTTTTAACTTATTGCATCCAGATATTAAAGAATGCTGCACAATTCCAATCATAAAAAATAATGACGAAACACAGCCTATTAAATTAGATGGAATTGATAGCCATTCAGCACTACAAAATTGGCTAGAAGTAAAATTAAGCTTAAGCAGAATAGAATACGATTTTTTGTCAAGATATCCACCCAAAGATCAACAAACAATATTGAGAGATACTCAGAGATTTCAAAAAACACAAAATCTTTACGATGGAAGAAGTGTTTATCGCGAAGTGCAAAGTGATCGGTACTGGTATGTGGACAATTTTCATTATGGTCAAGCATCACATATTGAGGTTTTTAATGCCCAAGGAGACCATATTGGTGAATCTGATTTAGATGGCAATATTGATGAGACAAAAAAAGATTCAAATAAAATGATTGATTTATCTTAGTTTGCTGTCAAGCGCATATAGAAGCTGAACCTTCAAAATAAAACTTTAGGAGTTAAAACAATGGCAAAACACAGTCGGACATGGTGGGGTCAAAAATTTATTAGCGCCATCGAATCTTTCACCGATTCAGGTAGACTCCAGCGTGGACGAGCCTATTCTGGAGACAGTCGCATTCTCCATTTTACTATTACCAAAGGACTCGCCACCGCCACTATTCGCGGTAACGTCAATCCTTACTTTGGAGTCTATAAAGAGCCACTCTATGGGACTGAAGTAAAAATGACAGCGATCGCAGCTAAAGACTGGACAAAAATTATTGCCAATATGTCCTCCAAGGCAAGCGTAGTCGCCCGACTATTGCTCAATGAAGTTCCTGAAAATATTGAAGATAGCTTTACCGCTGTTGGCAAACATCTACTACCCTATAGCCGCAAAGATTTTCATACCGAATGCTCCTGTCCCGACTATTCCAATCCTTGCAAACATATCGCAGGGCTATGTTACCGACTTGCTGGCGAACTCGATCAAGATCCATTTCTACTATTCGAGATGCGCGGCATATCTAAAGAAGATTTGCAAACAGAACTAATCAAATCGCCCCTCGGTAAAGCCCTCGCATCAGAATTAGGCGATCGCACCCTTGCGCCAGAATTAGCAACTTCTTATTTCACGAAGCCGCAAACTGTAGCGATCAAAGAAACTCCTACGCTCAAACAATTTTGGCAGGGACAAAAGCGCCTACCACAATCAATTCCTTTTGCTGCTCCCGCTAGCGTGTCAGCGATCGTCATCAAAAAACAAGGCGACAATCCGCCCTTCTGGAAAAAGGATAGCTCTTTTATTGAAACGATGGAAACACTTTATGATCGCGTAAAAAATAAGAACACAGCACTGTTATAGCAATAAAAAAGTTTAAATTTAAACTTTTTTATTAACTACTTAACATCACATCCTAGGCTTAGTACAGGACAAAAAGTTGCAAAAGTAGGCAGGAAGGGGTTTTATAAAAGATAACCACATCACAAATAAAACCCCTATGAAAGAGATTAACCTATTTC
>NZ_JACJQY010000026.1 GCF_014696925.1 Phormidium tenue FACHB-1050 | reverse complement strand
TGTGTCGGGTTCGCTTCGCTTTCGCTCGTCTCTCCCTTCAGCGCTTTATTAAGTTAGCAAGCTTAATTAACTTTGTCAAGCGTTTTCTTGAATAAAGTTTTTTAATACCTTTGACTCTACCCCTCTATCCCTCATGTCATAAGGGTCTTAGCCTTGAAAACTTTTTTTACTTTCTTTTGATGGGTGGCTCTAGAGTTTTTACTAGGGTGATTTGGTTACTGACTGACAATGTAGGGTGAGGGAATTGCCTGAATCTGCCCCGATCGCACAAGAGCTTGGTAGATGAAAGCTGCAACTTCGGCTCTAGTGGCAGGCCGATTAGGATTTAAGAGTTTTAGATTTGGATAATTGACAACCATACGGTTCTCAGTTGCAGCCGCTACACTGTTGCGAGCATAGGCAGGGATAGTGGTTGCATCTGAATACAGTTGCAAGGTTGTATTAGCAGGTTTAGTCGGTGCATAACCCAAGCCGTTAGCCAAAGAAACGAGAATTTGCACACGGGAAATATTTTCGTTGGGGCGGAATGTAGTGGCGGAATAGCCAGACATAAATCCTGTGGTGTAGGCTTTTTGAATAGCGGTAGTAGCCCAAAAGTTTGAGGCAACATCAGCGAAAGTTACATTGCTGCGCTTAGTGGGCCTATTCATTGCTTGACTTAGCAATGCGGCGAATTGCGCCCTTGTTACAGGATCATTGGGGCGAAAATTACCATCAGGGAAACCTTTAATGATATTTCTGGAGGCTAGCTCTTGGATAAAAGTTTGCGCCCAATAGTTGTTAGGGACATCTTTGAAGGCAACTTGAGCTGTAGGGGTAGTGGGGGTGGATGGTGATGTAATTGGTGAGGTTGGCTGAACTAGATCGACTGAACCTTGAACACGCTTGGGATCAACTTGGTTGCCGATCGCTACAACAGTGACTCCAGAGGCATTATTGATATCAGTTTGTTTATTGTTTTGAAAAATATTTTGACCAGGATTTGAGGTTGTACCAAGATCGACAGTAGGTTGACCTCTGCGATCTTTCAAAATTACTAGTCCATTTTCTTGATTATTGGCAATGAGATTATTGCGAAATGAGGGCATAGATAGATTCGAGACAACAATGCCACCTCGGTTGTTGACGATACGATTAGAGACTACAGCAACCCTGGAATTTTGCCCGATCGCTAGTCCAAAGCCCGTGTTATCAAAGGTGTTGGACTGAATTAGCCCTGTGCTTGTCCCAAGGGCGGAGAGTCCATTAGCCCCATTTTTAGTAAAAATGTTGTTGCTGATATTTGCGGAGGTTGCACCTGTGAGGAACACACCGTCATGAGTAGAATTAGCAAACGTATTGTTAGTAATGGTGACGTTTTGGGCAGATTCTAGCCAAAGAGCATAGCCTCTGGGATTCTTATTGGTGAGGGTAATACCTTCAATGCGAGAACCATTTGCTGCGAGTACGGCGATATTTTGTTGGGCAAAAGTAGGGCTAACGAAGCGATTTCCTCCTGAAACAATGATTTCTTGCCCTTGATTAGCAGGGTTGCCCCGCAAAGTTACACCTGCGGGAATAAGAAGGGGAAATTTTTCACCCGTTTCGGCTGAGTAAGTCCCAGAGGCTAGCTGAATGATTGCACCACTTTGAAGATTTTTATTGAGTGCGGCTGTTAGCGATCTCAGTGGTTGATCAGCCGAGAGTCCTGAGTTAGCGTCTGAACCTTTAGGGGAAACAAAGATAATGACATTGGCTTGGGCAACTTGCAGCGTGGTTGGTAAAGTTGTGTTAGCTGGAGTGACATTTTGAGCGATCGCGGACTCAGTTAATGTGACAATTTGAGATAGTCCAAAAGTAAAAAGAAATGCAAGTCTCAGAGATGTCCGTGAAAGTGACATAAATTTATCCTCTACAATTTATTTAAGTCTCAAATTTTTAAGTCTTGAATATGTCGAGCTTGACGCGAAGTACCTCAAATAGTTTCTTGAGGGGCTTTGTGTAAAGGCTCTCAAAACTCCAACTAAATATACAGCCAAGTTTTAATTTTGGTTTTGCATCGATCGAGGTATTTGTGAGTTCACTTCCTGTTCCGTCCCATATCCATTATGAGCTTTTACTTCAGTTGCTGGAACGTCAGACCTTACCAGCGTTACATTCTGAGATGAAGCAACCGCATATGGCAACAAAGATGAATGTTTCTAGAGAACATCTTCAGGCAGCCATTATTAATCTCCGTAAGGCTTTTGCTTTGCAAAAGCAAGTTGAAGATTTATGCGAGTATCACGGTATTCAAGTTTCCTATCGTTGGTCATTGAGTGAGTCAGAGCAAGAGATGGGGAAATCATTAAAGGAAATTTCTAATCCATCGAAAGATTCATAGTTAGTTCACCCAAGCCCCAAAAGAAAAGACATCACAAAGTGATGTCTTTTCTTTTGGGGCTTGGGTTTGTAAGTCTAGATCGTAATTGTGACGAAATTGTTACAATAGAGCAAAGTTATTTGTAAATATTTATGGTTCAGACTGCATCACCTACTTTTTCGCGTGAAGATTGGCAAAAGGGATATGAGTCGCTGCGTACTGAAACGTCTTATTGGATTGATGACATTGAGGGAGAAATCCCCTCAGAACTAGAGGGAACTTTATTTCGTAATGGACCTGGGCAGCTTGATATTAACGGGCAGAAATATGGACATCCCTTTGATGGTGATGGCATGGTCTGCGCGATCGCCTTTAAAGATGGCAAGGCACATTTTGCAAATCAATTTGTAAAAACGCCTGAGTTTATTGCTGAGCAGAAAGCGGGCAAAATTTTATATCGGGGCGTGTTTGGCACGCAAAAGGCTGGGGGCTGGCTGAGCAATATATTTGATTTGCGAAATAAAAATGTTGCCAATACAAATGTGGTGTATCAGGGCGGCAAGTTACTGGCTTTATGGGAAGCAGCACGTCCCTATTCACTTAATCCTCAAAGTTTAGATACTTTGGGGCAAGAAACTTTTGATGGTAAGTTAGCGGCGGGGCAAGTCTTTACAGCGCATCCCAGACGTGACGATCGCACAGGTGATTTATGGGGCTTTGGGGTGCAACCAGGACCAAAGTCTACGATTTCGATCTATCGGGTCACAAATCAGGGTGAATTATCGACGGAATCTCAGGTTAAGGTTTCGGGATTTTGTTTCTTGCATGATTTTGCCTATACGCCAAACTATCGGATTTTTATGCAAAATCCTGTGTCCTTTAAGCCTTTACCCTTTATGTTGGGCTTGGCGACAGCAGGAGAATGTATAGAGTTAAAGCCAAATTCTCCCAGTCAGTTTTTACTAATCGATCGCCAAGGCAATTTGCAAACCATTGAAACTGATCCTTGTTTCGTGTTTCATCATTGCAATGCCTATGAAGAGGGTAACGAAATTATTGTGGATTCAGTTTGTTATCCTGACTATCCCAAGTTGGAGCCAAATACCGATTTCCGCGAAATTGATTTTGACAAGGTCATTGCGGGTCAGCTATGGCGATTTACGATTAATCCTAAGCTTGGCACAGTAAAACGCGAAATGCTCTTAGAACGCTCCTGTGAGTTTCCTGTGGTGCATCCCCGTTGCATGGGACAGAAATATCGTTACGCCTATATCGGCGCGATCGCTAAAGAATCTGGCAACGCACCTTTACAAGCGATCGCCAAAGTCGATATGGCAACTGGGAAACAAGAATTTCATAGTTTTGCACCACGCGGTTTTATTAGTGAGCCAATTTTTGTACCACGCGATCGCGATAACCATAGTGCTGAGGACGCTGGCTGGGTGCTAACTTTAATTTTTGATGCCGCACATAACCGCTCAGATTTAGTAGTACTAGATGCTCAAAATATTACTGGTAAACCGCTGGCGACCTTGCATTTAAAACATCATGTGCCTTATGGCTTACATGGTAGCTTTACTCACGAAGTATTTTAAAAAAAGCGGCTCAAAGAGCCGCTTTTTTTAAAATAGATCCAGAGGAAAATGCCCGTGAGTTCCGCTATAACCATCAGTGAAATCTGTATGCAAAGATATCAATACACCACGGTATGTACCTTTGTAATTGTCTAGATGATAGCGACGACTGCGGGGATTGTACTTAAGATATACGCCATCTGCGATCGCAGATAAGTCCGCCTCAGGTAACTCGTAGCGAAAATGAGCAGCATAATTTTGAAGAGCCTGCAAAGCTTCGGCTATGGTGTCAGCACAGATCCCAAAAATGTGATAATCAGCCTGTTTAGTTAAGTAATCTAAGGCTTCACGAATTTGCGATCGCCGCTCAATAGTTGCCGATGCCACATCTAAGTCGCTTAGTTCCCAGAGAATGCGCTCAGCATCAGCGACGGTTAGATTATTGCCCATGGGTTTCTAAGTTAAGGAGGAGCTAAATTATATTATGAACATTAACGAAGAAATTGCTCGCTTGCGAGATCTTTTACCTGCATCTTGGCGAATGACCACATCAATTAAGTCAAAGCCAGAACAATCTGAGCTTATCTCAAGTTCACAAATATTTCCTTGGCAAAAAGGAACACAAATAGACATAAATTTTCGCCTATGGCGGCAACTACCTGAAGCCCACAGAGATCTATTACTTTTACATGAAATAAGCTGGAGACAACAGACAAAATGGCTACAAATAGGAACCTATCAGGGGGTAGCCGCCATGTCTTTAGTGGGAGGAATTGTTGAAGCCGTGCAGGGAGATGTTACAGGAATAGCGATCGCCATACTACTAGGCACAATCGGTATCAATCAAATTTTACGTAAGAATAAAAGCTCGCAAATCCAAATCCAAGCTGATGGAGAAGCTATTGCAGTTGCTCAAAAACGTGGTTATGGTGAAGCCGAAGCAGCTAGAGCACTACTTGAAGCTATTCCTGCGGCGGCTAAGTTAATGGGGCGCAATACGCCTGACTTTACAGAGTTAATCCGTTGTCAAAATTTACGGGCGATCGCGGGTCTATCAAAAACTACTATTCCTGAAACAGGCTTTAATGATTTCTAAATACTCTCTTTCCACCCAAGAATCAGTGGTGCGGCGCGAAGCGCCGCACCACTGATTCTTGAGTTTTGCTTTTGTCCTAAAACTATCGACGGTAGCTATAGTAAGTACTTGTGCATAATTAATTTTGTCTAGCTACTTAGAACAACTAGTGCCAAAACCTATAGAAATGATAGGAATAATTGTTTTTTTGATCGCTTATAGTAATGGAAAATAAAAATAGACTAGTAATCCCAGATATAAAATTGATTTTGTGCTAACATTTATTCCTTTATAAGATTAAGGTTATGCTGTACTCAGCACATCCAATCCTCAATATAGAAGATTTCTTATGAGTAGTTGTAGAAATGCGCTAGAAGAATTGGTAATCGAAGAAGCAGAGGCTCAGTACAAACGATTAGGTGCTGATGTAAAAAAGCGCGTCGATCTTAGTGAAGTAATTGCTTACACCCTCAATCGCTTACCGCCAATGTATGCAACTACTCAACGCGGCTGGGTACAACAACGAAAAAAAGCTGAGCAAGAATTAGGATCAGCAATCACCAAAACAGTCCGAAATGGATTTTTGAGTACACAGAGCGATGTCTTAAGACAAAATGATCCAATACCTGACCATGAACTGATCAGTCAAGCGCGATCGCTTTTTAAATTACGCAAATTATTTAGTAAAGACTATCTGAAGTGGAAAGATGTTCCCGATATTGTTAGAGATGCTTTGGATTCAGGATACTTTCAGAGTCTCGCTAGTGGCGGCTATGTAAGCCCAGATAGGCGTAATTCTCTTTTAGCTCGTAGCTATGCATTACGGCGCAAGACAACAGCGATCTTACCCACCGCATCTTCTAATAAGGTATCTAATAAAACCGAGAAAGATATTTCAACCGAAATTAAAGACTTTGAGTCTTATATGTCGGGCACTATTTATCGATATAGCAATATTCTTGAAAGTCTTGTAACAGCGATCGTCGAGCGCCGAGTTAATCGACTTGATGAAGCAGTTCAGAACAAAATAAATATTGATGATGTAGCTGCCTACGTTCTTAATCGCTTACCACCAATGTATGCCACTAGTCGTCGTGGATTACAAAATTTGCGTCAACGAGTTAAGTCCGAAATGACAAGCCAGATTATCAGTATTGTCAAGGAAGCTCTGAATAGAGTCGTACAAGCTCCTGAGAGAGCTTTGTCTCCTCTGCCTTTTGAAAAATTCAATGTTGAACTAGAAGACGCTTTAGTCCAATTACGAGAGCTACTCGGACGGGATGATATTACATGGCGTAATATCGCGGAAATTGTCGAAGAATGCTTAAGAGCACCCAAATCTAATTATCCAGTTTGGCGTGCAAAGCACGATGTCTAATAACGATTGCTATAGTAGCAATAGTAAATTTATCCACAACTGAATCAAATTAATTAATATGCTTAGCCCTATTTTGCAAACTAAGATCGAGAGCCAGATCAGCAACAATAAAATCATGCTCTATATTAAAGGCACTGCTCAACAACCTCAATGTGGATTTTCAGCAGCAGTCGTACAGGTTTTTAATTCACTGGGACAGCCTTACGAAACTGAAAATATTCTTGAAGATGGCGAATTACGCCAAGGTTTAAAGGAATTCTCTAGTTGGCCAACTTTTCCTCAAGTTTATATCGATGGTGAGTTTGTCGGTGGGTGCGACATCGTGATGGAACTAAATAATCGCGGTGAACTGGCTACAATCGTCCAAGAGGCGGTCAGTAAATAAAAAAAGGGGCGCTTCGCGCCCCTTTTTTTATAGAACATTTGATAATGCTTTCTTAGTTCTTTTCCAAGCCCAAGAGCCAAGCCCAAATACGATCAAACTAAAAACAATTAGCACTATTTGAAAACCAATTTGTTGCTTGCCACCATTGTGGACACCGAATACACCTGTTAAAAAATCTAGAGAAAGTGCAATCACCGCAAGGGGCAAACTAGCAGCTATATTTTCACCATTATTTAATAAGCCAAAAACTTTACCGCGCATATTTTCAGGAGTATGTTCTTGAATGACTGTTCGCATCGGAATCACGATTAAAGCACCATTGACACCGATGAATCCCCCAATAAACCAAGCAACCCATTGATTAGTTACGAAAGCAAACATCAATAAACCGATCGCCATCCCAATAAAACCAACAAATGGTAAAGGTCGATGGGTAAACTTTTTACCAAACTTCCCTAGGATCAGCGCCCCGATCGCTAAACCCACACCAACTGCTGCCACAAAAGAGCCAAATTCTTCACGATTACCTGTAACCACTTCAGCGAGGTTAAGTGACAGTTTTTGCATCGCTCCCAAAACCGCGTATAACAACACTAACTGCAACATTGCCCCACCAATTAAATGATTGTGACGCACATATTGAAAGGCATCTCTTAAATCAGTCCATACTCCTGAGCCGACTTTTTTAGGATGGATAATCTCATCTTTGGGTAAAGCAAACAGAAAAAAGCCAGATATCAAATAGAGACTACCTAGTAAAACTTCACGACTATAGGCTCTGGCTTCAGGGAAAATCCCTAGGGTAAATCCCAGCAGTGGTGCGCCGATCGCAAAGCCAACGATTAATGAACCTACTTCTGTAACGGTAAATAGAGCATTAGCAGGAAAAAGATCGCTTTTGGGTACAACTAGGGCGATCGCAGATTGTTCAGCAGGTGCAAAAATATTGGTGAAAGTGGAAATAATGAATGTAATCAGTAGCAATACTGGTAAAGAACGTGGGGCAAAAGGAATAACAAACAGACAAGCTGCTCGCAAAAAATTGCATAAAATTAATACTTCGCGCTTGGGATTCCAATCCACAAAAATCCCTGCGATCGATCCCAAAAATATGGCTGGCAAGGTCATCGCAATCATGATCGATGACTCTCTAGTATTCACATCACTGCCACCATCAGCAACAGCAAGGGCAATCAGCAAAATCAGGACGACTTTATCAACTAACTGAGCCAATATTTGGGCGAGCCACAATGCCAAAAATTGACGATTACGCAAAACTGCTAAATAGCCAGCAGTTGGATTTAGATCGGGTTGAGACATCAATTAAAGTAGCTAAAGTAGCATTCAGATAAACATTGTATAGCGATACGAAAGGCGGCGCGAACCGCCGCCTTTCATGATTTTGATTACGAGATATAATTTAAAACAGTCTGTGAGAGAGGGATTCAGCTATATTCATGAGAATTGCCTCCTTGATGTCCCCAGTTTTTCCTGACGCTTGGATTCGAGATCAGGGCGATCGCTTTTCCCCCTAGCAAATGGGATCACATCTGCCGCCGACATTTCTCTAGCTGACCGAATTAGCAGCCCCGCAATAAATAAACAAGATAGCGTCGAGCTACCACCATAACTTAAAAAAGGAAAAGGCAGTCCCGTTGTTGGCAATACACCCGTAGCCACGCCCACATTCAAAAGTGATTGCACCACAATTAAAGCTGTTGAACCCAGAGCAATCAAGCGAATTACTGGATCTTTGCATTTATAAGTCACGGACAAACCTATCGTGCCGTAAATCATCACTAGCAATAGCAGACAAATCCCCCCAAACAAGCCAAATTCCTCTGCAAAAACCGCAAAAATAAAGTCAGTATATTGAATCGGTAAAAAGAGCTTTTGCTGAGACAAGCCAAATCCAGTCCCCCACAAACCGCCAGATCCGATCGCCATTAAACTCTGCACCAATTGATAGCCATCTCCTGCTTGATCTTGCCAAGGATCAAGAAATGACATAATTCGCCGCCGTTGATATTCCCGAAATGAGACACTTGCTACAGCGACACATGTACCTAAAGCCGCAGTCCCAAGAAGTTGGAGGTTTGGCAGTCCTGCCCCTAAAGCAATCAACCACAGTGTAATCCCACAAAGAGCCGTCACACTCAAGCTAGGCTGCATCAAAATACCGCCTAGTACCAATAAAAACACCAACAGCCATCCAATCTTTGCTTTCCAAGGTGTACGATTCCAGTTACCAAAAAGCTGAGCTGCTTGCAAAATTAGAAAAGGCTTGATTAGCTCTGAGGGTTGTAATAGAAATGAGCTTGATCCCACCGATAACCATCTTGTCGCAGCGTTGCGCGTTGTCCCTATGCCTGGAATATGCGTTGCATAGAGCATAGCCAGAATAATGAACAAAAAGATTGGGCTGATTTTGAGCATGAACTTTAATGGCAAATGCACGATTACATTAAAAATCAATAGACCAATTACAGCCCAAGCCAATTGATATTTGAAATATAACGTGCCATCTTTGAAAGTAAGATCAGCTACGGGATAGGATGCCGAAAAAAGGACAGCTAACCCAGCGAACAGCCATAAAAAAGTCAGCCAGCGCAGGAGACGGGCTTCTGTCGCCCATTTATCCACGGTGCGATCAAAAAATGGAAATACCTGAAGAATCTGGAAGAGTTTCACGGCTAAAGGGGGGGACTTAAGGGTTGGTGATTGCTATACGCTACAAGATAGCTTGCAATATTTTTGTTGCGGTTTTCGTGATGCTATTTTAACCACGATTTTTCGCGATCGCTGAAAACAAAAATTATTTATGGCATTTCTCATCCTAGTGAAGTAAGAGTGGGACAAATCAAAACCCAGTAATCAAGTAGTGGCGCAAAGCTCCGCTACTTGATTACTGGGTTTGTGTTCCAACAAGACTAGTGACAGTTATACTGATAATTTCAGGAAGTATAGAATATAACAAAGCAAGTTTTGCTTAGGACATAAAACCCAAGAATCGAGTGGCGGCGCGAAGCGCCGCCGCTCGATTCTTGGGTTTTGGGTTGTACTAGCTAACTCTTTTTTTGCTATAGAAAAAATGGCGATCGCGGTAGAGTGGTCTTATCTGCAAGGACAGGCGAAACAGCCTGATATTGGTAAGACTGTCGATCTGGCGATGGAGGCGATCGAGCGGGAAAATGCGAAGCGGCTTAAGGGGATTTTGCCAAAGGTTTATGGTCAGCAAAAGTTAGACCAGAAATCTTTGGGTGGGTTAATCGATTTGATTGGGTCGATTACGCTAGGGGATGCGGAGGCTCAGGCTCAGGATGTTTTGGGGCGGGTTTATGAGTATTTTTTGGGACAGTTTGCCCTTGCTGAAGGTAAGAAGGGCGGACAGTTCTATACGCCTGAAAGTATTGTGCGGTTATTGGTGGAGATTTTAGAGCCTTACAATGGGCGGGTGTTTGACCCTTGCTGTGGTTCGGGTGGGATGTTTGTCCAGAGTGAGAAGTTTGTCCAAAATCATCAGGGGCGGTTGGATAATCTGTCGATCTATGGTCAGGAGAGCAACGAGACTACATACAAGTTATGTCGAATGAATTTAGCTTTGCGGGGGATTGATGGTTCCAATATTAAGTGGAATCCTGAAGGGTCATTTTTGAATGATGCCCATAAAGACCTCAAGGCGGATTTTGTGATTGCGAATCCTCCTTTTAATGACAGTGATTGGGGCGGTGATTTATTACAAAATGATGGGCGTTGGCAATATGGCAAGCCGCCACAGGGCAGCGCTAATTTTGCATGGGTGCAACATTTCCTTTATCATTTGTCGCCTACGGGTTCGGCGGGGTTTGTGTTGTCTAATGGTTCGCTGTCGTCGAATACGAGTGGTGAGGGGGATATTCGCAAGGCTTTAGTGGTGCAAGATTTGGTGGACTGTATTGTGATGTTGCCGACGCAGCTTTTTTACAATACGGGGATTCCTGCTTGTTTGTGGTTTTTGAGTCGGTACAAGAATGGGAATAAGAACCGCGATCGCAAGGGTGAGGTGTTATTCATTGATGCTTCAGAGCTTGGCTATATGGTTAATCGCAGTAGTCGGGCGTTTACGGATGAGGAGATTAAGCGGATTGCCGATACTTATCATGCTTGGAAGCGGGTTCCCTCCCAGATTCCCTCCCCTAGCCCCTCCCAGAGGGAGGGGGACAAGAAGAATAGGCTGGAAGTCCCTCTCCCCTTGGGAGAGGGATTTAGGGAGAGGGGAATTTACCGCGATATCAAAGGGTTTTGCAAATCGGCAACTCTTGCAGATATTGAAAAGCATAATTTTGTGTTGACCCCAGGGCGTTATGTGGGGATTCCTGATGAGGTGGAGGATGATGTTAGTTTTGAGGACAGAATGAGTGCGCTTACAATGGCTTTAGGTGAGCAGATGCGCGAGGGTCAGCTTTTAGATGAGGAGATTAAAAAGCAGTTAGCTAAGGTTGGGTTTGTTGTTAGCGATCGCAATGTTGATTTTTGAGGTGTTTAATTATGAGTCAAATTATTTTAGAGACGGTTAAGCCTGTTGTTGTCGAGAAGTTGAGACATCTCGCCCAGAGACATCAACGATCGCTAGAAGCAGAAATTACGGCGATTTTAGAAAGGGCGACCGAAAATGAGCTAATAGCTACGCCTAAGAATCGAGGATGGTCGGCTGGTTTTTTTGAGGATGTTATTGGTGGATGGGAAGGTGAGCCATTGGTTCGTGAGCCTCAGCCAGAATATCAGGAGAGAGATTTTTCTTTATGACTTATTTACTCGATACTAATGTTTGTATCAAGCTGCTTAATAATAGCAATCGTTTAGTTGTTCAAAGATTTTCTGAGCAAAGCCCTGAGAACGTTAATCTATGTACAGTAGTTGCTTTTGAGCTTTTTTATGGAGCTTTTCGTAGCCAAAAAACTGGAGCTAATATTAATAAGTTAGAACGTTTTTTAGGTGAGTTTAATATTGTTGGTTTTGACAAAGAATCTGCAAGGGTTTGTGGTCAGGTTCGGGCTAATTTGAATAAAAAAGGTACTCCGATTGGTGTCTATGATTTACAAATTGCGGCGATCGCGATTGCAAATAATTTAGTTTTGGTAACTCATAACATAGGCGAGTTTAGCCGTGTGGATGGTTTGCAATATGAGGATTGGGAGGTTGAGCCATGACGTTTCAAGAACTTATTGATGCTATCGAAAGTTTACCAATAGAAGATCAGGATTATTTGTTTGAACTAATTCGTAAGCGACGGATCGAAAAGCGACGGGATGAAATTGCGGCTAATGCTAAGGAGGTGTTTAAGGCTGTGGAAATGGGAACGGCTAAACGAGGAAGTGTTGAGGATCTGATTGCTGATTTAGTAGCCGAAGACGAGATAAGCACTACTGCTTTTTGGGATGCAACTTTGAGATTTAGACAGAAAATACAACAGGAAAATATTGTTTTTACTGATGAAGATTTTGCGGGTTTACGCGATCGCTCTGTGGGTCGAGATATTGAGTTATGAGTATCGCGTTTTGCAGGATTGTATTTTGTTATGACCTGCCCTCTCCCCCCTGCCCCCTCTCCCAAAGGGAGAAGGGGAGTAATTTATTTTTTCTTGGCTTTTCTTGTCCCCCTCGCCCTCTGGGAGAGGGGCTAGGGGAGAGGGCAAATAATCGCTGAGTTAAAAGTTTTTTGTTTTGGGTTTTAAGGAAATAGTAAAGGTTGAATTTTGAGTTATGAGTGAGTGGAAGGAGACGATACTAGGTGATTTTTTAACATTTCAAAGAGGTTTTGATATTACAAAAAAGCAAATGGTCGAAGATGGAATATATGATGTTATATTTTCATCTGGTTTTGGTGGCAAACATAATGAATATAAGGTTGAATCACACGGAGTTGTTATAGGAAGAAAGGGAACACTTGGAACAGTTTTTTATTCTGAAAAACGATTTTGGGCTACAGATACAACACTATGGGTTAAAGATTTTCATGGGAATCATCCTAAGTTTGCTTACTACTTCTTGAAAACTTTAAATTTAGGACAATATGATTGTGGTTCCGCTAATCCTACGCTAAATAGAAATCATATACATACACTTAATATAAAATTTCCTACATCAACAACGGAACAAAAACAAATTGCTGATGTTTTATCTTGTCTTGATGCAAAGATTGAAAACTTGAGGCGACAAAATGAGACTTTGGAGCAAATAGCGCAGACGATCTTTAAGCATTGGTTTATAGATTTCGAGTTTCCTAATGCAGACGGTAAGCCCTATAAATCATCTGGTGGTGCGATGGTTGCCTCTGCGATCGGCGATATTCCCGAAGGTTGGAAAGTTGGGAAATTGGGGGATATTGTAGAAGTATTTATGGGATATCCATTCAAGAGTGAATTGTATAGTTTTAACTCAGGGATTAAGGTAGTTAGAGGTGAAAATGTCTCATTAGGTTTTTTGAGATGGGATACAGAAAAAAGATGGGAATATGATCTAGATTCATACACAGACTATTTCTTGTCCGTAAATGATTATGTAATAGGCATGGATGGTTCAAGAGTTGGTAGGAATAGAACAATTATTCTAGATTCTGATTTGCCATTAATTTTGGCTCAGAGAGTCGCAAGACTTAGAACAAAAGACAAGCATACTCAAGGCTATATAAACATTTTACTAATGAATAATAGGTTTGAAAAGTATGTTGATTTCATCAAAACAGGCACTTCAATTCCACATATTAGCGGTCAACAAATAAAAGATTTTGAGTGCATAATTCCTTTAAAAAAACAAATCGAAAAATTTAGCGGCTTTTATAATGCTTGGTCACAGAAAATAAGTGTTATTCGACAACAAATTCAAACCCTAACTAAAACCCGTGATTCTCTATTACCAAAACTAATGAGCGGTCAACTCCGCGTTAAGGAATAAACCATGAAATCAACCCTCACCGAAGATGAGATCGAACAATACCAACTGCAACTCTTGCAAACCCTCGGTTATGCCTACCATCACGGCTACGACCTCCAACCCGAAGGCAAAGACCAAGAGCGCGAAAACTTCGGTGATGTGGTTTTAAAAGACCGATTACAACAATCGATCCATCGCCTTAATCCCACCATTCCCGCCGATGCCCTCAACCAAGCCCAACGGGAAATCTTTAATATTGCCAGTTCCGACCTACTCAACAACAACGAAATATTCCATAAATACCTCACCGAAGGCATCACCGTTGAATATCAGAAAAACGGCGAAACCAGAGGTGAACCCGTCAAAGCGATCGACTGGCACAACATCGATAACAACGAATTTCTAGTAGTTAATCAATTTACCGTCATCGAAGATAACCACAACCGCCGCCCCGATCTGGTCATCTTTATCAACGGCTTGCCCCTCGTTGTCATCGAGCTAAAAAATGCCGTCGATGAAAAAGCCAACCTTCGCGCCGCCTATAACCAACTACAAACCTACAAAAGCGAAATCCCTAGCCTATTTACCTACAACGCCCTGCTAGTAATTTCCGATGGACTCTCCGCCCGTGCAGGTTCCCTCACCGCCGACTTTAACCGTTTTTCGGCATGGAAAACACCCACGGTTGAGAACCACATCAACGAATTAGAAATCTTGACCACAGGACTGCTCAACAAACAAACTCTTCTAGACCTGATCCGCCACTTCACCGTATTTGAAAAAACCCGTAGCGAAGACCTCAATACTGGCATAGTCAGCATTACCACGATTAAAAAAATCGCCGCCTATCACCAATACTACGCAGTTAATAAAGCCGTTGAATCGATCATTAAAGCTTGTGGATTTCCCTCCCCTAGCCCCTCCCAGAGGGAGGGGGACAAGAGTTTGGAAGTCCCTCTCCCTCTGGGAGAGGGATTTAGGGAGAGGGAAAATGAGGGATTTAGGGAGAGGGCAGAAAGTATCGAAAATTTGGGATACAAAGGAGGATTAGCAGTAACTACCCTGTTAGAACAAGTTAGAGAATTACGAAAAAATCAAACATCTGCGGAAAAAGTGTTTTGGGAAATTGTTAGAACAAAACGCTTTCTAGGCTTAAAATTTCGGCGACAACATCAGATCGGTAACTACATCGTTGATTTTTATTGTCACGATCGCAAATTAGTAATCGAACTTGATGGCGAGATTCACAATCAACCAGAACAACAGCAACGCGATCGCCAACGCAGTGAATATCTAAACTCGTTAGGGCTAACAGTTCTAAGATTCACCAATCAAGAAATCTCCCAAAACCTAGAAACCGTCCTCCAAAACCTACTAGATCTCCTGTCCCCCTCGCCCACTGGGAGAGGGGCTAGGGGAGAGGGTAGTTTGTCCCCCTCGCCCACTGGGAGAGGGGCTAGGGGAGAGGGCAATTTGTCCTTACAAGAAGGCAACCCTCGCAAGGGCGGCGTAATTTGGCATACCCAAGGAAGCGGCAAATCCCTCTCAATGGTATTTCTCGCAGGAAAACTGGTCTTAGACCCAAACCTCAATAATCCCACTGTGGTTATGCTGACCGATCGCAATGACCTCGACGATCAACTATTCGACACCTTCGCAGGTTGTCAGCAACTCCTCAGACAAGACCCACAACAAGCAGATAATCACGATCGAGTGCGTCAACTGCTCAACACCAACTCAGGCGGGATTATCTTTACCACCGTCCAGAAATTCTCCCCTGCCGATGGTGAAAGTCTCTATCCAAAAATTAGCGATCGCGCCAATATCATCGTCCTTGCTGATGAGGCACACCGTAGCCAGTATGGATTCACCGCCAAACAAGTCGATATCAAAGATGAAAATGGCAACATCACAGGCAAAGCTACCCGCTACGGATTCGCTAAATATATTCGTGATGCCCTACCCAATGCTTGCTTTGTCGGTTTCACAGGCACACCGATCGAACAAAGCGATAAAAATACCCCCGCCATTTTTGGCGACTACATCGACATTTACGACATCTCCCAAGCCGTTGCCGATGGTGCAACCGTCCCCATTTATTACGAAAGTCGCCTTGTTAAAGTTGACCTCGACGAAACAGGTCGTCAACTCCTCGATGAACTAGACGAAGACCTCGATTCCCTTCTCCCTTTGGGAGAGGGGCTAGGGGAGAGGGAACAAGCCAAAGCGAACCAAACTAGGATTGAAGCGATCGTCGGCTCAACCCAACGACTCCAACAAATCGCCCAAGATATCGTGACCCACTTTGAAGCGCGGCAACAGGTCAACAAAGGTAAAGCGATGATCGTCACCATGACCCGCAGAATTGCTGTAAATCTCTACGATGCGATCGTCAGACTCCGTCCCGATTGGCACAGCGACGAGCTGACCACAGGCAAAATTAAAGTCGTTTTCACTGCCAATGCCTCCGATGAAGAAAATCTGGTCAAACACCACACCAACAAAGCCAACCGTCAAACCCTAGCCCAACGCCTCAAAGACCCCGAAAACTCCCTCGAACTGGTCATAGTCTGCGATATGTGGCTAACGGGATTTGATGCCCCTTGTCTGCACACGATGTATATCGACAAGCCGCTTAAAAGTCATAACCTCATGCAAGCGATCGCCCGCATTAACCGTGTCTTCTTTGAGAAAACAGGCGGCTTAATTGTGGACTATCTCGGACTCGCCGCCGAACTCAAAAAAGCTCTATCCTTTTATGCCAACAGTGGCGGTAAAGGCGATCTCACCCTCAATCAAGATGTAGCCGTGGGGCTAATGCTTGCCAAACTAGAAATAGTCGAGCAGATCATGGCGGACTTTGCCTATGAGCATTACTTCGACAGCAGCACGGGCGAAAAGCTCAACATCCTCAAAAACGCCGCCAACTATGTCGCTACTCCCACGATTAAAGATCGGTTTTTCTCTGAACTTAACGCCCTATCTAAAGCTCATTCCTTAGCTGTCCCCCATCCCGAAGCGATCGCCGCCTCTGAGAAAATCTCCTTTTTCCAAGCCATCCAAGCCAGTCTCCGTAAACTTACAGGCGAAGGAGAAGGCGGAAATCTCAGCAACCACGACATCGAAACCGCGATCCGTCAGGTCGTAGATCAGGCTCTCGTATCTGATGCAGTGATTAATATTTTTGATGAAGCAGGAATAAAAAGCCCTGATATATCAATCATCTCCGATGAATTTATGGCAGAAGTGCGGGGCATGGAACATCAAAACCTCGCCGTTGAACTTCTGCAAAAACTGCTCAAGGATGAAATCAAAGCAAGTAGCCGTACCAACATTGTCCAAAGCCGCAAACTTGCCGATCTTCTCGAAGATGCCCTACGCCGCTATCGTAATCAAGTCATCAGCGTTACCGATATCCTCGAAGAATTGCTGAACATGGCAAAGGACACTAAGGCATCTCAAGCAAGAGGTGAAGAATTAAAACTAGAACCCTACGAACTAGCTTTTTACGATGCTCTTGCCAACAATCAAAGCGCTCAAGAAGTTATGGGCGTTGATAAATTACGAGAACTGGCGATCGTCCTATGCGATCGCATACGTAAAAACGCATCAATCGACTGGAACCTCAAGGAAAGCGTCAGAGCCAGAATGAAAGTTGCTGTGAAACGTTTACTCCGTCAATATGGCTATCCTCCCGATATGGAAGCTCTAGCAACAGAGCTAGTCTTAGAGCAAGCCAAAGTCTTTACTGAGTTTGAAATTTCCCAGAGTTAAGAGTCCCTTAGGACTTACGCAAAAATGTCTTTAAACCCGAACCACATCGTAAGGGCAATTCATGAATTGCCCTTACGATGCGTTCTTTTGCATAAGTCCTATCCCTAAGAAAGATAACGAATTTGTAGCTCAAAACTCAAGTTATAAAGTTTGCGTAAATTACAGACCTCATAATCATTGATATTGGTGTCATGCAATTCCAGATTATAAAAATCGATAAATTCTTCTTCAAAAAGGGGCCCCGCGTGCCAAGTGCCAGCATTTAGTTTGATGAAACAATTGCCTGTGATCCGAAATGTCGCAATTTGCGTTATATCAATTTCCGCTGGGGCTGAGGCTGGAGCAACTACCATAAACCATTCTTTACCAGCAAGAGAGCCAAGACATTGAGTGCATTGTTGATGCCGCGCCAAGCTGTGAAATCTTAGTCCAACTTTGCGGAGGTGCATGATGTAAAAACGCGGAATCCCCGATAAGATTAGCTGAGCATCATTCAGATCAAATTGCTTACTGTCATCAGTCGGAAAAATTACTTGCCCATAGGGTTGAAAATTTTCAGGCGTAATTAATTGCGGGGTTAGCTGAGTTGGTAAATGTGCGATCGCCATATTCTCAAACCTGATGTAAGCCCATCATAAAGTACATCAAAATGCGCTTGAGTGGCGAGATTTGCAGAAGCAGCAAACCAAAGCGGCGTAAGACTTTAAAGAACCAATTATGATTAGAAAATAGGCGATTAGAAATATCAGTCAGCCAAATTACGCCTAAGTTATCCCATTTGCGTTTAGCTTCATAACGCTTCAAAACCGCGATCGCCCCCAGATCCTCATGATTTTGATGGGCAGCTTTTAACACCTTTGCCAAAGCATTAACATCACGAATACCGAGATTCATGCCCTGCCCTGCGATCGGGTGCGTGGTATGCGCCGCATCACCAATTAAGGCTAAACGGGGATGAATATAGGTCTGGCTATGCATCCAACGGGGAACATAATTAGCGCGTTCACGGGAAATCACTTTAATCTTGCCGAGCTTTTCCATGAGGGGATGACCAAAGCGATTGGTTAACTCTTGCAGGAATGTCGAGTCATCAAGAGCTAGCAAATGGGGTGTTTCCTCAGCAGTGGCAGTCCAAACGATGCAGGAGCGATCGCTACCTAAAGGCAAAATTGCAAAGGGTCCACTGGGCTGAAATCTTTCATGGGCAAAATTGTGATGAGGCTGTTCTGACTGAATCGTAGTGACGATGCAGGTTTGCTCGTAGGGGCGTTGATCGATCGCAATATTGGCTAATTGCCGCACTAGCGATCGCCCACCATCAGCACCCACTAATAATTTGGTTTCGAGATATTGCTCACCAATATCTGAGCTTATTTTTACGCGCATGACATCGCGATCGCTGCCAGATTTAGCATCTAAAAGTTCAATATCTAGAATTTTGGCAGGACAAATTAATTCGAGATTGCTACATTCCCGCGCAAATTCCCAGAGCGAAGCCAAAGTTACCGAATTTTCGACTATATAACCCAAGGCTTCTTGCCCCATATCTTCGCGCCGCAACTGCACCTGATAGGGCAAATCACCCTCGGAGACTTGGATCCTATGCATTGGGGTTACGCCCCTGCTTTGCATTCCGCCCCACACACCGATGTTTCGCCAAATTTGGCTGGAGCCATAGGCGATCGCACTGGCGCGACCATCGGCAGTAAATTCTCCGCGTAAAAAATTACCGTTAGCTTCAATAATTCCAACTTTGAGTGGGCGATCGGCAGGGTAATTTTTATCACCCAGCGCACAGGCTAAACTCGCGCCCACCATTCCCGCACCCACAATCAACACATCAAACATTGGTTAAGCTTTTTAAAATTATTTTTACTATATTTCTCATTATCGTCATTTTGTAAAGAAATATTGCAAAAACAAATATATTTTTAACGTTATAGGTGTCGCCATTCTTATTGGGACATAAAACCCAAATAGTGTGAGGCGGCGCGAAGCGCCGCCTCACACTATTTGGGTTTTGATTTGTCCTGATACAGGTGGCTATAGCTATAGTTTGCGTGAAGCACCCTAAATTATTCTCAAGCCTACCTCTATACCTTAATGAATATTAAGCAAAAGTCATGCAGATTACTAGCAAAAACCGCTACAACTAACAAACTGGTGGGCTGGTATGGTATAGAAAACAATAGAGATTTTACGCTTGATTCCTACATAAGATTTCAAACTCTGTAACTACAAGTGTTTAACACAACAATCGCTAACTGCTAGTTGAGCGACAGAAGAGTAGGTCTTAAGGTAGGAAGATTTTGGACTAAAAAGAAAATTTTGGAGAAAGTTGGATGAGTTCCCCAGCAGCACTGTCAGCATCATTGGTACAGATAGTCAATATAGAGAGCGATCTGCGTGCCGCTAATTCTCGTTTGCGATATCGTCTAAAGCTGGTTGAGGATCTGTGGGAATCAGTCCTATTAAGAGAAAGCGGTCAAGAGTTAGTCGATCTATTGCGCCAACTGCGAGCCATGTGTTCTCCAGAAGGACAAGCTCCTGAGTATCCTGCTCAAGAAGTTTTAAAGGTTGTCGAAAGCCTTGACTTGCATGAGGCAACTACCGCCGCCCGCGCCTTTGCTTTATTTTTTCAGTTGATCAATATTGTGGAGCAAGACCACGAACAGGAACAAACCAGCATATATAGGGTTAGCCCGATTAATAGCGAAACTGAATATCCTGTGGGTACATTTCGTTGGCTCTTTCCTGAACTGAAGAAACTAAATGTGCCACCACGACAAATCCAAAAGATTTTAGATAATCTGGATATTCGCTTGGTATTTACGGCTCACCCCACCGAAATTGTGCGGCATACAATTCGCGAGAAGCAACGCACGATCGCCAAAATGCTCAAGGAGTTAGATCGACTGATCGGCTTTAAGGGGGATGAATTAGCGCCACAGGCGATCGCCTTAAACTGGGAATCCGCCTCACTCCAAGAGCAAATTGCCGAAGAGATTCGCCTCTGGTGGCGCACCGATGAGCTAAACCAAATCAAGCCCACGGTTTTAGATGAAGCTGACTATACACTGCACTATTTTGAAGAGGTCTTATTTGATGCGATCCCCGTACTTTACGATCGCATTGCATCGGCAGTTTCCAGCACTTTCCCCAAATTAAAGCTACCTCGCTACGATTTTTGTAAGTTTGGCTCGTGGGTAGGTAGCGATCGCGATGGCAACCCCTATGTCACCCCCGAAGTCACATGGCAAACCGCCTGCTACCAACGCAATCTCGTCTTAAATAAATACATTAAGTCCGTTGATCGCCTCAGTCGGTTACTGTCACTATCCCAAAGTCTCAGTGATGTTTCTCAAGACTTGCTAGATTCTCTCGGTGATGACCAAATCCATTTGCCAGAGGTTTATGAGAAATATTCGATCAAATTCCGCCAAGAGCCTTATCGCCTCAAATTAGCCTATGTCAAAAAGAGGCTCGAACGTACCCGCGATCGCAACCAAAAACTGCGCCATAGTGGTTGGCAAGCCTCAGAAATGGAGTTATCCACACAGGGGCAAGAACATCAGCTTTATACCCATGTTTCCGAATTCCTTGCCGAGCTAAAGCTCATCCAAGCGAGTTTAATCGAAACTAGGCTCAACCCTAAGCCCCTCGAAAACCTGATTCGCCAAGTTGATGTCTATGGATTTCATTTAGCCCACCTAGATATTCGGCAAGAAAGTACTCAACATAGCAATACGATCGCCGAAATTGCCGAATCACTTCAGCTTTTGGATAAACCCTATGACGACCTTAGTGAACCAGAGAAGGTGCAATGGCTGACACAAGAGCTAAAAACTCGTCGTCCGATGATTCCTGCCAAGCTAAACTTCAGTGCGAAAACCAACGAAATTATTGAGACATTTCGGATGGTGGCTAAAGTTCAACAGGAATTTTCCGTCGATATTTGCAATAACTACGTGATTAGCATGAACCGTAGTGTCAGCGATATTCTGGAAGTATTGTTACTGGCAAAAGAGGCGGGACTTTACGATCCAGCTACGGGTAAAGGTTCGCTTAGCATCGCACCTTTATTTGAGACGGTAGAGGACTTGCAAAGCGCCCCTCCGATCATGTCCGAATTATTTGAGTTACCTCTTTATCGCGCTTATCTAGAAAGCCACGCTCATCTCCAAGAGGTGATGTTGGGTTATTCCGATAGCAATAAAGATTCTGGCTTTTTAAGCAGTAATTGGGAAATTTACAAAGCGCAGCGTGCTTTACAAGACGTTTGCCAAAAATATCAAGTCGATCTCCGCATGTTTCACGGACGTGGCGGCTCGGTTGGTCGTGGTGGTGGTCCAACCTATGAGGCGATTTTGGCGCAACCAGGACGCAGCATTGAGGGACGGATCAAGATTACTGAGCAGGGGGAAGTACTTGCATCCAAATATTCGTTACCCGAAATTGCGCTTTACAATTTAGAGACGATCGCTACGGCAGTAATTCAAGCGGCTTTATTACCTAGCAGTACCGATACGCTCGACTGCTGGCTAGATACGATGGAGGGAATTTCCGTGCGATCGCGCCAAGTGTATCGCCAGTTAATTTACGAGCAACCCAATCTAGTCGAATTTTTTCATCAAGTCACACCGATCGAAGAAATCAGTCAGTTACAAATTAGTTCGCGTCCCGCTAGACGGGCAGGCAAACGCGATCTTGCTAGTCTTCGAGCAATTCCTTGGGTATTTAGTTGGACACAGAGCCGATTTTTATTGCCATCTTGGTATGGTATTGGTGCAGCCCTTGAGGAATTTCTCCAACAAAATCCTGAGGGTCATCTATCACTGTTGCAATATTTTTATAGCAAATGGCCCTTCTTTAAAACTGCGATCTCCCGTGTGGAGATGACTCTCGCCAAAACGGATTTGCAAATCGCACATCACTATATGCGGGAGCTAACCAGAGAAGGCTTTGAAGAAGCTTTTGTGGATGTATTTGCTGAAATTCTTGCCGAGTATCAGCGTACTCGCACAGTAATCCAAGCGATCACTGGTCAAAAACAAATGCTGGATAGCGATCGCGACTTACAGCGCTCAGTACAGCTGCGAAATGGCTCAATTGTGCCGCTCGGTTTTATCCAAGCATCTTTGCTCAAGCGTCTGCGTCAACATCGTCCTGATACTGTCGATCTGCGATCGCGCTATTCTAAAAATGAATTGTTGCGTGGTGCATTACTCACGATCAATGGCATTGCCGCAGGGATGAGAAATACAGGCTAACCATAGAAAGCACCCTAGCCTAGGGGTGCTTTCTATTTAGAACGCAAAGCGTTATACATCCATGTTACGATTTTGGACAAACTGAGCGTGTTTACTGAGCGTGTGTGAGGAGTATGAGCCCCAATCGTAATTTCCACGATCCCATAAGGGTTGGTGTTATAGGTATCGGTAATATGGGGCAGCATCATGCAAGGGTGCTCAGCTTACTCAAAGATGCAGAGCTTGTTGGAGTTTCTGACGTAAGTATAGAGCGTGGACGAGATACTGCTAGCAAGCATCGTGTGCTTTTCTTTGAAGATTACCGAGATCTTTTACCTCTGGTTGATGCCGTCTGTATCGCAGTTCCCACAAGGTTACATTATGATGTCGGCACAACTTGTCTCAAAGCAGGCGTTCATGTCCTGATCGAAAAGCCGATCGCTGCCACCATTGAAGAAGCCGAATCCCTAGTTAAGACTGCCACTGAACAAAATCGCATTCTCCAAGTTGGACATATCGAACGTTTTAATCCTGCGTTTCAAGAGCTGAGCAAAGTTTTAAAACATGAGACAATTTTGGCGATCGAAGCCGATCGCATGAGTCCCTATTCACAAAGAGCAAATGATGTATCGGTCGTATTTGATCTGATGATCCACGATATCGACATTATTTTAGAGTTAGTTCCTTCAACAATTGTGCGTGTTTCGGCTCATGGTAATCGAGTTTCTCCTGAGTCTGAGTACCTTGACTATGTAACTGCCACAATTGGTTTTGAAAATGGTGTGATTGCCACGCTTACTTCTAGCAAGGTGACACACCGCAAAAAACGCAAAATTACTGCTCATTGCACTAACTCGCTCACCGAATCTGATTTCCTAAACAACGAAATTTTGATTTATCGTCAAACTACAGCTAACTGGACAACTGATTATGGTCAAGTCCTTTATCGTCAAGATGGCTTTATCGAAAAAGTTTATACCAGCAATATTGAGCCACTACACGCGGAACTAGAACATTTTGTTGCCTGTGTGCGCGATCAAGCTCAGCCCTCCGTTGGCGGCGATCAAGCTTTAAAGACTTTGCGTCTGGCTAGTTTAATTGAGCAAACGGCTCTCGATGGTCAAGTTTGGCGTAGTTGTGATTTGCAACTACGTGAAATAGCTACTGCTGCAACCTGTTAAAAGTGTAGAGGCAATTCATGAATTGCCTCTACACTTTTATAGCTATAGCCACCTGTATCAGGACATCAAACCCAAACAGTGAGAGGCGGCGCGAAGCGCCGCCTCTCACTGTTTGGGTTTTGTATGATTCCAAAAAAGATAGGAGATATAGCAAAGCAAGTTTTGCTTAGGACATAATACCAAATCACTTAGATAGGGCGACAGATGGGATTTTCACACTCTAAATATTGGTTTGGGTTTACGAGCATTTTTTAATAACCATCTGTCGTCTTTACTTTGTGTTTTGGTATAAAACCCAAGAATCGAGTGGCGGCGCTTCGCGCCGCCGCTCGATTCTTGGGTTTTGGTTTGTACTAGCTAACTCTTTTTTTGCTATACAAAGTATCTCCTATCTTTTTTGGGCGAAGTTTCTTAGATATGGGTCACCCATTAGCATGATTATAGAGAGATAGAATCTCTTCAAAAGAGTAGAAACCCTTACCCTGAAAGGATTTCTACTCTTTTTAGTACTAAGGGAACTATGGGAACAATGCCCATTCTCTCCAGTCAAAAGAGGCATATCAAACAGCAAACCAATGCAGGAACTCAAGCTCATGAAATCTCTTACAAAAATCTCTTTAGGACTTGCGATCGCTACTTCTGTTCTTACCTCTTTTAGTGCGATCGCCTCAGCCGAAGAAGTAAAATCACCTGGTAGCTACTTAGGTGCTGGTATTTCCCTCCAAAGCTTTGCCACAAATCCTTCTGTAGTTGGCGCTAACTTAGCAGGTCGCTACAAATTTGATGGTGTACCAATTTCAGCAAGAAGTTCTGTTCTCTTTGGTAATGGTGGAACTTCTGTTGTACCTACTGTTTCCTACGATTTGCCCGTAGGCGATCGCACTAATGTTTATCTTGGTGCTGGTGCATCATTTAAAGTTGGTGGAGATAGCAGCTTAACAGGCAATCAAACCTCCTTCGCTTTGCAACCTGGGGTAGAAGTCAGCCTTAACAAGCGTGTTCTACTTTATAGCAACGCTGTAATTCCATTTAATGGTCAAAGCAATGGTTCAGCAGGTACTTCCCTCCAAGCGGGTGTAGGCGTTCAATTCTAAATAAAGCAAGTTGCAATTTGCTATAGGCAAATTGCAACTATAAAAAAGGAGTCGCTAAGCGACTCCTTTTTTTATGCTTCCCAAAAACGACAGCCTTGACATGGACCATTGGGATTGACAGCACAACGCATTATCTCTGAGCCAGCGTTATATCGACAGTTGCTATCTCCTAAAACCCAACGCCCATTGATTAAGCTTCTCTCCAAATTTTCTGGCGCAGTCTGTACATAAACTAAAACTCTAAATAAGTTGTATTTACCCCTACGAAACTGATATCGATGGCGACGTTCTAGGACTGTATAGGTTTGACCTTCCAAATCAATGTAGTCACCTGGTTGAGGCATCCAGTCTAGATATATTTTGCCCAAAGTGCTTTCAGGATGGAGAGTGCGAACCTCTGTCGGCACGGTCAATATTTCCATAGAGTTTAGTTGTTTAATTGTAAAAATTGGCGATCGCTTAATTTTGGAGTGTAAAGATATCTATCTCATCATATAGTGATCTCCAGCCTCACACCATTGCTCACAAAAGCAAAAACCAATATTTATGTTGAAAGTGTTGCTTATCAACACTTTCAATATAAATATTGTGGTTTGTTTAATTACCAAATAGATTTATGTTAGACCTAAACTCTAGAACCAACTATGCAATTTAAAAGATTACTGGCGATCGCCTTCTTTTTTCTGACCTTAACGATATTAATTATCTATGCTGAACCAGCTAAGACTAAGGCGATCGCTGATGCGAAGTTTACGGAACCTAACCCAAAAATTACGCAGCGAAATACGCCATCAAAGCTAAAACAAAATTTCCAAAATATTAGGTTTTCACCAGAGATAAATCTATCGTCTCCCGTTTTAGGCTGTGAACTGAAACCACCCGCAAATCCACCCAGTCCCTCATTACCAGCAAAGCTAACTTCCATTCCTATTACTTTGGATAGATTTCGCAAACCTTTACCACCTCCTGAAACTAAACCAAATCCGAGTCCGAGTCCTAATACAAATAAGGCTCCTTCTTCTCTAAAATCTCTAAACTATAGTCCTAGAGAAATTATTGCATTGGCGGCGGCTTCCAACTATGGCGAACGCTATCTCCAAGACCTCTCAGGAAACCCTGCAAATCTGCCACCGATTATTGTCCTCCATGAAACCGTCGGCTCGGCAAATAGTGTCATTAACTTTTTTCAGCAGTTCCATACCGATGAAGATAATCAGGCTAGTTATCACACATTAATTGCGATCGATGGAACGATTATCTATTTTGTACCACCTGATAAACGCGCTTTTGGTGCAGGAAATTCTGTTTTTGTAAGTTCTTCAGGTAAAGAAGCAATCCAGACTAATCCTCGATATTCCAGTTCAGTCAATAACTTCGCCTATCACATTTCTCTAGAAACTCCTGAGGATGGAATGCATAATGGTTATAGCCACAGTGGATATACAGAAGCTCAGTATCAGTCTCTGGCATGGTTAGTTGCTAAAACTGATGTACCGTTAGAACGCATTACTACTCACAAAATTGTCGATCGCTCAGGTTCCCGCATCGATCCTCGCAGTTTCAATTTTAATCTTTTCCAAAAGTTACTCAGTGCCTATCCCAGAGTCAAAGAAATTTCCATTGGCTGTTCATAAACACTTTAGAATCCCAAATTAAAGAGGCGGCGCAAAGCGCCGCCTCTTTAATTTGAGCAACTACTAAAAAGTACCAGCCAATGCACCGAGGCAGCGATCGCTAACATGGGGATGCTCAGCCGACACAATCAACACTAAACCAATAAAGTAATTTCAGCTTTATTTTATCTTTTTTGGGTTTGCATTAAAGCACTTTTTAGTCGATTTCATAAGGGGTTCAGCAAGCAAAGGCTGTTGATTTGGGTTTGCGTTAAAACACTTTCATGCCCAAAAAGGCAGATAGCGTGCATAGCGGGTAGAAGTTGATTCAGAGTCATCGATCTTTATTAAATCAGCTTCTTTCGTAGCTTTTATAATCAGAGAAACAGTAGCTGTTTTTGACTCACTCAAACGAAATCTTTCGCGTAAAGTCTGGTTAGACATCTGTTTGTTACTAACATATAGCAAACAGCAATGCTGATAACAGGCTCGAATGCGATCCGATCTACTCATTTCATCAAAAGTCTGGTAAGCAAATAACACTGTCGTGGTACGAGTTTCTCCTACGCGAAAATCTGGTGCTGGTAGATGATTACCTTCTGCGGCACTTACAACCTTGTCAATTCCACTTCCTTTTTCTTCGCAAATACCAAAACGGCGCATTAGATCGGCGATTTGTTCGTTGCGGGAGCGGTATTCATCAATGAAGCGATCAGTGGAAATAGGTGGAATGCCAGGATTAGCGATCTCAACGCGATCGCTATACATTTCAATCATTACAGAAGCACCTGTTGCTAGAAAATCCTGATGCACCAAGGCATTAGCAATAAGTTCTCTTAGTGCCTGCATCGGAAACATCTTTACTTCTTGGCGTACTGCTTCTTCGATAAAACGATTTTGCGGTGCAGATGAGTAAACGAAACTAATTAATTCTTCAAAGGTTACAGCATATCCTTGGTTCCACGTTTTATCATCACGAGTTTGTAGTTTATTGAAACCTTCATAAATTATGACACGGGGAGCTTTACGAGCTAATGCGAGAGAAAAAGCGTCAAGCTTTTTAGCCAAAACGATCACGGCTAAATTAGTGATTGTCCAGCCTTGAGTTGTTTGTTTGATTAAATCTTGGCTTTGTAATCTCTCTAAAACAGCCTCACGGGTGGTTGGATAAGGAACTTTTAGGAGTTCAAAGTAAGTTTGGGTATCGAGTAAAGCAATTACATCATCTGGACTAGCGTCTAGTCGGGCAGGTTGGGAAAACCAATCTTCCTGATCTTCTGCAAAAATCTGTTTCAGTCGATCAGGAGTCATTGGTTGTAGTTCTTCACCAACTCTCATCAAGTAGGTTCCCTCATATTCCAATGCTTGTCCCACAGGACGAGGAGGCACTGCAAAAACTAGTACTCGCCCGTTCGGATGTTGTAATTCGGTAATGTCTACCCGAAATCTAAGTTTTTGAAGTATATGGGCTTTAATTTTGTTTAGAGCTTCTGCTGTTGACCAAGCTTGAGAACCCACGACTTGGCGAGGTCGTTTATCGGTAACCCCTAAAACGATATAACCACCACCCTCATTTGCCAGCGCAACACAATATTTCAGCAGTTTCGTCGAATCATACTGTTGTGTTGCTTGTTTAAATTCAAGCCGTTCTGTCTCTGTGGGTGCAAGTAACCATTCCTCAAGGGTTTCAAGATTAATCATAGGGCAATACTAAAAAATACCAGCCAATGCACCGACGCAGCGATCGCAGATATGGGGATGCTCAGCCGACTCACCGATATGGGTGGAGTAGTTCCAACAACGAGGACATTTTTCGCCATCGGCTTTAGCGATCGCAATTTGTAAATTGGTAGCCTCTCCCTTGAAGTCAGCATCAGGTAAGCTATCGACAAGCTCCACCTGTGACACGATAAAGAGATAGCGCAAATCTTCTCCTAATGATTCTAGATAAGCTTTCTGAGTTGCATCGGTGGCTACTAGTAAAACTTTCGCTTCTAAGGGTGCGCCGATGAGTTTGCCAGTTCTGGCGGATTCCAAAACTTTGTTTACTTCAGAACGGACATCGCGCAAGTATTCCCATTTGTCTGCCAATTCAGGTTTATGCCATTCAGGATGCACAATAAACCAGCCAGATTGGAAGACAGACTTAGTAGGTGCAGGGTAGGGCAAGTATTGCCAGATATCTTCGGCAGTGTGGGCAAGTACAGGAGCGATCGCCTTGGCAATTGCTTCTAAGCAATACATCAACACTGTTTGGCAACTGCGGCGACGGGGAGCGTTAGGCGCACTGATGTAGAGACGATCCTTGGCGATGTCTAAATAGAAGTTAGATAAATCGACGGTGCAGAAGTTTTGGATGGTTTGGAAGAATCGCGAGAACTGGAATTTCTCGTATGCTTCGGTGATGTCTTTGGTGACTTCGTAAAGGCGATGCAGGATATAGCGATCGCTTTCGGTAAGATCGGCATAGGGAACTAGATGTTCCGCAGGTTGAAAGTCAAAGAGGTTGCTGAGCAAAAATCTAGCGGTATTGCGAATCTTGCGTGATACATCGGACATTTGCGCCAAGATGGTTTTGCCGATGGGAACATCACCGTTGTAATCGACACTCGCCGCCCAGAGACGGATCACATCTGCACCGTATGGCGGCTCTTTCTTCTGATCTTTACCACCATTGATTACCACCATCGGATCGACGATGTTACCGAGGGATTTACTCATCTTCTGTCCCTTTTCATCGAGGACAAAGCCATGGGTTAACACAGTCTTGTAAGGTGCATAGCCATTGGTTGCCACACTAGTTAAAAGCGAAGATTGGAACCAACCGCGATGTTGATCAGAACCTTCCAGATACATATCCGCAGGGTAGTTCATCGCATAGGGAACGGTGCGCGAATTATGACTTTCGCCACCAAGTACCCCAGCCCAAGAGGAGCCAGAGTCAAACCAAACATCCATTGTGTCTGTGCCTTTACGATACTTGCGACCATTATTTTGATAGGCTTCAGGAAGTAATTCTTCCACTTCTCTTTCCCACCACACATCGGAACCATGTTCACGAATGAGTTCTTGAATGTGAGTAATGGTTTCTTCGGTGAGCAAAGGCTCATTGGTTTCTTCGTCATAGAATACAGGAATCGGTACGCCCCAAGTGCGCTGACGGGAAATACACCAGTCCGATCGCTCTTGCACCATTGAAGTAATCCGATTCTCACCGATCGCAGGAATCCAGTTAACTTCTTTGATCGATTTTAAAGCTTCTTCGCGGAAACCGTCAACGGAGGCAAACCATTGCTCCGTAGCTCGAACAATCACAGGCTTCTTAGTACGCCAATCGTAGGGATATTTATGGTTATAGGCTTCTTCTTTAATCAGGGTTCCATTGGCGGTCAAGATTTCCACAACCTTAGCATTACCTTCCTTCAGCACGCTCAAACCTGCTAATTCTTCGCCAGCATCTTCATTGAAAATACCGCGATCGTCCACAAGGGAAATCATGCCCAAATGATATTTTCTGCCCACGATAAAGTCATCTTGACCATGATTAGGCGCAGTATGCACTAAGCCCGTACCTGATTCCGCAGTGACGTGATCGCCTAGCACGATGGGACTAGGGCGATCGCAAATGGGATGCTTAGCGATCGCGCCTTCGAGAACATCACCCTTGAAGGTATATTTTACTTCCAAAGCTTGCTCAAAGGTAGCGGCTAACTTCTCAACCAGTTCCGTTGCCACGATATAGTTCTTGTCACCAGCCGCGACGATGCTATAGCTGAGATGGGGATTAGCGCTAATGCCCAAGTTGGCGGGAATTGTCCAAGGTGTAGTTGTCCAGATTACGGCATGGAGATTGGTTAGATCAGAGATCGCCTTCAACTTATCGCTAGGCTGAGTGACTGGGAAAGCAACATAGATACTGCGCGAAACATGATTTTCGGGGTATTCCAATTCGGCTTCTGCAAGCGCTGTATGGGAACTGGGCGACCAATATACGGGCTTGAGACCACGATAGATATAGCCTTTGAGAGCCATGCGTCCGAATACATTGATTTGTTCGGCTTCGTATTCAGGCTTCAATGTGTAATAGGAATTCTCATAGTCACCCCAAACACCCCAACGTTTGAATCCCGTTGCTTGCTCATTAATCGTTTGCAGTGCAAATTCCTTTGCTTTTTTCCGCAATTGTAAAGGCGTTAAATTAGCGCGTTCCTCTGCCTTCATATTCTGTAAAACTTTAAGCTCGATTGGCAACCCATGACAGTCCCAACCCAGCACGTAGCGTACTTTGTAGCCGCGCAATAACTTATAGCGATTAATGATATCTTTTAAAACTTTGTTTAATGCATGACCCATGTGTAATGTGCCGTTGGCGTAGGGGGGGCCATCATGGAGGGTAAACACATCGCCTTTGTTATTGTGGGAAAGGGCTTCAAAAACACCTTGCTCTTGCCAAAATTTTTGAATCTCAGGTTCACGAATAATTGCATTTGCCCGCATCGAAAAGTCAGTTTGCGGCAAGTTAACGGTGTCTTTGTATTCGGGATTACTGGCTGGATTCTCAGATTTGGCTTTAGGAGCGGATGTCATTGTTCTAAACTGGGTCAAGTTTTGCTAAGGTTTACTCCCCATTATGACGCAATATTAAGCAAACAGCTATATTTTATGATGATCGTATTTGTGGACTGCGATCGCCTATCAGCATATCTACAGTGCGATCGCTTTAGAGCAAAGTATTTTTATCAGTTGTGGTGAAGGCGATCGCAATTTGTCCACTAACTATATGGCAACTTTGAAAACAATTTTAGGTACGAAGCGATTAATGTAAAGCTTTAGCGATCGCTTCTAATTGCCTAACATTACTTGGTTCTGGAGTGAACAGTGCGAGTTTAGCAGATAGAAGTTTGTCTTTAGTGTAGATGCGCCAAACTGAGCTATCGATTAGTTCTAAAACGATTTCGCAAGGTTCATCTAGATCTATGTTTGGTTCTAAAGATGGAATGTTAGATACTTTTTGACAACCAACGATGACGGTATTAATTACTTGATCAAATTTTTGGGCTAATTGAACTAGCATTTTCCAACTCAGGATTAATCCTTGGGGTAAATATTTGATATTTGCTTCTAAATCGAGGATGCCTCTTTCCCAAATCATGCTGATATCGCCGATCGCTTCGAGATCTAAAATTGACCAGATAAGTTGTTGCTGTTTGTTACTTTCGATCAGGTTTAACAGGTCAATTAGTTCGACTGTCGATGTATTTTGGCTATTCTGATATTTGATTTCAATTACATTAGACATTTTTATTTTCCTGAAAAGCTATAGTGGTTCGGCGGACTGTCGCTTTCCTGTAAGTTGATTATAGCGATGTTGATGTGGGTTAGTATGGTCAGCACGGCGATGATTGGTAAAATCAATGTCTCTAATAATTTCGCCATCATAGCCAAATTCTCTGGCTTGGCGATATGTGTCTCCTGTGCGCCGACTGGTTCGTGAACCAATTTGAGTATGAGGATAGGGAGAGTCGGGAATTGGTAGCCCTGTTCTGGGATCGCGGGGTAAAGGTTGGTCAAACAATGGTTAATTTTAAATTATGAGCTTGCAAATTGTGACATAAATGTAGATCTCGTAGGGGCAAAGCATTCCCGCAGAGATTTATGATTTTACAGATTCCCTTCATTTGGGAATGCTTTGCCCTAAACCTCGTAACGCAGGGACAATTTATTTGTGAAAGCGAAGAGGGTTAAGCATTTGCGGAATGATGTCTCTGTGATGGGTTTAAAATTTGTGACGCAAATGCTTAACCCCTACGAGATATTGGTTATATCGGTTAATGTAGTGTCTAAAGATCTCCGACTTTTTGGGCGCTATCAAAAAGGATCTATGAATCCACAAAAAAAGTCGGAGATCTGGGTCTTTACTTTTCCTTTTTCCTTTTGCCTTTCTACTTTTTACTTGGCAAAAGCATCGTTGATTCAATTTCTTCGCGGACTTGTTTGCTGACGTAGCTGCGGTTCATGCACTCGACAAGGAGGAGATTGGCTGCGTAATATTTTTTGAGAAGTTCCACTTGTTCTTTAGTAAACTGCCAATCGTGACCAATATTGCGGTGCTTAATACATACATGACGGAATTTTTGAACCCACTCTCTTCCATTAGTTTGCCACCATTGCAAGTATATTTTGAGATCATTAATTGGTGATGGCAATTCATCTTTAACTGTTTGTACTAATTGCTGTAACTCAGTATCAGCTATATTGGCTTTACAAGATAGCTCAAGGGCAATTTCATGAGCTAGTTTTAGATAGAATTCAATCTCAAAAAAGATTTCCGAAAAAATATTGTTGTTTAAATTGAGAGAGAGTTTAAAGGCGATTTCAAGGACTGATTTAAGATTAGAGTCTATATTGAAAAGGATTTCCAGCGTGTGAATGAGATGGATATCAAGAATAAGTTTGAGGTCAATATCAATATCAATATCAAGATTGAGATCATAAGTGAAATCAATTTCAAGTCCATAGTCAAGTGCATAAGGGAGTTCATACGCACAAACTACAGCATCAGCATAATAAGCTCTAACAGCAACGTGTTTATACCTAGTGTGTACAGAATTCGTTTTTTGCTGTAACCAAAGTAAAAAGCATTGAAACTTCTCGTTCACTGCTAGCATTTCATCTATTTGCTTTTTCATCAATCGTAAAATATCATCCGATTGTCTTAATTCCACAGTTAGTAAAATAACATGTCTCCATCTAGGGTCAGTGATATGTTGCACTAGCATTTCAAATTTTTGTTTCTGTTCAATTTCGCGTGCTGTGAAATATTCTTGGAAAGTAAGATGAGAAAAAGAATAAATATTTTTTGCTCGAGTAACTAATAAACCGTGATGATACTCAATTGCCTCTAAAATCACTTCACTATAATCTGAGTTAGATAGATTAAACATATCTTCAATTTGTTTTTGTAAAGTATCCTTATGCAAGAAATATTCACTATTCTCAAACGCGCTAAAAGCAATTTTTCCTAACATACTCTGTTTGTTTTGGAGGGAAAAGTTTTTATAAATTTCCTCGCCTTTAACCTTACGTTCACTCCCCCATGTTTTCATTAATACTTCTACTCCTTCCTTGTAAAGTTCTGATAGCTTCACAGGTAAGTTTTGACGTTGCCCATACAAATAACATATTAGAGTTAGTAGTAATGGAGTTTTGGCTAATTCTTTTACAGGTTGATTATATTTCAATTGCTCTATTAAAATTTTTGCTTCTGTTTTATTTTTCTTCAAAAACCATTGATTAATGAATGTTTCAATTTGCTCATTATCAAAATCACTAACTTCTACATCTGTAAAGGTCTCAAATTCATTAGCTCTTGCAGGAATTCGACTAGTAATTACAAACCTATTTTTAAGCCAACGTGTTGAGAATTTTTTAATATCTTGCTTCACTTGATAATCGTGCTCATCTTTAATTTCATCTAATCCATCCAATAAGATTAACGCTTTACCATTTTCTAGTAAGCATTGCACCACATCTTGCGATACTTTAAGCTGTTGGAACTCGTTTAAAATGTAATTCTCTAGCGTTGGCTGTCCCCTCTCCTCCGCATAAGCCTTCAGCGTCACAAAGATCGGCACAAGTTCCCCATGGAACCTACCACTGAGACAAGACATAGCCAAATATTTCATAAATGTGGTTTTTCCTGCCCCCGGTTTACCCAATACCACTAGTTTTTGAAATTCTTCAACCGCCTCAAATCCCGCCACCCGTTCTTTAATCGTTCCTACCAAAAAGCGATCAAAATGCTCACGGGTACATACCTCCATCACCTCGTCATAGCCAATCCGCCGCCGCCCGATTACATCCTTAATGATATTCACATCGGTATAAATGCGATCCAGATCGACAGGTTGCGTCATATCCAATACCCGCATCGTCCCACAGCGATCGGTCACATCCGCCGCGATTTTTTGCTTCACCTCTTTGACTAGGAGATCGAGGTCATCACTTACGGCTTCTTCCCCTCGTATCTCTCTGAGTCCAAGATATTCACATATTTCGTTGAAATTGTTTTTGTCAATCGGTTTCCCAGCAAATAAGGCTGTAATAGTAGATCGCGAAATTTTTAGTTGTTCAGCAAGAAGCTGTTGCGTATACTTCTCGCGCCTCATCGCCTTTTTGATATTACTTATATCTTTCTGAGAAGCCCGTAGTGATCGTGCCATTTCTAAAACTCAAGCAACTCAATCCATTTTGACATTTTTTAAGTCACGCAAAAATTTGACGATGAAAATAAAGATTACTCAAGCACAGGCAACCTCTAACAGCGCAGATCTCCGACTTTTTCTATGAACTTGCAGATTCCCTTTGGTAGCACAAAAAAAGTCGGAGATCTTAATCTCTAACCGTAAAAGCACGCAAGTCACGCAAATCATGCAAAGTCAGTCAAGCAGCCATATTTCATAGTGTTGGCATAGTTTAATTCGGAACAAAAAATTATGTCAGTTCAAAAGCCAGTCACAACTCAAGCGATCGCCCAAACTAATAGCTCACCTGCTAACAAACAAACTGCGATCGAATCCATACCTTCAACAACATCCGTTGACGCATCCAATACAATTCCTACCCTAATCAATAGCCCAACTGTCGGCGCAATTCTTGCTCTTGCCGTCCTGATTCGAGTCATCCTCGATCGCCCTTCGTCAGACAAAAAGTAAAAACGCTGATATCGCCTAAATTACGAAACTCCAGACTAGAGATCTCCAAACAAAAAGAGAAGCATTGCTAAGCAATGCTTCTCTTTTTTAAAAATAGCGCTATGCGCTGTTTACAACTAGACAGCCGCGAAGTTAGCAGCAACAAAATCCCAGTTGATGAGTTTTTCGACAAAGTTAGCCATGAAGTTAGGACGGCTATTTTGGAAGTCGAGGTAATAAGCATGTTCCCAAACATCCATTGTCAACAAAGGTACTTGACCTTCATGAACTAGGGGATTTTCAGCATTAGGGGTTTTAGTGATTTTCAACTTACCGCCTTCAGCAACGAGCCATGCCCAGCCGCTACCAAATTGAGTTGCACCAGCATTTTTAAATTCGGTCTTAAAGTTATCCAAGCTACCAAAACTAGCATTGATTGCTTCTAACAAAGCACCAGTAGGAGCACCACCACCAGCAGGCTTAATGCCATTCCAGTAGAAAGTATGATTCCAAACTTGAGCAGCGTTATTAAAGATTCCCGCTTTGCCTTCTTTGTAGCTAATCTTGATGATTTCTTCTAAGGATTTGTCAGCAAGATCAGTATCTTTAATCAGGTTGTTGAGGTTATCAACATAAGCCTTATGGTGCTTACCATAGTGAAATGATAGTGTCTCAGCAGACATACCCGAAGCTGCAAGAGCATCTTGGGCATAGGGTAAAGATGGGAGTTCAAATGCCATTGTTGTTTAACCTTTTAAAGTTTGAAGTGATTTCTCAGCTTTAAGTATTGTTACAATTATAATCTAGATTGTAAATCGTAGTAACTGCTACAGCTTTAACTTTTTTAAGCATATTTTCATAGCGATCGCCATTCACCGATTTCACATCCATACAGCTATCGATCTTCGTAGATTGAATTACAGCTATCACTACGATTTACGCTCAAGCCCAAACCCAGATATTTTTGGAAAGTATTGCTTTGCAACACTTTCTAAAAATATCTAGTGGTTCCTTTACTCAGTAATTGCTGTAAAAAGCACAAAGTTATGAGTAATACCTACTAATACCCAGTTGGAATATCAACAATGACCAAAAGAGATCTATTACTCACTGGAGCAGCCGTCATCGGCAGTTCATGGCTATTTCAACTTTGGCGATCGCGATCCACAGATTCCACATCCACAGATTCCACACCCACAGACTCTGCGATCGCCGTAGACTTAACTAAAGCAACTAAGAAGTATCAAATTATGAAAACTGAAGATGAATGGAAACAAATTCTTACCCCAGAGCAGTTTCGTGTTTTACGCAAACATGGTACTGAGCGCTCATTTAGCAGTCCTCTCGATAAGGAATATAGCAAGGGTACTTATAACTGTGCTGGCTGCGATCAGCCATTATTCACATCTGACACTAAGTTCAATAGCCGCACGGGTTGGCCGAGCTTTTTTCAACCCATTGAAGGTGCGATCGCCACTACAACTGATACCTCTCTATTTATGAAGCGTATTGAAGTTCATTGCAGCCGATGCGGTGGACATTTAGGTCATGTCTTTGATGATGGACCAAAACCCACAGGACAACGTTACTGCATGAATGGAGTTTCTCTTAAATTCATTCCCGCTTAGGGCTTTGCCCTAAAATAAGGAACCGATGTTTGATGGTGCGGCAAAGCCGCACCATCAAATTACCAAACGAGGCGGCGCTTCGCGCCGCCTCGTTTAGTTACGCTGTTCTATGCCATTTTGAACATTTGTCACATTGGAAGGTGGGCGCGTCCAGTTAAAATCACTAATCCGAATCAGAAACTCCCCTAAGCCTTGATTAGGGTTATAACGAACCAATACAGAATAAGTACGCCTTGCATATTCCAAGGAATATACAGAGTCAAAGACAGAACCACTATCCAGATTCCAACTTTGCTGAATGCCAAGTCGAAATGGACCATAAATTTGCTGAATTATCGCGGCTGTAAGCACTTTCACATCGGAAACTTGATCAAAGAAGAATGGCGACTTTCCACTAGAAAATGCTTGGGTATAGCTCATACTTAACGCCGTATAATCAAGGAAGTCTTTAGCAAAATGACCGACTTCCGCCGCTAGTCCCACAGTTCCATATAAAACTGCTTGACTAGCTCCATTGGAATAGAAAGAAGTCACCCCTTGAGCGCTTAAAAAAGCATCTAACTTCGGCACAATTGGTTTTGGAGAAAAGCGCAGTCCTGTTTCTTTTTCGGCTGGCGCTGGCTCACCACGCAATAGAGGAAAGGCTCGACTCAAAACCGCAGCACCTTGGACACGAATTAAGGAACCAATTGTACTTGGTTGCAGATCAGATCTTTGCGCTCCCACAAACTGAACAGAAGCTTGATAGCTAAAGGAAATTTGAGAATCCCCCAGAACATAGTTGGGGGATAACAAAGTTGTTCCTAAAATGTTATTTACATCTTGAAATCCTAGGGAACCATTGAAAACCCGATCGCGAAAAGCGTACTGCGAAAGCAAAGTATGGTTGCCAAACACAGGGATCTGATAGCTGGCATTAGCTCGCAACAGAGAATCAATTCTAGAAAAGTCTAACCCTGAGAAACTAGCCCTTGCCGATAAACTAGATCCATCATCAAAAGCACCACTTAAAGTCGCCACAACCCCAATAATATCGAATCCTGAAAATCCACTCTGGCTGGAAAAAGCACGTTGAAGTAGCAATTGGGGTGATAACTGAAAGTTCAAGTTAGGTTCAGTAACTACATCAAAACTCTGTTGATAAAATACACCACCGCGATCAGTCCGATCAAAGCCCACCAACGCAGGAGCAAAGCGCTGAAAACGATCAAGCGTAATACTATTGACTGGCAATGGCAGTGAGAAGCCTTGATCAAAGACAATGCGGGGCGATTCTAAATCTAGACGGTTTTGGGTTGGCGAAATCGGCGTTAGGGTCGCTTTGCTGGTAGTTAGTTCCAGTTCAGGTGGACTGAAGGGATCGTTAGTCACGCGCAAATTTTCGGCAGTCCAAGTATCCCCATCTAGAATTAAGCGCTCGGCAATAAACCCAAGACGGCGTACTTGCCCATCATTAGAATTCCCAGTCCCGATCGGGGAGAGGGTAATTGAGTTACTGTCAGTTTGTGAAGGCGATCGCGATACTTCAGAACTATTCAAAGTACCCAGATCAACTGCACCTGATGCATTCAGAAGTTCGCCCTTAACATTGCCGTAATTATAAGTAAGCTTGGAACCACGGATCTTCTGATCGCCGCGTGTAAAAAATACATTCCCTTCCGCAACAACTTCTTGCGTTTTGGTATTTAACTGCACGCGATCGGCTTTAAGCTCAGATTTTTTGTAATTAATGACCACATTGCCTTCAGCGACAAATACCTGTGTGTTGATGTCATATTCTTGGCGATCACTGACCACATTTAACTTTTCACCTACACGCGGCGGCAAGGATGGACGCGGTTTATCGTTAGGTTTGGGTTTAGGTAGACTGTTGGGCTTGATTGGGCCAGCTTGAGCCAGCAGCTCAGCTTTGAAGTGCTGAGCGATCGCCTTAGGATCAGGCAATGTTTCTAAAAGGAGTTGTAGCTGCGCTCTGACCTCTATCGGCAATTCAGCAGGTAATTTAGCAACACGGCTAGGCGACGTTGGCGGTGATGCCAACGTTTGACTAGAGCTAGCCTGTCTCACCTCAGCATAGGTGCTAGGTGGCAGTTGAGTTGAAGGCGGTGTTAAGAAATCCATACTTCAACTAAGTTTACAGGATTTTTCTCTGAGATATAGCAGTCATACCAAAACATAAAACGGCTAGGCTGTTTTGTGTTTTTAAAACCTTTACTGGGTTTGGTTTTCAATTTACAAAAGTGTGACGACACTTTTGTAAATTAGGATCGCTACTGAATAGAATAAAAGCGGCGCGATGCGCCGCTTTTATTCTAAGGGTTACCTAGTTGCGAATTTGCACAGGCATAAGAAGATAAGTCATTTTGCTTGCCCCAATCGGTACAAGTACAGCGGGACTAGTGGGGTTATTCATCTGAATTTGAATTTCATTGCTTGGCAACGCCTTTAAGCCATCCAGTAGATATTTAACATTAAAGGCTATTTCCACATCTTCACCCGAAACTTGAGCAGGCAAAGACTCACGTCCTGCGGCTACATCAGGAGCCTCGACCGAGAGAGAAACTTCCTGCCCTGTGGAATCAATCGAAATTTTGACAATGTTGTTTTTTTGGTCAGCCAATACAGCAATGCGCTCTAACGCCGATAAGAACAATTTGCGCTCTAAGGTCACTTGGCGATCAAAGCGACTAGGAATCAATTGACGGTAGTTAGGATAAGTACCATCTAAAAGGCGAGAAATTAAGATTTGGCTAGCACTTTGAAAAATCATGTTAGCCCGATCAAACTTAACCGCGATCGCACCCTCGGTCTGTTGATTGAGCATTCGTTCTAGTTCCCGTAAGGCTCTAGCAGGGATCGTCACCTCCAGATTAGTCGTCACTGTATCCCCTGTCACAGGCGGCTCATCCGCATCCAAAAAGCCTGTCTGCAACACAGACAAGCGATGCCCATCGGTAGCAGCAAACTCCAAGCGATCGGCACTTGCCGTTAGATGCACACCCGTTAGAATTCGCTTCGTTTCATCAGCCGACGTAGCAAACAGGGTTGAGGCAAGCCCACTCAGCATCGACTCAACTGGCAGATAGGTAGTCTCGCCATCTTCGCCAATTTGAGGCAATTCAGGAAACTCTTCTACAGGCAAGCCATGCATTTGGTAGCGCCCTGAACCACAGATAATCGATACCATCGTGTTGTCCTTGTCCACGCTAAGCGTAATGTCTTCGTCGGGCAACCGTGACACAATGTCGTTGAGCAACTTCGCAGGTAGGGTAATCGATCCCGCCTCGACGACTTGAGCAGGAAAGGACACCTGAATTCCCAGATTGAGGTCAAAAGCCGTCATACCAAGGCTTTGATTGGAGCCATCCGCATCTAAACGAATATTTGCCAAGATTGGGTGTGTGGGACGAGAAGCAACTGCACGACCGACAAGGGCAAGATTAGCAGCGAGTTGATTTTGGGGACAGACTAGTCGCATAGTTTGGCAAGAGGATTTCTAAACTGTAGTGAAACTGAGTAGTGAGATTGAACGTGAAGACTAAATTTTAAATAAACTTTTTAAGTTTTTATGAGGATGTAAAAAATTTAGACTTTTGCTGTCTAGGCGGCTTTAATTTTTGAGTTTAAATTTGAGTTTAAGTTTTGAGAATTTTTTAAGGTTTAAAGATTTTTATAAAAATCGGGAAATGTGTTTAAAACTACTTTGCAAGAAAAACGAAAATTTCTAAATAAACTTTTCAATGAAAGTTTTTTACTTTTTATTTTTTTGATTTGTGGAAGCCAATCATACCATCGTTGTAATTTTTTGCACTATCAAAATCAAATTTAAAATTTCGTTGTTTTTTCATTCGATCTAATAATTACTCTTTTAAAGAATAAAAATATTAAATAGTAGTAGTAGGGGCTGTGGAAAATGTGGAAAACTCGGAGAAAACTTTATTTGATAGTACTTTTAGCGTTTTTTACCTGTGGATAAACCTGTGGATAAAGTGGCTAGTTTTCCACAGAGTATAAATACCTAGTAAAAGTTTTCCACATTTATTCAAAAGTTTTCCCCAGATATTAACTACTTTTCCACAGAAAGATAGTAGTTTTCCACAGGTTTTCCACAGGCTAAAAACAAATAACTAGATTTATCAACAGATCAACAACCAAAATGTTTGTAAAAAACTCTTTTGAAATTTATCCGAGAAAACTTAACAATACTTAAATAATCAGAATTTATAAAGATCAAAATTGCTTTTGCTAATTTCCTGATTTAGGGAATTGCCACTTGATTAGTAATTTTGATCTGTTGATCCCGTCTTAATAAACCTAAAATTTTAACTGTATTTTGATCGTGATTGTGGACTTAGCCCCAAGGCGATCGCCAAATTTTCTCTATGATTTCTTTACGCATCCTTGGGGATTGATATAGTGATGAAAAGTTAAATTGCCTGATTAAATTTTAAATATAGGTTTAGAAATTGTGATTAAGATTGTGCTTAAAAATTTGTTGAGTCGCCTATGTTTGGGGGCGATCGCCTTACTATTTAGCTTTAATTTATGTATAGGTACGGCTCTAGCTTTGCAGGTATCAGATATCCCTGACTTAGATGAGATTAAGACTCTGACTGAACAGACTTGGGTAATTGATGACTCTGAGGTACTGAGTGCTTCGACTAAAGGGGCGATCGCTAGCAAAGCGGAAAAACTAGCAGAATTGACAGGAATCGAAGTGCATGTGGTAGCTATTCGCCGCATTGATTTAGGTCAACCTGCATCGGAGTTTACCTCGGAACTATTTGATAAGTGGTTCCCTACGGAGGAAGCAAAGGCGAATCAAGTATTATTATTTATGGCAACAGAAGACCACCGCACGGCGATTCAAACTGGTGCAAAGGTTAAAGAAGTTCTGCCCGATAGCATTGCCAATAGTATTGCTGATGAGACGATGCTCTATCCTGCGCGTAAGGCAAACTATAACCAAGCAGTTAATGAGGGAATTGCTCGTTTAGAAACAGTTTTGAAGGGTAATCCTGACCCTGGTGCGCCTCTGTTGGCGGTGGAAGAAACGGAGACGAGTAATTATGCAACTAAGGAAGAAACAGAGGCTAGTTCATCTAATGTGGTGGTAATTATTTTGCTGATTTTGGCGACACTTTTACCGATGGCGACCTATTACTGGTTGCAAAGTCAACCCTAAACCCCAAAGAGAAAGGCGGTGCTTTGCACCGCCTTTCTCTTTGGGAGTTATTCATCAAAATCTTGAGCTAAATTGGGAGGCGTAACAGCGCGAGTCACTCTCACTTTATGGCTTTCTCGTTGGGTTTGTGCTTCGATCGCGATCGCTTCAAAGGCTACATCAATACTACTGAGTGGAATCGATATATTGGTACGGGTTTCAATAAACTCGGCATTAGGAACCTTACTAAAATCTAATAACCAACGCGGTCCATCGACAATCATGCGAGTTTGCAAATCTTTAATCCAGAACTTCACGAAGAATTTAGGAGCGATCGCAGGTAAGCGCACCGTTATTTGCATCGGTGTTCCTGAAAGCATCTCACCTGCGGGAATAATGATCTCAGGGATGGGAATTGGTTCTTGATCTGATAAAGCCTGTGGTGTAGATTCTTGGATATTGCGGATAGTCTGGGCAGTTTCCGACAAAGTGGATGCGGTGGAATTAGAGCCTGTGACATTGCTAATGGGAAAGCTATTAGGATCAATAGATTCTTCCCAAACATATTCATTTAAAATGAGGTCTGGTTCGGAGGTGAATAATCGATCAAGTTCGACATCAAGTTCAAGATCGAGTTCTGCAAGGCTAGTTGCTTCGGCGATCGTGCGTGGGGTTTGTTCGGGGCTATCTAGATCGATGGATATATTGTTTCCATCATTGGCTCCGTCAGAATCTAGTAATGGATCGCTAGGCGCAAAGGTATCGAGTAAGAGTTCTTCCGTTCGTTGGTTGGCTTTTTGGGCAGCGATCGCTTCCGCCGATAAGGTTTGCAGCTTATTCAGAAAACGATTATTACGATTGCGGGAACGCTGATCGTTAGGAGTCGGCAGTGGATTACTGGTGAATTGTGAAGTTTCTAAACGTGGTTGTTCGAGGAGTTCTTCGTAGTTTTGGGGAAGTTCTTCTTCAAAACTATAAAGTAGCTCTGGTTCTTCTTCTTCGGCTAATGGATTAGGGCGATCAATATCAGCTAAATCACCAATATTTGTCAGTTGAAATTCTGGCTCGGTTTCCTGAATGTCATCTGCCTCTACCTGTGGAAAACTTTGAGAATTAGGAACATCTATGTCTGGATTTACCAGATTCAAAGATTGACTTCCTGCTTTATTTTGTACGGATGGTAAAGGAGGTAATGATAAAGCAGTGGTGGGCTTTTGCTGCTCTAATCCCTTTTCCTGACTGGCTTTAGATCTGTTAGAAGGTATGGGTGGGAGACTAAGCGAATTGGCTGATTTTGTTTTTGGTGATAGATTTTCAGGCTGACTTTCCGTTGGTGAAGACACCTGTGGAAAACCCTGTGGAAATTGTGGGTAACTAGGTGGCTCCACCAATGTTTCTGTAGGTTGAGAATTAGGGAAAGTATTCTCTTGAGTCGAATATTGCTGAGCTTCTTTGATGAGTTCAGGTAGGACTCTTGATGCAGGATAGGAAACAGCGATCGCCTGTTGTGCTACAAATAAATCTATATCTTGCGGAAAGTCTTGACGGGGACGGATTTGCACATCACCAATCAGGACTTGAATCTCTGAAGGCGGCGGCACAATAATTTGATAATTAAATGGTATTGCGCCAGTTGTGGGATGGCGATCGCTAGAGTTGGCGATCGCGAAGCGCTGATTGACCACAACATCAAGGGTTTGAGGATCTTTGAGGCTGACTTCGAGTTCTCCTTGTGTATAGACCTCCCCTGTAAGATTGAAGCTATTATCTTCGTTGAGAATATATTGTGGCTGTTTTAAGCGCAATAAAATACGAGGCTGAAGTAGGGAGTCTATTTCTGTGAAAATGTTTTCACTAGATGTTTCTCCCTGTTCCAATAGATTGGGGTGCTCATTGGACAGTTCTCTTTCTGGAGCGTCGCTATCACTTACTTCATCAATTTCATCTTCGTCATTAAAGAGTGCAAACTCTTCAAACATTGATTGGACAAGTTCCGTTGATCTCTGCTCGGCAATGTCGAGAATTGGCGAACTATAAATTATTGGTGTTGGTTCTGTTTGGATGATTCCCAAGGCATTGGTATGGGCTTCATTGGCAAGCTCGGTGGGATTATCTAAATCTTCTTCAATATCGCTATATTGCCATTCTGAACCTGCTTCTGATGAAATTTGAATAACATCAAACTTGACGGTTTTTTTCCATGCGGGAGCTAAATTGGCAGGAGCTAAATTGTTATTCGCACCAGTATTATCAATAGTATCTGCCGAGTCTTGACCAGATTCCGTGTCTGATTCTGTTGCTAGACAATCGATCTGCCATAGCCCTGGCACAAAATTAGTGTAGGGCATCACGATCAGCAATCCATCATGGCTGATCCGCTTGGCAATTTTTTGTTGAAAAGGCTGATGCCGCACATCGGCAAGGGGGCGATAGGCGATCGCAATTCCAACTAGCGCATTTGCTATAGCAGAGCGTGCAGCAAGTCGGTACTGCCCTTCCAAAATCTCTACGGTTGGAGATTCTAAGGGCAACCAGGACTTGTCACCTTTGCGTTGTAGCAAAAACTCCCAGTTTTCCATATTCGGCGATCGCGGGTTAAGTGTGCTTAGTTATGGCAAATACTAACCGATCTAGGTTTGTATAGCAATTGTGTTTAAAGATGCCAGCAATTCTCATTACAAATATTGGTTTTTTGAAAGCCCGCCGTTGGCGGGCTTTCAAAAAACCGATTTTAGTGTTTCCCGCGCCGCAGGCGCGGGAAACACTAAAATCGGTTTCATAATTAGATAGAAAGACCGAGTTTAAGTCCTAGCAAAGCATGGGCTACCAAAAGCACCACGATCGCACTGCCTAGATAGGCATGGGCATTGCGAAGTAATGGTTGATTACCACCAAATCCAGTGAGCGAAATTGTGCCATTGATGGCTAGCAAGGTCAAAACAACTGAGCCTGTAATGAAATGGGGACTCTCTAGCAACGGTTTACCCTGCATTACTAATGACAGTAAGCCGCCTGTATATCCCGTGGCTAAAAATACGGTCATCAATGGTGCAACTTTGCGATGATCCGCTTTGTTCTTGTTAGCAACTTCAGTATCTGTAGTCGTGCGACTGCGCCATCCTGAAATCGCCACAAATGATCCCATTGCCACAATGACGATCCCCATAAAAAATGGATGACCCCAGTGGGTAATTGGTTCAGGGATATGCAGGGATTGAAATTGATCGGAAATTGGCTGAAGTGACTCAGTGAGTTTAGTGGCAAATGCAGTCATAGATTTGGGAGTAACTAAGATAGAAAATTGTTTGAAAACTGCAAAAAATCTTTACAATTTTTAATGATTGTAGCGGTTTTTGCTGAATTACACCAAAAGATTAAGAGGCAAAGCTTTGCCTCTTAATCTTTTGGTGTCTGTTGGAGTAGTAATGCTCATTATAAAAACCGATTTTTGGAAAGCCAGCTGTTGGCAGGCTTTCCAAAAATCGGTTTTTATTGTTTATAGCGCCTTTGGTGCTATAGCTATAGCCACCTGTATCAGGACACATAAACACCCAAATAGTGTGAGGCGGCGCGAAGCGCCGCCTCACATGATGTCCTAACAAGAATGGCGACAGCTATAGAAACAATAAAAACCAAAATTGCTGATGTTAGGGCTTAATTTAAGTGGCTACAGCTATAGCTGTAGTAGTATGTCTGTGTAGATTACGGTATCGCGATCGCGGTAAAACAAAACAGGTGATTCAGGTCGAACAGTCGTCGATCAAGCCTTTAAAAGATATAGATTCCCAGAATGGGCGATCGCTAGAAATATTAGCTAGAGCGATCAATCTTTTTCAGGGATCTTTTTCGCTGATTATTGTTAATTGTAATTACCGTAGTCTCAGGCAAAAGCTGCTAACTGCTCTAGCCTCACAAACAAAATTGCCATATCGTGAGATCTGGTGGCAATCCCAAGAGACTTTATATGGCAAATTGCAAGGACTTTGGCGTGATGCTCAGATTGAAAATATTTCCGCCTTAATGTGTTTGGGGTTCGAGCAAACTAGTCCTGAAAACTTAGAAGATTTATTTGTAGAAGCTAGTCTATTTCGCGATCGCCTAAAGCAGCAAATTAACTGCCCACTAGTATTGTGGCTGAATGATCGGGAACTGCAACAATTATGGATTAGCAGTCCTGAGATCGCAAATTTGGCAGCACCGCCGATCAAATTTGGATTGACACCTGTGGAATTAAATACAGAAGTTAATCAACAAGTAGATCGATTATTGGATATCACTAGAGATCCTGAAATCCCTCTATTTTGGCAAGATACCAAAATCGATGCTGATCGGGAATCCTTCTCCTACAGTGAGCTAGAGTTGGCAAGGCGAGAGTTGAGAATTGCTCAGTACAACACTAATCAAGAGATTTCCTTAGAATTAGAAGCAAAACTGGATTTTGCATTAGGGCGGCTATTGTGGAGATCGGCTGAGGCAATAGCCAGTGATGTGTATGTAGAATCTCAAGGCGAAGTCCATAGCGTCTCGCAAATATACTATCAATGCAGTCTTGCCTATTGGCAAAGAGTAGACCGACCAATTGAGTGTGGGATCGTTTTATTTTATCTAGGGAATTTATGGTGGCATAATTCCTTTGTGAATGGTCGGCAGGCTCAAGCTTCTTGGCTCAAGGCAAAACAATTTTTTCAAGAAGCGATCGCGGCTTTGAAGGAAGCCAATCAATGGGACTTAATTGCAAAATATAGCCGAGCCTATAGTGGAGTCCTCGAACAACTCAAGCAATGGCAAGAACTAGAAATATGGATTAGAGCATTGTTGCTACTGCATCAACAGATGCCCCTTGAACTGGCTCAAGATTATGGATACTTGGCTAAAATTGCTGTAGAAAGAGGCTTATGGTCGCAAGTTAAGGATTATGCCTGTAAAGCTCTGTCTACATTAGAGCAAGTTCCTGCTTTTTATGAAGAAAGCCTCACCCATAATTGGTTGCGGATGTGTCATATTCAGAGAGGGCAATATCAACTTTTACTCACCCAGAGTTATCTTCAGCTTAAGGAACTAGAACTAGCCTCAAATGTAATTGAAGCTACGCTCTCTAACTTTAATCTTAATTATGAACCAAAACTTTATATTCGATTTCTTGATACTTTTCATGATATTGCCTTTGCCCAAGGTCGCTATCTCCAAGCTTTTCAAACAAGGCAAAGACAGCGATCGCTAGAGCAGCAATATGGGCTGAGAGCCTTTATTGGTGCCGGTACGCTCCAACCGAAACAAACTTCTCCTAATTCCAATATTTCGGAGCTAGATGCCAGTAAGTTTGACATCAATGCTGGTGAAATTGCCGCATCAGGACGCACGCAAGATGTGGAACGCTTAGTGGAAAGGATACTCTCCATTGAGCATCAACTCACGGTAATTCATGGCGAATCAGGAGTTGGTAAAAGTTCATTGGTAAATGCTGGTTTGATTCCTGCGCTATTGCAGCGATCGCTCTCAGGACAAGAGTTACTACCGATCAAGATCCATGTTTATACCAATTGGATTAGTGTTATCTCTGCGGCTATTTATAAGGGCCTCCATCCTCATACCAATGGCTTTCGCAGAGCAGATGTTTTATCGAGCGATCGTGATGCTCAACATTTACTACAAAAATTTCGACAACTAGCGGCTCAAGGCACTCAGATTGTGTTAATCCTTGACCAGTTTGAAGAATTCTTTTCTACTTGTACCCAATCAGGGGAAAGACAAACTTTTATTGATTTTTGGCAAAATTGTCTAAAAATCCCCCTCCTCAAAATCGTAATTTCACTCCGTGAAGATTATCTCTATTTACTCCTAGAATTAGAATCGGCTCATCCAGAAGTCGATATCTTAAGCCGTAATTTTCGTTATGTATTGGGAAATCTCTCCCCATCGGATGCGAAATCTCTAATCGAAAATCTCACCGAACATGCCAATTTTACCCTTGAGCCGATCCTCGTTGATGAGTTGGTGAAGGATCTAGCAGGCGATCGCGGATCAGTTCGCCCGATCGAACTGCAACTAGTTGGCTCCCAAATTCAAGATCGCAATATCACCACACTTGCGGCTTATTTGGCGGCTGGAGGTAAGCAACGCCTTGTCGAACAATCCGTTGAAGAAGTAATTCAAGCCTGTGGTAATGCTTCCTTTATTGCTCAGCAGGTATTGATTTTACTCACCGATGAGCAAGGTAAGCGTCCTATGCTTACTTATAATGAATTGCGAACAGGATTGCTGTCTTACTCTAGCAATACTGTAGATCTTGACTTAGTTTTAGAAATTTTAATTGGCTCGGGTTTAATCTTCCAATTGCCTGAAGTGCCGAGCAACCGCTACCAACTAGTCCATGATTATCTCGTTTCATTTATACGTGCTAACCAAGAAGCGGGTCTATTGAACGAGCTACGCAAAGTCCGATCCTCCGCTCAACGTAGTCAAGCCAATCTCAATCGACTGATTAAGTTTGCTTTGGTAGGAACAGTAGTGGGATTGTTTGTGATGGCAGGTTTAGCCCTTCAAGCAAATCGTCAGCGCCAGCTTGCCGAATTTGGGGAAATTGAAGCATTGATTTCTTCAGCAAACTCTAGCTTTTTGCTCAATCGTCAATTGGAATCTTTGGCAACAATTGTCCAATCTGCAAAGAAATTAAATGATACAGATGAAGGAATTGATAAAACTAGGATTACTCAATCATCCTTTGAAAATCTGCAAACAATTGTCTATAGTATTCGTGAACGCTATCGGTTTCACTCAGCCAAAAGAGATTCTCCATTTTATGCCGCGAAATTTAGTCCCGATGGTAATATGTTCGCCCTTGGGAGCTTTGATGGAAGTGTGTATCTATATCAAAGTAATGGTAAGCTGATCGCGCAGTTAACTGGTATGCAGACGCGAGATATTCGCGGTTTAAGTTTTAGTCCTGATGGTAAAAGAATTGCTTCGACGGGAAAAGGCAAAAGTGTTAGGATTTGGGATGTTGAGTCTGGTAAATTAATTGGGAAGTTTTATGCTCACCAAGATGATATTTTAAGAGTGGATTTTCATCCTGATGGGAGAAAGTTACTGACTGGTAGTAAGGATGGCAGTGTTAAGCTTTGGGATAGTTATCGCGGCGTTGAACTGCTGACTTTAAACCCTAAAAATGTTGGTAATAACTCTCCCAATAAAGAATCTGGCGCGATCCAAGATACAAGTTTTAGCCCCGATGGTAATTTGATTGTGACGGCTAAAAACACCACGATCGCACTCTGGGATTTGCAAGGTAACTTACTCTCCAGTGCGATCGCCCATGATCAAGAACTCTATAGCGTCAAGTTTCATCCCAATGGGAAGCAGTTGTTAACTTCGGGACGAGATGAAATGGTAAAGCTTTGGCAGATTACCGATCAAAATCGTCAAATTCAATTAATGCGGATATTCAAAGGAACCTCAACTGATGTGTTGAGCTTAAACTTCAGTGCTGACGGTGAGAGAATTGCGCTTGGTTCTCAAGATAGTACAATCCAAATCCTCAATTCTGCTGGCATCATAGAAATGAAATTAGGAGGACATACCGATGGTATTTTTGATGTTAACTTCAGTCCTAATGGTCAATATCTTCTATCAGCTAGCAAAGATCGCACAGTCAGGCTCTGGGATCTCAAAGCTACCTTGCTCAATACTCTCTATGGACATACGAGCAGTATTTGGTCAGTGAATTTTAGCCCTGACGGGAAAATGTTAGCCTCAGGTAGTGTTGATAAAACTGTTCGTCTTTGGAATGCCGATGGAACTTTTAGACAAGAACTCAAAGGGCATTTAGATACTGTCTATGGAGTTAGTTTTAGTGCTGATGGCACAAAGCTTGTCACGGCTAGTGATGACCAAACTGTAAAAATCTGGAATAGTGCTACGGGGCAACTATTACATTCACTTAATATTCATGGAGCGAAGCTCATCTATGCCACCTTTAGCCCTGATCAAAAGCTGTTAGCAACTCTTGGTTGGGATAACAAAATTAAAATATGGCAATGGAACAATACTGATAATCCTAAGCTATTGCATGTGCTAGAGGGACATACAGGCACGGTCTGGTCGATCGCCTTTAGTCCTGATAGTCAGTCAATAGCTTCGACTAGCAATGATCAAACCGTGAAAGTTTGGAATGTGAACAGTGGTCAGAATGTGCATACTATGGAAGCCCATGTGAATGGAGGTCTGGCAGTAGCCTATAGCCCCGATGGTAAGCAGATTGGCTCGGTGGGTAAGGATGGCAAATTAAAACTATGGAATGCCCAAACTGGTGTGCTTGAACAAATCATCATTGTGACTCCTGATTCTTGGATTTTTGGGATGGCTTTTAGTCCAGACGGTAAGGCGATCGCTACAGCAAATGCTGATAAAACTGTCAAAATCATGGATCGGGCTAGTGGTAAACTGCTCAAAACCCTATCTGGACATACCGCCGAAGCCTATGCTCTCACCTATAGTCCTGATGGTAAAAAAATTGTTTCCGCTAGTCGCGACAATAGTCTCAAATTATGGAATGCAGAGACTTTGAGCTTTGACGAATTAGTGCGGAGAGGCTGTGTCCTATTAGAGAACTACCTTGAATCATCACCCTCATTGCCTCTAGAACAAAAACAAATGTGTCTTAAGGATTAGACAGATATAGCTATAGCCACTTTAGCTACTCCCTTCCCAGTCTAATAATAGACATTAAAACTCAAGAATTAGTGGTGCGGCACGAAGTGCTGCATCACTAATTCTTGGGTGTGAAAGGAGTATCTTAATGGCTTTTTTTCTCATTCTAAGCTTATTTACTTATTGTCAGACTGAGATGCATCCTAATATGATGAGATCACTAGTATCTAATTGTCATAGATACTTTTTACAAAAAGATTCCCTCATCTGAGTAAGTAGGTGAAGCCATCTCAAGAGGACATCTAAGAATTTATACTTAGAAGACATACTCAGTAACATGAAATCAAGTTTCACCTAAATACCGACATGAGCGAAAAGATTATGGGTAAAAAAATTGCTGTAATAGGAGCAGGACTATCTGGACTCGCTACGATAAAAGAGCTTGTTGAAGAAGGACATGATGTAGTTTGTTTTGAGAAGAATAACGATATTGGTGGAGTGTTTTCTGATCTAGGTACTAACTATGACTCTCTACATCTGACTGCTTCTAACTACTTTATGGCATATTCTGATTTTATGCCGTATCATGAAAAAATTCGCTTTTGGACGAGGCAAGAATATAAAGAGTATCTAGATCAATATTCTATACATTTTGATTTATTGAAGAATATTAAATTCAACTACTTAGTTGAAGAAGTAAAACTTTTAGATAATGGATTATCACTCACCGTAAAAGATATAACTACTGGAGCTTGTGAAACACAGTATTTTGATAGTTTAGCTGTTTGTTCAGGTCAATTTCAAAAACCTAATATACCAGAAATAATAGGGCTTAATAAATTTCCTGGTAAAGTACTACATTCTAGTGAATACAAGAACCCCGAGCAATGCAAAAGTCTTCTAGGAGGGAAAAGAGTTTTATGTTTGGGAATGGGTGAATCTGCAGCAGACATCGTAACTGAGATAGCTGAAATAGCTGGAAATACGACCTTATCATTGAGAAGGTATCATCTTTTTGCTCCAAAATACATTGATAAAGATAAACCTATAGATGTTCTTCAAACTCGATTTTGGCATAGCTTGCCAGCAAATAAAAAATCATCACTTGTTCGTGATAGTTGGAGATATTTCCTTACCTCTCAATATGAACCAGATAAACTATCTGCACAGCATATGCTTGCAGCTCCTGACGAGCCCGGTTCAGTTGTTACAAAAACAGAACGTATTTTTGATGCAGTTGCTAAAGGAATGGAAATAGACATCGGTGGAATCCAAGAGATTTCTGGATCTACTGTTTTATTTAACTCTGGGCGAAAGGAAGAGTTTGATGTTATTGTCTTCTGTACTGGATTTAAATTTCACCTTCCTTTTTTAAATTCAGAACTTTACTTTGAAGATATTAGAGATTGCTATTTGCAAGTCTTTCACCCTAGTTTTCGGGATAAAATAGCTTTTATTGGTTTTATTAGACCTACACAAGGAGGAATTCCGTTAATTTCTGAACTTCAAGCTCGGTATTATGCATTAGTTTTATCTGCTAAAAGATCATTACCAGAAAACTTGGAAATCTTAGCTCAACAAGATAAAGCAAAATGGAAAAATGAGTTTTACGAGACTCCTAATGTTTTTGGGTTAGTGAACGGAGTTCGTTATAACGATGGTATAGCTGAGCTAATTGGATGTAGACCTCCACGTCCTCTTTTTATTAAATCTCCGATCAAATTCTGTGTATATTGGTTTCACCATGTTTGGCCATGTCAGTACAGACTTATTGGACCTAGCTCAAGAGAATCTGCTCATGAAAAATGGACTCTTGCACCGACAAGTCTTTTCAATTCCACGGATCCATTAAAGTTAAAACTGTCAGCATATAAAGGTTCCTTAAAGAATTTATTTCTATTCTGGTTTAAGAGTCAGTTCGCAAAAGATAAAAAGGAACAATGGAGACCTATTTTTAAATCAAAGCCCCGTGCATGAAATTAATAGGACATGAGTTTGAGGTAGTGCTAAACAGGTAAGGATAGGCGACGCTTCGCGCCGCCTATCCTTACCTGTTTAAATCCTTTGAAACTGATGCCTGTAACGGACTTATCTAAAAACTGCAATAGGATGTTGATTGCTATATGATCGAAAGCCGTAAACTATAGGAAAAAGTAATGCAAGACCAAGAAACAAGCTGGCAATCCTTAGTCCTAGTTGCCATATTAGGAATTCTTGCGGTTATCAGTTTTAACTCATTCGTGATTATTAACCCTGGTGAAGCAGGGGTTTTGAGCATATTGGGGAAAGCCAAGGATGGAGTATTGCTAGAAGGAGTGCATTTTAAGCCGCCTGTCATTTCTCAAGTCGATGTCTATGACTTGACTGTGCAGAAGTTTGAAGTGCCAGCCCAAAGTTCTACCAAGGATTTGCAACAGCTCACAGCAAGTTTTGCGATTAACTTTCGCCTTGATCCGATTGAAGTGGTCACGATTCGTCGTACTCAAGGGACTTTGCAAAATATTGTCTCCAAAATTATTGCTCCCCAAACCCAAGAGTCTTTTAAAGTTGCCGCAGCAAGGCGCACTGTGGAAGAGGCGATCACTAAGCGTGATGAACTCAAGCTGGATTTTGATGAGGCTTTGAGTCAACGACTGAGTAAATACGGCATTATTGTTTTGGATACTAGCGTTGTTGATTTGAATTTCTCGACTGAATTCTCTAAGGCGGTAGAAGAGAAGCAAATTGCTGAACAACGCGCTCAGCGAGCTGTATATATTGCTAGAGAAGCAGAGCAAGAAGCTGAAGCAACCATTAACCGTGCTAAGGGGCAAGCCGAAGCACAGCGACTATTGCGTGAAACTCTGACATCAGAGTTGTTGCAGAAACAAGCGATCGAAAAATGGGATGGTAAGTTTCCTCAAGTATTAGGAGGAAATGGTGCGGTTCCCTTTCTTAACCTAGATATTACAAAATCTCAAAAGTAATAAACAAGAGTGCGCTTCGCGCACTCTTGTTTATTTGAACTAAGAGGGTAAATACCCCACCGCTCTGCGGTGTGAGTAAATTCTGCTAAAAAAGAATTTGATACCCCGTCCGCTCGCGGCGGGGTGATTCATTACTAGAGCCCCTTGGCGTAGCTCTGAATTTCATCAATATTAAATACTGCCCCGAACTTTAACCCTTCCTTGGCGTAAAGCTCAGCCCCTCCCTGTTGGCGATCGACTAGCGTTAATACATGGGTTACCGTATAACCTGCATTACGTAACTTTTCGACAGCAAATAATGCTGATTGCCCCGTGGTCACCACATCCTCTAGTACTACCACATTCGTATTTGGTGCAAGCTCTGGTCCCTCGATCCAAGCGGCTGTTCCATGTCCTTTGGGTTGTTTGCGAATAATCAATGCGGGAATTGGTTTGTTTTCATATGCGGAGACGACACTGACTGCGCTCACAATTGGGTCTGCACCTAGGGTCAGTCCTGCAACTGCTCCTGTGCCTGATGGCAACATTTCTAATAGCACTTGTCCAGTCCACAATCCGCCAAAGGGATGCAGTGTAACTAACTTGCCATTGATGTAATAGGTGCTTTTTTTTCCAGAAGATAGCGTAAAGTCACCGCTTTTGTAAGCAAGACGGCAAAATAGATCCAGTAACTTTTCACGATTTGACTGTTCCACAACTTTGATTTCGTTTTTTGAGCTTAATAAATACTTTTTTAGTGTAAAGGCTGCTTATCCCTTTCGATCCAAAACCAGAAAATGAGTGGCGGCGCGAAGCGCCGCCACTCATTTTCTGGTTTTATGTCCTAAGCAAAACTTGCTTTGCTATCTATACAGACAAACCCTAAGATTTTTGTTGAACGTGTTGCAAAGAAATACTTTCAACAAAAATCTTAGGGTTTGCTTCTGAAATCAGTCAATTTATGACTGGATCTGCTACATTAGTCAGCGTCCAAACTGTGAGGATTCATACTTATATGAGTACTAAGTTCTCGTGGCTAGCTTCATCCCTAGTTGCAGCATCAACACTGCTAGCTAGCGGTGCAGCTTTTGCCGATCCCCTACTTACGGATCAAGATCAATATCCTCGAAACTTTCCTGCTACCTACCCTCAGGCTCAGAATAAAGTTTTAGATATGACCTCTGATCCTAATTTACCCAATGCCTATATTCAAACCACATTTAGGGATCAATGGATTGAGCGGCAATCTAACGCTTTTAGAGCCATGAATCGAGAAATGATGGACTTGCAAACTCTTAGTGATGCGACTATTCGCACTCGTGATTTGCCTAGTTCTTACTGCTCGTCTTTGCTAAGTGAAGGATTTAATGCTTGTGCTGCTCCTGAAGAGCCTGCTCCTGCGGTTCCTATGCCTAGGATTGAAGCTCCTGTTATCGTCCCTTCGCGTCCTGTTCCTGCCTTGTGGTAATCATGGGAATTACCCTAAATAAGTTTTTTGTGTTGAGTTTAAAATAAAACCCCAATAATAAAGGCGGCACGTAGCGCCGCCTTTATTATTGGGGTTTAAATATTGCTATGTATTACTCGCTTTCAGGCAAACTTTCATTGAGGGGGCGAATATTTACAATTGTGCCACCCATCCGAGCAATACTACGCATTTGTTCGTTCATGCGGTTGTATGGCACTTGGATAAAGACATTATCCATAGGGCGCATCGTGTAGTTAAAGTTTGTAGGTTGCTTGTACTGATTAAGCCCAGATACTTCATAGACAAAAAAGCGAGTATCTGTGGTGGAAGTAGAAGGTGTCATAAAAATAAATTTTTAGTTGTAAATTGTTTAAGTGGTTTTTACGTTGTCTATGACAACGTAAAAAACCAAAATATTATAACAATCCACAAAAGTGTAACGAAACTTTTGTGGGTTGAAAGCCAAACCCATTAAGGGTTTTAAAACACAAAATGGCTATGCCATTTTGTGTTTTGGTATTACTGAGCGATCGTTACACTGGCAACTTTGCCGCCCATCTTATTGATGCGTTGCAAGGTGCTGTTCAACTGCTCATAGGAAACGATGTATTCTTTATTGACGCGGCGAACTTTTGGATATCTTTGTAAAGTGGCTGCGGCAACTTCGATGCGATAGAGACGATCGCTTGATCCTGTAGAGGAACGACCAAAAGCGCGAGTAGGCATGGAACCTCTGGCTGGACGATAAGCCCATCCTTCAGTACTGCCAGAAGCACCAACGATCGCAGAAGCACTATTTTGAGCAAGCTCAGTTGCTAATCTCGAATTATTGCCTTCGAGTTGAGCGCGATCGCTGTTAGCGTATCCACGATAGAGGCGGAACATTCTAGTAAAGCCAACGGTTCTATCGCCAACTTTATTCTCGAAACCACGATAGTAAGGTACGGTCGCGTCACCAAAATTGGCCTCGTATTCAGCAGAATCAAGGTAGGAATCAATATCAGCATCAAAACCTTCATTTTGATAGCGATCAAGATGCTCAATTACTTCAGCTTCGCTATAGGGAGCGCGTCCCAAAAGATGCTTGAAGTTTAGTTCAATGACGCGGGTGTGAAAATTTGGGTAGAGAAACTTAGTCTTGTATAGCTCTGACTTGGCGAGCCCACGGACAAATTCACGGACGGTGATTTGACCATTGCACAGCAGAGATTCTAATGCTGTTAGGCGCTCTGATGCCATGATGTAGTCATTGCCCAATACATGACGGTAAACAGCCTTAATCACTGCTTGAGCATTCTCTGGAGTCCAGTTAGGACGAAGTTCGGTGGGGCTGGTCTCACTGTAAGCAGAAGTTCCCAAACGGGAAGCAGCATTTGTAATCACTATATTTTTTTCTCCTTTGATGTTTAAGCAAGTTAGGTTTTAAACCTTTTTTTATAGCTTGGCAAAGTCAAGCTATAAAAAAAGGCGAAAACCTGAGAGCGCTTGGCGCTAAATTAGAATCTAAATTATGTTAAAGATATTGCATCAATACATTACATTTAACATAATTTAGGCGATCGCATTAAGCAAGTGCAATTTGGGTAATGCGGCTACCGCGTTGGTTTAGTCTTTGCAATGTAGCCGAGAGTTGATCGTAGGAGACTAAGTACTCACTGACACTGCGACGAATTTGGGTAGTGCGTCCGCGATCAGATTGGACTGCTCTGACGCGATACACTTGTCCGCGATCGTCACCAGTCGAGCCAGCGAGTGCTTGACCAAAATGAGGAGTGCGGATTGGATTAGCAGAATTTTGAGCAAGATCAGCAGTTAGCCATGTCGATTTGTTTTTGCCTTGAGCGCGATCGCTGTTAGCATAGCCACGATAAAGCTGGAACATGCGATTGAAATCTACGTTTCTACTGCCACGTTGAGTTTCAAAGGCACGGTAATAAGGAACGATCGCTTCGCCAAAATTCTCTTGATATTCGATTGAATCAATGTAGGAATTGATTTCTGCTTCATATCCATGATCAATATAGCGATTGACATGCTCTGTAATCTCTGCTTCATCATGGGGAGCGCGTCCCAAAAGATGCTTAAAGTTCAATTCAATAAAACGAACTTGTGGTGTGGAGGAGAAAAACTTAGTCCGATACAACTCAGACTGAGCTAGAGCGCGGACAAACTCACGCACAGAAATATTGCCACTAGCAAGTAGAGATTCAGCACTAGTTAAGCGTTCTGACAACATCAGATGCTCGTTGCCAAATACCTGTCTGTAGGTTGCAGAGATAACTGATTGAACGTCAGAATCACTCCAATTTGTCCGCAATTCTACTGGAGAAGAATTAACGAAAGGCTCAAATCCTAAACGGATTGCTGCTGCAGAACTTGTCATATCGAAGCTCCTTAATAAATTTTTTTAATGATTTTTTAAAATTTTCTTAGCTATATAGGCGGCTTAGACTGCCGACCATTCTAACCAACACGAATCAATCACAGCCTTAATGCAGAAAACGGTAAGCACGTCCCCTCAGGGTGTACTTACCGTCTTCGGGATTTTCTTTATTGAGATGATTTTGGTGTAATGAACTGAGTTGCAAAGCTTCTCAATTCATTACTGGCTCAAGAAAATCTTAGCTGAGGGCATTGATTGCGTAATCAATGTAGGAATTAGCTTCTAAAGCTGCATCTCCGCTCAAGCCATGATTAGCTTTGATGGATTTCAAAGCTTCAACATACCAGCTAGGAGCTAGGTCGAATGCGCGGTTGATTTCGGTCAAACCACTTACTAGATAATCATCCATAGGACCTGTGCTACCAGCAATGAGGCAGTAGGTGATCATGCGGATGTAGTAACCGATGTCACGAACGCACTTAGCTTTACCACGAGGGGTAGAAGCGAAGTTGTTGCCTTGTTGTTGGGTGGTGTAGGGATATTTTTGGTAAACAGCATTTGCTGCACCTTCAGCCAAGCTAGAAGCTTTAGCGCTCAATCCTTTAGCAGCATCAAGGCTAGCTGCGGCTGTGCGTAGACGACCAAATGCGGCTTGCATTTCGGGAACACTGAGATAGCGCCCTTGAGAATCGGCGGTAGCAACTGCTTCGGTTAAAGGAGTTTTCATACTTAATGTACCTCTAGGAATTTATATGAGAAGTTTTGAAATTGCGAGAAAAAGAAAAAAATAAAATATTGCAAAAAGTTAATGCAAAAAATTTAATGATTAACCTACGGATGCTGCGGCTTTGTCGAAGTAGCTAGCTAGTTCTGCGATAAGAGCGCTACAGTCGCCACGGGTTACGCCATTAGGATCGTTAGCAAGTGCGATCGCTGCTGCTTTCATCTTGTCGATGCCAACTGCTACAGATCCACCAGGTACGCCCAATGCGCTGTAGGTTTCACGCAAGCCATTGAGGCAACGATCTTCCAATACGCTAGCGTCGCCAGAGAAGATGGCGTAGGTTACATAGCGAAGGATGATGTCCATGTCGCGCATACAAGCGGCGATACGACGATGGGTGTAAGCGTTTCCACCAGGAGCGATCAATTGAGGCTGATCTTCAAACAAAGCACGAGCTGCATCTGTAACGATCGATGAAGAGCTAGCGGTGATGCGGTTAACGACATCCAAGCGCTTGGTGCCATCTGCAACTACTTGCTTCAAAGCATCAATTTGAGAATCACTTACAAAAGCTCCGCGAGTATCTGCCTGAGCAACTACTTTAGTAAAAGCATCTAGCATTTAAAGAATCTCCTTTTTTTTAAAGATGTATAAAAGCGAACTATTCCTAACCTAGCTATTGTTTTGGATATCAATTTATGCAAATATCCAACACGAATAGAATCCTCGGTCATGCTTGATTAAACGACAATCAATTTATATCAGGCTTACTTAATGGAGCTAAACCAAGGGAACCAAATCTTAATTTCGATAAGTATTTTGGCTTAGCGGCTTTGGAATTAAAAAGATTAAAACAACTAATTTGTGCAGTTTTTGTGCAAATCAAGAAGTGTCGTTTATGGAGTTAATTTAAAATTCGAGGGAGTTCTGCAAGCCTTTATCAGCTAATCGCTCTAGGGATTTCTACTTAATCAGTAATTGTAAAGTATTCGTTTTATTTGATCTTATTTCTTAATATAAAGATTGATAACAAACTAATATTTTTAGCCATTCTCATTTATAGGAATTGTCCGTAATGCCAATTTGCGAGGTGTGACTTCACTTACGGAAATTAAAAATTAAACCGATGTATTGGTAATTGTTAAGAACATTGCGACATAATCTGCTTAACAATTATTTATTGTTGGCTGGTAATTCGTCATCTACCAGTAACTCTCATTATGAAAACTTTGTATTGATCTGGCGGCAACTATTGAGAATAGCCGCAATAAAAATCTTTAAAAAGTATATTCTTAGTGCTAGGCGATGGTTGCGTAAGTATCTGTTCAGCAGAGTCATCCTCGACCAAGAAGCAAAGTATAGATAAAGAAACAGAGAAACTTTCAATGTTTAGATCTACCAGTTCCTCTGTCTATGATTTAACTTAAAGCCCTATATATCTGTGGCTTAATCTTAATGATATCGATTGTACCGTCCCCTTCATTGGCAGTTAAAACCAAATTCCGACTAGGAATCACTACTAATCCTTCTGGATTTTTGCCAGTCGGCACAACCCCTAAAAGAACCGGCATACGAATCGACGAAATGTCATAAGCCAACAAAAAGTTGCCCCGCTCTGAGGTTAGAAAAGCAACCTGTTTGTTGGCTACAACTGAAACTACTGCACTTTCCAATTCAATACCTCTCTTTGAAGAGCGTTTGAGAGGATAAAAACTATTTTTAATAGCGATCGCTTCTACAGAGTTGCCGCTTTCATAAACGACTGCACCTTGTAGATCAAAAATAGTCCAGCCTCGTCCACCAGAGTAGACATTATCACCAAAAGTTTTGCGCTCCGTATCTCCCTCATCGGCTGTAACAAAAAAAAGACCATCAGCAGTAAAAGCAATCCCATCGGGTTCGCGCCGGCTAGTGAATTTCTCAGTCAAGCTAGCTTTGTCATCGTCGCTCAGGTCTGCAAGTTGAGTAACTTGTGCGAGCTGAAAAAATCCGAGTTACGCTGGCTGATTTAATATCAATCAAGGCGATCGCATTATTTTCTTGTAAGGTTACAGCAGCCATTTTGCCATCGGGAGAAATTGCCACGTATTCTGGCTGAGGAGCGTTAGGGAAATTCACCCCAGAAATTCCCTTGAGGTTGATGGCGATGTTTTGAATGGATGACTTGGATAAGTTATTGTAATCGAGGGTAATGATCGCAACTGTTCCCAGTCTTTTACCTGGCAACTTATCGGTATTTTCTTCATCTTCAATCGCAACTACTAATTTTTTCCCATCAGGGGTAATGGCAATACTATCAGGACCAATACCAGGGAGGGTAAGACTAGCTACTTGTTTGCGATCGCTCATGTTAAAGAATAGGAGTTGACCTGGTTTTTCTTTGACAAAAATAGATACGATTTTAGTGAAAGGTTAAGCGAGGTGGCAGGAGCGATCGCATCATGACTAGAGTCATGCTAACCAATGTCTCCAGCTACAAGCCTCCATTTATCTTTCTGACTATATTGATCGTAGTCATATTCTGTAGTGCCTATGCAATCTTTGATGACGATCAAAATTAGCAAGTTTAACTTCTGGAAACTTGGTATCTCAGCGATTGGGCTTGTGGGAACAATCGCGATCGCTTACATAATTTTTCGCCCTCAACCCACACCAGAGATCAATATTGAAACCGATACGGTGCTGGTAAAGTCTCAAGATTTGCAGTTGCAGATTAAGGTCAATGGCTTAGTACAATCGATTCGCAAAATTAACATCAGCCCAAGCACACAGGGGAGAATCATGGAATTGTTTGTGCGGGAGGGAGATCGCATTCAGGCGGGACAAGCGATCGCCCGCATGGACGATGAGCAACTTCAGGCGCAGGTCAGCCAGTATGAAGCCATATTGGATAGATCGCAGGCGCAGTTGGCTGAGAGGTTAGCTGGATCTCGTCAGGAAGAGGTTGCTAAAGCGGAGGCAGATGTAATCAGATCGGAGGCGCGGGTACAAGAGGCGAGATCGCGGCTGCAACTAGCCAAGGAGAAACTCAACCGTCGGCAAATCCTGCAAAAGGAAGGAGCCATTACTCGCGAGGCGCTGAATGAATCGCAAGTAGATGTGCGCAATGCTGAAGATAATCTGACCCAGACCCAAGCTAGCCTTGCGATCTCCCAGCAGGATCTTGCTCGACAGCGCAGCGGCTTTCGGGCAGAAGAAATCGCCCAAACTCGTGCTCAGGTCGCGGAAGCCAACGCTCAACTCCAAAGTTTTCAGATCCAGCTAAACAATACCCTTGTGCGAGCGCCCTTTGGCGGTATCATTACCCGTCGCTTTACTGACGTAGGGGATTTTGTTGCTCCCACCACCTCTGCATCCAGCAGCGACGGTGCCACCTCGGCCTCAATTGCCGAATTATCGAGTGGACTGGAAGTGGAAGCCAAAGTGCCAGAAGCCAACATTGCTGGGATTAAACAAGGGCAATCGGTTGAGGTGCGGAGCGACAGTTACCCCGATCAGGTATTTAAAGGACAGGTGCAGTCGATCGCCCCTAGAGCAGTAAAGGAAAACAGCATCACGTCCTTTCGAGTCAAGGTGAAGTTAGAGACCGGCTTGGAGCAACTGAAAGCTGGAATGAATGTAAAACTGGCATTTATTGCAGAACCTATCCAGAACGCCTTGGTGGTGCCCCTGTCCGCTGTGGTGACGCAAAAAGATGGACAGAGGGGAATATGGCTGCTTGATGCAAACAGAGAGATTCGCTTCCAGCTTATTCGCCTCGGTTCTGAGAACGGTAGCCAGGCGCAAATTCTAGAAGGGCTAAAAGCAGGCGATCGCATTCTCATCAGCCCACCTGCGAATCAAATCATTCCAGGTGTAGACAACACACAAGGAACAGGAATGTAATGCATCTCTTAGAGAACGTCAAAATGGCGGTCAAAACCTTGGCTGCTAACAAACTTCGTAGTACCCTGACCGTGCTGGGAATTGTAATTGGCAATGCATCTGTCATTGCCATGATCGGCATTGGGCAGGGGGCACAAACCTTTACGCAAGAAAGCATCGAATCCTTAGGGTCAAATCTGCTATATGTGTACAGGGATTGGCAGGGGAGCGAAGCAGTAACTGGAGATCCACCCCAGTTACTGCTGTCTGATGCGGAGGCGCTCGCAGATCAGGCTCAGGCGGTGAAGCTTGTCTCACCAATAATTTCCTCTAGTCTGACGGTAAATTATCAAAGTCAAACGACTAGAGCAACGGTGCAGGGTGTCACGCCCAGCTTTCTGCCAGTCAGGAACATGCGAGTTAGGACGGGTCGCTTTTGGGATGAAATGGCTCAACGGCAGGATGCAACTGTCGTGGTGTTGGGTGACGAGCTGTCCCAAAAATTGTTCAATCGCGCCAACCCCATCGGACAAGAGATTCAGATTGGCGATCGCAGTTTTCAGGTGATTGGGGTACTGCAACGCAAAGGAGGGGCTTTGGGGGTAAATCCTGATGTCAACGCCTTTATTCCCATCACGACTATGGCAAACCAATTGGTAGGGCGCAGCGTTCCCGGTGGAGTGTCCATTGATGAGATTGAGTTTTCTGCTAAAGACCGAGCTAGCATTCGAGCGGCGGCGTTTCAAGTCACCAATATTCTGACCCGTTTGCATGGCAAGAAAGACTTTCTAGTTGTGGCGAATAAGTCAGTACAGGATTTGCTGGGTCAGATTACGGGAGCGCTGAGTATTCTGCTGGCGGCGATCGCCGGAATTTCTCTGCTGGTGGGCGGTATCGGTATTATGAACATCATGCTGGTGTCGGTGACAGAGCGCACCGAGGAAATTGGACTGCGAAAGGCGATCGGTGCACCAGAACAATCCATCCTGCAACAGTTTCTGATTGAAGCCGTCATTCTCTCAGTTGCTGGGGGCATTATCGGCATTAGCATTGGCATGGGTAGTACGGTGTTAGTGGGAATGTTTACCCCTCTAAAACCCACTGTACCCCTTAGCGCCATTGTGCTGGCAACGGGTGTTTCTGGTGGCATTGGGCTAATTTTTGGGGTAGTTCCCGCGCGTCAGGCAGCAAAACTCGATCCGATTGTCTCATTGAGGAGGTCTTAATATGGCGAATGTGATGATTCGTTTAGAGGGCATCTCAAAAGTCTACGGCATGGGTGAAACCCTCATTCACGCTCTGGCTGGGGTTGATCTCAGCATTGAACAGGGAGAATACTGCGCCATTATGGGCGCGTCGGGTTCTGGTAAATCCACAATGATGAACCTGATTGGCTGTTTAGATCGCCCGACCAAGGGAGCCTATTATTTGGATGGCGAGAATGTCGCGGAGCTTACCAAGACAGATCTCGCTCGGATCCGCAACCTCAAATTAGGGTTTGTGTTTCAGCAATTCCATCTGTTGCCGCAGTTAACGGCACTAGAAAATGTGATGCTGCCAATGGTGTATGCTAATGTCCCGCCAACCGAGAGACTCAAACGAGCCACCGCTGCACTGGTGCGCGTCGGGCTAGAAAATCGGTTGCAGAACAAGCCGACTCAGCTTTCTGGTGGGCAGCAACAGCGCGTGGCGATCGCTAGGTCAATTGTTAATGAACCTCTGTTGCTACTGGCTGATGAACCGACTGGAGCCTTAGACTCCCATACCACTCAAGAAATTCTGGATATCTTTACTGAACTGAATCGCAGCGGCATGACCGTGGTTATGGTGACCCATGAAGCCGATGTGGCTCTCACCACAAAACGAGTGATTTGGTTCAAAGATGGTCAGGTGATAAACCCAAACTTAGCACCTCAAGACCTTCATCAGTTAGTCAATTAAGCCTTGATACACATTATGGTTTCTAAAAAAATGTTATTTGCCCTTCTCTGGTGTGCTGGCATGATAGGTGTACTCTCCCTCCTTTGGATCAACCTACCCATTCCTGAGGAAGACATTCCCCTGCCAGTGGCTAAGCTGCTGAATCTGATCTCACCTACTTTTCTGTTATCCATTGCAGTGCTCGCTGGAGTTAACCTGGCTCCTCAGGTTGGCTTTTCAGCCCCGTTTGCTGAAGCCGTTGCCAGTGGCAGTTCACAAAAACTAGCGGTCATTCATGCTCAAGTCATTCCTGGTTTGTTGGGTGGAGTGCTGGGAGCTGTTGTCATCTCTGTGTGGTCTCTCCTATGGAAGCCATCCCTGCCCTCAGACTTCCTGACCAAGGCTGAGCAGTTTTCTAAAGGTAGCCCCTTGTTGATGCGCCTGCTGTACGGTGGAATTACAGAAGAGATCATGCTGAGATGGGGACTTTTAACAGTTCTGGTATGGCTATTGTGGCGTTTTCTACAAAAAGCTGAAGGCACTCCTAATGTTCAATACGTTGTGCTTGCCATCACCATTTCTGCGTTGATCTTTGGATTAGGACACTTACCCCTAGCATTCGAGATCAGCCCTCAAGTAACGACTCCATTGACGATTTATATCGTTGTCGGAAACACATTGTTTGGATTGATTGCCGGGTATCTTTACTGGCAAAAAGGACTTGAGTCAGCAATGATTGCTCACATGGTGTTTCACGTTGTCATAGCTACGATTGACTTTCAGAGTCTAGAGAGGCAATGAACTTACTTACCCTCCCCTCCTCATCTCTTCAGCGAACACTGCGGTATGCCGAGTGGGCATTACTGCTGATGATGTTACTGCTCTACGCGATCGATCAGTATTTTTATAAGATTCAGCTCTTGCCCAATCTATTTTTCAGAGCTGCAATCTTTATTGTTATTTTTTTCGTTCTTAGTTTTATCTTTCCCCTTGAGCGTCCTCATTGGCAGCGACGGGTTTATGTTGCGATCGAAATTGTATTAATCTTGGTTGCTCAACTGCTTTGGATTGATTTTGATATCCTACTTTACTTTTTTTTGATTAAAAGCTGCTTTTTGTTGAGTCGCCGGGAAGTTTTTTTCACTGTCATCAGTACTGGGGTTGCTTATTTATTCACCGTTCTCTGGACACTGCCATTGTTGGGTGAACAGTTTGCTGAAACTATCCGTCCCAATCATTGGGAAGAACTGTATAAACCTCAAATCATGGTTGTCAGTAGCCTGATCGAGTATGTTGGCATTAGCTTGTTTGTGATCTTGCTGGGCTTTGTGATTGTGGAAGAACGCCGTAGCCGTCAGCGAGCAGAAGCCCTCAGTCTGGAAATTGAATCCTTGGCAGCGGCACTGGAGCGATCGCGCATTGCTCGAGACATTCATGACTCCCTCGGACATTCTCTAACGACTCTAAACATTCAATTGGAGTTAGCACAGGCAATGGGTCAACGGAATCCTGATCAAGCGAATCAAGCTCTTAACAACTCTCGACAACTGGCGAGTCAATGTTTAGAATCTGTACGGCAAGCTGTCCAGGCGGTGCGGGAAGAGTTTGATTTAACCACGGCGTTGCAAAGGCTGATCGATCAAGTTCGGCAGAACCATACCTTCACCATTCAAGTCGAGGTCATCTTACCTCCTCTGACACTGCAAACGAGTCATCAATTGTATTGCGTTGTCCAAGAGGGTTTTACCAATATCCAGAAACATGCCCATGCCACTAAGGTTCACTTAAGCAGTCAGATGACTTCAGAAGCCATTCTTCTAGAGCTAGAAGATGATGGTCAAGGATTTGATCCAACCTTGACTTACAATGGTTATGGGCTGAAAGGGATGCAGGAGCGGGTACATCTGCTGGGTGGTGAATTGCAGATCATCAGTGCGATCGGAAAAGGCACTCGAATTCGGGTAATGACTCCGCTATAGCAATTCTGAATTGGTTGTGAAGGGTTCCTAGGCATAAGTAAACTAAAAACCTAAAAAGCTGTTCCGCCCGCGTAGCGGGCGGAACAGCTTTTTAGGTTTTAATTATGGTGAGCTACTTATATGATTCGACTGTTACTGGTAGATGATCAAGAGATGTTTCGCGAGGGGTTGGCGGCGTTGCTGAGCTTGGAAGATGACTTGGAGGTCGTCGGTCAGGCGGGTGACGGACAAAGGGCGATCGCCTTGGCAGAAGAATTACAACCTGACATTGTTCTACTGGACGTGCAAATGCCAATATGTGATGGTGTTGTTGCCACTCGCGAAATCCATCAGCGCTTTCCTTGGATTCGCATTCTGGTTCTAACCACATTTGACCAAGATGAATACATCTGGCGATCGCTTCAGGCTGGGGCGTTGGGCTATATTCTCAAGAGTGCTACCTCAAAACAAGTCGCGGCAGCCATTCGTACTTTAAACCAGGGCTATAGCCAGCTAGGCGCGACCATCGCATCCAAACTTTTTGCTCAGCTCAATTCCACTTCTCTAGCTGCTAACGCAGAATATCAGCATCGGTTTAGCGATCGCGAATTGGAGATTCTGCAACTATTGGGGAAAGGAAAAACAAATCAGGAAATGGCTCAAATTCTCCATCTTGCCCATGGCACTGTGAAAAACCATATTAGCCGCATTTTGAACGAGCTAGGAGTGAGCGATCGCACTCAAGCCGCACTCTGGGCACAACAACATCTCAACAAGCCAACTGATGCAAAGTAAATCCTTTGCCTATTCGATATCCAACTCGGTGTGTGCTTTAATCACTGGCTTCAGATTGTAGAGGAGGAAAGGTAGCAAGATCGGGAAGGTGCTATTTGATTTTTCCTGTGGAATCGAGAAAGGGTTGTGATCTCTTAAGGTGGAGCTGGTGCCCATGCGATCGCTTGTTTATTCCTTTGAGATCATGCGGTAGTAATTCGTCATTAAATGCACAGATCCCCGACTTTTTCTAACGAAGCTCTAGGTGGCAAAATCGAAAAGCATTGTTGTCATATAACGCTCAGTCCATTCTGTGCCAAAAGACTTTTCGAGAACACGGCGAGTTTTATCATTCTGCTGTTGCTTCTCGCAGTAATAGCGCTGACCCGCCAAAATCTGATCGATCTCCACAGAAGTCGTTAACGGCTCAGTTGCCACCGCAAGCTGACAATGCAAAGTCAAATAGTCACGCACTCTTTGTAAAAAAGCCGCCTCCTCGCGATCGCCCATTGGACGCACAAACAAACAAAAATCTGAAAAGATATCGCCCCACGCTGGCAACTCACGAGTCTGCTCAAACGCGATCGCAGGCAAGCTCGACAAAGCATTGTGGTAACTGCGAGGTAAAGCGCGTTCAGGATGCACAGGAGAAAGATCAACTATCGCTGCGCTGATACTTCCTCTGCCACCCACTAAGTCAGCTCCAAAAATAGGAATGCCATAGGACGGATTAGGAAACATCACACAATGCAGAATATCTAAGCCACTGCCAACCTTGGCGAGTTCCAAATGTAGCTTCCGAAATTGGGGTGTGCTGTAGCAATGGTTCTCAATGATGAGACGCTCACCTTCTAAAGCGCCTTCCACATAGCCTAGATCTTCTGGAACTTGATAGGGAGACAAATCTAGATTCTCGCGCCATACAGATTCGATACAGTTGGCTAGGTTATGAATGAGGGGATATTGTTGCTCTCGCAACGACGCTTGTATGGCTTGAGTCATGCGATTTATCTCAATGTATATGAATTTTAAAAAAGTATTTATTCTGTGACCATGACTGATTTATTGTGCAAAATATGTGCAATTTATAGCTGTCGCTCCGCGCCGCCTATCAATACAAGTAAAAGGTGCGCTTCGCGCACCTTTTACTTGTATTGATAGGCTCTCACCCGTTGCAGACGATTATGAATCCGATTAGCTAGATCTAGCCCTACGATTGGCTTACATAAATAGTCATCCGCACCCACACTAAAAGCGAGGTTTTGGGTATTCGCATCTGTCATCACACTGAGAAATAATATGGGTAAACGCTGCCATTCCAGATTGTTTCTGAGAGCCTGACAGATTTCCAATCCATTGATTTGAGGCATATTGATATCTAACACCAAGACATCAGGGCTAACCGACTGTAACACCGTCCAAAAATCCTGTGGGTCTGCCAAGGTCGTTACTTTAAAGCCCCAAGGCTTGAGGAGTTTAGGAAGCGATCGCAAACAATCCACATCATCATCGACAATCATCACCTTTGCCTCGATTTGAGCATGATCCAGATGCAATCCTGACGATGATATGGTCGTATTTGTCCCTATGGGAGCGCTTTCGATTACATAGGTATTCTCAATTGACTTTTGCAAGGAAGTTACTAAGGCTTCCAAAACTTCTAACTGTTGTTTTTTGAGTAATGGTTGGCTTTGGAGTAAACTTTCTAGCTGACTCGCTAACTGCATAGAGATCATTAACCCAAACGTTCCTAGAGTTCCCGCTAATTTGTGCGATGTTTGTTGAGCCTGAGCTTGTAATTGCGGATCGAGATCTCCAGATTGCAATTTGCTGACCGCTTCAAATAACACTTCTAACTGCTCCAGACTTTTTGGTTTAGTGTTAATCCAAAGCTGGTTTAAAAATTCTAAGTATTGCTTTTGTTGAGTATCTTGAGAGTTAGAGTTGGGTAACTTCAGCGAATTTGGAATAACAGACTCAATTGGATTTGGTAGATCTATTTCAGCGGCTTTATCTGGTGCTTTGAGGTAATAGCCGCGCCCATGAACAGTCGCAATAAAATCTGATGGAGCGCCCGACTCTACTAACTTATGCCGTAATCGCCGAATATGTGATCGCACCGTTGCTTCGGATGGAAATTCATCGGAAGACCAAAGGCGATCGAGGATTTCATCCGCACTTAATAAATGCTGACTATCACGCAATAAAAGCTCTAACAACTCATATTCTTTATTGGTAAGGGTGAGGGGACGGTTATTGTAAGAAACTTCACAGGTACTTGGATTTAGTAGTAAATCTCCCCAAACTAATAAGGGAAAAGAACTAGAATTACTGCGTCGCAATAAGGCACGAATCCTTGCGATTAATTCGGGTACATCAAAGGGCTTAACGACATAATCATCTGCACCTGCATCTAATCCACTAACCTTTGCCGTACTAGCATTTTGGGCGGTTAGTAACAGAATTGGCATAGTATAACCTTCCGCTCGAAAGCGTTGACATAGACGGATGCCATCTAACTTCGGTAAAACAATATCGAGTACGATCAAGTCATACTCAAAGGTAGAGCCATATGTCCACCCCATCTCGCCATCTTTGACCACATCGACAATGTAGTGATTGTCTTTCAGATTCTTAGTTAAGACCGCAATTAATACGTCATCGTCTTCTATAAGAAGTATCTTCATAACTTTACCAATCCAGCATTTTGACAATCTGATCAGGGAGATCAAGAGAATTAAAAGGTTTGGTAATTACCCCACTGACTCCTAAATCGTTAAATTGCCTTCTTTCAGAAGTTTGAGCTTTAGCTGTCAAAAAGATTACAGGAATCTGGGACGTTTGTGGATCGGACTGAAGCGCTTTAAATGTGGCAATACCATCCATATCTGGCATCATCACATCGAGCAATATGGCATCAGGACTCTCGTCACAAGCGGTTTTAATCCCTTGGGGACCAGAACTGGCAATTAGCACATCCCAATCGGCGACCATCTGAATGCCAAACTGCACAACAGTTTGAATGCTTTCTTCATCGTCAACAATCAAAATTCGTTTGGTTGGCATGGCTTTTTATTAGCTATAAACAGCTATTTTCATTATGAAACTATAGCGTTTTCTATAGCAATGAAAGTTTTGCTTAGGACATAAAACCCAAATCAATAAAGGCGGCGCGAAGCGCCGCCTTTATTGATCTAGCTATTTAAGCAACTTGATAATTGAAACTGAAGGTTGCCCATTGTTGCATATCTAGCATCCATGCATCATTTACATTAGCAGCATTCCCAAAATCTGAAGGCTTACCTGCGCGATCGAGATCCGCTAGTAGAGATTGAGCGACTTGTAAGGGATTGGGAATAGAAATTAATCCATTTAAAGAGGATGCTTGACGTTGTGAAGCTTCAAGGATTTTGGCAACCTGTAAAAGTGGCGATCGGCTAATCACAATGTACACATCGACCATGCCTTTAGGTGCAGAGACTGCCCAATTCATCGGCGCTTTGGGATAGGGAACCGTGAGAGTTTCCGATGCGGGAATGATGCCATCATTGGCGTAGGGAGTGGCGATAAAGTTGGGTGTGAGAATCTTGCTACGTGGATCGAGGCAAAAGATTCGCATATACAGAGGTTGATCGCTAAAGTTTTCGATCTGACATTCGAGGCGATCGCTGATATTAATCGGTTTAGTCCGTACGGTGTTGCTGGCATTATTAGCAGGAATTAGAGAAGCCCTTGCCGCAGATTGACTGGCTAAGGTGACCGATCGCTCATCAACACCGATCATCGCCTTGAGGGTGACCCGTACATCTAGATGGGTTGCGGCTTGATTTTCGGTAGTGCGGATTAGTTTAGCGGCGAGGAGGCTTTCTAGAAAAGGTTGTAAGCGTTTAATGGCTACGCCCACCGACTCGCCCACGGAGCCAAAGGAACCAAGAATCGGTGTATGTCCAACGGTAAATAAGCCGTAGCTTGCTGACTGCACTCCAAATAAACAATCGGCACATTGTTCATTGGCATTTACGCCGAACATATTTGGCAAAGTCGAGAAGGCACTAGTTGCATCAACGCGCTCAATTTTGCTCAAGCCCACATCAAGGGCGATCGCTAATTTGACATTGTGCGGAATGGCGCGCATTACTTCCTGAAGTAATTGCCCTGTTTCTAATTTGGGATTGATGCTGTGTTCGTTTAAAACTTCAACTTTGCCATTAAATCCATTACGGGATTTCAATTGCACTGTAGCTTGTGGGTTTGCGGGAATTGATTTGAGAACAGAATGGGTTTCTGATGCACTAGCTATTTCTGAAGTACTTGCTGCCGTTACATTCAAAATGGCTCCTGCCGCATAATTACTTAAAACAGCGATTGGTAAACCCGCCAGATAGACATCTGCTGTGTGGCGATCGCCAGTGCTATTAATAATCACGCCATCGGAACCAAAGTCAGGAATTGGTAACATCTCGGCAAAAGTAGTCGTGGCGATCACCTTTTGTTTGGTTGCCTCAACTTCCCACATATTCGCAACTTGTTTCTCGATTGTGAGATTGTCATTGTGTAAAGCGCGGCGATCGAGGGTGGTTGCCAAATCACTCATTACCACATGGATCGTGGTCGCAGGAGTGCTTTGCCACAATTGCTGCACTAGGGCGTAGGTGAATGCGCCACTACTAAAGCCAGACCATTGAGCATCGGCACAGAGCATATCGCCTGAGGCGGCGCGTAAAGTTGTGCTGATGGGTTTGGTTTGGGGTTGATTCTCAAGGGATTCTGCTGTTGGTTGCCAGTTTTTTAATCCAACCCTCGATCGCAGACGGAAATTGCCGATCGCCGATACATTCGGATAGTAAAAACCTGCATCGATCACATTCAAAATCCGATCTGTGGCGATCGCTTGCAGCCAACCCTGCCATTCCTGTTCTGTAATGTCCCGTAGATTTTCTAAATTTTGAGGCAAGCCACTATCTACAGGTACGAGTGTATTGTAATTACCCAGTCGCGAACCATGTCCGCTAAAGTGAACGATTACCAAGTCATTGGGCAAGGTCTGGGCTACTAAATGGGTGGAGATCGCATCGGCAATATTACTGCGAGTCGCTTCGCGATCGGTCAGAGTCACAATATCTTGGGGTGCAAACCTAAATCGATGAATTAGTAGTTCCTTTTGTAACTCCACATCGTTAACACAACCATGCAAAGGCAGCCATCCATTGGTTGTTGCAGCAGCATTTTGGGATTCCTCTTTAGCATCATATTGATTAATCCCAATCAATAGCGCTCGTTTACGTTGATTGGATGCAGTCGTTTGACGCACATACTGCTCTGCGGCAAAAGCCACGCGATCGCGGGTGAGAAATTGCCATCCGATCAGACTGGTCAACCCTGCCTGCAAGAATTGTCGCCGTGCAATCCCCATATTTCTGCCGTGAATTCCTTTGTTTTTTTGCGATCGCTCCTTTAATTAAAACCGATTCAAGGCAACTCTTGGCAGTTATTTTATGGGATTTTCAATGAGTAGAATTACTCAAAAATAAATACGGTGCTTTGCGCCCTATTTATTTTTGAGGTTAAAGGTTTTCTGGATCAACACCCATTTCACGGAGTTTAGCCGCAAATTTGGCGATCGTATCTAGCGCCTGTTCTTTAGCAACTCTTTCCGCAGTAGCTTGTTCAGGCTGTTCAAGATAGGTTAAAAACCTTGTCCCATCAGGTTTAAAAATTTTAAGAGTTTCATCGGTAAGTTCAAAACGGATTCCTAAACGGGGGCTTATCCAGTTTTGGATGTCGGCAATTGGTTCTAGGTGATGATCTTCGGGATTTCTTATCCAACCGACTAGATCATTAGCAAGGTGATCATAAACATAATATTCTTCCACGCCATAGGTTTGATAGAACTCAAACTTCCGCGCCATTTCCGAAATCCGATTTCCCCTAGACAAGACCTCAAATACAACTTGAGGTGCAATTCCTGCTTCGAGGTGTTGAATGTAGGAACCTCTTGCGCCCTTTGGTCTGCCAAATACCACCATCGCATCGGGAGCGCGACGAATTTCTGCCTGTCCTTCAATGGGATACCAGAGTAAATCCCCTGCGACAAAGACATTATCGTCATCTTTAAATAGATCTTCTAACCCACCTGCGATCGTCACAATCCATTGATAATGTTCGGTACTCTCAGCCATAGGTTGCCCATCGCTACTAGGATAGATGGTTTCTAATGTGGAGATGGCGTTGGTCATAGTTTTGGATCGGTATTTGGGATTGGTAAATTCGCGATCGCCAAGCAGCTAACATCAAAGCACAAAATAGCGTAGCCATTTTGTGCTTTTAAAACCCTTACTGGGTTTGGTTTTTAATTCACAAAAGTGTCGTTACACTTTTGTGAATTGGTATAAATCTAATTATATAATCTCTTTATCCAATAATTGAAGATTGGCGCGAAGCGCCAATCTTCAATTAATCATCCCATTGCTACCTTGAGCCAAACATTTCCCAAATCGCTATATCTACATATTCCCTTTTGCAAAAGACGCTGTTTCTATTGTGACTTCGCAATTACGACAGGGGGAGAGAATCTCAAACAGCAATATGTCGATGTTCTCTGTCAAGAAATTGCGCTCACCGTCGCTGAGATTCCGCCTGTAGAGACTTTGCAAACTATATTTTTTGGTGGTGGTACGCCATCTTTGCTATCAGTTCCACAGGTTGAGCAAATCCTAGAGGCGATCGCTAAATACTTTGCGATCGCCTCTAATGCGGAAATATCTCTTGAGGCAAATGCAGGCACAGTGAGTTTGGAGAGTTTGCAAGGTTATCGCAGTTTAGGGATCAATCGCATTAGTCTGGGCGCACAGGCTTTTCAGCAAGAACTATTGGATGTCTGTGGACGAGGTCACAGCGTGGAGGAAATATATGAAGCCGTAGATGCGATTAAAAATGCTGGTTTTGAGAACTTCAGTTTGGATTTGATCTCAGGGCTTCCCCATCAATCAATGGCAGATTGGGATTTTTCGCTAAAGGAAGCGATCGCTTTACAACCTACCCATCTATCAATTTATGATCTCACCATTGAAGAGGGAACTGCCTTTGGTAAGCGCTATCAAGCAGGTGATAATCCATTGCCAACGGAATCCCATACGGTCGAGATGTATAGGACTGCCCATGAGTTACTGCCATCTGTCGGTTATGTCCATTATGAAATCTCGAATTATGCTCAATCTGGTTATCAAGCAAAACATAATTTGACCTATTGGCATAATCAACCCTTCTATGGAATGGGTATGGGTGCAACCAGTTATATTAATCGCCAAAGAATTGATCGTCCTCGGAAAATGCGCGAATATCTTGAGGCGATCGCGCTTTGGCAAAGTTCAGGAATTGGTTTTACGGCTCCGATTATTGATGCTGCGGAAGAGTTAATGGATACTCTGATGCAGGGTTTACGAATAGCAGAAGGTTTGAGCTTGAAAGCTTTGCAAGAAACCTATGGTCAAGATCTATGCGATCGCGCTTTGCAGATTCTTGATCGCTATCGTGGGCAGGATTGGGTCAGGTTTGTGGAACAGCCAGAGGATGTTCGCATTATGTTGGTTCCTCCTGATGGTTGGTTATTTTCTAATATCGTCATTGCTGACTTATACGAGAATTTACATGTATAACTGAAGTTAGGAGGAACGATGAGATTGGGGCTTGGAGACCAAGCCCCTACCTTTACAAAAATATGTAGGGATTTGGTCTCCAAATCCTCTTTATAAGATGACAGGGAAACATTGTGGCGATTTATGATGGTGCGGCTTCATCGCGCCATCATATTTATGGCAAAGCCTTTAGAACGTTAGGACTGTGCGAATGGCATCGCCTCTGTGCATCATATCGAAAGCTTCATTAACTTGCTCAATTGGCATCACGTTGGTGATCAAACTATCGATATCGATTTTACCTTCCATATACCAATCAACAATTTTGGGAACATCAGTACGTCCCTTTGCGCCACCAAAGGCTGTGCCTTTCCAGACTCGACCTGTGACTAATTGGAAGGGACGGGTGCTGATTTCTTGACCTGCACCTGCGACACCGACAATTACGCTGACACCCCATCCTTTATGACAGCATTCGAGGGCTTGGCGCATAGTTTGGGTTCTGCCAATACATTCAAAAGTGTAGTCTGCACCGCCTTTAGTCAGGTCAACGAGATAGGGAACGAGATCGCCTTCTACTTCTAAAGGATTCACAAAATGGGTCATGCCCATTTTTTCGGCAAGAGCGCGTTTTTTGGGATTAATGTCTACGCCGACGATCATGTTTGCTCCGACCATCCGACATGCTTGGATCACATTTAAGCCAATGCCACCTAGACCAAAGACAACGACATTGGAACCCACTTCGACTTTGGCGGTGTTAATTACTGCGCCGATGCCTGTCGTGACACCGCAGCCGATATAGCAGACCTTCTCGAAGGGGGCATCATCGCGGATTTTGGCTAAGGCAATTTCAGGGAGAACGGTGTAGTTCGCGAAGGTGGAGGTTCCCATATAGTGATGGATTTTTTCGCCATTGATGGAGAAGCGACTGGTTCCATCGGGCATTAAGCCTTGACCTTGGGTGACGCGGATTGCTTGGCAGAGATTGGTTTTACCACTGAGGCAGTATGAGCAGTTGCGACATTCGGGGGTGTAGAGGGGAATGACGCGATCGCCTGCTTTGAGAGATGTTACACCTGCGCCGACTTCGACGACGACACCTGCGCCTTCATGTCCGAGGATGGCGGGAAATAGTCCTTCGGGGTCATCGCCTGAGAGGGTGAATGCGTCGGTGTGACAGACTCCTGTGGCTTTGATCTCAACGAGGACTTCTCCTGCTCTGGGGTGATCTAGTTGGACTGTCTCGATTTTGAGGGGTTGTCCTGCGGCGAAGGCGACTGCGGCTTTTACGTCCATGAATCTTATGCTGTCCCTGAGTTTATGGCTGACGATGTATTTGAAATTATATCGCGATCGCCTTTTAGCTGCGATCGCCAATGTGGAGCGTGGCGAAAATTTGGTTTCTTTCTCGGCAGAGGAATGGCATGAGAAATATCATATTTGAGCAAAAAGCTTTCCAACAGTTTAATGGCTGGGTGAAGGAATATAAAAAGGTCTATGCCAAAATTGTGGAACTGATTGATGATACGTTACGCAATCCATTTACAGGTATTGGGAAGCCTGAACCACTCAAGTATGAATTGAAGGGTTGTTGGTCAAGGCGGATTACGGATGAACACCGTTTGGTTTATAAGGTGAGTGAGGATGCAGTGATCATTTTGAGTGGCAAATTTCACTATAAAAAATAGAGTGACTTTTTAATTAGGAATGAAAAACAAATAACTTGTGCAAATTAGGATAATCTCAGACAAAGAAAGAAAAGGAATAATTTTGGGTTATTACAGCGAAGAACTTGAGACAGAGA
>NZ_JACJQY010000025.1 GCF_014696925.1 Phormidium tenue FACHB-1050 | reverse complement strand
TTTTTCGTCGTGGTTTTGATTTCCTGCGTCACTTCATCTTTGACCTTCATCTCAATTCCGAGGCTTTCTTCAACTCCATTAAATTTTTGTCCTGTACTTAGCTGAATTTCTTAAATATCAAATAAAGCATCTGCTGCTCTGCGACCACCCCAACGTTCCACGATCAAATCATCATAGTGATCAGCGCTCTCTAAGACCTCAGTTAGAGCCAGTTTAAATTCATTTTGTTGGCAAGAAGCACCCAGCAAAGTTACATGAAACCTGATATCCCCTTCATCTTCCATACTAAAACCGCCAAAACGGAACACATCGTTCTGTTTGAGTAAATAGAGCATGAGATCATTACTTACTTCGACATCTGTTGCCACATATGCCCAAATATAAATAACAGATTCTGAATCACGAAACGGTCTGATCTCCACAAGTATAGTTGCGGAACCAAACTGCAAACTAAAAATCGGATTATGGGCTACAGGATTGGATACGCGATCGCAAATTTCGGGCAGCCAAGCAGCTACTTTGTGATAACAGTTTGTTGTGCTTCTGATTGAAAGTTCACGCCTGCAACTTACCATTTGTTTAAAACCTCTAAGATCTTATACCAAAACACGAAATGGCTACGCCATTTTGTGTTTTTAAAACTCTTACTGGGTTTGGTTTTCAATTCATAAAAGTATGGCAGCACTTTCGTGAATTAGTAATACCGCATAATTACAAGGCTTTGCGCTTAAACCCAAACAAAAAAAATTCTTGAAAGCGTTGCAAAGCAATGCTTTCAAGAATTTTCTTCAATCAAAGAATTAGTATTGCGCCGCAAAGTACCGCAATACTAAATTCTCAAAGACTTCTCTCTAAAGCTCTTTCTCCTCCCCAAGCTTCAACGATCGTATCGTCATATTTATCAGCAGTCTGGAGAACTGAGGATACTGAGGTTTGTAATTCGTCGCGATCGCAGGTTGAGCCAACTAAGGTAGTGTGAAAACGAATATCGCCATCGTCATCAATACTAAACACCCCAAATTGCAGCTCAGAATTTTTTTTGAGTAGGAATTTCATCAGATCTTGAGTAATTTCTGCTCCCGTTACTACATAAGACCAAGTAGAAATGATCGCTTCTGTATTTCCCCAAGGTAATACTTCGACTGTGGCTGTGGCTGAGCCAAGGGGTAATACAAACACAGGCATATCGTAGGGAGGCGAATAGACATTTTCGTATAAGTCAGTTAACCAAGGCTGGATCTTTTCGTAACAAGCTTGCTGGATGGGTGTCTCAAATTTCATTGCCTACGATCCTATGTCTTACTTCTATTTATACAATTTAGTGAAATTTAATTGCATTTAAATTCAAAATTTTGGCTTCATGCAACGATTTTGTTACAAAATATCAACCTTTTCCGTATTCTGTGTTACGAGTTATAGCTGTAGTAAACAAAGACTTGGGCTTGGAGACCAAGCCCTCTTTCCTATTTTATGGGACGTTCAGGATCAAACTTGAAACCATCAAAAAAGGTTTCTATTCCCCTTGAAGTTGAAATAGGGATATTCGTATCAGGAACCCCGATCGCCTTAGCTGCATTTTTCCATAGATCTTCACGATTTACGGCATCAATGATTTCTTTAGTCTCAAAATCAGCAGGCAAATTATTCCATCGACGATATTCAGTGAGAAACCAGAGATCGTGACTTTTGTAAGGATAAGAAACGGAAATACCATCATTTGACCAATACTTGATGGAAGTAGGGCTATCTATTTTTAGTCTTCTCATCTTTTGTTTAGGACTATTTTTAAAAAGCTGAGAAAATATCTTAATTGGCTGCGATATAAGATTGCGGCTATCATTAAAGCTCAAGGTTAAAATCGTATCTAATTCTTGGGCATTGGCTGGATCATCACACCAGATCTGCGCTTCCATAATTGCTTGGATCAGTGCTTGGGTAGCGATCGGATATTTATCGACCCAATCAGCTCGCATGGCAAGAATTTCCCCTGGGTAATTGCGCCAGATTTCTCCGATCGCGATCGCAGGATCAGCTAGATTTGCTTCAATTAATTGCAGACTATGCCAGCTATCTAAACAAAGTAGGTCAGCTCTATTCTGTTTTACTTGGGGAATGATCTGATCAAATGGAATCTCCAGAATATCGATACTCTTTTGAGGAATCACATCCATTGAGTCTAGCCAATATCTGAGCCATAGATCATAATTACTACCAAGTTCTGCGGTCGCGCCATTCATTGGTTTTCCAAACAATTTGGCAATATCTTGCCAAGGCGAAAAGGTTGCTCGTTTCAGTTGAATGCCAAAGGGCTTAAGTCTTTTAGACACAACAATATAGCCGCCATGCGTATGCAGACGCATCAACACATACATAGCAGTTTTACTTGTATGTCGATTAATCAAGCCCTCATTCAATAGTTCTGGCAAAGGACTATAAAAATGCCCACCATCAATACCCTGATTATTTGTGCCAAACTTAGTGCCTATTTCTGTGCGATCGCAGATATTTCTCCACGATTGCAAGGGAACTAGTTCCACATTGGTCATGCCATATTTAGCGAATAGTTTTTTGCTCTTGGCAACTAAAAGAGGTGCGATTTCGATGGATGGAATCAGACCAAGACGGACTGATTGCACTTCAGGGATATCGGAAGCTTGAGCATCAGCATTAATTTGAAATGGCTGGTTAGATAGAGGTCGTGACGTACAGTTATTCAGCAAGAGCGTACTTGCTGCTATGCCAAAGCTAGTTAGGATCTTACGTCTAGAAAATTTCATAACATTTGATCTTATGCACATATCAAGCCCAGCACTCAAGTGCGGGCTAAGAGCTAAAACCCGTTGAAACGGGTTACTCAACAGTAGTCTGTAGTCCACTTCAGTGGACTTGAGCTTTTAGCCAAGAACTTGAGTTCTTGGTAACTTTTGATTCATTTCTCAGCAAAAATCACTTAAAAATGAATGGACTATATCTAGGATACGCTGACTGGATTTGCCATCGCCAAAGGGATTAGCAATGTTTGCCATTTTTTCATAAGCATGGCGATCGCCTAGTAACTTAGAAGCCGCCGCCACAATATCCGCAGTTTCTGTGCCGACTAGCTTGCTTGTACCTGCGGCAACTGCCTCTGGACGCTCAGTGGTAGAGCGTAATACTAAAACAGGTTTACCAAGACTAGGCGCTTCTTCTTGCAATCCACCTGAGTCACTCATGATCAAATAACAGCGCTGCATAGCCCCAACTAATTGTTCATAATCCAGAGGCTCAACTAAGAAAATGCGCGGATGATTGCCCAATTTCGCAATTAAAGGTTCTCTTACCACGGGATTGAGATGCATCGGCAACACCAGAGCCACATCAGGGAAATCTGCTAAGATCTGTAACCATGCTTGGATGATTTGGGCTAAGGGTTCTCCCCAATTCTCCCGACGATGAACGGTTGCTAAGATGACGCGATGAGCCTTCCAATCTAAGCCTTTAATCTCACAGTTTGGCGATCGCTCTGAAACGTATAACAGCGCATCAATTACGGTATTGCCTGTATTGTGAATGCCTGTTTTGACACCAGAAACTTTGAGATTCTCCACTGAGGCTGAAGTGGGGGCAAAATGAAGCTGAGCGATTTGCGACACTAAGCGACGATTAGCTTCTTCAGGAAATGGATTAAATAGATTGTCGGTGCGGAGTCCAGCTTCTACATGTCCTACAGGAACTTGCTGGTAAAAAGCGGCTAAAGCGGCAGCAAAGGCGGTGGTCGTATCACCTTGAACTAAAACAATATTTGGCTGAATTTCTTTGTATAACTTCTCTAAACCGATCAAACTATTGCAAGTAATCTGGGTAAGCGTTTGCTTCGGCTGCATGATATCCAAATCATAATCTGCTTTGAGTTCAAACAATTGCATTACTTGTTCCACCATTTCCCGATGTTGTCCAGTTAGAATCACTGAAGTTTGAAACTGAGGATTATTTCTAAATAGATGAATGATCGGGGCAAGTTTAATTGCTTCTGGACGAGTTCCTAAAGTAATACAGACATGGAATTGAGTTGACACAATAATCCCTACTAAACAAGCTTTCTAACGGTGATTTGCTTACGCAGTAGCCCTGCGCTCAAGTGCGCTGCTCAAAGATCAACCCCGTTGAAAGGGTTTACTTGAAATTATTCTTAAGTCCACTTCAGTGGACTTAAGCTTTTAGCCAAGAACTTGAGTTCTTGGTGTGCGTAAGTCCTACCTATAATGCACCAATTGCGGTGTCATAGATGTAGTTTTAGGAGCCTTGCCACCGCCAAAGACTGAATGAATTCCTCTCAAAGTGGCAATAATAATCACACAAACAACTAAATATTGAGCAAATTGGATTGCAAAAATTGGAGTTTTAATTAAAGCTTGCCAAGAAATTTTATTTGCGAAGGTTTGCTCCTCAGTTTGGAAATCTCTGATTTCTTCGGAGTCAGGAATTACAGGGATATCAGAAAGAAATAGTAACTCTGAATCTTGAGAGGTTCGCGTATTATCTAAATTAGAATTGGGATAATTAGTGGAACTAAGATTTGGCAACTGTTCGGGAACACTAGTTTCTCCAAACATTTCATCTAGATCGGGACTAGATGCTACGGAATTTGTTTCTCTATTGGCGCGATCGCTGGGATCATTTCGCTCTAGCATAGATTTGGGTGGGAATACTGGTAAAGGAGGTATTCTAGGACTTTGTTTAGTCTCAGTGATTCCGCCATTTTCACTAATATTTAGAGATTCCTGCTCAACTAAGTAAATTTCCTCTGTCCATGCAGGTTCATCAAATCCTGTTTGTTGCCAAGACACGGTGATCCGAGAAACTGTTTTTACTTCAAGGGTGATGAACCATTTTTTGAGCATTCCCACTAGCACTTGCCGATTAGGAATTCGCATCTCATCGTCTAGCGATCGCAAATCCGACTCAATCAAAATTTCTAAGCGATCGCCATCACGCTCAACGTTTGCCAACATAGCTTGAGATTTGAGTAATCGATTCATGAGCGAGGCGATCGCGTTAACGTTGCCCTGTTTGGCTTGTTCAACTAGTGGGTTTTGAGTCATAGCCTCAACCTCAGATGCTGATCCTAAAAATGTTTTTCAGATTAAGCCAAATGTATCAGATTTTTGTAACTATCGCTGAAATGCCAGCACATTATGAAAACGATTTTGGTGTTTCCAGCGCCTTCGGCGCTGGAAACACCAAAATCGTTTTTTGAAAGCACGCCAACGGCGTGCTTTCAAAAAACCGATTTTTTTATAATGAGAATTATTACTCAAGCTCAAAATAAAAGAAGGGGCGTTTCGCCCCTTCTTTTATTTAAAAACTTCCCCTCATCACTTGATTGAGCATGGATTCAACCTGTGAGGCAAGCTGAGTATGGCTCATACCCAACTGATCTAAGATGCTGAGTGATAATTCTAGCGATCGCAAAGACTTACCTTGGTATTGATATTGAAACTGCGAATTACCGCATAACTGGTATAGACAAGCTAAATCGTAGAGAGATCTAGCATAATCATGCATCATTCCAAATTGCTCAAACGCGATCGAAGCATCAATTAATGAGTCTTCCGCCGTTTCGATCGCATCTTCATCCAGACTATCTAAACCGTCAAGCAAACGATATACATAGATACGTCCTCGGAGATGTTTGGCGATCGCAATCCCCCTCAGATATTGGTAATCACGAAAACGAGGTAGAACATGCACTCGAATACAGATTAAGCTCTCTTCAACTTGGCGATTACCTAGCAAAGCTTCAGCCAAATCACAGTATAAATAACCAATTTCGATGGTATCAACTGGCTCTTTGAGTAAAGAGATGCCATCTTTGATCATTTCAATTGCAGTTTGCCATTGAGATTCCGCGATCGCTACTTTCACCAGTCCTTTAAGCGCTTGTAAACGCAAAAAATTATCGGAATTAGCTAAGGCTATATCGAGAGTACTTTGAAAAAGACTAGCGGCTTGATTGATATCCCCCGATGTTAAATACAATTGTCCTAAGTGGGTGTAGCTTTCTGCGATCGCACATTCATCTTCTATTTCTAGGCGTACAGATAGCGATCGTTCAAAACTCATAAGAGCCGATTGCAGATCATTTACACGTAAATAATATTGTCCAATTGCGTCATCAATGAGAGCTTGCCCCTGCTGACTACTGCGATAAGATTGATGAGCTGTTTGTAAAACATGTAAAACATCACTCAATTCCCCCAATTCAAGCGCCAGAATTGAACGCACATAAAGCAGATAAGCTTCTTGTTCGGGATCAGGATCTGGATTTTGACTTAATGCTTCCCCCGCTTGTTGCACAAGAACTTGCGCTCTTTGCAATGATTCTAATTGTTTTGTGGCAATTAACTCCACAGCAAGATCTAGTAAAACCCTTATGGTTGTGCTAGAGTCTCTCTCCACATTTTCGTCAGTGGTCGTATTTTGAAGACATTGTTCAAAATAGGCAATCGCTAGGGTGCGATCCTGTTGACGCAGGTGCTGCCCTTGGATTAGAAATTCAGCTAATTTCATGAGAAACTCCAAAATTATGCGTGTGAGTACCTACTTCTAGGCTTCACACTTCATAAATAATATCGTACCCAAAATCATCTCTTCCAAAATCATCCATTGGATCAGTAAACCGATTTTGTTAATGAACCGAATTTTTGGATTTCTCTCAAATGTATGGCAATGTAAGTTTTGCTTAACAAAAAGATGAGTGGCGGCGCGAAGCGCCGCCACTCATCTTTAGCGTTGCTATATTTGTAATAAAGCCAAAAATTCAGTTCATTATGAGTTTCTACTAAGTTCAATTTGCTGTTTAGTGGAAACAACATGATTGAGAGCTAAAGAATTCCAGAAGGAACGAATTTGATTGCTGACTAGTTGCCACTGTGAGTAATGAAAAAAGTGTTTGCCCTGCTCACTCAACCACAGGCGATCGCTATCTTTAAGATGCAATCTCCATTTTTGGTAGGCCCTTGCACCACCACCGCTAATTACATAGTCATCTAATGCACCACAGACCAACATTGGTACAGCGATCGGTGTGGGTGCAATATAGGTAGGTGCATAGAGAGAGTGGGGAATAAGCGAATTATCGAGATCTTGCTTGAGTAGGTTAGCTAACCACTGCAACATCTCTTTGTCACGATAACCAAATAGATAAAAGGCTGTCCGCATCAGCATTGTTTCTCGACTACAACCGATTAATTGACGTTGCTCGTAGTAATGACTATGCCAGCTAGTCGCTAGGTTAACCCCCACTGACAATAAGGTGAGCGATCGCACCTGTTCAGGATATTGCTTGGCATAGAGCCAACCGACTAAGCCCGCAATGCCATGTCCGACTAGATGCACTTTGTCATCACAGGTTTGTATGTATTCATGGAGGGAGGTGATCGCTAAATTTAGATCGATGGGTTCATCAGGATTTTGGCAATATTCCCATTGGGCGATCGCATATTGACGCGACAGCGATCGGAGCAGTTGTAAATCAAAGCGGCGCAAGGATTGACTAGTGCAAATGCCGACAACTTGAGGCGAGGTGGACTGTCTAAAGGTCATATTTTTATTGAAAGTAATTATTATTAAGTTAGATTGGATTTATCAATAATTTCTAAGGCTGTAAATAAAAAAGAATTGAGTGATAGTTGCTCGCTCTTACTAAAATCTGTGTCAGCAATCCCTGTAAAAAAAGCATTTTATCACTCAACCCTGCCAACGCATTTGAACTATGTGTAATGAAGCGGGCTGAGTCAAGCCGCATCAGAACTTAATTGGCACTGTAGCACTATTGATTATAATTATCAATAGTAAAACCCAAAAAATAAAAACGGTGTATCGCACCGTTTTTATTTTTTGGGTTTTACTTAGCTTGTAATTGCCAAACCTTGACGAGGCGATCAGCTCCACCACTGACTAGGGTGGCATCCTTAGGACTAAAACTAAGGGATAGGACTGGGGCTTCGTGCTGGTTGAGAATTTGCATTGTTTGCCCCGTTTTCACATCCCAGATCTGAATTGTTTTATCGACACCGCCAGAGGCGATTGCACTGCTATCACGGTTAAAGGCAACCGCTAAGACACCACCTGTATGTCCTGATAGAGTACGCAAGAGTTTGCCCGTGCTTGCATCCCAGATTTTCACAGTTTGGTCTTGGCTGCTACTAGCCAGCAGCTTGCCATCAGGACTATAGGCGATCGCATTTACAGGGGCATTATGTCCCGTAATATTTAAAACTCGCCTGCCCGTCTTCACATCCCAAAGTTTAATAGTTTTATCAAAACTGGCACTAGCGAATTGCTTGCCATCAGGAGCAAAAGCAACAGATACAACCTTGTCTTGATGTCCCTCAAAGGTCTGTAATAGATCACCTCTACGCCAATCCCAAAGCTTGATCGTTTTATCAGCACTGCCACTAATTAAGGTGTTGCCATTAGGGCTATAGTCCACACTGTAGACCTGTCCATCATGGGCTTCAATGTTCCGAACTGGTTTACCACTGCGGAAGTTCCATAACTTAATCGATTTATCAATACAGGCAATTGCGAAGGTGTTGCCATTAGGATGCACCGCGATCGCATTGATTCCAGAGACTGAGCCGAGATGATTGGATAAAGTTCCAAAAGACTGATTATCCCTTACATTCCATAGGCGTAAGGTGCGATCATAACTGCCACTCGCAAAACTAAATCCATTGGGAAAGAAAGCGACGGCTCTGACCCAACCTGTATGTCCTGTCAGACTCAGCCGTAATTGATAATTAGAAGTGATAGTTGGAGTCGGTTCAATAACTGTAGGAGTCGGTTTGGGATTGGAGGAAAACTTAGGTAAGTATTGAGAGAAGTGAATCGCGCCCCAACTAATTCCTGCTAAGCAAACTAGAGCGATCGCCCAACGATTGGTCTTTTGGCTGATGGTAAAAGTGGGCATCTGGAAATCATCAGACCCTTGCTGCATAGGCAAATTATCGATTTCATAGAGAACTTCCTGTGCAGTCTGATATCGATCTTCAGGATGGTGCTTGACCATGCGATTGAGAATGAGCATTAGTTCAGGACGAATTGCTGAACCCATTTGCCAGTCTAATAAATTTAGATCTTCACGGCGGACTAGTTGACTAGGATGTAAGCCTGTGAGTAATTGAATCGCCGTTAAGCCAAGGGCATAGATATCACAACTAGGTGTAAATTGTCCAAGAGCCTGCTCAAAAGGCATATAGCTAGGTGTTCCGAGGACGACTCCATTTTGGGCGGCTGTTGCATAGACACCTTTGAGAACGGCAAAATTAGTAAGCACAAAATGTTGATCGCCACTATTACTGCCTTGATAACCACCCTGTCGATCTTTACGGCGAATTAAATTTCGAGGACAGATATCTCCATGCACCATATTAGAACTATGGGCAATATGCAGACTGGTCAACAATTGGCGGAGGAATTGAACTAGCTCGGACTCGCTGTAGAGCTTGCCTGTAGAAATTTCATCACTGAGACGAATTCCATCGATCGCTTCTTCTACGATATAAAATTCCTCCTCTTGTTCAAAATAGGTTGTGATTTTTGGGAAGTCGGCACTGCGATCACTCAGTTGCTGTAATTTAGGAACTTGATTGCGAAATAGCGATCGCGCCCAGTCAAGTTGCAGATTAGTTTTATTAATCAGACAAAAACTTTTGGCGATCCATCGGGGCATTTCCGCAGCCACGGTATCTTCGACTAAGTAGGTTTGCCCATAGGTGTCATCAGCGATCGTCTGCACAACTCGAAAGCGTCCGCCTAACAGATTACCAAACGCTTTACCCATTGTTGGTGATGTCGCCATGAGAACCTTACTCCAACCGCAACTCATTTAATTATAATCGAATGCGCCTTGTTGCCATCAGCAACGCAACTAACTCAATTATAACTAGCCTTTTGATGTTGGCACAACATAGAGAATGCCAGAAATTAACGTAAGTACGACTGCAACCCAGAAAAAGGCGATCGCATAGGGGATTTTGACCAATAAAGCAGCGATCGCCACGATTTGCATCACAGTTTTCGCTTTCCCCCAAAAATTTGCGCCGATAATTTGCGGTTTACTGGTTTCGCCAGAAACTTCCTGACTAGATGCACTGGGCGCACCACGCCAAGCCGTGATCAATAGCTCTCGCGTAATAATTAAAAATACGGCCCAAGCAGGAACCTGACCAAGTTCAATGAACAACAAAAATAAGGCGATCGTCAGGACTTTATCCACAAGGGGATCAAGGAATTTGCCCAGTTCAGTTATTTGATTAAGTTTCCTTGCTAAATACCCATCCAGCCAATCGGTAATTGCGGCAATGATAAATACACTTAAAGCAATTAAGCGACTAAGTTCGCTATCTTGCCAAAGAAACAGTCCAAAAATAATCGGTACAGCAATCAATCTCGATAAAGTTACCCAAGTAGGCAATGTAATCATAAATAACCAAATAATATATAAAGTGCTGCTTGGCAGCACTTTATATATTATTTGGTTTGGGTGACTCTCCAGCTAAGTTTGAGATTAAACCAGAAGTTCCAAATGGTAACGATCGCGATCGCGATTAGGTTAGCAATATATTTATTGACACCGAAATAGTTGTAAAGGAGATTGAGAATGATCAAGTTTAATCCAATTCCCACTAAACAAATTAGATTGAACTTCACAAATCGCTTAATTAATTTTCTCCGCCCAAATTGTTGCTCAGCTAGATCCCGAAATGTCCAAAGATCATTCCAAAGAAAATTATTAAGAACTGCCACTTCAGCCGCAATTATCTTACTGCGTGTTAGCCCCCATCCCAGAGTAGAAGCATCACTAAGTAAATAGAAGATGGCCATATCAACAAATACACCACTAAAGCCAACTAGTCCAAACTTAAAAAAACGTTTGACAGGAACTCGCAATTTTTCACGTAGTTTAGTAATTCGACCACGCGATCGCAAACGCAATAGATGCAAAATATAATCCACATATTGCCGCCAAGTTACCTTACTTTCACCCGCCTGACGTTCTTGAAATACATAGCCAACCTCAGCAACAGAGGCAATATTGCCCCGACCAAGTACTTCAATTAATATTTTGTAACCCAGTGGATTCATCGGACAGTTAGCGATCGCACTACGTCTGACCATGAAATAGCCACTCATCGGGTCAGACACTCGACCAATGACATTTGGCAAAATCATCAAGCCCAGCATTTGCGCTCCCCGTGATAAAAATCGCCTTATAAATCCCCAATCACTCACTCCACCACCCTCAACATGGCGACTTGCGACTACTAAGTCTGCTCCCTTAACCATTTCATCAAGCATCTTAATCAGCGTTTCTGGCGGATGTTGTAAATCTCCATCAATTACACCTAATATTTCTCCCTGCGAAGCTTGCCAACCACGAATCACGGCTGTCGAAAGTCCCTTTTCCCCTTGACGACGCATTACCCGTAACTGCGGATAGTTTGGCATAAGATCAAGCCCAAATTGCCATGTTAAGTCTGGACTATCATCATCAACAATAATTAATTCATAATTATCGTTAAAATAATTGTCTAGTAGCTGAGTCAGAATTTCCACTAACTTAGCTAAGTTCTTACTCTCATTGTATGTAGGTACAATTAAAGAGAAATTAACCGATTGATTCTGATGTTGAGAATCTTGGCTAAAGGTTGCTTCAATGATTTCTTCAGAAAAGAGAAGTTCATTAACTTGAAATGATCCAAAAGGAACGGGAGTAAGTGAGTAGGACATTAATCTGGGAATTAATTTGTTTTGATGAGATCCAGAGGATAGATGACAATTTACCTTGTATAGCTATCGCCACCTGTATCAGGACAAATCAAAGCCCAAATAGTGTGAGGCGGTGCGAAGCGCCGCCTCACACTATTTGGGCTTTATGTCCTAACAAGAATGGCGACAACTATATGTATTAGCCCTTAGACTAACTTACACCAATTTATGATCAAAAATACCACAATAAAGTTTTTTGAAAGTGTTGCTTGGTTCCACCTTCAAAAAACTTTATTGTGTCTGAATCAAGTGTAAACTGTCATAATAATTGGCGCTTTGACTTGTCTCAACAATTATTGATTTTCTATTCTTGATGAAGACACATGCCAAACTCAAGATATTAAGATTGACTCTAGTAATATAAAATCAACTATTAAGTGACTTGAGGTGGATCTACAGTTTTTGACTTCATCCATTGGTAATGGAAGCATTAGCCTTAAATAGTTAGACCTATTGACACTGATCTAGTCTTTGCCTTTGGTCAATTATATATTCTGATTTCATAACTTAGACACCATCTAAACCCCTTAACTATGAGACATAATTAAATATTTCAAGGTTAACTAAAGTGAATAAAGTTCAACAAGTTTTTAAAAGTATTAGTTTCAAGATATTTATTACTGTATTTATTCTAATCTCCTTACATGTTGCACCTGAAGGATCCCAGAGCGACAGGTATATCGTTGCAGTTAGATCTCTTGTTGAGAGCGGCACTTTCGCATTGCAGGGAGGCATTCCTAAGCCTGTTGATGTTGTTGAGATCAATAATAACTTCTACTCAGTTATCGCCCCTGGTTTGCCAATTATATTTGCACCAGTGTATTATTTCCATCGTTCCATTATGAATGTGCTTCAGATCCCTTTCGGAGAGGTGTTTTGGGGTATCTTTCATATATTCTCTAATATCTTTGTTATGTCTCCAGTAGTTGCAATTACTGCTGTAGCAATGTTTAAAACACTAAAGCGTTTAACTACTCAAACCGACAAACAAATATTACTTGTTTTTATTTTTATTTTTGGTTCATTAGCATTTTTTTATGCAACTAATGGCATTTGGATACATGTATATACAATGTCATTTGTCTTTATTGCATTTAGTTTAATAATCTCAAAAAAGAATGATTTTTCTATTGGACTAATTATGGGATTAGCACAGATTATTGATTACATTGCGGTATTGCCAATTTTTTGGTTGATAGGATTTTGGGCTTATACAAATCACAACGAAAAGTTGAGTCATCTAATTAAAAAAGCTATTTTTCTATCATTGGGATATGGAATATTTTTGTTGGGTTTAATGTATTACAACTATACAATTACAGGCTCAGCTTTTCAAACTCCAAATTCTATCTTCTTACAACAGGCTGTTCAGGAAGGACGAGCAACACAGACTAGTATGTTTACTTATCCATCTTTCGCTAGCTTGTGGGGACTAAGTTTTAGTCCCTATAGAGGAATTTTTCTATACTTTCCAATGATGTTCTTATTTCTATGGGCTTTAGTAAAAAAACAATTTGATCGAGATAAAGTCATGCTTTTTTCTTTTCTTTTTGTGGCTTTTACTTTTATATTTAACTCAACCTATTACGCATGGTCGGGAGATAGTTGCTTTGGTCCACGTCATTTAGTAATGGCTATACCATTTATGATTTTACCAATCGTAAATTGTCAAATAAAATATATAAAAATATTTGGTTTAATATCTGTATTTATTAATTTAGCTGGTGTGTCAACAGTGCCGTCAGACAATATCTTTAAAAATATTACTATCTTCTTATATAGAGGTCCATTCTTACATTGGCTAGATTGGATTCATAAAGTTATCCTACCAAAGTATTTTAGTCTTAACTTAAGCTTAGTAACTCCTTTCTTTTTGTATGTGGCGATAATATACTGCATCTATTTAATTTGGAAACCTATAAAAACTGATCTCACCAACGATTTATAAAACATCTAGAATTTAGACAAGCCTCTCACACTAAATTCGCTGGGGAAAGAGTATGTAGTGCAAATTTTGAGCGCTCTTAGCTGATAATGTATGGGGTTGGGTAGCGAAAACTTCCCTATCTATGTAGCTCAAAACACCTGCACAGATAACATTATGGTTCAAAATGCCACAAAAAATAGCTTTGTTACCTTAGAAGGTGTTGGTAAGTCTTACTTACAGCCCAATGGGCAGACTATTTCGATTATTGAAAATATTAATTGTCAGTTGCAAGTAGGTGAAATTATTGCTTTGTTGGGTCCTTCAGGTTCTGGCAAATCAACATTAATGCGAATGATTGCGGGTTTAATTCCACCTTCTACTGGAAAAGTGTTGTATTACAATCGTCCACTCATGGGATTAAATCCAGGAGTGGCGATCGTTTTTCAAAATTTTGCGCTGTATCCTTGGTTAACTGTTCTAGAGAATGTGGAACTTGGGCTGAAAGCAAAGGGAGAAGCCAAGGATACCAGAGAGCAAAAAGCCCTGCGGATGATTGATGTGATTGGTTTAGACGGATTTGAAAATGCTTACCCTAAGGAACTGTCAGGGGGGATGCGTCAACGTGTCGGTTTTGCTAGAGCTTTGGCGGTTGAGCCAGAACTGTTATGTATGGATGAGCCATTTTCCGCATTAGATGTATTAACTGCCGAGAACTTACGCTTTGAATTGCTTGACCTTTGGTTAGAAAAACGCATTCCCACTAAGTCAATTTTGATTGTGACCCATGGGATTGAGGAGGCTGTGACACTAGCCGATCGCGTGATTGTGCTAGGGCGCAATCCTGGGCGGATTCGTGCTGATTTGCCGATTACACTACCCCATTATCGCGATCGCAAGAGTCCTGAATTTCAGGCTTTAGTTGACCAAGTTTACAAGATCCTTACAAATCCTGATCTACCAGATTTATCAACTCAGACCACCACGACCACAACTTCTACTTCAGAACCTAAAGCGCAAGCAAAATATCAATCTCTTCCCCATGTTCGTATTGGCTCAGTAGCTGGTTTATTAGAACTTCTTGAAGGTCGTCAAGACAAAGATTTATATCGAATTGCTCAAGAACTTCTCTTAGAAGTTGATGATATATTGCCAATTGTCGATGCTTGTAAATTAATGGAACTAGTTGCTATTAATGAGGGTGATATTCAACTATCAGCGATCGGTGAGAATTTTATCAATAGTAATATTGACGAGCGCAAAGCAATTATTCGGGAGCTATTACAGAAGAATATTCGTTTAGTCCAGCAGATTTGTCAGCTTTTACAAGCTAAGCGCAATCATCGTATTTCTGAAGAACTAGTTCTCGATATTTTAGAAAACTACTTCACTACCAAAGAAGCGCAACGTCAACTCCGAACTGCGATGGATTGGGGACGTTATGCTGAATTATTTAGCTATGATGAACCCTCAGGCGAAATTTTTATTGAAGAGAGTACTCCAGAAACTGAAGAGTCTGAATAGATTAAGATAGACAGTGCAAAGTGCCGCTTTGAACCAATAAATTGGGGGAAAGTGTTGCTTCGCAACACTTTCCCCCAATTTATTGGTTCGTTAATTGCTGTAAGGGACGTGCAGTAAAATAAAGAACCGATTTTTTGTGGCGCGGCGAAGCCGCGCCACAAAAAAATTGGTTCTTTATTAAATCGCAGAACCCTAAATGTAAATCACCTAATTTGTGTTTAGTATGGATTGCTTATGTATCAGCCCACTATCGATCCCAAATCAAAATTTAGCGCACGTTGGAGCCTTGGTGATGTCTTACTGCCTTTAGCGATTATTGCTTTTATATTCATCATTGTGCAGACTGCTCGGAATTTTACAGGTATATATGAAAGTGGCTATGTAGTTAATCTATCATTGAGCTTTTTACCAAGTTATGCATTGCAGACCTTAGTAAGAATGCTAGCCGCCTATTTAGTATCCTTAGGGTTTAGCCTTTTGTATGCCTATGTTGCTTATCGTTCATCTCTATGGTCAAAGGTTCTTATTCCTCTATTAGACATTCTGCAATCAATTCCAGTACTTTCATTTTTGCCTGCGGTTGTACTTGCTTTGGTCGGCTTATTTCCTGGGCAAAGATTGGGAATTGAGATAGCTTCGATCTTGCTGATTTTTACGGGTATGACTTGGAATATGACCTTTAGTTTCTATCAATCCCTAAGTAGTATTCCTAAAGAATTAATTGAAGCAAGTCAAGTTTATCGACTCGGTGCTTGGCAGCGCTTCTGGACGCTAGAACTACCTTCGGGGGTGGTGGGCTTAGTTTGGAATAGTGTGATGTCTGTAGCTGGTGGTTGGTTCTTTTTGATGCAAACGGAATCATTTACACTTTCCAATCGTGACTTTACGCTTCCAGGACTCGGCTCATTTTTGAAGGCGGCGGCGGACAAAGGTGATAATTTGGCGATTTTTAGTGGTCTGGCAGTTTTAATTGGCATAATTACAATCATTGATTATTTCGTGTGGCGACCGCTAATTGCTTGGGCGGAGAAGTTTAAGAATGAGACAGTTGAAGCGGCTCAAGTCCCAGAATCGCGAGTGTTAGATTTTTTAAGGCGATCGCCAACGATGCGAATTATTAGCGATCGCCTATTTATGCCAATCGCCGAAGTTGTCAATCATAGTTTTAGCCATAAAGCGCCAAGTTCTCTGATTAATCAGCATAAAAAAACATCACCATGGCTCAATTGGTTTAACTGGCTATTGGTTGGATTAGCAGGTTTTATGGTTTTGAGTGGCACAGCCAGCGCGATCACCTTGCTGAGTAGTATGCCATTGAACTCATGGAAACAAGTAGCGATCGGTGCTTTATTTACGGCTATTCGGGTATTTATCGTCTTGATTATTTCATTGATTATTACAGTTCCCATCGGAGTAGCGATCGGTCGCAATCCCAAACTAGCCCAATTTTTGCAACCAATTGTCCAAATAGCCGCTTCAGTTCCTGCGACAGCTCTATTCCCAGTTCTATTATTGTATTTAGGAAATATGGCTGGCGGGCTGGACATTGGCGCAGTGATTCTCATGACTTTAGGAAGTATGTGGTACATCCTTTTCAATGTGATTGCGGGAGCGCAAGCTATTCCCTCTGAACTTTTTGAAGCAGCACGAGTATATAAGCTTTCGCCATTGCAACGTTGGAAAACTCTAATTTTGCCAGGTATTTTTCCATATTTAGTGACGGGGATCATTACGGCTGTTGGTGGAGCATGGAACGCTAGTATTGCAGGTGAATATGTCAAGTTTCAGGGTAGGGTACTGACTGCAACAGGATTAGGCTCGACGATCACGCAAGCCTCTGATGTGGGTGATTTTCCACTTTTATTGGCTTCGACAATTGTAATGTCTTTGTTAGTTGTGACGACCAATCGCTTGGTATGGCGACCTCTTTATCGCCTCGCTCAGGTCAAATATCAATTAGTTGTGTGATCCCAAAACACAAAATGGCTACGCCATTTTGTGTTTTTAAAACCCTCATAGGGCTTGGTTTTTAATTCTCAAAAGTGTTGCTATATAGCTGTCGCCATTCTTGTTAATTCACATAGTGAGAGGCGGTGCGAAGCACCGCCTCTCACTATGTGAATTAACCCACCGCAAACTCAGTATCAGCACGTACCCTAACAGGTTGAAAACCTAAAACTATATCTTCCCTTGGTACTCCTAACTTCAGTAACTCGTAGGCAATACCACCTTCAGTACCATCATATTGAATCCAAATCTTTCCATCTTTAATATCCAGATGCAACAAACATCCATAATCTCTTATGTTATTCCGTTTCCAACCCACATAAACAAGTTGGTAATGATCACGTTCTACATCAAAAATAGTCTGAGCCTCAACTTCCTTTGACGATTTCATGGAACGAGATGCTCTTGCTTGCATTAACTGTTGAATATATTGCCTATAAACAGCTACTTTATCCATTGTTCAATACTCTCCTTATCTAAGTCATAAACTAAAAGATTAAGTTGACTACGTTGTACAACTCTATCAATGAAGGTCAACTTAAAAAAAGTTTGATAGACAAAATCAGGTACAGCTAAATATAGAACCCTTTCTGGATCTATATCTTCTAAAGCATATCGATAATCTAAAAATTGTCCATGAGCTAAGTGAAAGTCAGAAATTCTTGAGGGACTAATAAAACTTTTAACCTCAACCGCAATTTTATCATTTCCTCTATCAGCACCGATAATCTGTTCAGCCCCTATATCTATATACATTTCAACTCCACCTACACGTAGTTCATAGGGATCATGAGTTATTTCCCATCCATCTTTTTGGAGTGCGCGTTTAACGAGATCGTGATACAAATCTTTCGCCATAATGATTCGGTTTTGCCCTTCCTATATATTTTTTGAACTATTTTATGCTTTTAAAACCTATACAGCCTATTGAGGCTTTGAGTAGTACAGAGAAATTTTTGGAAGCGGCGCGGAGCGCCGCTTCCAAAAATTTCTCTGGGATTTAATTAAGCGCAAAGCACTATAAGTACCTGTCAGAAAATTTCCCAAAGCCATAAGGTTGCGCCCCGCAGGAGCGCAACCTTACGGCTTTGGGTTTGGAATTAATGGCGATCGCGATAATCCTTAACATAACTTTGCTTGACATTGTACATAGGTATAAGGTCTAGGATTCAGTGATTAAGTTGCGTGAGTAAATGCCGATGACTAGTCACTTAGCTACCCGTCTACGCGAAGGTACACAAAAGTCTCATACTGCCGCCGAGAATACCGCATTTATGAAATGCTTTCTCAAGGGTATTGTCGAAATTGTACCGTTTAGAAAATTATTGGCTAATCTCTATCTTGTTTACAGTACCCTCGAAGCAGAATTAAAACTCCATGCTGATCATCCAATTGTCGGGAAAATGTACTTCCCCGAAATTGATCGCCAGTCAAATCTGGAACAGGATTTAGCTTTTTATTTTGGTGATGATTGGCGATCGCAAATCGTCCCTCTCAAAGCAGGGCAAGTTTATGTGGATCGCTTAATCGAACTGTCCAATGCTGATCCCGCCTGTTTAATCGCCCATTCCTATACGCGCTATATGGGCGATCTGTCGGGTGGACAAGCCTTGAAACATATTATTCGTTCGGCTTTGGACTTGCCAAGCGATCACGGCACAACTTTCTATGAATTTGAACAGTTGCCGACAATTGAGGCGAAAAAGGAATTTAAAGAGAAATATCGTCATGCTCTAGATTCTCTAGTTGTGGATGAAGCCACAATTTTGAGAATTGTGGAAGAGGCAAATTATGCTTTTACACTCAATCGGAATGTGGTGGATGAGTTAGAAGCTGATGTTAGAGCCGTACTCGATCCCCATGTTTTTGAACTGCTCACCAAGCAGGATCGGGCAGGTAGTACTGAGCGTCACCATAGCCACGCAGCAGCATAGACATTGTGAGAATGGGCAGTACAAAGTACTAATCGTTCTCAAGACTTAGAATTTAGGAAGTGAATGAATGCATACAGCAACACAGACAGTTAAATTTGATATTAATCTTTTACATAAATATAATCAGCCCGTACCAAGATATACCAGCTATCCACCTGCAACTGAATTAAACGAAAGCTTTCAGAAAATTGATTTTCGAGGAGCGATCGCGGCAGGAAATTTGCAGAAAACACCTTTATCTCTCTATGCTCATATTCCCTTTTGTGATGCACCCTGTTATTTTTGTGGCTGCAATACGGTGATTAGCACTCGCAAGGAAATTGCCGAACCTTATTTAGGTTATTTAATTCGTCATATTGAACAGGTTGCACCCACAGTTGATCGCGATCGCCTAGTCCAACAAATGCACTGGGGCGGCGGCACTCCTAATTATTTCTCCTTTGATCAAGTAGAGAGATTATGGCAAAGTTTTCAAGCGCAGTTTACTTTTGCGGCGGATGCAGAAATTTCTATTGAAGTGAATCCGCGATCGCTGACTCAGGAATATTTGCAAGGTTTAAGAAATCTTGGATTTAATCGCATTAGTTTTGGTATTCAGGATTTTAATCCCAAGGTTCAAGAAGCAGTTAATCGCATTCAACCTGAAGAAATGCTGTTTCAGGGAATGGAATGGATGCGTGAAGTGGGATTTGAAGGAGTAAACGTTGACCTCATCTATGGATTGCCCTATCAAACCCTAGAGACATTCCGCGAAACCCTCGCCAAAACGATCGCCCTTAATCCCGATCGCATTGCCGTGTTTAACTTCGCCTATGTGCCTTGGCTGAAGCCATTACAAAAGAAGAAGATTGATCCCGTAACTTTGCCTTCCCCTGAAGAGAAGTTACAAATCATGCAAATGACCATCGAAACTCTGACTAAGCATGGTTATGTGTTTATCGGTATGGATCACTTCGCCAAGCCTAATGATGAATTGGCGATCGCTCAGCGTGAAGGCAATTTACATCGCAATTTCCAAGGATATACCACCAAGCCCGAATCCGATCTCTTAGGCTTTGGCATGACCTCGATCAGTATGCTGCAAAACGTCTATACACAAAATCATAAGGGTTTGCAGGACTTTTATAAGGCGATCGATGCGGGCGAATTACCAATTGAGCGCGGTGTTACTCTCAATGCCGATGACATTTTGCGTCGTTCCGTAATTATGGAACTGATGTGTCAATTTGAACTCTCGCAGCAAGAGATTGAAGCGAAATATCATCTAACCTGCGATCGCGATTTCGGCAAATATTTTGCCCCCGAACGTCTGCAATTGCGGCAACTAGAGGCAGATGGATTGATTGAACTAGAAAAAGATCACATTGAGGTCACGTCTGCGGGACGCTTGCTGATCCGCAACATTGCTTCAGTGTTTGATAGCTATCTCACTAAAAATGCATCTGACAAGTTCTCTAAATCAATCTAGAAGTAAGGGCAATTCATGAATTGCCCCTACTTCTAGAAAATAATTTTTGTATTACGCATCTAATCTCTTCTATCGTGAATTAAGTATATGACGGTCACTTTGACTAAACCGATCGCTTGTTGGCAACAGGAATATAACACTGGTAACTCACAGGTCGATGGACAACATCAACAACTATTTGAGATTGTTAATGCCCTCCATGATGCTGTGGTTACCAAAAAAAATGTTTATACAATCCAAGAGCTTCTAGAAGCCCTAGCTAATCACACCATTGAGCATTTTCAAACGGAAGAAGCTTTAATGATGGCGGTGGATTATCCCGAATACGATCGCCACAAGCAAACTCACGATTGTCTCTTATCCAAAGTGGATCGGCTACTTCTAAAATTTCGCGATCGCAATACCGAAGCAGTTACAACAGAAATCACGCAATTTCTCACTGAATGGTTGGCTCACCATATCAAGGGTGAAGACAAAAAGATGATTCAGTTTTTTCAAAATCAATAGATCCCCCCCCAGCCCCCCTTTACAAGGGGGATTGAGGGGGATCAAAAATCTCTAACTTTATAAAAATCTCTATCACTAATTACTACTATGGTTTCAATTCAATCTAGACCCGAACCCGAACTCCTCCGTGACGGCATCAAAGTTCCTGTTAAAGAAACTCTCTTAACTCCAAGGTTCTACACAACTGATTATGATGCGGTTGCAGCGATGGATGTTTCATCGCAACAGGCGGAACTGGAAGCCGTAGTTGAAGAACTTCGCACCGATTACAATCGCTACCACTATAAGCGAGATAACGAGTTTTTACAGTCTTGGGAACATATTGATGGCGAAACTCGCGCCGCTTTTATTGACTTTCTAGAACGATCTTGTACCTCAGAATTCTCTGGATTTCTGCTATTTAAAGAACTGTCTCGCCAACTCAGCGATCGCAGTCCTCTATTAGCGGAAGCTTTTAACCTGATGGCAAGGGATGAAGCGCGTCATGCAGGATTTTTGAATAAGGCGATGAAGGATTTTAATCTGTCGCTGGACTTGGTGAATATGACCAAAAAGCGCAGCTATACTTTCTTTAAACCAGAATGGGTAATTTATACCGTTTACTTGTCCGAGAAAATTGGCTACTGGCGCTATATTCTTGTGCATTACCATTTGAAAGATCATCCTGAAAATCAATTCTATCCACTTTTCAAATACTTTGAAAGTTGGTGTCAAGATGAGAACCGTCATGGCGATTTCTTTAAGGTGTTATTGCGATCGCAGCCAGCGCTATGGGGTACATGGAAGGCAAAACTATGGGCGCGGTTCTTCCTATTGACGGTATTTGCTACGCATACGATTACTGTATTTGAACGTGCTGATTTCTATAAATCCATTGGTTTAGATGCTCGCGAATATAACAAGCAAGTGGTGATCAATACTAATCACACCGCCATTAGTGCGTTCCCTGCGGTGCTAGATACCAGTCATCCCGACTTTTTCCCCAGATTGGAGAAATGCGTTGATTACAATTTCAAGCTGATGGCGATTAATGATAGCGATCGCCCACAGTTTGTGAAGACCTTGCAGAAGTTGCCTTTATTTGTGGCGATTTTCTGGCAGTTGCTGCTGGTGTATTTAGCTAAGCCTATTGATGCTGAAGCTAAACGCGGCGAAGTTCATTAAAAAAAGCGGCGCTGTGCGCCGCTTTTTTTGTCCCGAATCACTATAATCTCTACCTGCAAAGCTATTGGCAAATTCTGTGGTGGATCGAAAACCAATTGCTCGTGCTGTAAAATGGAAAATATAGGTTGCGATAATCAGGAATATACTCTATGACTGTACAACGGTGGACTGATGAAATGCTTGATGAATTAGCTTCAAGTGTGACTGAATTGAGAGAAGGTGTGACTGAATTGAGAGAAAGTGTGACTGAGGTCAAGGATGGGATCGATGGGTTGAGAATAACTGCCCAAGCTTTGTTACAAGTGGCTGCTCAGAGTCAGCGAGATATGGAATTGATAAAAGAGAGACAGGCTGAAAGCGATCAGAGATTTAATGTTTTACTTGAAGAGGTGAGATATTTAAATCGAGGCAATCGAGAAAGTTAAAGATGGAGTGTCATTATTTATTCATGCCCATAGAGTCGAACTGTAGGGGCAGTGCGTTCCCGTAGGAATTTATAATTTTTCAGATAATCTTCTTTTGGGAATGCACTGCCCCAAACTTCGCAACGCAGGGACAAATTGTCTGTAAAAGCAGAGAGGGCTTAGCATTTGCGGATCGAGATTTCTGTGATGGTTTTTAAAATTGTGGCGCAAATGCTAAGCCCCTACTTATTGTGCCTTCGCAATCGCTTGACGCAGCATCTCAATCACAGTATCAATGCCCTCAAGTTTTTTTGGCAATCGAGCTATAACTTCCATAAACTTTAGAGAATCTGATATTTCTGAAATTGGTAGATTTTTTGTTGCTAAAAGCTCTTGAAAACTTTTTGCGCCTTGCTCAATTTCACCAATGAGAATTTGACAAAATATACAAGCAAGTTTTTCGTTTGGAGAATTACTAGTAACAAGTTCTAAACTTTGTTTCCATAAAGTAATAGCTTGTTCTTGATTGCCTTGTATACCCATTACAATACCTAAAAGAAATTGCTGGGAGCCATCTTTTTTAGAGTTGAGGGTAATTCCCTTTTGCAAGGCTTCGACAGCTAATTCATACTGTCCTTTACCTAGGTAGTTCAGCCCTAAGCCATTATAGTAATATGGATCGTTAGCGTCGAGATTGATTGCTTCTTGTATGTTAGTAAGTGCCAATTCATACTGTCCTTGGTAGAAGTAGACTTCAGCCAAATTATTATGATATAAAGCCTTTTTGGGGTCGAGGTCGATTGCTTTTTGATAAGATGCGATCGCTAATTCATGTTCTCCTTTGGCTTTATAGACATTGCCCAGACTGTTGTGTGGAATAGCATGTTTTGGATCGATGGCAATCGCCTGTTGATAGGATGCGATCGCTAATTCATGTTCTCCTTTGGCTTTATAGACATTGCCCAGACTGTTGTGTGGAATAGCATGTTTTGGATCGATGGCAATCGCCTGTTGATAGGATGCGATCGCTAATTCATGTTCTCCTTTGGCTTTATAGACATTGCCCAGACTGTTGTGTGGAATAGCATGTTTTGGATCGATGGCAATCGCCTGTTGATAGGATGCGATCGCTAATTCGTACTTCCCTTGGGCTTTGTAGACATTGCCCAAACCGTTGTGGGGAGTGGCAAATTTTGGGTTGAGGTTAATCGCTTGTTGGTAGGACGCGATCGCTAATTCGTATCTCCCTTTGGCTTTGTAAACAGTTCCTAAATTGTAATGGGGAGAGGCGTATTTTGGGTCGAGATTGATCGCCTGTTGATAGGATATGATCGCTAATTCGTATTTTCCTTGAGCTTGGTAAATACTGCCCAAACCGTTGTGGGGAGTGGCATATTTTGGGTCGAGGTTGATCGCCTGTTGATAGGATACGATCGCTAATTCGTATGCTCCTTGAGCTTGGTAGATATTACCTAAACCGTTATGGGGATAGGCATTTTTTGGGTCGAAGTTGATCGTCTGTTGATATGATGCGATCGCTAATTCATATTCTCCTTTGGCTTTGTAAACATTGCCTAGCCAATTAAGAGAGTACGATTTCTCACCTTGTAACAAAATACCAACCTTAATATTCTTTAGAGATTCATCGTATCGACCTTGTCCGTGCTGCGAGACCCCAAGCCCTATAAAGCTATCTCCATCTTTCTCGTTTAATTTAGTAGCTCTAAAAAAAGCATCTTCACCTTCTAAAGAATTTATAGCAATTCCATTTGCCAAAGATAATTCCCAGCCAATTTCTCCATATTCGTTTGCAAGTTCTTTCCTAAATGTTATAGAAGTTATGGGTGGGAGATTTTCAGTTTCCAAATATATTCTATAGGCTTCTAAATATTGTTCCATTTGATAAAGCAATCGCCCTCGTTGTAATGAGAGAATTGCTATATGTTCATTTTTACGATCACCATCAAGCCAACCCCGCTTTGCCAATTTCTCTAACTCATCTAGCAACTCCTTCCGACTATCAGTATCGAATGAAGAGTAACCCAAATCTTTAGAAAAGATTCTCAAACGCTTTTTACTATCGCCATCAAACCTCGACTGAAAAGCCTCAATAATTCCCAAAAGTTGTTTTTGCCAATCGCGGTTATATTGCCAACTCTCCACAAAAAGAGGCACAGCATAGCGCCAGCCAACTTCCACATCTTGCCAAAACTTAAACTGCACCAAATCCAACAACCCATTGGCAATCCGATCCGACTCGAAATAATCCGCCGTATCCGTAAACTCCTGAGTCCATTCATCCAAACGCGGTTCCAAATAAGCCACAGCCCGATCGCTCAACTCCCGCACCATAGGTGACTGCCCCGCCAACCCACAACGCAGATAATCTTGCAAAAAGCTCTCTAGCTTGTCATGCAACCTAATGCCCTTACCCTCCAACAACACAAACGAATGCCTTGCCTTTAGCGATCGCATCTCTGGCTCAAGGTCAGTCACCCCCAGCATCGCCTTTAACAACTCATTATCAGGACGGCGCATCATCGCCATCGCATACACCGCCTTTTTGTCCTGCTCATCCAAGCAATACCGCAAAAAGCGATCGCTCGTTGCCCTGACCACCGCCTCACGGGGCGACTCATCATCACGATCCGCCGATGGAGCGCTGAGAATCGTTGCCATCTCGATCCCCTGTTGAAGCATCGCCGCAATTTGCTGCACCACAAAGGGAATCCCCAAACTAAACTGCTTCACTGACTCCGCCGCCTCATCACTCAAAGGCACATCGATTTGAGGATGCGCGAAATATTCACTCACCTGCTCCCGACTAAACTCACTCATCGGATACACATAGAGATTTTCCGAAAACTCATCCCGATAGCCGCGAAAATAATCCTGCGATAACCGATAGCTATCCGCCAGATTTGCCCGACCCGCGATCGCCCAAACCACCCGCCGCCCCGCCGCCTTAATTACCATTCGCAATACGCGATCGCACTCAAGGCGATCGACAATCTCGTAGGTATCCAGCAAAAGCACCAATAGTTTCTGAGCAGAAATCGCTTGAAATCCATGTCCCAAAGCCTCAGCCAATTGTCGATGGGGAGTCGCAAAAATCCTGCGCTCCTCCAAAGACAACCGCTTTTTCATCAAACCTACCAAAGCACTCACCGCACTATCTGCGATCGCCTCATCCACCGTGCCATCTCCCGCCCCCAGCAGCACTTCCACCTGTGGCAGTTTCCGCAAAGCCCCCAACGACCAACTCAAACCCTTTTTCAAAATCGGCGCATATTCCGCCCCCTCACCCTGCCTTGCTTGCAGTTCCTTATCCACCTTCTCCTCAATTTGCTTCAGCGTTTTCTCCACCTGCCGATATTTCTCAAAAATCCCCTCGCGCCCCTTACTCACTGCCAAATAAATCGTCTCCAATACCGACTCAGGACGAATTGATTCATGTCCCACATTGAGTGATGGATACTCATTCTTTGCCTCTTCCCAATCCAATCGCAACACCTGAAAGCAATCAGAAAACTCTTCCCCAGCCAATTCACAAAAACGCCTCCCCAGACTAGTTTTCCCCATTCCCCCTTCGCCATAGAGCAAGAAAATATGTGGTGATGTACTGACCGTTTCTTTTTTCGCAGGTAAAAGTTTCGCCATCGTAGGCAAGTTCTCCGATAACCATCGCGAACCAGCATTTGGTTGCAGCGATCGCAACACTTCCCGAAATCTTTTCTGCTCCTCTGTCCTCGCCAAAAAGATCCTTGTCATAGATCGGCATCCTCCACATCTGTTGCCATTCTAACGAAAACTTTTACTATCGAGCTAATTGATGTATCGAAAGTCAATTTTTACATATGATCACACTCCAAAATGTTTATACTTATGTTTAAACATAGAAATATAATCATCATGACCGAAGCAATACTAGATATCAAAACATGGGGAAATAACTTAGGAGTACGCTTACCCGCAGCGATCGCCCGTGCCGCAAACTTAAAAGTCAATCAGCGCGTGCGCCTTTCCGTAATTGATGGATCAGTAATTATTGCTCCAGTTCCCAATTCTCCATTAACACTCGAAGAACGTCTCGCCCAGTTTGACCCTGTTCGCCATGGCGGTGAAGTCATGACCACATCCCAAAAACTAGGCGCAGAAAAGTGGTAAAAGCCTCCAAAGATTGGATACCCGATCGCCAAGATATTATCTGGATTGACTGCAATCCGCAGGTAGGCAAAGAAATGCGAGACATTCATCCTTTCTTGGTGCTATCACCACGCATATTTAATGACAAAACCGCGATCGTGATTGGCTTACCAATGACAACGGCTGCATACAATGCTGATAACCCCTTTGCCGTCGCTGTTGGCAAAGCCTCACGCAGTAAAACCAGCTACGTTCTCTGCCATCAACCCAAGTCCTTTGACTGGCGGCTTCGTGGAGCCAAGCCTCATCCACTAAGCAAATTGGACAACGATTTGTTTACTCAAGTATGCGATCGCCTAAATCAAATCATTCAGCTATAGCAAACCTAAAAGAGAGTAGCGGCGCTTCGCGCCGCTACTCTCTTTTAGGTTTGATCGCCGATACAGCAAGCCTAGAATCAGGGCTATAGCGTCATGCCATACACTTAATACCAAAACTAAAAATGGCATAGCCATTTTTAGTTTTGAAAACCCTTACTGGGTTTGGTTTTTAATTCACAAAAGTGTTGTCACACTTTCGTGAATTGGTATAATGAGTTTGGAGTGCGGATTTTGCTAAACTACAATAGCCTGAATATTTCTTAATACTCTTTTCTCCATAATTTTCCAATGCGTATCTCTCTGAATTGGCTCCGTGAACTTGTAGACTGCGATCTCTCGCCCCAAGAGCTAGATGAAAAACTGACTATGGCAGGCTTTGAAGTCGAGTCAATCGAAGATCGCAGGACATGGGCTGAGGGCGTGGTAGTTGGTCATATCCTCACAGCCGAGCGTCATCCCAACGCTGATAAATTACAGGTATGTAAAGTCGATATTGGCGCACCCGAACCCTTGCAAATCGTCTGTGGTGCGGCCAATGCTAGACAGGGCTTGTTTGTGCCTGTAGCCACGATTGGGACTTATTTACCGACCATTGATTTGAAACTTCGCCCCACTAAGTTACGCGGTGAACGTTCGGAGGGGATGATTTGTTCACTAGCTGAGATTGGGCTAGCCAAAGAGTCCAGCGGCATCCATGAATTTCCTGAAGATGTGACCGTCGGCGCAGATGTGCGTCCATTGCTAGGTTTAGACGATGCAATCCTTGATGTCACCTCGACCGCAAACCGTGCCGATGCCCTGAGTGTAGTAGGGATCGCCCGTGAAGTCGCCGCTTTGCTAGGCAAAGAGGTGCGTTTACCCCTAGCAACCCAAGATTTCCAGCCAAAAGCAGCAAGTTGGGTAACCGTAGAAGATCCCAAAGCCTGTCCTGCCTATATCGGTACTTTAATCAAAGGCGTGAAGGTTTCGCCATCTCCTGAATGGTTAAAGCGTCGTGTGGAAGCCGCAGGAATGAGATCGATCAACAATATTGTGGATATTACCAATTACATTTTGTTGGAATGGGGACAGCCTCTCCATGCCTTTGATGCAGATACTTTGGATAAGGATCTGAAGATCGGGGTACGCTTTGCTAAGGCTGGCGAAAAAATTAAAACCCTTGATGATGCCGATCGCACTCTCACCAGTCAAAACTTCTTGATTACATCGGGCGACAAACCGATCGCGATCGCAGGGGTGATGGGTGGCGCAGAAACCGAAGTTTCCGACAAAACTACCAATATTGTTTTAGAAGCGGCGCTATTTACGCAAGTCACCACAAGGCGATCGGCACGCGCTCAAGGCTTACGCACGGAAGCCTCAGCTCGCTATGAACGAGGCGTTAACCAAGCGGCGATCGAGTCGGCTTCGGCAAAAGCAATCCAGATGATTACGGAGATGGCTGGCGGTGAAGTTGTGGAACAGAGCATCGTTGATGCGCGTTCTAAGGCAATTCGCACCATTGACTTACGATTAACTAAAGTTTGGCAAGTACTAGGTGAAGTCGATCGCGAAGATGATGATGCCTTGGCTTTACTCTCTGAAGCTGAAGTTGAGCAGACTCTCAAGGTTTTATCCTTTGAGCTAGAGAAGCAACCAATCGAAGAAGGCAGCTATGCCACATGGAAAGTCACCGTTCCTCCCTATCGCTATGCTGACATTGAGCGCGAAATAGACTTGGTGGAAGAGATTGCACGGATCTATGGCTATGACAAATTTGTAGAGACTTTACCTGCGAGAACCGAGTTTGGATTCCTCTCCGCCGATCAAGAGGGTGGTCGGATGATTCGGGCAGCTTTCCGAGCCGTGGGCTTAACAGAAGTGATGCATATGTCCCTATGCCCTCCCACTGAATCACATCAAGTGAAAATCAATAATCCTGTAGCGATCGAGTATGGAGCCTTGCGTGGTGATTTGCTCACTAATTTGATTGAGGCATGTGCTTTTAACATCAATCAAGGTAATGGCATCTTGAATGGCTTTGAGATTGGGCGCGTGTTCTGGCTCGATGAAGCAGGTAGCGATGAAACCGATCGCATTGCGGGTATTTTCGGCGGCGATCCGACTGTGGGCGCATGGCAGCATGATTCCAAACCTTTGAATTTCTATGAAGCCAAAGGTTTACTCGATTCCGTATTCCACAATCTCTCGGTAACTGTGGAATACCAACCCGATCAAAAGGATGAACGCTTACATCCTGGACGTACCGCTTCTCTCTGGATTTCTGGTGAACGCCTTGGTACTTTTGGTCAGTTACATCCCCAGTTACGCGCCGAGAAGGAACTTCCTGATGAGATTTATGCCTTTGAGCTAGATTTCTATACTTTGCTCGATGCAATGATGAAAAAGTCGATTCCTACTTTTCAGTCATTCTCGACCTATCCCAGTAGCGATCGCGATATTGCCTTCTTTGCACCATTGAAGTTCACGGTTGCCGATATTCAGCGATCGATTACCCATGTGGGCGGCGAGTTGCTTGATTCCGTCACTCTCTTTGATCAATACATCGGTAAAGGCGTTCCTGAAGGTTCACGTAGTCTTGCCTTTAGACTAGTTTATCGAGCAAGCGATCGCACGCTCACTGATGCCGACATTAACCCCGTCCATCAGAAAGTACGTGACTTACTTGAAGAGAAGTTCCAAGCAACATTAAGAAGTTAGCGTGTTGTTAAAGCGATCGGCTTACATCCTTTTGCACACAAGCCAAGAAGATTTTTGAAATCATTGCAAAACAATGATTTCAAAAATTTTCTTGGGCTTTGGTATAAAAGTAGTTGCAGCGCTTTGAGCTGCAACTACTTTTAGTGATCTATAGCTGTCGCCATTCTTGGACATAAAACCCAAATAATGTGAGGCGGCGCGAAGCGCCGCCTCACATTATTTGGGTTTTGATTTGTCCTGATACAGGTGGCTATAGCTATACTTAGATTCATTTGCTGTATTCAGATTGATTAATTGGGCAAGACGATTCACTTCTTCTAATGGGACAGCAGGATATATCGGTAAGTAAAGGATGCTACGCATTAACTTAGTTGCAAATGATGACTCCTCGGCAATTGATTTCAGACTAGTTGTTCCTGTGGTCGAGTCAAAACCTGCCTTTCTCAATGTTTGCATTAGCATTTCTGGATTTTCTGTTATCAAAGGAACTACCCAGTACGAATGCAGCATTACACCGTTTCCAAGATTAGAGTTTGTCTTTTTTAATGAATCAAAAAAGACAATAGCCGACTGCTTGCGGCGATCGTAATAAGTCGCATCAAGATGCTCTAGTCTATGGAGCAAAAGCCTAAGCATTCTATTGGGAGGACGGTATCGCAATTGAGTCTGGATATCTCCTTTCCCAAAGCCACGGGTTAGCATACTAATAAAATTATTTGCATCTAATTTCAGAAAATTTAAACAAGCGATAAGAACCCCAAAGATCGTAGGAATAGAGAGAACTTTAAGGCATAAATATTTGAGTAATCTTGTCAAGAACCAGAAATCAGTCTTGGCAGGATAGGTTTGCTCGATATCTCGCATTTTCTGGACTAAATTGGGATCTTGAACGATGGTTACTGAACCACCTAAAGCTGTACAAGATTTGATTGGACCAAAACTGAAAAGACTGATATCAGCATGAAGATGTCCCAGATATCGCAGACCATCGAATGCTTGAGCGCAGTCTTCCACCAGCAGGATATTATGGCTCTTGCATATCTCGACATAAGGATCGAGTGGCGCGATCGCACCAAATAACTGGGCAACGACAAATATCCTGCTTTGATTAGAGATAGAGGCTTTGAGCGATTCTAAAGAGGGTGCAAGTGTCTCTAAGTCAATATCTATGGGAACAGGAATACAATGATGCTTTTTGACAATCTCTTCCATGTGAGCTATGTTTACCGCGCTCATCATAATTTCGGAGCCAGCAGGTAAGCATAATGCTTGGAGTAGTAGATCAAAGGAAGTTCTAACGCAGAGTGTAACTAGAACTTCCTTTGGTGTATGCCAATAGGATTGAATCTGGGTAATTATTTTTGCTCTTTCAGACCATGCGAAGGAAGAAACTAGGCTTATACTTAAATCCTTAATTGAGATATCTAACTCAATCCGTGGATATATTTTCATGGCGATCGCTCTCAAAAAAGTTGATTTTAAGCTCTGTACCTTGCCACAGTCGATCAAAGTTGCTGCGATGTCGGTAAATTATGAGAAGACTACCGACACACACCATCAATTTATAAGCGACGGGTGAGTGAGTGCAAAGCATGAGACTTGAGGAGGCGATCGCAGCCAATATAGAACCAATCGATGTCGTTCGCCACATGACGACCGTCGCTAGCCAAAAACTAAATGCTCCTAATCCTACAATCCAATTAAAAGCCAATAGAATTCCTAAACCTGTAGCTACGGATTTACCTCCCTTAAAATCAATCCAACAGGAATAACTATGTCCCAAAATCACTAGTAAGGCTGCTCCTACTACAAACCATTCATTTTGAGGCTGGATATTTGCCTCGAAACTGTTGAAAAACAGAGGGCTTGAGGTGGTTTTGAGTTCACTAATAGATTGTATTAGTAAGATGGTTGTTGTGCCTTTGATTAAATCAATCCCAAACACAAAAATACCTTTATCTTTACCAATTGTGCGCCAGACATTTGCGGCTCCCGTCGAACCAGAACCATGTTCTCTAATATCAAGCCCTGCGCTTCGACCCACCAGATAACCTGTTGGTATCGAGCCAATAAAGTAAGCAAGAATCAATAAGCTAAGTTCCATAATTAATCTCGTTAAGAGAGTTTTTGGATTAGTAGTGCGAGGCTTTGCTGCATACCACTAATCGTTTACTAAGCAGGGATTAACCGCAAAGTTTAATAAAATTATTCTTGAAAAACTTTAATTATGGTGTCTAGGCTCTGATCGCTTAATAATTATTTATCTTTGCAGCGAGACTTACCTGAAAGGAATCACCACTAACTTCTACGAACTCAAAAACTAAGTTAGCCCATGTCTGATGGCACAATCACGGCTAGAAACAGATAGCCTTAACGGGCGCATCGCTTCGGTTTAAAGTATGTGCTCTCTGAACGTAGACAAATTTTGCTAGAGCCAGTGTACTTCAAAGTTCCGATCTATTAGTTGTTACGTCTCTTTTTGTACAGGATGCACTGTTGTAGCTCGTATAAGCTCTGAACCAATAGATGGCACACCCTGATGTTTTCTCTGTAAACTTAGTCGCTCTAAGCATATTTCAAGACTCATATTTTCTTTGATTACTGCATCTAGCGGAGAGAAGATGCTCAAAATAGTAAGTCGTTGCTCATACGTTTCTCTTACAGAGTTTGATAATGCAAAACACTCATCTTTGTGGCTATCTGCAAACTTATCAAGCATCTTGCACTCGATTGGAGAAATTACGTTGACAACTGTCTGTCCGAACTGGATACACTGCTGATAAGTAGGTACTTTTCCTTGATGAATGACTTGATTTCGTAATTCAACCATCTTGTTTGGCAGTAACACTGGAGGATCACCCATCTCCACAAACCAGAGCATGGCAAAGGCTCCAAGTTGCCGCTCTGATTGCTTTGATACTGCTGTCCAGCATTTATCGACATCTTGCTGAGAGATAGACTTTGATCGACAGATGACTCGAATTGCAAACTCATAAAATCGTTCAAGAGATGCAGCAAAACTAGCGATAGATTCTCGTAAATACCCATCTAACAAAGCATTAGATGCGATCGCAAAAAGAACCTCATGCTTTGGTGTACGCAAAACCGTTTTTGATCGGTGTCCTTCTGGGCATTCAAATTCATAAATCCCATCATCCCGAACAGAGCAAAGACGAGAGTATTGTACAAAAGAGGACTTTGCTTCCAATTTGTTATTGGAGCAAATGTTACAGGTAATTTCAATTTTCAATCAAAACTCCAAAGACATAACAGCTACATTGGTAGAAAGAGGCTTCTAGTTATTACCAGAGTGTTGATACTAGAGCGTAAGCAAAAGTGAGTGTAAAAACCGTCTCAGAAACGCCAAGTTTTATGTCAAAGCCCTTTAAGGATAGCAAATGACTAATAATGTAACCAGCTAAAGCATTCCAACTGAGTTGACAATAAGGCATTCAACTAGAGTAAGGACTAGTTCCAAGCTTATCCTTTTTATTATTTAACGTAGCTTTAGTCAGACGATCTAACTACATGGATTTGTACGGAAATTTTCCGTTTAGGTAACTGAAATAAGTTGATTATACGGAAAATTTCTGGGTAGAGCAACCAATTGGAGTACTAACCTATTTTTTGAGCATAACACATCTAATTTGTTTGGAATGATACATAGAAAAGAGTGCGAATTTAGAGTTTGGTCGCTTAACAATTATTTGTCTTTGCGATCGTTAAACCCCGTTAAAGATTGCTGAGAGAAGTCCCAGAATAGAGTTGACTCACCTTGCGATCGCAAGATCACTTCAGTACCTACTTGTACTTCCCCCACCACCGCACAAACTAAATCTTGTGCCTGAAAAAGCGCTTGCACTGCTTCTACATTTTCAAGACGAATGCTTAATAGAAATCCATAGCTAGGGAAAGAAATCAACCAACGCTCTAAGGGAACATTCTCAGGACAGGGAATCCGATCTAAGTCGAGAATTGCGCCACAATTAGAAGTTTCGGTGAGCATTAGTAAAGTTCCAATAATCCCACCCATACTGATGTCTTTAGCCGCATCACATAATTCTGATTTGGCGAGATATGGCAGGATCGATAAATTCTCGCGTAGTTGCTGCGGATCGGCTTTAGTTGCCGCATTCCAGAATGGGTAATCAGGATGGAACTGACCACGCATATTGATCGCCGCTAACAAAATATCATCAGGCTTCGCGTTAAAACTGGTGAGTAACTTCTGAGCGCGTCCCAGAATTGCTACTGACAAAGCATTATAGGGACTGCGGCAATTTGTATGTCCACCAACAATTGGCACTTGATAAGCAATAGCCGCCGCTTTCATTCCTGCTAATAGTTCAGAAATAGAGTCGGGCGACTGACTCCAGAGCGTATCGACAACAGCGATCGGTTCACCCCCCATTGAGTAAATATCACTAACATTAACCATCACCGCGCACCAACCCGCAAACCAAGGGTCAGTGTCGATCAATTGCGGTAACATCCCCTCAGCAGCAAGTAACAAATAGCCATCGCGATCGCGAATTGCCGCACAGTCATCACCTAACAGAATTGCATCATTCCATTGCTCACCTAGCCCTCTTGCCGTAATCTGAATATCCTGCTTATGCAAGATACCCATAGATGCTCTAAGTTTTGCTGAAAGTGCCGCCAGCATCTAGGAAGCCTCACGGATTTGAGCAGGATAAGTAGGACGAATTTCATCGCTTGGGGGATAGAAGTTAAGATCAGCTTCCATAAAATGATGGGGGCGATCGCAGATCGTCATTTCCTTAAGCGATTCCCAATGCAGACGTTGGAAGAAGCGCACATTCTGGATCTGGACTGTGGCAAAGAAGCGATCGCATCCCCATGTATTCGCCGTTGTCACCGCTTTATAAATCAAGCCTTTGCCAATTTGCCAACCCCGTCGATAGTCTTTGTGCGTGCCTAATCTACCTCCATACCAGATGCCTTTTTCGGTTTCATAGATGCGGACAACGCCCACAACTTGGTTGTTTTCAGGATTAATCGCCACAATCGGATAGGCGATCGCATCGATGTCATCAACATCATTTTCTTCAAATACATACTGTTCTTCTACAAAGATGGCTTTGCGAAGTTCAAAGTATGCGTCGATTTCTTGCGGTGTGGAGGCAAGTTTAAAAATGTAAGCGGAAGTCATGATAATTATCCCTAAGTTTAATATTCTGCCCTCACTCCCATTCTCCTGCGGGAGCTATAACCCCTCCCTAGCCCTCCCCTTGCAAAGGGGAGGGAACAGGATTTCTAGTCTTCCCACTTTGCTAAGGGAGGGAATAAGGTTTCTAGTCTTCCCCCTTTGCAAGGGGGAATTAAAGGGGGTTTTTGAGACTTGTGTGTACAAGGTAGCCATCTGGGAGAGGGGCTAGGGGTGAGGGGCTTATTCAAAAAGAGAAAGTGCTGAACAAGCGCCACACTTCGCGCAACCTGCTTTGATATCGGCAGAAGACATCTGCGATCGCTTTAGCAATGCACCCACCTGCTCATAAACCGCAAACATAAACTCCGTCGTCGGTGCAGGATGATTAGCTAAGGGCGTGCCGCTGATTGGTACAAAGGGAACGACAAAGGGATAAACACCAATGCTAATTAGGTGATCGCAGGTTTCCACCAGAGTTTCTAAACTATCGCCTAAGCCTGCTAAGAGATAGGTGCTGACCTGACCCCAGCCAAATACTTTGACGGCAGCAGCAAAGGCTTCAAAATAATAGTCAAGGGGAACGCTTGCCTTGCCAGCCATGATTTTGGCGCGAACTTTTGGGTCAGCAGCTTCCAAATGCATTCCTAGAGTATCAATACCTGCCGCTTTCATGCGCTCAAACCAGATAAAATCATCGGGAGGTTCGCATTGGGCTTGAATGGGAATATCCACTTTGGCTTTGATGGCTTTGGCGCATTCCGTCAAATAAGCCGCACCGCGATCGCTCGTATTTGGTGTCCCCGTAGTCATCACCATGTTCTTAACTCCATCCAAGCGCACCGCAGCTTCGGCAACTTCGGCTAGTTGAGCAGGAGTTTTGCGAGCGATGGTACGTCCTGCTTCGAGAGATTGCCCGATCGCACAAAATTGACAGGACGTATCCGTATTGTTATAGCGCATACAGGTCTGCAAAACCGTTGTTGCTAGCACATCGTGGCTGTGAAGCAATGCGATTTTCCAATAGGGAATGCCATCGCTGGTGGTGAGATTATAGAAGTTAGGAGACTTAGGAAAAGTAATGGGCGCGATCGCTTCTTTTCCTGATTCTAAGAGCATCTCGTTAGTTTCGGCATTAATCTCCACCCTATAGGGAGAACTAGCTGCTGAACTATTGAAAACTGGAACCATCACCGTTGTGCCATCAATAGCGATCGCCTTATGATCGGAGGGGCCTGCGCCGCCTTTACGCCCATTCGCTCCCATTTGGCGATCATTTTGGCGATCAACCAGTTGCAAACCCTTAGTCTGTAATTCTGTAATTAATTGTTGCTTATTCATGGTGATAGCCTTTACAGACAAGGGGCTTAAGCCCCTTGTTCCTATAGTTGAGAATCTGCGTAATCCTTTAATCCGTTGAATCCGCGATCGCCAATTGGAGAAATTATGACATCACCTCTTTGATCAATCTGGAATCCTGCAAAAGCATCAGCGTTCAAGTGAGCCTGAAGTAAATCTGGACGCGCATAATGTCCAACCGAGTCCATCATCCGCTTGCGCTTGGTGATCAGCGAGAAGTCTAAATCTGCGATCGCCATGCCTTCACCTTCTGTAATCGGTGGGCAAAGATGATTTCCTTCTGGTCCAATAATTGCCGTGTTGCAACCACCACTTAGAGCCTTTTGGAGTTTCTCATCACTGGTGATTTGACTTACTTGATCGGTCGAGAGCCAGCCTGTGGCATTAATCACAAAGCAGCCAGACTCAAGGGCATGATGACGGATCGTGACTTCGATTTGGTCAGCAAAAATCTGTCCAACTAGAGATCCCGGAAATTGAGCGCAGTGGATCTGCTCATGCTGTGACATCAAGGCAAATCTCGCCAAGGGATTGTAATGCTCCCAACAAGCTAGAGCGCCGACTTTCCCAACCGCACTATCCACTACCTTCAATCCTGCGCCATCACCCTGTCCCCATACCATTCGCTCATGATAGGTCGGTGTGATTTTGCGTCGCTTTAGTAACAGTGAACCATCGGCATCAAAAATTAGCTGTGTGTTATAAAGCGAACCACCATCGCGTTCATTCACACCTAACACAACAACGATACTGTGCGATCGCGCGGCTTGGCTAACCGCTTCCGTAACAGGACTGGGAACGACAACAGCTTCTTCGTAAAGACGCATATGTTCTTTTCCCATCATTACAGGCGGCTGCACGAAGGAAAAGTAAGGATAGTAGGGAACGAAGGTTTCTGGGAAAACGACGATCTGAGCACCTTCTTTCGCAGCATTGGCGATCGCTTGCAGGACTTTCTCGGTCGTACCATCGCGGCTGAATAAAACTGGACTGATTTGGACAGCGGCGGCTCTAACTTTGCGTGAATAATCCACGATTTTGTGAAGTCCTTATAGAGTCCAAGTATCGAGAATGAAGGCGTTGTCCTTGCGATGTAAAAGAATGATATCCAATACATCCAGAGGACTAATTGGACGAATGCCAGGAATTAGCGATGGTTCACCATGTCCATAGAGAGCTTGCAGGGCAAAGCGACAGGCATAAACCTTGCCACCTTCAGACATGAATTTAGAGATTTGGTCATTGAAATTCTGATGTCCGGGGAAAGCAGCATCACCTAGTTTTGGGAAACCACGCTGTACACCCAGAGTTACCCCAGGACCATAGAGCAAAATTGAAGTCTCAAATCCTTTACGAAGTAAACGAGTAGCTTGTAAAAGATTTACAAAACCGATTGAACCTTCAAAAGCGACAGTATGGAAAGTGACAAGGGCTTTCTCCCCCGGTTCAGCTTTGACATCCTCAAATACTTTCTCTTCATAATTCACAAAGAAATCGCCAGTCTGGTGAGCAGGAGCAGTTACTTCAGGCATTGTTGTTTCCTTTAAGGTAAATGATTAAGAAGCTATTAGCTGTTAGCTATTAGCTTTAAAATTTGAAGTTCAAAATGGTTGCAATATCTAAATAATCTGACAGTCAGTAACAAAGCTAAAAGCTAAGAGCTAAAAGCCTATACCTAACTAAGAACTTGAAGTCAGATTAGTTTCTATCTGAGGTTCCATTTTGTATCTCTGGTTACGAAAAAGAGAACTCTATCTTTATCGATAGGAAGGTGATCGCTTTCTTTAGGAATTCATCAAAATGCGATCGCTTACCTATCGAAATCGATAGGTGATCATGAGCCGAGTAAAAACTCATTAACCACAGTCCAATCACTGACATGGGCAACCTTGCGTCGTGCCATGATGTAATCTGCGAGATAAGTCGCATCTTTAGCAACTCCTGAGAATCGCCCCGAGCCCCATGTATAGAGCCAAGGTAATCCTAGAAAGTACAAGCCTTTCACCTCAGTCACTCCGCGATCGTGTCCAGGATAGCCCTTGCCATCAAATACAGGAATCTCGATCCAGCTAAAATCAGACTGAAAACCCGTACACCAGATCACGGTTGTAATATTCGCCTCAGCCAAATCTAGATCGGGAATATCCATTTCTGGTTGCCAGACGGGTTGATAGGGAGGCTCAAGGGGGGCATCAAGATTATTTTTAGCAATAAAATTATCAATCGTTTTCTTAATGCTCTCGGAAACGGCATCAGCTCCATCAAGGTTTTGCTTGAGGTCGTTGAAAAATTCCAATTTATTACTAGCAATATTTTTTAACCTGCCATGCAATTGCATTCCTTCTAAAGCAAAACGGCGCAAATCGATTTCTCTACCGCCATCACGTCCTGTTAGATAATGATTAGCCTTAGAACGGACTTTTTCTTTTTGGGGATGCTGATCGATGGAAAGTTCATAATATCCCATTAAATCCAGCCATTCCACTGCATCCTTACCGCGATAACGACGTGGCGATCGCGGCGCACTACCCACACATAGATGGACTTTGCGCCCAGCCAGATGTAAATCTTCGGCAATTTGGCAACCCGATTGACCAGTCCCAATTACCAAAACTGCACCTTCGGGGAGAGATTCAGGATTTTTATACTTTGAAGAATGCACCTGCAAAATATGCGCTGGTAAGCGCTCCGCAATTTTGGGAATCTTGGGCTGATGGTATGCACCTGCGGCTACGACCACCTGATCGGCAGTGTAATCACCAATGCTCGTTGTCACTTCAAAAATACCGCGATCGCCTCGTCGTAAATTCAGAACTTCTACGCCTTCCTGAATCGGTGGATTAAAGGAGCGTGCGTAATTTTCGATATAGGCTACGATTTCATCCTTTTTGATGAAACCTTCTGGCTCATTACCTTTATAGGGATAGCCGGGAAGCTGGCATTGCCAATTGGGAGTTACCAAACAAAAGGAATCCCATCGCTGCGATCGCCATGCATTCGCAATCTGATTTTTCTCAAAAATAATATGGTCTAAGCCTCTTTCCTTTAAGCAATAGCTTATGGATAGACCAGCCTGACCACCGCCAACAATTACAACGGGATAGTGATTTGTCATTGGCTAACTTCTTAAATCGCTGCTTAGAATGATTTGAGAGTAATTGCTAGCCAAACTGTGATTTTGTATTCCTAACTACGGAACCTCTAAGTCTATCGATAACGTTAGGGATAGAAAATGTATCCACGATTTTGAGGCGATCGCATTTCCAACTTCTACCTAAATCAATAGTTCATAAACCATTTAGAAAAGTAGAAAGGGTGCTTCGCGTTGCCTCTACTTTTTCAAAACTAGAAAGGGCGCTTTGCGTCCTTTCTAGTTTTGATCGCGAGATTATGCCTAAACAGGCTAGGATACAAATACATCAAGTTAATCAGGAATTTAACAATGGTAGAACGTCCTATCAAAAAAGCAGATCGTCAGCTAAACCCCGAAACCAACGAAACCACTCCTAGCGCTAGACAGTCTGACGACTCCGACAAAAGGCGTTCTTCTGGCCGTGATGGTCGTGATGGTGGTAAAGGCAAGAGAGATAAAAGAGGCGGAAGGGACGAAGAAGTCAAAGCTCCCGTAAATCTCGCTTTGGTCAGGGGACCAAAGCCAACTAAGCCACAACCAGTTGTGGAAGAAGTTATTGCTGAAGTGGCTGAAGCCTCTGAAGAAAGCACAACCGAAGAAACGACCGAAGCTTAACTATATAAAAGGCAGCGCAATGCGCTGTCTTTTATATAAAATAAAAAGCGGCGCATTGCGCCGCTTTTTATTTGCCTGTGAGTAAGCCTTGACTGGGACTAAAAACTAAAGTCAGTAAAAATAACAGCAGTACTGCTAACACGATCGCTGGGCCAGAAGGCAAGTTGAGATAGTAACTGGCATATAAACCGATCGCACTTGCCGTCACACCTAACCCCGCACCCACAAAAATCATCTGATGCAATTCCTTGACTAATAAATAGGCGGTAATCGCAGGCCCCACTAAGAGCGACACCACCAACACCACGCCCATCGTCTGCATACTGGCAATAATCGTCAAAGTCACACCTGCCATCAATCCTAAATAGATCAGATTCACGGGTAGTCCCAAAGCCTTTGCACCAATGCGATCAAAGGTATAAAAAAGTAATTGCTTATAAAACATCGCGATCGCCGCCAGCACAATCACCGTAATAATTCCTGCGCGAATCGTATCGGTTGGCGTAACGCTGAGAATATCGCCAAACAAAAAGCCATGCAGATCAATTTTGATTTTCAGCAAGGAAATTAACAAAATCCCGATCGCAAAGAAACTCGATGAAGTCAAAGCCATCGCTGCATCAACTTTCACGCGAGTTTGCGATCGCAACCATGCGATTAAAAAAGCACTGCCAATTCCTGAAATAAATGCGCCGATCGCTACGTCAATGCGCCAAAAAAAGGCGATCGCCATCCCCGGCATAACCGTATGCGTCATCACATCCCCCAGCAACGCCATTCGCTGCACAATCAAAAAGCACCCGATCGCTGGACAAATAATTCCCGCTAAACCACCTGCAATCAAGGCATTTCGCATGAATTCCAGTGCTAGTGGCTCAGTGATCCATTGCCAGATTTGATTAGCCATAAATTTCTCAATCCTTTGCTGAGCCAAAAGCAGCGATCCATTTGTACTGAATGGCGGTTTCGAGGATACTTTGCACAATCGCTAACCATGCAACATTTTCAAGTAATAAGATGGCGCTTACTAAAGCTAGTTGGACTAAAGGCAATGGCGTTAGTGTAGGCAAGTCATGATCAATTGCTCCAAAACTACGGATACAGGCAAAAGCTAGAATTGCGCCTGATTTGAGATGTGAGTTGAGATCGCCCCGCACAATGTAACGATAAGTGACGGCAAATAAAAAACCCGAAAAGCCAATCATGCCTAGCTTAAGTAACAAAATGAAGGGACTGCCAAGCTCAAAGCTACTGATTAGTTGCACAGTCAGAAAATTCTGCAAAAAGTGATGAAGTAGGGCGATCGCAAAAAACGAGAAAACACTAGCGATCGCGCCGAGAAACCCTGCTTTAAAAGATTCAATGCGATCGGCTACAGATAAATGCTCTGATTCAGTCGAAATAGGATGAGAAGATTGCACGCTCGTTAACTATATTTGGGGCTAAAGCAATCCTACATGATCTCCTATAGCAATTACCGATCATAGGTTGAGAGAGTGCGGCCCAAAGGGACGCACTCTCTCAACCTATTTAGGATTGATACGGACATCTAGTTCACCTCGCTAAAGCTCATGCAAAAATATTATCAATCCCATGAGCGATAGAAATCATGACAGGTTTACGTGAAATTATCTGTTCTACCCAAGGAGCAATTGATCTCCAAATCAATGGAGCATTGGGAATTCCCTTCAATGATTTAAATCGCGATCGCGCTGCCAAGCTACCAGAAATTTGTCGGTTCCTATATCAACAGGGACTCGATGGATTTTTTCCTACCCTTGTTACTGCATCCATTGAGCAGTTCCATCGATCGCTATTTTTCCTAGCCGAAGCGATCTCTAATCAAAAGCAAAATCCCAATCCTCAAGAAGCCAAAATTTTAGGAGTCCATCTCGAAGGGCCATTTCTGCATCCCGATAAACGTGGCGCACATCCACAACAACATCTATTACCGCTTAATCTCGATACATTACGGCAGGTGTTAGGCGATTACACCGACATTATTAAACTTGTCACCCTCGCGCCAGAACTTGATCCATCGGGGGAAACAATTCAATATTTACGCGATCGCCAGATCGTCGTCAGTTTAGGACACTCTACGGCTAATGCAGAACAAACGAGAGTAGCGATCGCCCAAGGAGCAACGATGGTCACTCATGCCTTTAATGCCATGCCAAGTTTGCATCATCGCGATGTGGGGCTATTGGGTGAAGCAATATTAAGCGATCGGGTTTGGTGCGGACTAATCGCCGATGGCGTTCATGTTTCTCCCGAAACGATCAAACTGCTCTATCGGATGAAAAAACAAATTTTTCTGGTTAGTGATGCCCTTGCGCCCCTTGGTTTGCCCGATGGCACTTATCCTTGGGACGATCGCCAAATTACGATTCAAAATGGCACAGCGCGATTACCCGATGGTACGCTCTCAGGTACGACGCTGCCTCTGATTAAAGCAGTCAATAACCTGATCGAGTGGGGAGTTTGTGAGCCAGAAAATGCTATTAAATTAGCGATCGACTCTCCCCGCCTTGCCATAAATCTTGAAATCGATCAAAATGCGCCTCAGAGGCTAACTTGGTGTAAGTACTCGTTCTCTTCTCCCGGACGATTCGGCTCTACTTCGTTTGTCTGTGAAATTAAGGGAATCCAACAAAAAAATGATCCATATAAAACCCAAAAATGTTGAGGTGAGCTAAGCCCACCTCAACATTTTTGGGATCAATTATTTTCTGTATGTCCCTTAATTAAATATAGATAAGAACCAATTTTTGAGTGGTGCTGCGAAGCCGCGCCACTCAAAAATTGGTTCATAAGCTTAGCGGACTATCAGACATAGCATGGGTTCCCGACTTAGTAGCACCATTAAGATTTTGATTATTAGCAATTAACTCTTGCGGTTGGTGCATTTTTAAAATCATGGCAAGACTTTGCTTCAGCTTAGTTCTGGGTACAACCGCATCCACAAAACCATGATCAAGTAAATATTCCGACGATTGGAAGCCTTCAGGAATTTTTTGCTTTAGGGTCTGTTCAATCACGCGCCGCCCTGTAAATCCAATCAAAGCTTTCGGCTCAGCCAAAATAAGATCACCAAGCATCGCAAAACTTGCGGTTACACCGCCCGTTGTAGGATTAGTCAAAACTGGGATATAAAGCAAATTTGCCTGACGATGGCGTTCCAAAGCAGCCGAAGTCTTTGCCATCTGCATCAAGCTCAAAATCCCTTCCTGCATCCTTGCCCCACCAGAAGCACAGAATATCAAAGCTGGATAACGTTTAGCGGTAGCAGTCTCTAGCATACGGGTAATTTTTTCCCCGACAACCGATCCCATACTGCCGCCCATAAATCTAAAGTCCATCACTGCAAGCGCAGCATCGCAGCCATCAATCTTGCCAGTGCCAGTGATTACCCCATCACTTAACCCCGTTTTTTGCTTATATTCTTTGATGCGATCAATATAGGGCTTACGATCTTTAAAACCTAGTGGGTCGCAGGAGGTTAAATCTGCATCCATTTCTTGCCATGTTCCTGCATCAATCAATTGGGCTATGCGCTCATAGGCATTAACTTGATTATGATGACCACATTCTGGACAAACCATCAAATTGGTTTTTAAATCCTTCACATAGGTCAAAGTGCCACAACTAGAACATTTGTGCCACAAGCCATCAGGAATTTCACGTTCTTGAGACTCTTGATTGAGATTAGGAGTTTTGCGGCGATATGCTTCACCTGCGCGCGAGCGAGTTTCAGCAAACCAATCAAACAGTGACATAGCGGCTCACGGTTTACAGAATAAGCTTCAGTTGTCAATGTTGACAGACGACAACTGTAGCCAAAAATACAAGTCTAACTTTGTCATCATACAGCGCTTTGCGCTCTCAGTAAAACTGAAGGGCGATGTAAAGCATCGCCCTTCAGTTTTATTCTAAGCTGTCGCTTGTTTTTTGCTTCACTCGTTCAACTTGAGAGTATTTCTCAACTGTTTGAGTAACTTCAAATAGTGATTGCTGTAAAGGTTTAATGGCAGTTTGTAAGTCCTCATATGTAGCCTCTTCAGCTTCATATAAATTCTTGAGAGCTTCCATGTTCTTGAGTGTAGGTTCACGCAAACTGGTAGTGATTACCGAAGGACCATTGTCTCTGAGGATTTCTTCGACAGTGCGAATCAGGTTGGATGCTTGGTTCCTCATATTCGCTAACTCGCGACGAGCTTCATCCTCTTCAGAGTAGACCTCAGCTTCCATCCGCATTCTCTCGATTTCGCTGGGACTCAAGCCACCTGTGTTAGTGATGCTGATACTTTGCTCAACTCCAGTGTCAATGTCTCGCGCTGAAACTTTGAGAATACCATTAGCATCAATATCAAAGGAAACTTCGATCTGGGGAATCCCTCTAGGTGCGGGACGAATGCCCTCTAGTTCAAATTTGCCTAGGCTCTTATTGTCCTTTGCCATAGCCCGTTCACCCTGTAGAACATGAATTTCTACAGCCGATTGGTTGTCAACGGCGGTGGAGAAAATTTGGGACTTACTCGTGGGGATTGTGGTGTTACGTTCTAGGTTTTTTGTAAACACACCGCCTTGAGTTTCCAGTCCAATCGAGAGAGGAATTACATCTAGTAATAAAAGATCCTTAACTTCGCCGCCTAAGATACCCGCTTGAACTGCTGCACCGATCGCGACCGCTTCATCAGGGTTGACTGACTGATCAGGCTTTTTGCCATCAAAAAATCTGGATATCGCTTCTTGCACTGAAGGAATCCGCGTTGAGCCACCAACCAAAATGATCCGATTAATCTCTTTTGGTAATAGCCCTGCATCCTTCAAAGCTTGAGCGGTCGGTTCGAGAGTTGCTTTGACTAGGGGTGCAGTAATTTCATCAAACTTGGAACGAGTAAAATCTAGCTCAATGGTCTTTGGTCCTGAATCATCAGCAGCAATAAATGGCAAACTGATCAAGGTTGAAGGAGCGCTAGAAAGCTCAATCTTGGCTTTTTCAGCAGCTTCTTTGAGTCGTTGCAAAGCAGTTTTATCAGCAGATAAATCAATTCCTTCTTTTTGTTTAAAGTCAGCAACTAACCAATCCACAATCATTGCGTCAAAGTCGTCACCACCAAGGTGATTATTTCCTGATGTTGCCTTAACTTCAAAAATGCCATCACCGAGTTGCAGTACTGACACATCGAATGTACCGCCTCCAAGGTCAAACACTAAAACGATCTGATCTTGATCCTGCTTGTCCAATCCATAAGCAAGTGCTGCGGCTGTCGGTTCGTTGACAATCCGTAGCACCTCCATGCCCGAAATTGCTCCAGCATCTTTGGTAGCTTGGCGTTGAGTATCAGTAAAGTAAGCAGGCACAGTAATAACGGCTTGAGTGACCTCTTCGCCTAAATAGTTTTCAGCATCCTGCTTTAGCTTTTGCAGGATCATTGCTGAAATTTCTTGCGGGGTATAAGTCTTATCCCCAATCTGAACATCAACGGTTTCGTCTTTTCCTTTAACCGCTGTGTAAGGAACACGACGACGCTCCGCCTCGGTTTCATCCCAGCCACGACCAATAAAACGCTTGATACTATAAACCGTATTGACTGAGTTGGTTACAGATTGACGCTTAGCAACCTGTCCAACGATCCTCTCGCTACTGTCTTTGACAAAAGCGACAATACTCGGTGTGGTGCGCCCCCCCCTCTGCACTAGAGATGACAACAGGCTTACCACCCTCTAAAACCGAAACACAACTGTTTGTCGTACCAAGGTCGATCCCAATTACTTTCGACATAATCGCCAGTTCCGTTAAAAGCTTTTTTAAAGTTTAGCTTAATGAATTTCTGAATAATGTACCCTAAGAATGCATTTCAAGATGCAATCGCGATCGCATCTTGAAATATTTAGCTTAATTAGGTTCGCTAGAGCTATTTTCAGAGGTCGCGTCTGAAGACGGGATATCATCTCCGTCAATTTTGCCTGAAGACACTTTGACCAGTGAATGACGTAGGACACGATCATCGCTGACTAGATAGCCTGGGCGTAATTCTTCGGTGATAATACCTTCGTTATATTCAGTTGAAGGTTCTTGCATAATTGCTTCATGGAAATTGGGGTCAAAGTCTTGCCCAACACACTCCATCCTCACTACCCCTGTCTCTTTGAGGCATTTTAGCAACTGCTTGTATACAGATTGATAACTTTTATGAATTGAAGCTTCTCCGTCAGTTTTTGGAGAGATTTGTAACTGTGCGCGCTCAAAGTCATCGACTACAGGCAGGATTTTTTTAAGAATCTTGGATGTAATTGTCCCTTCTTGCTCTTCTTTATCACGCTCTGTACGTTTGCGAAAATTCTCGAAGTCAGCATATAGACGCAAGTACTGTTGTTTGCGATCGTCTAATTGCTCTCTAAGCGAGGTTGACTCAGCGATCAAACCATTAATTTTTTCTAGCGTTGCTGCGGCTGCTGCATTGGCTTTACTTGCGTCAGGTTTTGGCTCGCTAGCTGTGGTTGCAGATGCTGGAGAGCCTTCTGCTTTGGATATGTCTGGATTTGCGATTTGATTTAATTCTTCGGTAGCAAGTTGTTGCAACCGTGACTCAAGAACCTCATCATCTTCGTCGATGAGGTCGTCAGAACTGAGGATGTTTTCTTCTTCGATCATTACGGTGATACTCTTTTAGCGCTTTTTAGACTAGCAGTAAATTGCTAAGAGTTAAAATTTAAGTGTTAGTTTTGACGATTTTTGTCAGTCATTTCGATCTTACTCTTTATCTGAGACAACGTATAGCTGTTAGTGCCATATAGTGGCATAAATATGGAAATTTGCGCTGAAATGAAGTTAGCGCGAAGCGCCGCTTTTATTTATGGCAAACAATTAAGAGTTGATTTTGTAGAGAGCCCAGTCTCAGCAACGTTGCCAGAGGCTAAAGAGCAAAAATATGTACGAATCTTAGGAGCCAGATTTAAAGCGTTAGTAAAATCGGCGGCTTCGATACTGCCAATATTTTCAACGATCGCATTGCGGAAATTTGCGCCGTTAAGGTTTGTACCAGCAAACTCAATCAAGATTAATTTTGCGGCGGTTAAGTTAGCCGAACTAAGATTTGCATTGGAAAAGTTAGTTAAATGCAGCTCAGCCGATCGCAAATCCGCTAGAGACAAATCGGCATCGTCTAAAATCGCGTCACTCAGATTTGCGGCGCTTAAATTGCTTTCACTCAGATTCGCTTTAACGAGATTAGCTTTACGAAGATTGGCGAGGACTAAATTTGCGCCTTTGAGATTGGCGGAACTGAGATCAGCCTCACTCAGATTTGCCTTCATTAATTCTGCTTTTTGTAAAAGTGCTGACCCTAACTTTGCTTGAAATAAATTTGCCCGCAATAAATTCGCCTGAGATAAATTGGCTTCGGTCAGATTAGAAAATGCTAAGTTTGCGTCCACAAGACTAGAATTACTCAGATCTGCACCTCGGAGATCGACTTTAACGATTTTAATGCCATTCAAATTTGCATTCCTGAAGATCACTTGGCGCAGATCAACTCTTTCTAGCACAGAACCACTGAGATTAATATTGCTAAAGTCTTGACCTTGTAAGCGATCGCCTTGAGTACCTGTCAGCTGCACATAGCGAAAATCACGCTGCCCCTCGGCGTATTTAGCAATTAAATTAGTTGCTGTAATTGGGGTTAATTTTGGTGTTATTGGAGTGGTGGTGTTAGTAGGAGTTGGTGTAGGAAAGCTTGAGGGCAATAACTCAGGACTTCTGATAACAGTCGGTTGAGTTTGTTTGTTTCTGAGAGCCCAGAAAGTACCACCAACCAATAACACAGTTAGGAAAATCCATAGCAAAGGCTTATAGGAAGCAATTACAAATTTGAACTGCTCTTTTGAGTTAGGAGTTTTACTATCTTCTTTGCCATGACAGCGACGGATCAGGCGATCGCATAGCTCACGAGTTTCATCATCAGGGATACTCGCGATCGACTGAAACACAGGTGATAATTCAGGTTCTTGAAAATCGTTTTGCCGAAAGATCAGATTTTTGTTGTCTTCGTGGAAGGTTTCCCAAAGATTAGGCTGGCTTGCCAAAGCCCGAAGAGATAGGGAAATCACTTCAAAGGAAAATTCATCAAGCTGATCCCCAAAATCCTTAGGCGATCGCATTGGTGGCTGATAGTTAGGATGTCCCACTTCAAGGGGTGGAGTTCCTCGCAATGCAGGCACATACATGCCGTCATAGTCAACTAGCTTTAGCTCTCCCTGATCGTCCACCATGATATTTCCATGTTGCAAATCCCCGTGGGCGATGCCCACCTGCTGCAAATCTTTTTGGAGTTGTTGTAGTTGACGATCTAAACGCAACAACACTTGCGAATCATCAATATAGTCGCCAATATAGCGATCGAGTTCTGAGCCTTGCACCCAATCCATTTTTAGGATCGGATACCATTCGCCTTTGACCAGAATTCCTTGAGTCAGAAATTCAAAATCCACTAAGTAAGGAATCTGGTGTTGACTGAGATATTCACTAATTAACCTGTAGCGCTGCTGTACATCTGACTGCGGAATGCGCGTAAAACAACGTACAGCCCAAGAGCGATTTCCCTTAGTGAGCTTGTACACAGTGGCAAAGTTGCCCGACCAAAGCAAAACCCGTCCCCGCGAATTTTTAGAAGTGCTAGATTGCTTCAGGTCAGGATCAGCAAAGCAAAGATGCGGATTTTGCACTGCGATTGTAAAGTCAATATTTAGGGGCCAAGTTTGAATATCTGTCATGATTCACAACTTTGACTCATCGGAATTTCGGTTGCATCCTGAATTTTGAGACATAGCAAGGTTGTATCGTCGTTAGCTATTTCATGGCGATCGCGCAAATCCGTCACCCATTCTGCGAACAAATCTTGCGAGCTGATCTCATCTAATTTTACCCAAGGATCTTGATTTGCTTCTAATTGCTTAAAAATCCAACAGGCGATCGCATCGGTAGCAAGATAAAAGCGATCGCCAAATTTTGCATCCCCATGAATTTGCGAAACATGAATATTTGTCGCCTTAACATTGGTTCCGATCAGCTTGGGTCGATTGTTAAATTCCTGACTTTTTTGCAAAGGAAAGCTAGTTTGTAAACAGCGATCGCGCACGATAAATAGGCAAGAATCTCCTACAGCAAGAGACTTCCAAGTTAAATTCGCAAAAACTTCTAAGCTCACAAACGTGGCAAAAGCGCCTTCACCTGCCTTACGTTTGGCAAACCAAGACAAATCCTGATGCACTAACCATTGTTGCCAAGACGTTTGTAAGGGCGATAGCCAATTTGCAGCCATAGCATAGACTTCTTGCCAAGGTAATTGACGATTCACAAAAGCTGTAACTAATTCCTGCGCCCATTCCCTTGCAAAGGAAGACTCGGTTGCACCATCAGATAAAGCGATCGACACCATCGGATTTCGTTTTACACAATGCCAAATGTCTTCACATTCGGTGAGCAAATTCCCTGCCTTTTGGACTGAAAAACTTTGAATCAGTTCAAAATGAGGTTTAGACTGTTCTTTTTGAAAGTTTTTTAGCTCAGGATTGAGGGGCTGATTATATAAACTGCGATCGCTATATTTCTGAGCATTTAAGGCGATTTCTTTAAAGCCAAAATTTGCATACCCATAGGGAGAATGCACGCCAGAAAAAGTATTAGGGAAAAAAGATCTAAACACAGTAGCTATAGCGATCGGCAATTTGATCAGCAAATTCAAGGTCACACATTAGCACATTAACCTAATCGAAAAGCCGCTCTATGGCGGCTTTTCTTGTACAAAACATAGAGTGTGCTTTGCACGCTATGTTGTTATGCCAATGCTAAAGAAGCTAAAGGCTGGGGAATTGAGGCACTAGGTGCAGTAAATTCGCCAGTTACCACAAACTCAAGTCTTAACTTCAGCCAACGCATTGTATTTGGATCGGTTGTAATGATCGCCGCCGCAGGTTGGGGAATTTGCTTTTTAATACTTGCCATTTCAGGAGCTTCTAAAAAAGCAGGTTGTTCAATCAACCAAAAATTAATTTCCTTATTGCGAGCCTCAAAATTGCGCCGACGCTCCGATAGCGTCTCACCCAAAGGTTTCCCTTCGTCTTCACACAAGTACTTACGGCTAGCAGCCACGAAATAATATTGCTGGGAGTCTGACATAAATTTCTTTTCTTAACAAGGTAATAGCTTGTAAAGCTAGATCTATGTTAACGCCTATTTAACTTATCAAACTTTGCAATAGATTAAGCTGTGGGGTTAGCTCTAGTACTGTGTTTAACACAATATCAGCTCCATTTTCCTTGAGCAAAGCTGTATAGCGATCGCGCAAATCTACACTGACATGGGGAGGGATTACGCCAACAGCAACATATTGATAACTGGGATCAAAGTCTCGCGCCTTTACTACCGTCAGCATATCCGCCACCGTATCCCCCACATACACAATCACAGTTGCAGTATTATTTTGCTTCCGCTCAATTTGTTTCGCCGCTAATAAAAGTCCTGTGGGATCAGGCTTACCCGCAGCATCCTCCATTGCAATTAACACTGGTTGATCAATTGCCAAGCGTTGCAACACATAACTTGCCGAAGCCCTCGTTGCTCCACTAAAGAAGCCCCATCCAATTCCTGCGATCGTTAACTCCTGAAAATATTTCGTAGTGGCAATCAGAGGCTCCGTCGCAATATAGCCATCTGACCAGTCAGGATTACCACCCCGATAACGACTCTGAAAAAACTCGACGATCGCCTTATAGGCTACTTGAATCTCTTGCCCCAGACTTTGCAAATATCGCTTAATTAGCTCCTGTGAAGCTTCCCAGTCATTATTCCAAATCCCTTCAGCTTTTAACTCGTCGATTTCTTCAGGAGTGGGACGATACGCGGATTTTGTAAAATGCTCAACCGTATCGGCAAGAGCGCGGCGGTAAGAACCTGATACATCTCGAATCACGCCATCAATATCAAAGACAAAAATACTTTGGTTTAATAGGTTTGAATCAACTTTAGAGGTTTCAATCATGTTATAGTGCAAGATCGCTACTTTAATATGTAATTTAACTTTTCTTGGAGGTAGGTAGCATTGTCCCAGTTTATTCTAAAAATCTTATGGTTAGAGAATAATGTAGCTCTTGCCGTCGATCAAGTCGTTGGCAAAGGCTTCAGCCCTCTCACCAAGTATTTCTTTTGGCCCCGTGATGATGCTTGGGATCAACTTAAATCAGAAATGGAAAGCAAGCCTTGGATTGCCGATCAAGATCGGATTGAAATTTTAAATAAGGCAACCGAAGTAATTAATTACTGGCAGCAAGAGGGCAAAAACCGCCCCATGACAGAAGCTCAAGGTAAATTCCCTGATGTCATATTTACTGGTAGTAACTAAGCAAATAAAAAAGGGCGCAATGCGCCCCTTTTTTTGATTTAAAAATCTAAAAATAAAAAGGTTTCGCATTGCGAAACCTTTTTATTTTTAGAAACTATTTATCAAGATCAGGCATCGATAGTACAGCCTCAGTCTTGCGGTCAATACCCTTTTCAAAGCCAGCAACAGCCGCGCGAGCGCGACCAGCGTGCCATAGGTGACCAACCAAGAACATGAAGGACAATACGAAGTGAGATGTAGACAACCAAGAACGAGGAGAAACAAAGTTTACCGCGTTGATTTCAGTGATAACACCGCCAACTGAGTTCAAGGAACCCAAAGGAGCATGTGTCATGTATTCAGCAGCGCGACGTACTTGCCAAGGTTGAACGTCATTCTTAAGTTTGTCGATATCTAAACCGTTTGGACCACGGAGAGGCTCCAACCAAGGTCCGCGGAAATCCCAGAAACGCATGGTTTCACCACCGAAGATGATTTCGCCCGAAGGAGAACGCATCAGGTACTTACCTAAACCAGTAGGACCTTGAGAGGTGGCAATGTTTGCACCTAACTTTTGGTCACGTACAAGGTATGTGAAAGCTTGAGACTGAGAAGCTTCAGCGCCAGTAGGACCAAAGAACTCACTAGGATAAACAGTGTTGTTAAACCATACAAAGCAAGTAGCGATAAACGCCATCAAGCTCAATGCACCAAGACTGTAGGATAGATATGCTTCACCAGACCATACAAGAGCGCGTCTTGCCCAACCAAAAGGCTTGGTAAGAATATGCCAAATACCGCCAGAAATGCAGATCAAGCCGATCCAAATATGTCCACCGACTACATCTTCGAGGTTGTCAACACCAACGATATTGCCTTCGCCGCCAAAAGGTGAGTTAAGCAAATAGCCAAAAATGACAACGGGGTTGATCGTCGGATTAGTGATCACACGTACATCGCCTCCACCAGGAGCCCACGTATCATAAAGACCACCAAAAAACATTGCCTTGAATACGAGTAGGAGTGCGCCAAAGCCCAACACAATCAGGTGATACCCGATGATGTTAGTCATTTGGTTTTTATCTTTCCAGTCATAACCAAAGAAGGAAGAATAATTTTCTAAAACTTCAGGTCCACGCAAAGCATGGTAAATACCACCGAAGCCTAGTACTGCCGAAGAAATAAGGTGTAAAACGCCAACTACAAAGTATGGAAATACATCAACAACTTCACCACCAGCGCCAACACCCCAGCCTTGAGTTGCAAGGTGAGGTAGCAAGATGAAGCCTTGCTCGTACATTGGCTTTTCAGGAATAAAGTGCGCGACTTCAAACAAAGTCATTGCGCCAGCCCAAAATACGATTAAACCAGCGTGAGCAACGTGAGCGCCCAGCAGTTTACCAGAAAGGTTAATGAGTCTTGCGTTGCCAGACCACCAAGCAAAGCCCGATGAGTCTTGTGTACGCCCGCCCACTCCTAGGGAGTTTAAGTTAATGGTCGTCGTCACGAGAGGTTATCTCCAGAAAAATTTTTATAGGTTTAAAGTGCAAATAATTTTTAAGCTATCAGTTATCAGATAGTTAACTGCTAACGTTCAGACGTTTGATGAGATTCATCATAATCCAAAAACTAGTAGAACCGTACCGATTTCTGATAGCTAAGCTTTGCAGTTATCCTTAAAAAATTGATTGCAGCACGCTGCAATCAATTTTTAAGATTCAAATTTATAGTGCGTTACCGCGAGGTAATACTTCTTCAGGGAAGATGAATCTTTCAGCGGGTTGGTCTTGAGGAGCCATCCAAGCACGAATACCTTCGTTCAAGAGCAAGTTCTTGGTGTAGAAGGTTTCAAACTCAGGATCTTCTGCGGCGCGAACTTCTTGTGATACGAAGTCATAGGCACGCAAGTTCAATGCTAGACCAACAATACCGACGCTGCTGAACCATAGTCCAGTTACAGGTACGAATAGCATGAAGAAATGCAACCAACGCTTGTTAGAGAAAGCGATACCAAAGATTTGGCTCCAGAAACGGTTAGCGGTAACCATGGAGTAGGTTTCTTCAGCTTGGGTGGGGTTGAAAGCTTTAAAAGTATTAGAGCTAGAGCCTTCGCCATCTTCAAACAAGGTGTTTTCAACGGTTGCACCGTGAATTGCACAAAGCAATGCACCACCAAGGATACCTGCTACGCCCATCATGTGGAAGGGGTTCAGAGTCCAGTTGTGGAAACCTTGTAAGAACAAGATGAAGCGGAAAATACCAGCAACACCGAAGGTAGGACCGAAGAACCAACCAGATTGTCCCAAGGGGTACATCAAGAAGACGGATACGAATACGGCGATAGGACCAGAGAAGGCGATCGCATTATAAGGACGAATACCTACTAGACGAGCGATTTCAAACTGACGAAGCATGAAGCCAATCAGTGCAAATGCGCCATGAAGTGCTAGGAATGTCCACAAACCACCGATTTGGCACCAGCGAGTAAAGTCGCCTTGAGCTTCAGGTCCCCAGAGCAAGAGTAAGGAGTGACCAACGCTCAATGGAGGTGAAGATACGGCTACGGTCAAGATATTGCAACCTTCGAGGAAGCTAGAAGCTAGCCCGTGGCTATACCAAGATGATACAAAGGTGATACCTGTAAACCAGCCACCAATTGATAAGAATGCGGTGGGGAATAGCAACAAGCCACTCCAACCAATAAATACGAATCTGTCGCGCTTTAGCCAGTCGTCGATGATGTCAAACCATCCTCTTTCGACTTCTTGCGACCTGCCCATTGCAATGGTCATAATCTTAAATCCTGCTGTAACTAAGAGTATTTATATGGATTTGAAATTAGCTTAACACATCTTTACGTTTGGGTTCTTACAAAATAGTTAAAAACCTAAAATCGTTTGCAAGTAAGGGTTTGAGCTTGCTTTACAGAGTATGTGTACTGAGCAAAAAATCTTAAAAAAGTATTAAGAAGGTTTACTTCTACCTCTTATGAGATAGATGCCAATAAATTAATATATTAATTAACAATATAGCAGTGCTAAATCCAGTCATTTCAAAAATGTTGTAACAGAGATGGATTTGACTGGATCTTCGCATTAATAGCTAAGTATTTATACTTACAACACTTGCAAATATTGGCAGAGAAAGTAATCAATAATCACTAAAACTTGCGATCGCGATCGCCTTCTTGTGTCCAACAACATTGCAGTATTGGATAAGTGTGGATTAGCTATAGGTAATCAAAATGATTAGAAAGGTTGAAACTAGGCGGTCTGAAACATCACAACCAAATGATCTTCAGATGGAAATATTGCCCGTCTCTGAAAATATTGGTGAGATGGAGGCTGACAGTAATTTTTTGGCTGATTTACCTGAAGAAGAAGCTAAACCACCTAAGCAGGAAGGAAATCGACGGCTATTACGTTGGGCAATATATAGCTTGTTGGGATTTGGTCTAATTGCCATAGCTGCGCCTGCATTTCTAGGAGTGTCATCAAGTTGCAAAAATAAGAGCCCAGAAGCTCGAGTTTATGTAGGAGCTATGGGTAGAGCGCAACAAACTTTTTGGCTAGAGAATGGAGCTTTTGCGCGATCGCTTTCTGCTTTAGCAATTGGCATTGAAGAAGAGACAGATAACTATAAATATGATTTGCAAAGTTTTGGGCTTGTTGCCTATCATTATGGTGTTCCTAAGAATGACAATTTAAAAAATTTTGTTGGTGCAGTGTTTGTAGTACCTGAAAAAGCTCAAACATCGCAAAATGTAAATCAACAGGCTAGTCCCAAATCATCCACAAAGCCAATTACTAAAAAAGAGCTAACTACAGTCACGATTCTTTGTGAGTCACCGATCCTTGGAGTAAAGACTAAGTTACCCAAACCATCTCTAGAAAATGGTATCCCCAAATGTGCAGAGGGAACTGTCCTAGTAGAGTAACTGTCTCATTACATACACTTAATAAAGATATTTAACAATTAATAATATGAATAATTATGTAAATTATCGTTATCGAGATTTTCAAAATCAATCATTTCAAAATGAATTTCGTAAAGGTGAAGATCAGACTGCTGACTTTACAGGTGCAAGGTTAAAAGGTTGTGATTTTCGAGGAGCGGGGCTAACAGGTGCTGATTTCTCAGAAACAGCGATCGCAAAAGATGAAAAAAACTTCCAAAAGCAGTGCATCAATATGTTTCTGCATATTATTTTGGGAATTCCTCTAGGATTAGCAGCTTGGTTCCTAGGTCGATTCGTGCTTATAGGCTGTGGTGGTGAGGTCTCAAATCCCTATGGATGGTTGACAAATCCTTTTGTCTGGATATTTGCATTTGCTACGGCTGCGGCAGTCTCTCAAAGAAGGATTTTTTATATTTACATGGGGCTAATTGGAGTAATGGTAATCGCTGGCATAAACTCTACAGCCTTGATGATAGTTGGGATAGGTGTGATGATTGCCGCCTTTGGAATGTCTATGTTTGGACTATATCTGGGCTACAAAAAAGGGGCGATCGCGGTGGGTATGGTCTGGATGGCGGTGGGAGTATCTTCGGCAATTTCGGCTGGCTATAGCTGGATTAAATACCGAGAAATTCATTATGCAATTTTGTTTGCTGTATTGGCGATTTTGCCTGCGGTTTTGGCGACTAGGGCTTTTAATCTCCACTTTGCAAAAGTTAAGATGTCGGTGGTGACTTCTTTTGATGATGCAGACTTAACAAATGCGCGATTTGTAAATGCAGTTTTAGAAAATTGTGATTTTTCAGGTGCAAACATAGAAGGTATTGACTGGTATGGTGCAACCTTTAAAAATTGCAAGTTCCCCAATGGTTTTTCTCCAGATACTCAGGAGGCGATCGCTAAAAATCCTGAGATTATAGCTGTCACCAATTACGTCAGCCTCTAAAACCCAAAGTGAGTGGCGGTGCTTCCCGCCGCCACTCACTTTGGGTTTGGATACAATAGGCTATGAATATTTAATAAGTAAGTTGTTTAAACTTAGGATGGGGTAGGGATAGCGTAACCCATCATTTCTGGCTAATTGATGCGTTACATTTCACTAACACATCCTACATTTAGAACTAACTTACGAACAAAATTAGTGATTTGAATAATGCTGGAAATACCTAATGTTATTAAAGGAATAATAATCCTTATTTTTGTATTTGTACCAATTGAAAAAATATTTGCATTACATCATAAAAAATTATTACGAGAAGGTTGGTTTACAGATCTTTGTTATTATTTTTCAGGCTATTTTATTGGTCATGGCACAACTAAATTATTAATTATATTTGCCTTATTTGGACAAGGTTCTATTCCCACCTTATCTAGCTTTGTTAGCCAACAACCTATTTTTCTTCAAGTAATCGCCGCCGTATTTATTGGGGATCTTAGTTTTTATATAATTCACTATCTAATGCATACTGTGCCTTGGTTATGGAAATTCCACGCAATTCATCATAGTTCCACCCATATGGACTGGCTTGCGACTGTGCGGGTACATCCTTTTGAGCAGATTTTGACCAAGGCTTGCCAAATGATTCCGCTTTATTGGCTAGGTTTCTCGACTGAGGCTTTGGCGGTTTATGCAATTTTTTCGAGTGCGATCGCCTTTTTTATTCATGCCAATATTAGCGTAAGATTTCCAATTTTAAAATGGATTATTGTTACACCTGAATTTCATCATTGGCATCATGATCGTCATCCGAAACTATATGCTCAAAATCTGGCTGTACAGTTACCAATCCTTGATTATATATTTGGTACTTGGCATATGCCAAATCAAGAATTGCCAAAGCAATATGGAACAGAATTAAATACTAAGACTAATTATTTTAATCATTTAATTTATCCATTTAAGCATCTATTTAGAAGCAAGATTAGAAGAAAGAAAATCTAATGGATAGAAAAGCATTTCAACTAACAAAAAGCAACTTTAAAGGATTTATATCTAAGCGGAAATATCTGATTCCTTTAGCTATATTTGGTGCATTGTTAGTATTTGGTCTTGGGACTTTGAGTCTGTTGGCTTATCAGCAGCAAATGAGTTTACCTATATATTTACAAAGTTTTAGCACGCCGCAAATTTCAGTCGATGCGTTGGCTAATAGCAAGCTTAAATCTATAGTATTAATCGATGTGCGATCGCCCGAAGAATATCAAGAGGATCACATTGGTAATAGCGTGCTTGTATCATTAGCTGAAATTGAGACTGAGTTAGGGTTTCAAAGGATTAACAAGATTGTGAAAAGCTATGAAGAGAAGCAAAAAACTAAACCCACAATAGTTTTGTACTGTACTTCGGGAATGCGCTCAATCAAGGCAAATAAGTATCTGCGCGATCGCGGTTATCAGGTTGTAACTTTGACGGGTGGTATTACCGCATGGCGTAAACAATTTACGCGATCGCAGGATTTGCAAGTTTTGTCAGAAAAATAAAAAAGCGCCTCATGAGGCGCTTTTTTATTTTTAAGTCGGGATGATAGGATTCGAACCTACGGCATCCTGCTCCCAAAGCAGGCGCGCTACCAAGCTGCGCTACATCCCGTTGCGAATATCTATGTTACTACAGAAAGCGCGAAATACACATAATTATTTTTTTCCTTAAATTTTCAACTCAAGAATTTGCTTATGGAGCTTTGTGTTCAAAGAAATGAAGTGCAGCGCTCCACAGCACTTCATTATATAGCTGTCGCCAAGTGTAGGACATAAAACCCAAGAAGAGAATGGCGGCGCGAAGCGCCGTCATTCTCTTCTTAGGTTTTGATTTTGTCCTAACACAATCGACGATAGTTATATGTATGCAAGTCTTGACATATTAATGTTTTAAGGATTGCTTCACTAAAACTTGAGGTAGCATAATCGCGAAGCACTATAAATCTGCTAGACAAGCAAAATATGGCTAAACTCAGAATTGGTATTAATGGATTTGGCAGAATTGGACGATTAGTGGTTCGTGTTGCTGCCAAACATCCCGAAATCGAGATTGTCGGAATCAACGATCTTGTTCCCTCTGATAACCTCGCTTATCTACTTAAACATGACTCCACCCACGGTCTCTATGACGGTAAAATTTCGGCTAAGCCCGAAGGTATTGAGATCGATGGGATATTAGTACCCTGTACTGCGATTCGCAATCCCTCAGAATTACCTTGGGGAGAACTAAAAGCGGACTATGTGGTGGAGTCTACTGGCTTATTTACTGATTATGCTGGGGCGATCGCGCATATCAACGCAGGTGCAAAGCGGGTAATCATTTCTGCGCCAACTAAAGATCCCGAAAAAGTACCCACATTGTTAGTTGGAGTAAATCACACTAAGTTTGATCCTGCCACTGATTTAATTGTCTCTAATGCAAGCTGTACCACCAATTGTCTAGCGCCGATCGCTAAGGTTCTCAATGACAACTTTGGTATTGCCGAAGGATTAATGACTACTGTTCACGCAATGACAGCTACGCAGCCAACGGTGGATGGTCCTAGCAAAAAGGATTGGCGTGGCGGACGCGGTGCTGGTCAAAATATCATTCCTTCTTCAACAGGTGCGGCGAAAGCTGTGGCTTTAGTGTTGCCTGAACTGAAAGGGAAGCTGACGGGAATGGCTCTGCGTGTTCCTACGCCTGATGTATCGGTGGTAGATTTAACATTTAAGACTGAAAAGGCTACCAGCTATAAAGAAATCTGTGCAGCGATGAAGTCTGCTTCAGAAGATTCTTTAAAGGACATTCTCGGTTATACCGATGAGGAGGTTGTCTCGACAGATTTTAAAGGAGATTCGCGATCGAGTATTTTTGATGCTGGAGCTGGCATTGAGCTAAATCCGAACTTCTTTAAGGTTGTCTCTTGGTATGACAATGAGTGGGGTTATTCCTGCCGTGTGGTTGATCTGATGATATCCATGGCTAAAAAGGAAGGAATTCTTTAGTTCTCTAATGCAAAAAAAACAAATGAAGGTGGTGCTAAGCACCACCTTCATTTGTTTTTTTTACCTCGCTATATTTGGAACCCATTCTGTAGTAATAATGTCAACAGAACAACAGAAGTAGATTGATTTAGAAGGCTTTACATTATGTGGAAACCCCGATCGCTTAAACCTTTAATCCACGCTTTACCGATCGCAATTTTGTCTTTACCTTTAATCATCCCGTCAGTTAACTCAGAGGCGATCGCCCAAGCTACTTTTGGGCGCACTGGACAAGACGGCGATCGCGGACGAGACGGACGTAATGGTCGAGATGGTCAAGATATCAAAATTGTTGGTGACGGTAAACCTGCTGCCTATGATCTCTCTGGCACAATCGGTGAAGATGCTGAAGATGGCACATCAGGGCGATCGGCTAGCAGTTGTGAACAACCCTATCGTCCTGAATATTCCCTTATAGGCGCTTCGGGTGGACGTGGCGGAGATGGCGGGAATGGTGGACGTGGCGGCAATGGGGGCAATGCCATCATTTTTTATACCAATATTGCTGCACTTCAACAGCTAGAAATTCGGAATGCAGGGGGGAAAGGCGGTCGAAACGGGCGTAGCGCAGTTGGAGGCAAGGGCTGTGAATGCCAAGAAACATCATGGCAGGTTAAATACTGTACGCTAGAGACTGAACGCAGACAATTTAATGACGCTAAATCTCCTTGGCAATATTACTCCAAAGAGACTCGGCTTTGTGGGCGTTCAAGTGATGGTTGGGATCTTAATTTTAATCGCTTATACTCAAAGGTTTCTGAATATCGGAAAGATGATTGGCTCTATCGGCGCACTAATAAAGGAGTCACCCAGACAGAGTATTATTCTTGCCAACGCGGACGTGATGGAGAAACTAGCAATAGTGGACGCAATGGCGAGACAGGTAATTATGGAAAAGTTACCCTTGTACCGCGTTTAGATATTCCATCGGAGGTTACGAGCGATCGCACACCATTAGGAACTGCGATCGGTAAAAAAGTTGGCTTAGTCAAAAATATTTGGGTTGAGAGAAGTGGTTTGTTGCGTTTACTGCGCCCCAGTTCTGACGTTTCAGATCGATACACCTATCTAAAAGATACGGCTCGATTGTTCTATCGATTTGATTGGGCTGCCAAAGAAACTCCAGCAGCTTTGGGTGTTGATCGTGTGGAAATTGGTGCAACTGTCAATGTCCGTAATGAGAATGCTGAACTCGAATATCAATTACCAGGGACATTGGAATATCAAGTTATTCCTGAGAACAATCTTCAAGTGGTAAAGATTACAGGTGGATTCAATCCCGATCGCGTCAGTTCATTCCAATTACAAAAAATCTCAGGTGTTGGTACTGACAATCAATTAATCCTTAGCGATCGCGGTAATGTGCGAGAACTGCTCAAGGATACACAAATCGAGGTGCAATGTTTTAGCAAGCAATCAGCAACGGGTGTGGTCGCTAGCGATTATGTCCAACGGCGTACTGTTACCTTTAAGATTCCGCCGAAATTGCAACCTAGTGAGGGGGCAAGCGTTAATGGCAATATTTACACTTTGCCCGTCGGTCGTTATTGTTCCCCTTGGCTGAAAGCTGATTACAACGCAGCCTATGGAATTGTAATTAATCAAACCACCAAGAGCGGCGCAAAATATAAGCAAAGTATCGACATGCCTTTTGTGGTTGGGAAAAACTAACAATACCCAAAAGATGAGTGGCGGCGCTTCGCGCCGCCACTCATCTTTTGGGTTTCTAGGCAAAACTTACATTGCTATAGCGATCGCCTTAGCAACTCTAATTATAAAAATCAGTTTATTGAAAGCCCGCCTTTGGCGGGCTTTCAATAAACTGATTTTAGTGTTTCCAGCGCCGAAGGCGCTGGAAACACTAAAATCAATCTCAACTATTAAGCTCTAAATCTGCTTGTAAAAAATTGACAAATTGCTGAGCCGTGCGCCCCGATTGTCCATTATGGCGAGTAGCCCATTGCAAAGCTCGAAAATTGAGATCGTCATCCAACAATTTAATACCATCACGTTTGGCGAGGTGATGCACGATTTTGAGATAGATTTCTTGATCGGCTTGTAGAAAGGTAAGAGTCAAACCAAAGCGATCGCTTAGGGATAACTTTTCCTGCACCGTGTCCCAAGGATTGACCTCTTTGCTACTACTGAGATCACTTAAGGTAGGACGATCGCTAAAATATTCGCGCAATAAATGACGACGATTGGAAGTGGCATAAACCAAGAGATTATCAGGCTGTGCCGAAAGATTTCCTTCCAGAACTACCTTAAGCGCTTTATAGTCTTCGCTTTCTTCCTCAAAGGACAAGTCATCGACAAAAATTATAAATTTTTGGGGAACTTGGCGTAACATATCGGCAATGATTGGCAAGTCTTTAAGATCATTTTTGGCAACTTCGATCAAACGTAAACCGCGATCGCGAAAGGCATACATCAATGACTTGACCATTGAAGATTTGCCCGTGCCGCGACTGCCATAGAGCAAAGTGTGCAACCCATGATAGCCAGCCAAAAATGCTTCTGTATTCTTATATAAAGTTTGGCGTTGTGACTCGTAGCCGATCAGATCGGATAGTTGTACCAGATCTGGATAGGCAATTCCCTCCAGATGACCTTTGTGCCAACGGAAGGCTCCGTAATCGGTAAATATCCCCGTGCCTGAGTGTTTGTAATAATCAGCTAATTCGGGTAAGAGTTGCGTCCAGTCATCGGTTGCTTGAAACTTGAGAATTAGCGATCGCTTCGCTTCTGATATTTGCGACATGTCACTTTCTATCAATTGCCAAGCAACAGGGTGATCGCCAAAAGACTCGATGCAATCAACTAACTTATTTCCACCCCAAAGACTAATTTCTTCTAAAACTTGCAGATCATGCTTGGCGGCTACAACCAATGACACAGGTAAACTATTAAGGGCTGTGGTTTGGGCTAACTGGCTAAAGGGATTATCAGAAGCCAGAATTTGCGAAATGACATAATCTCGCCAGTTGAAACCCGTTGAAGCGATCGCTCTAAACCATCTACCATAGGCAAATAAATAGTAAAGTCGCCGTGAACTATTTTCATGTCCGTCTAAGGCATAGTTAGCAAGGCTACGCAACAGCTTTACATAGGCAGCCCATGCTTCTTGCTTTAATACATTTTGATACAGCAGTAGTGAAGCGATCCTCACTTGTCTGTCATAAATTGATTGCCGCGTTTCGTCAAGCATATTTACTAATCTGTAATTAGACTCAAACCCGTAACGTTGCGCCCCTAAGAGGCGCAACTCTGCAAGAATTTAAACTTGTGAGTGTGTATCACAAATAATCTTGGAACTCTTCCCATTTTATCCCTTGTTGGAGATAGTTAGGCTGATTGGGTTTATAGGGTGCGACGAGGCGATCAATGTTTAAAATTTCCGCGCGATCGCTAATTACGGGTACATCAGGATCAAAGGCAGTTGCTCTCATCAATGAGCTAGAAAAACCCTTAAAAATCATCACTTCGTCAAGTTCACCATCAATTTGTAGCTTGACCAGTAGAACCTCTTGAGGATGCTTACTACTATACGTTTCTAGTTGTTGACCTTGATTTGCCGACATGTTTTTTGCTTTAAGGTTGGGTTGGTGGATGATCACCCTAGAGTCAATTCATCAATTGTCCCTAGGCTACAATATAGTTCTTGAGGCATTTTTGCGTAAGTCCTAACTAGTTTATAGCGGTTATCAAATGAGTAAGGGCTGCGCCGTAAAATAAAGAACCAGATTTTTGATGGCGCGGCTTCGCCGCGCCATCAAAAATCTGGTTCTTTATTAAAACGAAAAATCAATCTCAGTAAGGATTTTGAGTTTTAATTTTGCCCACAGCAAAATTAAAACTGCTATGTCTAGGTTTTCTAATTGTGGATTTTGACGAGCATGACAGCTAATTTTTGGGACATCGCACGTTATTTTAAACGCTATCGGACAAAGGCGATCTGGAGCATCACTGCTTCTAGTTTATTTGAAATTATTGATCTCACTGTTCCCTATGCAGTTGGGCAAATCCTGAATGTGTTGTCGGGGCGATCGCTTGATTATGAAATCAACAACTTCGTCATAGCAACGGTGTCACTCTTTGGACAATCGATAAATCAGACGAATTCATTAATCACGCTATCGGGTTTGATCTTTGTAGTTACAGTGATCCGTGCGCCCATACAAGTATGGTTTGCCAATAACTTCCATTGGGAAATCGCGCTCAAAACTCGTCGTGATCAGACTCAAAAAGCGATCGCTAAGATTTTGACTTTGCCCATTGAGTTTTACGATGAGAACAACGCGGGACGGATTGCAGGGAGAGTGGCGCGAGGCTTAGCCAATCACATGTGGTCTTATCCCGAAATCGCGGGGCAGTTGATTCCGAAAGTGGTGCGAATCCTTGGTATTTTTGTGATTATTTGTGCGATCGCATGGTGGATTTCCGCTTTCTTTTTAGTGTCATTTATTTTGGTGCTATGGGGTAGTTTAGGGAAGCTGATGGATCTTACTAAGCTGGAAGAAACCCTTGATATCTATCAAGAAAATACAGAAAGTCGTACTTCGGAAATTATTACCAATATCAAAACTGTCAAGGCTTTTGCCAACGAAGCCAAGGAATATAAACGCCAAAGCGATCGCCTTGTGCGTGAGGCAAAAGTTTCGCTTTGGGGGATTCATATTGGCTATGTGAAACTGGGGATAGTGCGCGATACGGTTTTGGAAGCCTGTCAATTTGTGGTGTTCGGAGCCGCTCTATTTGCAACTTTTGGAGGCAAGTTGTCCATCGGGCATTTCATCACCATTTCCACATTGGCAAGTATGGCTTATTCAGAAATCAAGCCGATTTGTTTGCTAGCAGAAGTGTTTGCAAGGCGCTATTCTTCGATGCTACGGTTTCATGAGTTTATGAAACAAACAAATGGACAGGATGCAGCGATCGCGCTCCATCCAGATACAAAATATCCCCAATATCGCTTTGATGGCAAAATCGAATTTCGTAATCTTACCTTTGGCTACGATCGCGATCGTCATGTTTTAGAAAATATCCAATTTACAATTGAGCCGTATGAAACTGTTGCCCTAGTCGGACGGTCTGGCTCAGGCAAATCCACCTTGGTGAAACTGCTGTTCCGTTACTTTGAGCCAACGAATGGCGGGATTTTGATCGATGGTCAGGGGATTACGGAACTAGATATCACAGGCTATCGTAAACGTTTAGCGATCGTGCATCAGGAGGTGGATATCTTTAATGGAACGCTCATGGATAATCTCATGTATGGCAATCCTACAGCGACCTTTGCCGAAGTCCAAGAAGCCTGTGCGATCGCTAGTGTTGATGAGTTCCTGCATTTATTGCCCCGTGGCTATAACACGATTGTGGGTGAGCGCGGTGTGCGGCTTTCGGGTGGTCAGCGTCAACGATTAGGGATTGCGCGAGCGTTGCTAGTTAACCCTGATATTCTGGTATTCGACGAAGCAACTTCTAGTCTTGATTACGAATCCGAGCGATCGATTCAACTTGCTATGCGTCGGATTCAGGGAACCCGCACCACAATTGTGATTGCTCACCGTCTTAGCACTGTGCGCGAAGCCGATAAGATCGTGGTTTTAGATCAAGGTCAAATTGTAGAAATTGGTTCCCATCAGCAGCTTTTATCTCAAGGCGGCATTTATCATCGCTTGCATTCATTACAGGAAACAGGAGAGTTGTTATGAGGCAAAATTAAAACAACAAAAGTAGTGCAGCATCAAGCGCCGCACTACTTTTGTTGTTTTAATTTTGCGTTTAGGTAGCAACACATTATCGTGATAGTCACTATTTACAAAGCACCGCAGCCGAATAAAGGCGAGAAATTGTTACAAAATGGTTTTCAGGTAGAGGATTTTCCTTACAATCCACCCTATGAGGACGGTAAGTGTTATTTTGCTGGTGCTAACTCTAGAAGTTTAGCTGAACAATATAACCAAAGTTACAAACAAGGTATTTTAGAAGTTACGATAGATCAAGAAACATATGATCGCCTTTTTAAACCGCTTGAGAGGACTTATCAGGGTGGTTCGTATATTGAGTTACCGATCCCCCAAGATTTATTTCCTACTTTAAACCAGTTCCCTAGAGTGTTAAAGAGAGAATAGCTAATGAATAGTCAACTGTGGAATCAAGTCAAAACTAAGTATCAGCTTGGGAAGTTAATTTACGGGAAAGTGGAATTTCATGCACCTTTTGGGGTGTTTGTTGATATTGGGGATGAGAATGTAAAGGGAATTATCCAGATTCCAGATTTTTTGGATAGTGGTGCGATGACTCCAGAAATGTATCCTGAGATTGGTTCACCTGTGGGGGCGGTGGTGGTTGGCTATACTGAGGATGATCGCAATCAAGTTTGGTTGAGTGTTAAGCCGAGTGTTTTGCAAAAGTCTTTGGTTAAGTTGAGAGTGCCAGTCGCTAGTCAAGTTTAGATAAATTGAGATTGCATCTCTACAGTCGTTGAGCCACCACTTTTATTTTGGGTTTTGATTTTTCCCAATGCAAGTGACTACAGCTATAACAACAAAAGTTCTACAGCACAAAGCACTGCTCAACTTTTGTTGATTAGTTTAGTAAATCGCTTAGGGATTCCATTTCGGCGATCGCAGTGCGTAATTTATCGAGAATATTGGCAGCGATCGCATCGGGTTCGGGTAGGTCTTCACTGGACTGAAGGCTGTCATCGCGTAACCATGAGATATCAAGATTTTCGCCACGTTTAGCAATTTCTTCTCGGCTAAAGCAACGGAATCTTTCCTGTTCCTTGCGATCGCTCTTGCCATTTGGATCTTCACCATAGGCTAACTCAAAGTCGGCAAAGCGATCGCGAGTCAGGGGAATGCGTTTCCCGAAGTTGGGCATATTGGTTCGCATATCGTAGAACCAAATTTCTTGAGTATTATTTTTCTCAGTTGTGCCACGTTGGAAAAATAATACGTTCGTCTTTACGCCTTGGGCATAGAAGATACCTGTGGGTAGTCGCAAGATTGTATGCAAATTGCATTTGTCCATCAGATCGGCACGAATGGATTTGCCTTGACCATCTTCAAAGAGAACGTTGTCAGGAAGCACGATCGCGGCGCGTCCTTTGGGCTTGAGATTGCGATAGATATGTTGGAGAAAGGCTAACTGCTTATTGGATGTGGCAAAGGTGAAGTCGTCACGGGTGGGCATTCCGCCGCCTTTTTTAGTGCCGAAAGGAGGATTACTGAGAATGATATCGGCTTTGGCTAAATTTTGACCTTCGGAAGAAAGAGAATCACCAAGTTTGACATCGCTCTCAATGCCATGAAGCAGTAGATTCATTAACAATAAACGGTGGGCATCTTGAACGAGTTCGATGCCATAGAAAGCATGTTTGCGTTGAAATTCTTGCTCGGCTTCGGAGAGTGCGAATATATCGCCGCCTAGTTGTTGCTTGATGTAGGCATGACTAGCAATTAAGAATCCACCTGTCCCTGCGGCGGGATCTTGGATCAGTTCTCCTGCTTGGGGTTTGAGTAGTGCGACCATACTATCAATGAGCGGTCGAGGGGTGAAGTATTGACCTGCTCCTGATTTCTTTTCTTCGGAGTTCTTTTGTAGTAGCCCTTCGTAGAGGTCGCCAAAGTCATCGCGATGATCGGAAAACCAGTCGAGTTCATCAATACTCTGAACTAGTTTCTTAATTATGCGCGGCTCTTTGAGAGAGGTTTGAGCATTGACAAAGATTGCTTGTACTTGTGGTGATGAGGCGCTAGAACCCAAATGATCCAGCATTGACTTGTAGAAATTTTTTAGTTCGATCCCATCTTTTGATGAGAGGTCTTGCCACCGATAGCCCTCTGGTAAGCCTATTTCTGTATCGGTTTCCTGCGCCATTTTGAGAAACAGGAGATAGGTTAGTTCTGTTAAATATTGCAAATAGGTGATGCCATCATCACGCAGAATATTGCAAAGGTTCCAGAGTTTTTGGACGATATCAGAGGTTACGGTCATTGAGCTTTTAGATAATGATCATAGGCGGCGCGTTGCGCCGCCTATGATCATTATCTAGGAAAAGTCTTGGAAAAATCCAAAAATTAGAAAAGAACGCTTTGCGTTCTTTTCTAATTTTTGGATTTTTCGCTATAATTTTAGGTAATGTATTTTAGCTATGCCATGAAAGCATCGACGAATTCTGCGTTTCTGAGAGAGCATGATGTCGAATTGGTGAGATTGGGGACGCTTGCCGAGCGGTCTTATCATAATGATCCTGTGGCTTGCTTATTTCGGTTGCGGGTGTTTGGGGAATTTTTGGCAAAGTTAGTTGCGGCGCGGGTGGGGCTTTACGAGGATGTAGAAGAATCACAGGTGCAGTTATTGAATCGACTGCGCGATCGCGGCATTATTCACGGACAGATCGATCGCCTGTTTCATGAACTTCGCAAAACGGGAAATCGGGCGGTACATGATAGTGTGGGCGATCGCCGAACGGCGTTGAGCATTCTCAAATACGCGCATCAGTTAGGGATTTGGTTTCATCGGACTTGGGGGAAAGCCAAGGATTTTGTTGCGCCTGAATATTGTGAGCCGACTCCGCCAGAGGTGACGGCACGACAATTGGAATCAGCTTTGTTAGATGAGCGGAGTGCCAGAACCCAAGCCGAACAGTTGGCGGCGGAAATAGCGCAGGAATTGCAAACAGCTTTGCAACACTTGGCGGAGATACAGGCGCAGCAAGCCCAAAACAGTGAGGCGAATCTAAAAAGGATCATCCCGCGATCGCAAGCTGCCGCTGCCAAGGTGGAACTGGATGAACAGGAAACTCGCCGACTGATTGATACCCAACTGCGGGATGTTGGTTGGGAGGTGGATTCGGAGGAGTTGACCTATGGGAAGGGGGTGCGTCCTGTGCGAGGCGGAAATCTGGCGATCGCTGAATATCCAACGCGCAAAGGGGCGGCGGACTATGCGTTGTTTGTGGGTTTGCAACTGGTGGGAATTATTGAGGCAAAGCGAGAGAGTAAGGATGTATCGGGGGCGATCGATCAGGCGCATCGCTATGCGCGATCGCTTCGGGCTAGTGATAATTTTCAACTTGCTAAGGGTGCGCCTTGGGGAGATCTGGAGCCTTTTCAAGTGCCGTTTGTGTTTGCGACCAATGGTCGTCCCTATCTAGCGCAACTGGATACTAAAAGCGGGATTTGGTTTCGGGATGTGCGACGGGCGACGAATCAGCGACGGGCGATCGCAGGTTGGTATTCACCAGAGGGATTGATTGATCTATTGGAGCAGGACTTCGATCACGCCCATGAGCAACTTGCCCAAGAGCAGTTTAACTATGGGTTTGATCTGAGGGCGTATCAAATTAAGGCGATCACTGCCATCGAAGCAGCTTTACAAGAAGATCGGCGATCGCTTTTGCTGGCGATGGCGACGGGGACGGGCAAAACTAAAACTTGCATTGCACTGATCTATCGATTGTTAAAAACGAAGCGGTTTCGGCGGATTTTATTTTTAGTTGATCGCACTTCCTTGGGGCATCAGGCGATCGCTGCTTTTAAAGAAACCAAAATGGAGCTTCTGCAAGCATTTACGGATATTTATGAAGTCAAAGAGCTGAAGGATGCCAGTTGCGATCGCGAGACGAAGGTACATGTGGCGACGGTGCAGAGCTTTGTGAGACGGATTATGTATCCGAGCGACAGTGCGCCCAGTCCCAATGTGGATGATTATGACTGCGTGCTTATTGATGAATGTCATCGTGGCTATTTGCTTGATCGCGAACTCAGCACCATTGAGTTGGAGTTTCGTGATTTTGAGGACTATGTTTCTAAATATCGAAGGGTGGTGGAATATTTTGATGCGGTGAGAATTGGAATTACAGCGACACCTGCGCTGCATACGTCCGAGATTTTTGGTGAGCCAATTTTTCAATATACCTATGCGGAAGCAGTGATTGACAAGTTTCTCATTGATTATGAATCACCGCATTTAATTCAGACAGAACTTGCTCAGTCGGGGATAGTTTGGGAAAAGGGTGCGGAGATCGAGGTGATCGATCCACGAACTGGCAAGCGTGATCTGAGCAGAACGGCGGATGAGGTGAAGGTGGAAATTAAGGACTTCAATAAGAAGGTAATTACCCCTGCTTTTAATCGTGTGGTTTGTGAATATCTGGCGGAACAGATTGACCCTATGTTAGAGGAGAAAACTCTAATTTTCTGTGCGACGGATGATCATGCGGATTTGGTGGTGAAGTTGCTGAAGGAGGCGCTGATTGCTAAGTATGGAGAGGTGGAAGATGAGGCGGTGCAGAAGATCACAGGAGCATCCGATCGCCCGTTGGAACTAATCAAGAAGTATCGAAATGAGCAGTTGCCCAAAATTGCGGTGACGGTGGATTTGCTGACTACGGGCATTGATGTGCCGAAGATTTGCAATATTGTGTTTTTGCGGCGGGTGAATTCGCGGATCTTGTTTGAGCAGATGCTTGGTCGGGCTACGCGCCCTTGTACTGAGATTGGCAAAGATCGCTTTCGAGTGTTTGATGCGGTGAATATCTTTGGGGTGATGTCGCAATTTACGGAAATGAAGCCTGTGGCGGTAATTCCTAAAATCAGTTGCGAGAAGTTGGTGCAGGAACTAACCCGCACTAGCGATCCGCGTCATCATCAAGAGATCTTGCCGCAACTCTTTGCGAGAATCCAGCGCAAAATGCGTCGTGCAAATCTGGCTAAACGCGAACAATTGGAGGCGATCGCAGGTTTGTCGCTTGAGCATCTATTAGATGATCTCCGCGCTAGCAAACCTTCGCAATTAGCCAACTGGTTTCGCGATCGCCCCGATTTTGCCTCGGTGATTGATTTGCCTGACGATCGCACTATGCCTGTATTTATTTCGTACCATCCTGATCGCCTAGTTGCGGTGCAGCGTGGCTATGGTGTTGCCGAAGATGGGAGCATTTATTCCACTCGTCCCGATGAGTATTTGCAGTTGTTCCAGAAGTTTCTGGCGGACAATCTCAATTTGATTCCTGCGTTGATGGTGGCGGTACAGAGTCCGAAGGATTTGACTCGCGCTCAGTTGAAGGAGTTACAGATGTTATTGGAGGAAAATCGTTTTCGGGAGAGCGATTTGCAAGGGGCTTGGCGCGATCGCAAGAATGAGGATATTGCGGCTTCGATTATTGGGTTTATCCGTCAGGCGGCGATCGGTGATGCGTTGATACCCTATAGCGATCGGGTGGATCGGGCGGTTCGTAAAATCATGAGTAGTCGGTCATGGACTGCGCCTCAGCGTCAGTTGTTGGAGAGGATCGGTAAGCAGTTAAAGGCGGAAACGATCGTCGATCGCGAGGCGTTGGATCGTGGGGCGTTTAAGACTGAGTATGGTGGTTTTGTGCGGTTGAATAGGACTTTTAATGGTGAGTTGTTGGCGGTGTTGGAGAGTATTAATGAGGAGATTTGGCAAGATATGGGATAAAGGGATTTGGATAGTGGGCAAAGCACGCTATCCAAATCCGAGGTACAGACAATCACATAAGAAGTATATTTTTTATGTGCTGCAAGACATCTGTAGCAAGCATTTCAAGAAATTATGTTTTTTTGATACATTCTCCAGTCACATAACCGTCACATAGCCGTCACATAGCTAGCTGTGACTTCCCCAAAATCATGCCCAAAATGGTACATACCTGGTGTGTTTCTTGGATGTATTGTCAGGATCGTAAGGTCTGATTAGAGATGCATCAAGAGTATCTGCAATTATGCGTGATGCAATAGAGTAATTTTCATTGCTTATTGAAAAACGGTTTCTTAGTGACGCATTAGTCATCTGATCATTTGATACATACTGTAAGCAAGCATGTTGATAACAGGCTCTAATACGATCTTTTTTATCCATATCAGCTAATTTTTTATAAGCAAAAAGGGTTACTCTGGTATTTTCTCCAGTTATCACAAAATCTGGCGCTGGTAGCTGAAACAACTCGACTTCAAAGATTACCTTATCAATCCCACTCCCCCGCTCCTCACAAATATTAATACGACGCATGAAATCAGATAGATCTTCATTACGTGAGCGTGGTGGCTCATCAATAAATCGCAACGTGTTAATTAGCGGCACACCTGGGTTCGTAATCTCAATGCGATCAGAAAAAACTTCAACCATTGGGCTTGTGCCACGTATTGAAAGATCTTGGTGAATAATTGAATTGGCAACTAATTCTCTAATTGCAAGTTCTGGGTACATTCTTACTTCTTTGCGTAATGCTTGCCCAATTTGCTCATTTTGAGGTAGCTGATCGTTGATAAATTTAATTGCCTCTTCAAAAGCAACAGCATATCCCTTATTACTCAGTTGCTCCCGTAAAGTTTCTACCCTATTTTTACCTCTATAAATTACTACTCGAAGAGCTTTACGAGTCAACCGATCAAAAGCTCTAAGGTCTTTAGCAAAAAGGATAGCGCCAAGGTTAGTAATATCAAACAGTTCCCCATATTTTTTAATCACTAGTTTCTCTGAAGCTAGACGTTGCATAATCCCTGTTTTGTTGTCAGGTAAGTTCTGTCCAATCAACTCAAAATATGCGGAGTAATTAATGTGTGATAAAACTGCATCTGCTGTTAAATTTTCTAATGCAATATCCTTTTCAAAAGGCTTTCGCGAAAATATCGACCATAGCTCTCTCTCCTTTTCGGGAAACTCTCTCAGCAGTTTTTTATAAGAACCAATTCTAATATATTCACTTGTTTTAAATCTGATTGGGGTATGATTTGCTCTTGGTATCTCAAATAGGACAATATCCTTCCCTTCTATAGTAAATTCGTGGATTTTGAAATCAATTCGTGGGGAAATCTGGGTAACTAGCCAGTTTTCTAGTTCTTGATTGCCAATCTTTTGTTTGCGTGGTTTAAAAATGGTTCCTAATATGTTATGACTTGTATCTTCAATTCCCCATACAATATAACCTGTAACTTTTCCATGTAATGCCGCAGAATTTGATATAGCGGATATGTACTCACCAATATCATCTGGGCTGCTATTGTTCATCTTAAATTCAACCCACTCAGTCTCATGAGGAAGCGAAGTTAATTCTTGTAATATCAGTTTTAGATTTTCGTTAACCATCAGTCTAGATTATGCAGAACTTATTTGTTATTAAATGCCGTTACAGTAGTCCTTCTAGCATATTACTTGATCATTAATAATAATTTCGCAATTTGGATGAGGGTATCCCCAGACAATTTCATGAGTTGTTTGTGAGTCAAAGAATTCGCTGTGTTTATTTGGATACGCTGCGCGATCGCTCTGACAATTCGTTAGAGGTGGGTATCGTCGAGTTAATAATTGCCGATGAGTCGGTTACTTTGGATATGGCGCGGGATTTGGTGCGTGAGTTGCGTAACCGAGAGCGTGAAGCTACTGTTAGTCAAAAAACAGTAGAATTAATTGTAGATGTGTTGTTAAATAAATTTAACAATTTGAGTCGAAAGGAAATAGAGACTATGTTGACTTTTGATGAGCTAAAACAATCAAGACTATTTCAAGAGCTAGCAGCAGATTATAGCCGCGAGGCAAGGCTAGAAGGTAAGAAAATAGGTGAAAAAATAGGCGAGAAGAGAGGCGAGAAGAGAGGTGAGATAAAAGGCAAGTTACAAGGTAAGCAAGAGTCTGTTTTGTGTGTGTTAAAGCGACGCTTTAAGAGGGTTTCTGCGGAGTCAAAGGCAAAGATAAATTGTCTACCTGAGAGTAAGTTGGATGATTTACTAGATGCGATTTGTGATTTTAAGTCAGGGAGAGATTTGACAGCTTGGTTGAAGGTGAATGGGGGCGATCTCGTTTAAGCGTAGTTTTTACCCCCCTCAGTCCCCCCTTGGAAGGGGGGAAGCCAGAAAGGAGTCACAGAAAGGAGTCTTGGTTCTCCCCCTTGAAAGTGGGAGTTAGAGGGGGTTCCTAGTGTTTGGTTTCCAAACCCTTTGTTTTTGGTGTTTTGCTATTTGTTTGGTGGGGCGGTGAGATGATGATATTTTAGAGGCTTGTGTTTGTGTTAAATATCTAAGTCTGAATCGCGTTTTTTGTGTTTGCCCTATGATGTCTATGAGTTCTGATTTTTCTATTCTTTCTGATAATGATGATTTACCAATAGGGTGGGAAATAGCTTGTATTAAGGATCTATGTGAGTTCAATCCAAAACATAATAGAGAGATTTCTGATGATTTAGAAATCTCTTTTGTCCCAATGTCATCAGTAGATGGAATTAATGGAAGAATTCAAACGCATGAAGTTAAGAGGCTAGGTGAACTAAGAAAGGGATATACACACTTCACAGATGGAGATGTGATATTTGCGAAGATATCTCCTTGCATGGAAAATGGCAAAGTTGCGGTTGCAAAGGACTTAGTAAATTCAATTGCTTGTGGCTCAACAGAGTTTCATGTTCTTCGTAGTCAAGGAGCCGTTTTACCAGAGTATTTATACCGTTTCCTACGTCAAGAACGTTATCTATATAATGCAGCCCACAATATGACTGGTGTTGTTGGTCAAAGACGCTTACCAAAAGATTTCTTACTTGATACTGAATTTCGTATTCCGCCGCTTAATGAGCAGAGGCGGATTGTGGAGAAGGTTGAGGCGTTGATGGTGCGATCGCGTAGGGCAAAAGAAGCATTAGACGCAATCCCCAAATTAATTGAGCAGTTTCGTCAATCTGTCCTCGCCGCCGCTTTTCGTGGCGACCTCACAGCCGATTGGCGCGAACAAAATCCTAACATTGAGCCTGCTTCTGTATTGTTAGAAAGAATTCGCAAAGAGCGAGAACTATTTAATCAATCGACTAAAGACAAATTATTATTCTCCTCTGAAATAGATGAACAAGGCTTGCAAATTTCTGACATCCCTGAAAGTTGGGAAACTGTTCGATCTAAAGAGCTTTTTTCTTTTGTAACAAGTGGATCTAGAGGATGGGCAAAATACTATTCTGAAAAAGGAAGTATCTTTATTAGAATGGGAAATCTCAATCGACAAACAATTAAGCTTGATCTAGACTCTATACAAAGAGTTCAACTCCCTGAAGGAATAGAAGGAACTAGAACAAAAGTAAAAGAAAACGATATTTTAATTTCAATAACTGCTGATTGTGGAATGATAGGACTAGTTCCAGCCAGTTTTCCTGAAGCTTATGTTAATCAGCACGTAGCACTAGCAAGACCAGTCAATTATATTTGTCCTCAATATTTAGCATGGTATCTTGCTTCTTCTGAAGGTGGAGTTAAACAGTTTAGGGATCTTCAACGAGGCGCTACAAAAGTGGGACTAGTATTAGGTGATATTCAGAGTCTTCTAATACCCTTACCATCACTGCAAGAACAAATTAAAATCGTTGAGATGATTGATATAGTTTTTAATCGGATAGAATATATTGAAAGCGAATATATAAATCTTGCAAAAAACTTAGACACTCTCAACCAATCTATTCTCTCTAAAGCCTTTAAAGGCGAACTCGTCGAGCAAGACCCCAACGACGAGCCAGCATCAGTTTTACTAGAACGCATTCAAAAAGAACGCGAAAAAGAGAAAGCAAAAGTTAAACAAACAGGCGCGAAAAAGCTAAAAAAGTAGAGATTGAGAATAGAGTTTTGGTAGTTAACCAGCAATCTCTTGCCCCTGACCATACCAACGCTGAGCTAAATCATCCAACTGATCCAAAATAGTCATCAGCTCCATCGCCCTCTCAGTTAATCCATAGGTTACCTGAGGCGGAACCGTTGGCTCATAGTGGCGATATAAAATCCCCTCCTGCTCCAACATGCGAAGACGTTCAGTCAGCATCTTAGTAGAAATACCCTCTATCTTGCGCTTCAAAGCACCAAACCTTGTTGGTCCCGAATTTGCTAGCACCCACAAAATATACATAGTCCAAGGTCCCGACAATAAATTTGTCAAAGCACTCACAGGACAAGGATTAAGCTCACGCGATCGCTGCACCATTACTAGTTACCAGAAAGTTCCTATTAGTTACGAAAAAGTACCTACTTTACTTTCGTAGGTAGTTACTTTTAGTATCTAATCATAACCCACATCAACAACTCAAACAACTCACAGAGGTTGCTATGACAACGATCGCCATTGTTTATTTTTCTGGTTCTGGTCACACCCACTTAACCGCCGAAGCGATCGCCGTAGGATCTCGCAAAGTCACTCATCATGTTGATTTGCTGCGGATTACAGGAGAGCAAATTACCAACGGTCGTTGGCAAGATGACGAGATCATGGCAAAGCTCAATCAAGCCGACGCGATCATCTTTGGCTCTCCTACCTACATGGGCGGAGTCGCCGCTCAATTCAAAGCATTTTTGGACGCAGCAAGTTCCGCTTGGTTTACCCAACAATGGAAAGATAAAATTGCGGCGGGATTTACCCACTCTAGTTCCCTCAGTGGCGACAAGCAAGGCACTCTAATATACTTATCTATCTATGCAGCGCAGCATGGCATGGTATGGATAGGCGCAGGAGAACACCCAAGCTCTTATCAAGGCAAAACCGATGGAGTTAATCGCTTAGGTTCCTTCCTTGGTACTATGGGACAAACTCCCATGAATCTATCTGGTGGAGAAGCAGTTCTCGACTCAGGCGATCGCCTAACCGCCGAATATTTTGGACAACGTATTGCCCAAGCGACAAAGCGTTGGAATCTAGAAAAAGTAGCGATCGCAGCTTAAGCAAACATTTAAGAATTGTCTAGATCCCCCCCAGCCCCCCTTAAAAAGGGGGGAGAATTTAAATTCTTCCCTCTTTTTAACTGACCTTACGTGGAAGGAATTTCTGTAATAGCATAGGTTGAGGGCTGGCACGGGGGCACAGCCCCTTGTCCCACTATTTCCTCGTAAAGAATCAGGTAAGAAATTGACAAAAGAGTCAAAGTGGTTAAAGTAAAGGGATGAAAGAACCACCACAATATGAACGAGAAGCACTAGAAAACATGCC
>NZ_JACJQY010000024.1 GCF_014696925.1 Phormidium tenue FACHB-1050 | reverse complement strand
GAAATAGGTTAATCTCTTTCATAGGGGTTTTATTTGTGATGTGGTTATCTTTTATAAAACCCCTTCCTGCCTACTTTTGCAACTTTTTGTCCTGTACTAAGGCTTAGGACATAAAACCCAAGAATCGAGTGGCAGTGCGAAGCACCGCCACTCGATTCTTGGGTTTTGGTTTGTACTAGCTAACTCTTTTTTTCTATAGTTTTGTTATGGAAATGGTTGTTCTATAAAAATAAAGACAAGCTAATAAATTTTGTTGATGATTGATTTACAACGCTTTGAGCTTAAAACCAAACAAATATAAATCCTGAAAGTGCTGCAAAGTAGCACTTTCAGGATTTATATTTTGGCTCGTTTGATCAGCAATTGCTGTAATGATTAATGACGCGATCGCCATGTTTCTAAAAAGTCATTAATTTCTTGCATTAACCATTCCTTCTCAGGACGGCTTAACCCTAACCCAAACTTATGGACATAAATGCCTTGATTTAAACGTAACTCCATTACGGGCTGGTTATTAACTTCGTAAGAACTCTTGAGTTCAACTTGTCGCAAATCTTGGGTTTTGCCTTGGACATGGCGCTTGATTCCTAAAACGTCCCAATCAATACTAAAGGAGCGATCGCTAATTACTAAACAAACCTTGCCAAAGACAATCGATAAGCCCGCATACGCCATGCCAATACCGATAATCCAAAAGGGAATTGAGAAAAGAGCAAAAAGTCCTGCCCTCAGAGCCAATGATGTCCAGACAATCAAAAAACCATTCCAAAAAATTGCAAACGATAGGATGCTTGCGCCATCACCACGCAGCCCTGTAGGTGGAATCTCAACTTTTAAAACACTATCAGTATTTTTTAATTCAATGCGACTTCCCAAAGGTTTGGGATATTGATATTTATGGTTGAGGTGATCGCTATTTGGGTTAAGTAAACGACTAATTTCTAGGTCACTAATTCGACTTTCGAGTGATGGCAAGATGGGATTTTGCAAGGCTTGAAGGGCTTGTTGGGCGCTACTGAATCGGTCTTCGAGCGCTGGTTCAATCATTTTTTCCAGCCAATCGGCAAAATGCGATGAAATGCTAACGGAGTCACGAAAACTGATCTTGAGCTTGATTTCAGGTAAATCCGCAGGCGATCGCCCCGTCAGTAAAAATAAAATCGTTGCACCAAGCGCATATAGGTCGGTAGCAGGAACAGCCTTGCCTCGAAATTGTTCGGGTGGCATATAGCCGTAAGTGCCAACAACTGTACTTCCGCCTACTTGTGTACTGCGATAGGTGTCCTGAACTGCACCAAAATCTACCAAAGCAATTTTACGGTTGGGCTGAAGAATGATATTTTGGGGCTTGATATCACGATGGATGACAGGCGGCTTGAGTTGATGGAGATAGCTCAACACCTCTAGCACTTGCTCAGCAATCTGTTTAATATCTTCCTCACTGCCATGCCAGCCATCAGCGATCGCCTGTGCAAGAGATTTGCCCTCTACCAGTTGCTGCACGATGTAAAAATCGCGATCATGATCAGTATCAATCTGAAAATAGTCCAAGTAACGGGGAATAGCTGGATGGTCGAGCTGAGCTAATACTTTCGCTTCTCGCTCAAATAATTCCAGCACTTTCCACTCATTCATGCGTCGAAATGATAGGGCTTTTAATGCCACGAGATCGCCTGTTTGGGCATCAAAAGCAGCATAGGTGATTCCAATACCACCTTGTCCAAGAACGCTGGCAATACGGTATCGAGATTGGATAATTTCGCCAACTTGATGTAGTTCTGTCACAACTTTTTTTTACCTCATATTTCCCATCGCCATAGTAATTTCCGATTTTGAGATAAAGGATTGCCGCGCGGAGTGCGGCAATCCTTTATCTCTTTAGGTTTGAGTTTCTGAAAGTGTGGCTACACTTTCAGAAATCGGGAAGTTGCAAGATTTGGCTAATGCTTGCTTTAACAAAGCTTGGTAACTATCATCATCAATCTCAAATGCTCCAAATCGCTCTAGATGAGGATTCATTAATTGAGCATCAAATAAACTATAACCGCGCGATCGCAAATGCTCCACTAACTTCACCATCGCTACCTTCGAGCCATCAGGAATCTTAAAAAACATCGACTCACCAATAAATACCCCGCGTATGGCAATCCCTAAAATCCCACCAGCTAGTTGCTCGCCTTGCCATGTCTCAAAACTATGCGCCCAACCTGCCTTGTGTAAATTGCTATAAAGCGATCGCAGTTCTTTCGATATCCACGTAGTTTCGCGATCGGCACAGCCTTCTACCACTTGCTCAAAGGCATTATCAATCCTGACTTCAAAGCGATTTTGGTTGATGACCCGCTGCAAAGATTTAGGATATCGAAAGCGCTGATCAAGTGGGATCAAGGTACGGCTGTTAGTGTAATACCACTCAATTGGCTCTCCATCACCCTCTGACATCAAAAAGTAGCCTTGGGTATAACCTTCAATAACGCTACGGATATTAAATCTTTCCACGAAGTGACTATACCTACTTACCCAGTTTAAAAGACTTGAATCAGATAATTAAATGAAAAATATTTGGGTCTTAGTTAATTAGCTTTTCCCTAAATCCAACAAGCAAAAGTCTCAAATAAAATAAATGGCTTGCTGCGATTAAGTGAACTTACTTAATCATAGCAAACCATTTATTTACATAAAATGTTATTAAATTGGCATTAAAATTCAGAATCTTTAAATTAGCCGATTCCGTTTGAATGATCTTATTCTCTAAGATAGGTATCCAAAACTGGGATCGCTTAATATTTTCTTTATAATCCGTTAGTGTAATTTTATTTGAGTCTAAATACTTAGTAGTTTAATCGTTGGTAATTAAAGATTCAACTACAAAAAATGAAATATAAATTTCTTTTGTCCTTTCTTAATAGCTATTACAGCGATCTCTTAAAAAAAGTTAATACAAAAAACATAAAAAATAAGTGACCCAACGTGACTAGGTAAAAATTACCAGTTGTCTTGATGGATCACTTATTTTTTTTGTGTTTTATTAATTTGGTATTTAAATTCAGAGCCTATATATAAGCTGGCTCCGTTTGAATAATTACATTGTGCTAGAAATTTTGTCAAATTGGGGATCGCTTAAACTTTTCTTTATACTTAATCTATCAGTTCTTAGCTATTGAGTAATTATACTTATTGTCTAATCCTTTACCAAAGCTTTTTCAGGAATATTGCTTAAAAAACTTAGCTCTTTTTACCATCGCGTTTGTTTCATTAATTTCTTGTTTATTTTTTATTTGTCAGGCTGTTCCTATAAAAAGATTAGATTAAATTCTTGAACACAAAAATCTAGTTAAATATCTTACGGTTAAGCCATATGCATAACCTCTCCCACTAATCTTATAGATATTTCTAGTAGATTTTTCTAGCTATGTAAGTAGTGTTTTCACTACCGCCAGAGACCAGAGTGACAAGGGCATAATCATAAATAGAAATGTCAGCAGGAGAAAAGTCAATGTTTTTTCACCCATCCTATTTAATCCTGATCCCAGGGATGATCTTGATGTTTTGGGCGCAGCAGCGAGTCAAAGCAACTTACGAAAAATATGCAGATATGCGATCTAGTCTAGGAATGACAGGCGCACAAGTTGCTAAGACAATCTTGCAACGCATGGGTATTCATGATGTAACCGTAGAGCAAGTAGCAGGAGAACTGACCGATCATTATGATCCTTCTGCGAAGGCTGTGCGCTTATCCGAGTCAGTGTATACGTCCTCGTCCCTAGCAGCGGCAGCGATCGCTGCCCATGAATGTGGTCACGTCTTGCAGGATGTGCGCGGCTATCAATTTATGAATATTCGAGCCTCGCTAGTCCCAGTAGCAAATATTGGCGCAAACTTTGGCCCCATGATGGTGATGGCTGGCCTGTTTTTGACATCCCTTGGCAGTTTGAGTGTAGTTTTCATCAATATTGGGATTGCTTTGTTTGCTAGCGCGATCCTATTTCACATTGTGACTTTACCTGTGGAGTTTGATGCTTCTAGCCGCGCTTTGCGATTAATTGATGAGTTAGGCATTCTCCAAGGTGAAGAAAATCTTGGCGCTCGTAAGGTGCTTAACGCTGCTGCATGGACATATGTGGCGACGGCAATTTATGCGGTGCTGCAACTTGTGCAGTTGTTGTTAATCCGTGGCGATCGCTAATTACAACTTGCTTTACAAATCCAAAAAAGGACGGCGCAATGTGCCGTCCTTTTTTTTGCAACTTGAGCGTCATTGCCAAATAGTGTTTTCACCGATTACCACCAACATCATCGCGATCGCTTTTAATCGGTCAGGCTTATCATCATCGTAAATATATAGCTGTCGCCATTCTTGTTAGGACATAAAACCCAAATAATGTGAGGCGGCGCGAAGCGCCGCCTCACATTATTTGGGTTTTGATTTGTCCTGATACAGGTGGCTATAGCTAGCCGATATAGTTTCTAGGTACAAATCTAAGATCGGCATTACACATCGATTTTTGTCATGGCTTCTCTATAATTTAACTTAACTTTTAAACTACTGCGATCGCTGCTAACCCTTATAGAGAGCGAATCAATACCTCTAAGTTTCTGACTTCAACTAAAAAAGCTTAAAATAAGTTCAGGATGGTTGCTAGCTATACTAATTGATTGCAAGGATTATGGATAAAAGTCGTGGCTAGCCAAACGAAGCAAGTAGGTAGAAGTTTTGATACTTCTCTAGATATCTCTAAGTATGAAGCGAAGACACAGGAAATCGCAAAGAAGATTTTAAGTGGCAATGAGAAAGGTTCCTTTTGGTCAAAATTATCGCAAATTAAGGATGAATTGCGCCTTGATGACAAGCTCATGGCTTGGACAATGGAAAATGAAGGCTTACGGGTGCAATTATTTAGATTGATCGATTGCTTGCCAGCATTGCAAAGCAAAGCTGAAATTGCGCGACATATGCAGGAATATCTCGCCAGTGATGCCGTAGAAGTTCCTGCTTTGCGTGCCTTGTTGAATTTTAGTACTGATAATCCTAATTCGATTACAGCTACGGCTGCCGCAACAACGCTCTCTACTGCTGTGGGGACTCTTGCCAAGCGCTACATCTGTGGTGAGAACTTATCAGAAGCGACAAAATCGATTGAGAAACTAAGGCGCGATCGCTTTGCTTTTACGATGGATTTGCTCGGTGAGGCAGTGATTAGCGAACTAGAAGCTGGTGAATATCTCAATCGCTATATTGCGATGATGGAGGATTTGTCTAATAAAGCTAAGAATTGGGGCTTGATTGATCAGATTGATAAAGCTGACAGCGAACAACTAAAACGGGTTCAGGTTTCCGTAAAATTGAGCGCATTCTATTCCCAATTCGATCCTCTCGATCCTGTCAAAACGACAGAGAAAGTCAGTGAACCAGCAAGAATTTTATTGCGTAAGGCACAAGCTCTAGGCTGTGGCATCCATTTTGATATGGAGCAGTATGAGTTTAAGTCGCTCACCTTACAGATTCTCAAGCAAGTCTTAATGGAACCCGAATTCTGCGATCGCACGGATGTTGGGATTACGCTGCAAGGCTATTTACGCGATAGTGAGCAGGATTTATTAGAACTAGTCGAATGGGCAAAGCAACGCGGTAAGCCCGTGACTGTGCGCCTCGTCAAAGGAGCCTATTGGGATCGGGAAACGATTCGTTCCTATCAACAGGGTTGGGCTATTCCTGTATTCTCCGATAAAGTTTCCACCGATGCCAACTATGAGCGCTTGATTCAGATTCTCTTAGAAAATCATCAATATCTCTATGCGGCAATTGGTAGCCATAATGCGAGATCTTTAGCCAAGGCGATCGCCATTGTTCAAACTCTAAATATCCCCAGTCGCGCCTTTGAAACCCAATGCCTCTATGGCATGGGTGACAAGTTTGCCAAGGCGATCGCCGATATGGGCTATCGGGTGCGGGTGTATTGTCCCTTTGGTGATTTGATTCCTGGGATGTCTTACTTGATCCGCCGCTTGCTAGAAAATACCGCCAATAGTTCCTTTTTGAGAATTAGCGGTGAAGGTGTTGATGTGAGCAAATTGATTGCTGCTCCTGTTAAAACAGAACGGGATCAAAATTACAATGGCGCACCTGCGCTGAATATTTTTGATGGCTTTGTTAATTCTAGCGATCGCGACTATGCCATTCAAACAGAACGTGAAGCTGCCCAAACTGCCTTAGAAAAAGTTCGCAATCAACTGGGTAAAACTTATCTACCGATCATCAACGGTCAAGCTGTTCAAACCGAAAACTATGTGGAATCCATCAACCCTGCTAACTCCTCGCAATTAGTCGGCAAAATCGGTCTTGCCAGCATCGACCAAGCTGAAGAAGCAGTTAAATCTGCTAAAAATGCTTTCTCTTCGTGGAAAAAGCTCAGTGCGAAAGAACGGGGCGATCTACTCCGCAGGGCGGCGGATATTATGGAAGATCGGCGCGAAGAATTAGTTGCATGGATCTGTTGGGAAGTGGCTAAACCGATCCGTGAAGGTGATGGCGAAGTCTCCGAAGCGATCGATTTCTGTCGCTACTATGCCAAGGAAATGGAACGGATTGAGTCGGGCGTACAGCGCAATATTCCTGGGGAAGATAATACTTACATCTATCAGCCTCGCGGCGTAGTGGTCGTGATTTCGCCTTGGAATTTCCCCTTTGCGATCGCCTTGGGTATGAGCGTGGCAGCGATCGCCGCAGGTAACACCGTGATTCTCAAACCTGCCGAACAGTCCTCGGTAATTGGTGCAAAAATAGCTGAAGTTCTCCAAGCCGCAGGTTTATCCACAGGCGTATTTACCTATCTTCCCGCCAAAGGTTCCACTGTTGGTTCCCATTTAGTCAAACATCCCGATGTGCATCTAATCGCCTTCACAGGTTCCCAACAAGTCGGCTGTCAGATTGTCACCGATGCTTCGATCCTGCGTCCTAAGCAAAAACACATGAAGCGAGTGATCGCCGAAATGGGCGGTAAAAATGGCATCATCATCGATGAGAGCGCCGACCTCGATCAAGCCGTAGTGGGCGTAATGAACTCCGCCTTTGGTTTCGCTGGTCAAAAATGTTCCGCTTGTTCCAGAGCGATCGTCCTCGCTCCCGTTTACGATAACTTCATGGAGAGATTAGTAGAAGCCACCCGTTCTCTAATTGTCGGTGAAGCTCACCTTCCTGATACTAAACTCAGTGCTGTGATTGACGCTGCGGCTCAACGCAATATCCAGAACTACATCACTAAAGGAAAGGAAACTGCGAAATTAGCCTATGAAGGCGAAGTTCCCAATCACGGTTTCTATGTCAGTCCAACTATCTTTGGCGATGTCGATCCTGACAGTGCGATCGCCCAAGAGGAAATTTTTGGTCCCGTGTTGGCTGTAATCAAGGCAAATAGTTTTGATGAGGCACTGGCGATCGCGAATGATACAAACTTCGCGCTCACTGGCGGATTATATTCGCGCACACCTTCCCATATCGAACGCGCCTATCGCGAGTTTGAAGTAGGCAATCTCTACATCAATCGCGGTATCACAGGCGCATTGGTAGATCGCCATCCCTTCGGCGGTTTCAAGCTAAGCGGTATCGGTTCCAAAGCTGGCGGACGCGATTATCTATTGCAGTTCCTAGAGCCAAGGTCGATCACCGAAAACACTCAGCGTCAAGGCTTTGCGCCTCTTGATGGGATTGAGTAATTAGATTCAGACAAGGGGCTTAAGCCCCTTGTTCTTTGAGATATACTTATTTTATCTACTTTACACAAATATCATATTCTTTTTTATGTCCTATCCTATTTCTAGCAAGATAAGAGATGCACTGCATAGCTTTATATATTTTCGTGGCGGCTCAGATTTTAGGATTAAATGTTCAGATACATATCGACCATTAGCCGACTATTTTCAATTGACTAAACAGGAAAGAGAAATACTTTGTACATCTGAAGGAAATAAAAGTAAACGCCAATGGGAGAATATGGTGCAATGGGCTAGAAATGACCTTTTAAAATCTGGTTATATTTCTCCTAATTCACCAAGAGGCATTTGGCAATTATCAAGTTTAGGCATTACAGCTGCTCAAAAGGTTTCGCTCAATTATAAGGAATTACAAAATGGTTTAAATACAAATAGGTCAAAACAGGTAATAGTTGAACCTAAATTACCCGATCAACTTCAACCTATTTCTTCATCAGAGCCTGCTCAAAATACCTCTGCTGTAACTGAAGGTAGAGAAAAGCTAGCTATTCACATTGAGCGTGAACGTAATCCTAAAATTATTAAGCAGAAGAAAAAAAGGATTTTAAGTGAAACAGGGAAATTAAGTTGTGAGGTATGTAAATTTGATTTTGTAAGTTTTTATGGTGATTTGGGAAAAGGGTTCTGTGAGGTTCATCATAAAAATCCTCTAGCTAAAGTTGACAACGAAACTCAAACAAGTTTGGAAGACTTGGCTATTGTATGCGCTAACTGTCATAGAATGATTCATCACAGTCAATGCAGTCAACCTACTATGATGAGTATTGAGCAGCTTAAAAGCTTAATAGAAAATAAAAAAGTAGCTTAGGCAATGTATTAAGGATCACAAATAAACTTAACATTAACCTCAATCTTTCTATTAAAGACCAATCTAGTAAGGACAAGAAGCCCCTTGTTCTTTGGGATATTTTTGATAAATGCTGTATCGCATCGCCTAAACCTATGACCCAGACTATTGAGCAGAAATCTACGCTATACGATCGCGATCTTAATTTGTGGTTAGAAGAGGCGATCGCTTTTCATAAAATCCGACAATGTGTTGACATTGTATATACAGAATCTTACAATAAAGAAGTTCATATTTTAGGTAAATTCCTATGTCTACCTTGATAGATAACACCACTTCTAGCCAAAATCGGGATGTAACGATTAACATCCGTGTGAAACAAGAGAAACGGAATATCATTGATCGTGCTGCCGAAGTACAGGGTAAAACACGCTCTGAGTTTATGCTTGAGTCCGCATATCAGAAGGCACAAGATGTTCTTTTAGATTGGGCTTTCTTTGATTTGACCCCATCGAAGTATCAGGAATTTACAGCATTATTAGATGAAGTTCCTCAACCAAATCAAAAGTTACAGAAATTACTAACAACTAAATCTCCGTGGGAATAAGTTTAGATAATTTGCGATCGCCTGAAAAGCTCAATTTATCTCACCAGATCAAGGGGTTCGACTCTGGCAATAGTCAACTAGATGACTGGTTAAAGAATAGAGCAATTAAAAATGAAATGGAGGGTGCTTCGCGTACCTATGTTCTCTGTACTGAAGATGTTGTGATTGGTTTTTATTGCCTTGCTAATGGCTCAGTGGTTCAATCTGTTGCTACGGGTAAAGTGCGGCGCAATATGCCCGATCCAATTCCTGTAATGGTGATCGGAAGGTTAGCAATTGATCGCAGTTGGCAGGGAAAAGGGCTTGGTCATGCCTTGCTAAGGGACGCGATTTTAAGAACTCTACAAGCATCTGAATTTGCGGGAATACGAGCTATTCTTGTCCATGCTATTTCTGAGAATGCGAAGGTTTTTTACGAGAAATGTGGGTTTATGGCTTCGCCTATCGATGAGATGACTCTCATGATTAGGATTTCATGATTAGGATTAAAGATGCGATCGCGATATTCCAGTAAATCATAAATATATTTTGTAAATTCTCTATCGAATCTACTAAACGCATGACCCAGACTAAGCAAAAAACAACGCTGTGCGATCGCGATCTTAATTTGTGGTTAGAAGAGGCGATCGCTAAGTTAAAAGCTGGTGATTTTCAAAATTTAGATGTCAAAAGCTTAATTGAGGAGTTGGAAGGTTTGGCGGGTAGAGATATGCGTGAACTCAAGCGAAGATTGACTACACTTATTGAGCATATTCTCAAGCGTTGCTTAGAGATGCCCTTAATCCCCTAATCACTCATCTTGATTGGGGATCGGTCTACTATAGTTGTAGGCTCTAAAATAGTTGAATGTTCTTATGACTTTGATCAAGATTCTTCCAGATTGGTTTCTGCCTGAAAGTCAAGCAACCTCAGAATCAGTTTATCTAAATCGGCGGAGATTTATGAAGAAAGCTGGATTAGGTAGCCTGAGCATTATGGGATTATTAGCTGGCTGTCAAACCCTCGAAGAAAAAAAAGCCATTGTCAAACAAAAACTACTAGACGATCGCCTAAAAGCAATTACCACTTCCCGCAATCTTGCTTTTACCCTTGATCGCCCAATTACCGATGAATATAGTGCTGCTGTTTACACTAATTTTTATGAATTTAGTGGAGATAAAGATGTATGGGAGAAAGTTGGGAAGTTTCAACCACATCCTTGGACTGTGGAAGTATCAGGCTTAGTCGCAAATCCCCAAAAATTTGCGATCGAGGATTTGATTGCCAAAATGCCTATCGAAGAACGACTATATCGCCATCGTTGTGTAGAAGCGTGGGCGATGGCAGTTCCTTGGACTGGGTTCCCTCTCAAGCGATTAATTGAATTAGTGGAGCCAAAGTCTAATGCAACCCATGTTAAATTTACAACTTTCTTTCGCCCAGAGCAGGCAAGAAGACAAATTTTGCAGAGCGAGCCTTGGCCCTATACCGAAGGGTTAACAATTAAGGAAGCGATGAATGAGCTTGCTTTTATGGCTGTGGGCATCTATGGACATGAGTTACCCAAACAACATGGCGCACCGATTCGATTAGTTTTGCCTTGGAAATATGGCTATAAAAGCATTAAGTCGATAGTAAATATTGAATTTAGCGATCTCCAACCAGCTACATTTTGGAATATACGTATTCCCCAAGAATATGATTTTCTTGCCAATGTCAATCCCAATATTTCCCATCCTCGATGGTCGCAGGCTAGTGAGAAAATGCTAGGCACAGGCGATCGCTATGCTACACAAATGTATAACGGCTATGCATCTTATGTTTCTAATTTGTATTAAGGGTTCACGTCTATGCACGTTAGTTTTATAGCTATCGCCATGCTTGTTAGGACAAATCAAAAACCAAATAGTGTGAGGCGGCGCTTCGCGCCGCCTCACACTATTTGGTTTTTGATTTGTCCTCATACAGGTGAATATAGCCATAAAAGCAGAAAACGGCGTAGTCGTTTTCTGCTTTGGTGTTAGATCGAGCTATTGCTAATTTTGCGAATGGCAACTACTGCTGGTTTTGGTGCATCATTAGGCTTGAGGGATGGCCAGTTAGAGCCGATGGGAACTTTACGAGTTTGCATAAACTCTCTGCCATCTGTGGTTCGCATCGCAAACTGACGAGATTCAGAAGCCATATCTTTGCGAGTACCTCTAATTTCCCCAGGGTGCTGCACTGATAAGAATAAGGTCTGCTGATCGCTGGAGAAAAATGGCCCAGTGGTTTCACATTCAATTGGACCAAATCCAAATAGAAAAGCCTTCCCAATATCAGCGCCAGATGTTGGCAAAAACCAGATAGAACTGTTACCGTAAAGTCCACGCAAGTCTGATTGACTGACAGATTTTCCAAATTTTTCCTTGCGACTAGGAATCGCGAGGTTATACTTGTCAGATGACATGTCGGTAACCATCCAGAGATGTCCACTGCGATCAATCGCTAAGTTATCTGGATTGGCAAAACCTAGACCTCCCTCCGCAGGTTCGCCACCTGTAGCAATCATTGACCATTGGAAGTTCATTGCATTGGGTTGATTTTCCTGCTCATTTAAACGCATGATCCAACCATATTCATAAGCTTGACCATCAGCACCTTTAAAGATTCTCAAATCTGGACTACCATCGCTATCACTAGCAGCACCTGAAGTAAAAGCAATAAATAAAGAACCATCGGTGGCTACTTTAGTGTCTTCTGGGCGTGCGGCACAGGTTGCACCAATAGCATTAGCCGCATAGTGAGCGTCGATCAAAATTGCGCCTTGCTTTTCGCGATCGCTACCTACATACAAATCACCCAAAGTTTTAAACTTGGATTTAAATTCCGAAATCTCCTCTTCTTTAGTTGCTCGGAAAATCCCACCTGCGGGTCTTTGGGGAAGAGGCAACATTTTCCCAGCAAGGACATCTAATCTATGGGGATTGATTGGGGTAGAAGGTTCTAGGGCAATCCAACTACCTGAACCATCAGCATTAAACTTAGCTGCATAGAGCATTCCTGATTCCAAAAGTTGAGAATTACCCTTGTCTTTAGGATCGGTGACAAGCCCTTTGCTAACAAATTTGTAAAGGTGTCCACCACGGCGATCGCAACCCGAATAAAATACTAGAGGCTTGCCAGCCTCGGCGCGAATGCCTACCGCTTCATGGCGATAGCGTCCTAGCCAAGTGTGTTTTGTGCCATAATCCTCAGGATTAGCAGGGTCAATCTCTACCATCCAGCCGTATTTGTTCCCTGCTAAGCCCAACACATTGGCGACACCATTGAGATCACCACTGTCTTTAATGAATTTTTTATTACTCGGATCGAGGGAAGTTCCATCAGGCATTACTGGTTCTGGTACAAAATCTTGAAAATTCTCTTCGGCGCTAAATACAGTTCCCCAAGGGGTTGTACCACCCGCACAATTGTTAAATGTCCCAATAATGCGATCGCCGATTTTATCCGTATAGCCTAAACCATTCTTTTTCCGAAAAATTGTGACAGCAGCCCCTGTAGTCTTGAGATAGCGACCATCTTCTAAACCTGAGATGCCAGTAATGCGGCGATCGGCTTTGGAATTTGTCCGCACCCATTTACCTTCAGAGGTTCGACGTACAGAAATTACACCAATTCCCAAATCAATCAGTGCTTCTTTGGAGATCAGCTCAATTTTGGCTTTGAGAGGATCGCTTACTGGTAAAGACCATGCATCAATATCCTTAGTACCAAGAGCTTTAAGGGCTGAGTCAACTTCATCAAATGGTAATTTTTTGCCAATAACCTTTGCATAGGATTGCTCCCAAGGAATACTACTAATGTATTCAAAATTGACAGTTAGATATCCTTCATTCGCGCTTGTTTCAATAAGAGATAAATAATCATTGTTATAGCCAAAACGCGAGTCTCCCACTGGGTCGCCCCATGCGGCAATGACATCATAGACAAATCCTTCAGGTAAAACTAGATCGTCCTTTACTTCAAAAGTTCTATAAAATCGGCTCTGTTTTGATGGAGCGATCGCATCCGTTACCAATGGCATTGGTCCTTTAATTGGTTTAAAGTTTAACAGTGAATATGTTGCGGCTAGAGATTCACTGTTTCCTTCAGATTCCATAAAAGGCATCGAAAATTTGGAGTCTAAGCGATCGCGAGATCCTACGTCCAATAGCATTGCTCCGCCAATTCCACCGATAAAAGTTAGGAAGTCTCTGCGTTTAATGGTCATGTTTTTAATAATTTTCTAAAGTTAGATTCGTGAGGATTGACGATAGTTCTAACTTTAGCGTCATGAGTTTAAGGCAAGGTAAAACTATGGACGGGGAACCAATTTTTGATGGCGCGGCTTCGCCGCGCCATCAAAAATTGGTTCCCTGTCCAAAAAGCGAGTGGTGGCACGAATCGCCGCCACTCGCTTTTTGGGCTTTGATTTGTTGCAAGTGACTAAAGCTATACCAGCGGGATTGAGTGGCTCGAAACTTCGCTCAGTCTACAAATTTGTTGTAGGGTAGGTTAATTATGTTTAGTTTTGCGATTCTCTCTATTTTTGTCTATCTAATTACAGGATTATTAATTCTTTTCTGTCTGACTCTAGTCATTAATAATGCCAAGGGTAACTGGTATGCTCAATACTAATTTCTGCTGATATTAGTGAACAAAAAAAACACATGTCAAAATCATTGCAAAATCTCGCTTCTACAGTTCGGATCTTTATCTTTGCGATTGGCTCAGTCTCTTTAGCGACAGTATTTACTGATCAGGCGATCGCCCAGTCCTCTATTCCTAAAGCCCCAAATCGTAGCGAAGAATGTGAAATTCTGATTGTGGGTGGTGGCGTTGCAGGAACAGCTACTGCCTACGAAGGATTACTCGCAGGTCGTACTGTTTGCATGACCGAGATTACGGATTGGGTCGGTGGACAGATAACTGCTCAAGGTACATCGGCTTTAGATGAAGCAAAAAAACAGCGCAATCTCTGGTTTTTCCCTCAAGGTTACACAGAATTTCGCAAGAGGATTGAGCAGAACTATGGCAAATTGAACGCGGGAGATTGTTGGGTAAGTGTGTCTTGTTTCATTCCCAATACTGCTCAGCAAATATTAGTGGGAATGTTGCAGGAAGCGGCGCAAAAGGGCAATGGTAAATTGAAATGGTTTCCGAATACAGTAATTAAAAAGCTGGAAATGAGTACTGACGGAAAACTGATTGATGGCGCGATCGCAATACAACATAGTCCCGCACCCAATACACCACCGCTAAATACTGAGCCACTTTCATCAATCATTGAAGATGCTTATCGCTACGAAAATTCATCACGATTAAACAAACAAATTATTCGGTTCATTCCGCTTGCCAGTAATGAAAAGCGTCCTACTGATTGGTTTGTGATTGATTCGACGGAAACAGGGGAAATTATTGCTTTAGCCGATGTTCCCTATCGTTTGGGTCTCGATCCGCGATCGCATCTCAATCCATCATCGCCCGTCACCGAGAATGATCCATACTGCACACAAGGCTTTACCTACACCTTTGCCATGGAGCAAACTGCTGAGGCTCAACCACAGCAAAAGCCCAGTTTTTACGATCGCTACTTACCCTATTACGGCTCTGACCCTAAGCCCAATCTGGCTAACTTTGACACTATTTTTACCTATCGACGCATCTGGAGCGCCGCTACTGAAAATCCGAAAAAGAATGCCTTTGGGGTTTCGCCTATGAAAGCAGGGGATATCTCCATGCAGAACTGGGTTTGGGGTAATGATTATCGTCCGGGAACTGACAAAGACAATCTCATTTATTCGCGTGAGCAGTTGCAAAAATTAGGGCAATTAGAGCCAAATGGATGGATGGGAGGTTTAAGAACGGAAACCCTCAAAAGTGGTGAAGAAATTGCACTTGGCTTCTACTATTGGCTAGTAGCAGGCACAACCGACTCACAGCAAAAAACTGATTGGAAAAAGCCTTTCCCTAATCACCGTTTGCTGACTGGCTTTGATTCGCCAATGGGAACTTCGCATGGACTGTCCAAATATCCCTACATTCGCGAGTCTCGCAGAATTATCGGTCGTCCATCCTATGGCTATTCTGAAGGCTTCAGCATGTCTGAAATCGATGTATCACAAGTAGATTTTAGTACCGAAACCTATCGCCAAAATCTCTCTGAGCAAACCTATCGCAGTTTATGGAAAGCTCTAGCAGGTGTAGAGTCAGCCAGTGCTATTAGAAATAATACTGAGCCTCAAAAGATTCCTCGCCGCACTCGTTCTACGATTTATCCTGATGCGATCGGTATTGCTCAATATTATTTAGATTTCCATCCTTGCCTGAGCGAATATCCCGTCGAAAAAGCTGGCAATACTGAAAGAGCAGGAGTTCGTAACGGTCATGGACCAGCGTTCCCAGGACAAATTCCTTTGCGATCGCTAATTCCTCAAAAAGTCGATAATCTGATCGTATCTGGTAAGAATATCGCCTTTAGTTATATCGTTGCCGCAGGTTATCGTGTCCATTCCTACGAGTGGTCAGTGGGAGCCGCTGCTGCAACGACTGCATCCTTTGCACTAGCTGAAGGACTACTTCCCTATCAATTAGTTGAAGATTTACCGCGAGTGAGTCCAAAGCTTTCGCAATTACAACAGATGCTAGTAAAAAATAATAATGCGATCGCTTTCCCAGACACTTCTATTTTTAATCTCAATTGGAGTGATTGGAAAATTTGGTAACAAAAGACGAGAGGCGGCGCGAAGCGCCGCCTCTCGTCTTAAAAAGACTGGCAAAAACAGCCATGCTTTGCATGGCTGTTTTTAATAAATGGTTTCGTCTTCTTTCCGCCAAGCAGGATCAACGATACAAATAAATACAATTGGCTCATCACCGATATTCTTGAGAAATTGTTTTGCATCTGGTGGAATATATACTGCATCGCCAGATTCGATCTCACGAATCTCTTCATCAATGTGCATTTCTCCTCTGCCACTGAGAATGTAATACACCTCAGAAGTTGTCAGTGAATGTGGCTGCGAAGTCTCGCCCACTGGCAAAATGGCATGGGCAAGACTATAACGCAGGTTAATCGCCTGTTTGTCAGGATGCAATAATTCGCGCAATATGGTCGAATCGCCAGCGATGAACTCTGGACAATCCAGCAATTTTTGGATCAACATTGAAACAATCTTAAATAAATTTTCTGAGCAATAGAGCGGTACTTTGAGCCGCTCTAGAATTACTTGATCGCTTGGACATCCTTAGGCGCAAAGCCGTGGGCGCTTAATTCTTTGTTGAGGGCTATCGGATTCTTAACGCGATCGACAAATAAGACCCCATTCAAGTGATCCATTTCATGCTGAATCACTCTGGCTAGCAATCCATCGGCAATAAGATGCTTCGGTCTACCATCTTCATCACGATAAGAGACTTCAACGCGATCAGGACGTACGACATCAAGAAATACTTCAGGAATGCTCAAACAGCCTTCTTCACCAGTAATTAGATCACCACCCGAAGACTTTACTTCAGGATTGATCATTACTAAAGGTGGCTTACTCTCGTCCTTAAGTTCAATATCAATGACAAGTAATTGTTTGTTAATCCCCACCTGTGGCGCAGCAAGACCGATGCCATCGTTGCTATACATGGTCTGGAGCATCTCCACAATAGTCTGACGAATCTCGTCGTTGACTTTGCTAATGCGCTTAGCTGGCTGACGTAATACGCGATCGCCTAGGGTATGGACTTGCAGTGGTGGATTTTTGAGCTTTTGTTTGGGGACTTTTATGGAAATTGCAGACATTGCCGATCAGCTTGTAAATCTAAGCTTGTAGTTAACTCCCTATATTTTGGCATATTGCATCGCTTGTTCGGCAATTACAAAGATCTGCACTCAAAATTTAGATGGTGCAAAGCACCATCTAAATTTTATAGTTTACCGATCGCATATTCGATGAGTTTGAGCAAAGACTTACTCATCTGCTCAAAGCCTTGGCGTTTAAGCGCAGATATAGCGATCGCCTCAGGATATTTCTCTAAGATTGCCTTGGGATCTTCAACAGCATCGATTTTATTGAAAACCAACAGGATTGGACCAACGGCGATCGGCATATCTTTGAGGATTTTATCCACCGATTTAAGCTGATCTTCCCAAGCAGAATGAGAAGCATCGACTAAATGTACTAGTACATCGGCTTCTGAGACTTCCTCAAGTGTGGCACGAAAGGCATCAACCAGCGATTTAGGAAGTTCATGAATGAATCCTACGGTGTCGGTAAGTAGAACCGTATGCATTTGATCATCCTCACCCGTAAGCGTGAGGCGGCGAGTGGTGGGGTCGAGGGTTGCAAACAACTTGTCAGCAGCATAGACCTCGGCTTTAGTCATCGCATTCAGCAAAGTTGATTTGCCCGCATTAGTATAGCCAACGATCGCGACGGTGGGGACTTCTTGATCAACTCGTTTTTGGCGAATGCGCGATCGCTGTGCTTGCAGATGATTAACTTGCTGCTGAAGGAAGGTGATGCGCTTTTGAATTACACGGCGATCGGTTTCTAATTTGGTTTCACCTGGGCCGCGTGTACCGATACCGCCGCCGAGTCTAGATAGAGCTTGACCATGCCCAGCTAAGCGCGGTAATCGATATTCTAGCTGAGCTAGCTCAACTTGTAGCTTCCCTTCCGATGACTGGGCACGTTGAGCAAAAATATCGAGAATTACTTCAGTGCGATCGCTAACTCGTAAGCCGATCATTCTTTCAATATTGCGGGTTTGGGAAGCCGTGAGTTCGCGATCAAATACGACCAAATTTGCACCTTTAGTTTGGGCAGCGATCGCGAGTTCTAATACTTTGCCTTCACCGAGAACGGTCTGAGGATGGGGACGTTCGCGTTTTTGCCAGAGTGCATCTAGCACTTTACCGCCTGCGCTTTCTACAAGTTGACCAAGTTCAATCATCGTAAAGGGCATTGAGTCTGACTTTTCTTTTTGATGCATTAGCCCGACTAGCACTACGCGATCACGATCATCATCAGTGGCTCGACCTGCAAAGTTGCGGCTAAATTCTTCTTCTAGCCCTTCTACTAATTCCAAGAAATCTTGCTTGGATAGTGCCTCGATGGTCATCGGCGTTGATACCCGCCAAGCATTCTGCTGTTCAGGCAGTTCTGTATCAGTAGCTGGTAATAAATGCGCCAAATATCCCCGCTCAGCATAGCCTTTGGGATTAACTGGCAAGATTATCAAGGCATCAAGACGCTGCATCAACATCGCCGTTAAGTCAGTGGGGTTAGGCGGCAGAGCATCAGGACTTGCACAAATACAGCGCAATCCACTGAGGCGATCGCTACCATAGCGAGGCAATTCAAGGGGTGGGATTTTAGTTTGATTAGGTGTCCCGATCGCCACGCGGATCACCTGTCCGCGCCTATTGATATATATGCAGATAGATTCCTTTAGCTCAGCACTAACTGCGGCAAGACGTTGAGCTAATTCAGGCGTGGTGAGGCTATCTTGAGGCAATCGCGATCGATACAATCGATCTAATTGCTTTAATTGATGCGCCTTCAGTCCTTGGGTTTTTCCGTAAATAGTTTCGATATGCGTTACTCAGTATAATTGTGATAACTGCCTATAAAACCAATTGAGAATCACTTATTGCGGTCAAAAGCTCTAAGAGATCCCCCTCACCCCCCCTTAAAAAGGGGGAAGAATTTAAATTCTCCCCCCTTTTTAAGGGGGGCTGGGGGGGATCTAGATAATTCTTAAAGGGGTTCTAAGATAGCTATCACAATTATACTGAGTCAGAACTATGAACGCTACAGCGCTTTTTTTAGTAACCCACGGCAGTAGCGATCGCCGTTCATGGTTAGCTTTGCAAAATTTTGTAGCCGTAGCGCGATCGCGAAAAAATAAATATGGCGATGATTATGATAATCGCTATATTAGCGGTGGTTGTCTAGAAGGTCAGGAACTTAGTTTATCCCAGCAATTAGAACAATTTGCGACGGAGGTGATCCCAGATGGGGTTTCTGAAATTGTGATTTTGCCTCTGTTTTTGCTAGAAGGAGTTCATGTCAGCGAAGATATTCCTGAACAAATAGCGATCGCGGAAAGTAAGTTAACAGATAAATTAGCAGAAAAATTTCCTGATAAATCCTCAGATCGGTCGATATTTCGGCTTATGGCTCACGTAGGTACAGATAAGCAGATTCCGAGTCTACTATTACAGCACTTTGAGAAATATAGCGACGAAAGCGGCTTAGAAAAACAGGGGCGCATTCTCATGGCGCATGGCAGTCGTCGGTTTGGGGCAAATCAGGTAGTTGAGGACTTGGCAACCCAGAGTCAGGCGATCGCCGCTTATTGGGGAGTGGAGCCAAAAATAGAAACGCAGATTGAGAATTTATTAGCACAGGGCTTTCATAAAATTAATGTGTTGCCATATTTTTTGACTGAAGGTGGAATTACTGAAGCGATCGCCAATAAGCTAGAACTCTATCGCGATCGCACCCAGATTCAGCAGTTACCTGTACCATTATCGAATGAGCAGATTGTAGATTTAGCATTAAAACTCATTTAGCTGATGTTCGACAGATTGTTATAAGATTTAGAGCTAAATCATCATGTGTTTTACATTTTGACCTGCCCAAAAGTTCTAAGTACCTCAGCGCTGTAATTTCCATAAGACCGACAAGGTAAAAAAAGTTGGCTGAAAGATATCACAATCTTAATCCCATATATCAAGACATTCTTAAACAAGAGCGTCTTAAAAACTTAATGCGAATAGCTAAATGCATTGAAAATAGTACAGTTGGTATTTTTGAAACAACTCTAGATGATCAAATTCGGGGGATTAGCGTATCTTTTTGTGATTTGTTAGGATACAGCGCTGAGCAAGTCTGCCAACTCAAGTATCAGCAGATTTGCCATCCCGATGACTTGTCTGCGTATTATTTTCTCAAAGAGAGATTACTGTCAGGAGAAATCGATCATTGTTATATCAATGTGCGTTATATTCGCGAAGATGGACAAATTGTTCAAGTGCTTCAAAGTACTGATCTTGATGTTGGAGGCTCAAAGGAACCTCACTTTGTGAATCGATTTGAAGATATTACTGATTGGGAACAGACAGCGAAAAACAAGCAAGATTTTGAGAGCCGAACTCGCTATCTATTTGAGAACAACCCTAATCCGATGTGGATTTATGATCTCGCAACACTAAAGTTTTTGGCAGTGAATCAGGCTGCCATAAATCATTATGGCTATAGCGAAGAAGAATTTCTATCAATGACCTTACAGGATATTCGTCCTGCCGAAGATATTCCAATGCTTTTGGAGGCTCTCTCCAAAGTATCCCTAGGATTTAGCGTACCTGAAGTATGGAGACATCGCAAAAAAGATGGCACACAGATCTTTGTAGAAGTTTCAGCCCATACCCTTGACTATCAAAATCATAAGTGCGAACTGATTTTGATCAATGATATCACCAAAAAAATGCAGGCTGAAGAAGCTCTGAAACGCGCTGAAGCTAAGTATCGCAGTATTTTTGAGAATGCGATTGAAGGAATTTTTCAATCAACCGTTGATGGTAAGTTCTTGATGTCAAATCCGATGCTCGCCAAAATTTATGGATATGATTCTCCTGAAGATTTGATTGCTAATCTTACTGATATCAAAGAGCAATTGTATGTCGATCCCCAGTGTCGTTGGGAATTAATCAAACTTTTAGAAGCACAAGAGGAAGTTAAATTCTTTGAATCTGAAGTTTATCGAAAAGATGGCTCCATCATTTGGACTTCGGAAAATGTTCATGCAATTTACGATATAGCTGGTCATATTCTTTATTTTGAGGGAACAGTTGAAGATATTACAGCGGGTAAACGGGCTAAAGCTGAAATTGAACATCTTGCTTTTCATGATTCTTTAACAGATTTACCGAATCGTGTGCTGTTTCGAGATCGCCTGTCAACGGCTTTAGTCAATGCATCAGTACAACTCCAAATCTATCTCGATCACCATGACTTCGCTGAAATCAAAGCAATCCCACCATTACTAGCGGTGCTATTTTTGGATTTAGATCGCTTTAAGCTAGTAAACGACACCATGGGACATGCCGCAGGCGATCGCCTCCTAATTGAAGTTGCTAAAAGGTTGAGTGAGTGCATGATTGAAAATACCTTTTTAGCAAGGATGGGTGGAGATGAATTTATGATCTTTGTGCCTGAATTGCAGAGTGTAGAATCAATTCAACAATTTGCTCAACTAATTTTACAATCCTTTGAAAGTCCTTTCTTTGTTGAAGAGATGGCTCTTTATATTGGTACGAGTATCGGTATTAGTCTTTATCCCAATGATGGTATGGATGAAGAGACTTTGATGAAAAATGCTGATACCGCAATGTTTCGCGCCAAAGAACGTGGTCGTAACCATTATCAACTCTACAACCATGCGATCGGCGCAAAAGTGAAAGAATATGTAGCGATCGAGAATGGGATTCGCCAAGCTCTAGATCGCTCAGAGTTTCAGGTGTTCTATCAGCCGCAAATTAATCTAGTTACAGGCGAGATTGACTGTATGGAGGCGTTAGCACGTTGGCTACATCCTGAATTAGGATGGGTTCCACCTAATCAATTTATTCCAGCAGCCGAGGAGCATGGGTTGATTGTGCGCTTGGGTGAATGGATATTGAGAACAGCTTGTACCCAAAATCGGTTATGGCAAAGAGAAGGCTTACCTCCGATTCGGATGGCTGTAAATTTCTCTGCAAAACAGTTTCAAGTTGTCGATCTTTGCGATCGCATTATGCAAATTCTTGTGGAAACCGATTTAGACCCACAATATTTAGAATTGGAAATTACTGAAAGCTTGGTGATGCAAGACCAAAATACAACAATTGCGATGCTGAAACAGTTACAGACAAGGGGCATGAGTGTATCGATTGATGATTTTGGAACTGGTTATTCTTCGTTGAGTTATTTAAGACTCTTGCCTGTAAGTAAGGTCAAAATTGATGCTAGCTTTATTCGCGAAACTCCTCAAAATAAGGATGATGCCGCCATTACATCAGCAATTATTGCGATGGCTCATAATCTCAATCTTACAGCGATCGCTGAAGGTGTAGAGCGGAAAGAGCAATTGGAATTTTTGCGATCGCATAATTGTGACGCAGTGCAGGGTTATCTATTTAGCCGCCCTGTGCCTGCCCATGAAGCGACTTTATTACTGCAAGCACAATTAAAATAGATCTCCAAGAGTGAGGGCGGCGCTTCACGCCGCCCTCACTCTTGGGATTTGCTAATTGCTAATTTCGGCGATCGCCTTACGGGCAATGCTTGTAATATATAGCGTTACAGCAACTGTAGCTATAAAACCAACAATCCGAATGACCCATTGAATAGTGGCATCTGTGGGTTGACTCTCGCTACCGATACGGGCAATATCTCCAGCTAGAGAACCAATATAGACATACATCACTGTCCCAGGAAACATGCCAACGGAAGCCATTGCATAGTCTTTGAGCGTAACTCCAGTAATTCCAAAAGCATAATTAAGTAAATTAAATGGAAATATTGGTGACAGTCTCGTTAACAGAACAATTTTGAATCCTGCATGTGTAACAGCCTGATCGATCGCTGCAAAGTTTTGATTACCTTCAATCTTTTTACCAACCCAATCACGGGCTAAATACCGCCCAACTAAAAAAGCAGCGATCGCCCCTAAGGTTGCACCGATGAATACATAGAGAGAACCTAGGACAACACCAAATACCACACCTGCACCTAAGGTCAAGATGGAACCTGGGATAAAGGCGACGGTCGCAACAATATAGATGAGCATAAAAGCAAGCCCACCGATGTAACCTAAGCTTTCCACCCATTTCAAGGATGAGCGAAGTAGTTCTTGAGGATTGAAACTGGTGATCGGGGCTGTTTCTTGAGCAAAGGCAGGATTAACTAGGATGGCATTGATTGCTAAAAAGGCGATCGCTCCAAAAAGTAAGCGCATTAAGTAAGAAGATATATAAAACTGTTGTTCACTTCTCCTAGTGGGAGAGGGGCTAGGGGTGGGGGGATTCTTATACATCAGCAACATCCACCACCGTTATAGTGCCAAGTAGAATCTGTGATCAGCACATCTTGCGGAAACTTATCAGCAAGTTTTGCCGCAGTTTTATCACATACGGATGTCGGATTACCACGCTGCAAAACATGCCCTGCTTGATCATCTAGAGATGACTCCAGCCCACTATAAACAGCGGTTTTGCCTGTAAATACACAAGCTCCATCACTGGGAATGGGAACCTTGAATGATACAGAATCTAAACTCTCTAACATCAGCGGCGTATCCAAATCAAAGCTATGGGTATCCAGCAAGCGATAGGGACGACGGGCGCGGACTTCTATTTGTCCAAATCCTGCGGCAATTAGGTAATGAATATACTCGTCATAGGTCATGGCTCCTGATAGGCACATAGCACGTAGTCGCTCATCCGCTTGTAGATTTGCAGGAATAGGACGAGTAGCGATCGGATCACTCATAATCAATCTGCCTTTAGGTTTGAGAACTCGATAGACTTCTTTTAAAGCTCTTTGTAAGTCTTGAGGCTCAAAAATATTAAATAGACAATTCTGAGCAACTACATCAACCGAAGCATCAGGAACAGGCAATGCAAAGGCATCTCCTTCTAAAATGTTCACAAATTCAGGATCAAACCAATCATTCTCTTGAGCCGCTAATTTCAAATTATGACTAGCAACTTCACGCATGGCGGCTACTGGATCAACGGCAATAACGCTACCTTTACGACGACAGAAGTAAGCAAATTGCAGAGCTTCTAAACCACCGCCAACCCCAATATACAAAACCGTTGGACTACCACGTAATTCTGTAGGATGGATGGTTGTTCCACAGCCATAGTTCATCTGCTCAATGATTTTAGGTATTTTGAGATTAGGGAATTGCAGTGGTGGCGTACTAATGCAGCACAGCCCAACCTGTGGTGTTTTTGCTGCTTCCGTATAAAATTCGGCGGTAGTTTCGAGATAGCTCATGAAGATTTACACAAGGATATTGATTGGGGCATTGGAAATAAATTTAGGACTTACGCAAAAATGCCTTAAGTAGCTCACCATAATTAAAACCTAAAACCAGAAGCTGTCCCGCCCGCTGCGCGGGCGGGACAGCTTTCTAGGTTTTTAGTTTACTTATGCCTAGTTACTTAAAACTCTTATTTTACAGTAGTGGCAATTCATGAATTGCCACTACTGTAGTTTAGCTTTTTCACAAGTCACATCTGCCACTAAAGAAAATTCCAAAAATGAGAGTGGGTGCTTCGCACCCACTCTCATTTTTGGAATTTAGAGGAGTTCCGTAGAACGTTCTGCTAGCTTCGAGCGTTCCCCCTTACTGAGAGTAATATGTCCAGCCAATGGGTCATTTTTAAACCTTTCTACCACATAGGTTAAGCCATTACTTGCTGCATCAATGTAGGGATTATCAATTTGTTCTGGATCACCAGTTAGAATCACTTTTGTACCTTCACCAGCGCGGGTAAGAATAGTTTTCACCTCATGGGGAGTAAGGTTTTGAGCTTCATCCACAATCAGAAATTGTTGAGGAATAGTCCGACCTCGAATGTAGGTAAGCGGTTCAATCTGAAGTAAACCTCGTTCCATTAAGTCCTCATGTCCTCGCCGAGTATGTGAATGCATACTCCGCTTTTCTTTTGGATCTTTGGGGGATTGAGAGCCAAAAATCAGATCGAAATTATCGTAAATGGGTTGCATCCAAGGTGTAAGTTTTTCCTTAATATCCCCAGGCAGAAAGCCAATGTCTTTACCCATAGGGATTACGGGGCGTGAAATTAGCAGCCTAGTATATACGCGCTCATCGGCAACCTTATGCAATCCCACCGCGATCGCTAACAAAGTTTTGCCAGTGCCAGCTTTGCCAACGAGGGTAACTAGGGGAATAGCATCATTCAGCAAAAGATCGAGGGCAAATTTTTGTTCGCGATTGCGTGCATTGATTCCCACAACCCCTGAATTGACGAGCTTATTGATGGCGACTAGTTTTGTGGAGTCTTGGTTGCTACTACTGGCGATCGCTAAAGCCGTATGGGAAGGATTGAACTGATCGATCAGCATCACCGCTTGATTTGGGCAAAGTTCACCATCAATAGAAATCGCGCCATTCTTAAAAAGCAGATCGATCTTTTCTGCATCGACGATTACTTCTGTAATACCTGTATAAAGTTCAGAAACATCAACCTTATTCGTCTCATAATCTTGAGCTTCCAGTCCTAGGGCATCAGCTTTGATCCGTAGATTGGTGTCTTTGCTGACCATGACCACCCGACATTGACAACCACGTTTAAGTTCGAGTGCGACTGCGAGAATGGCATTGTCATTGCGATCGCCTTCTAGTTCAATGGGCAGAGTTTTTAACGTTTCGCGATCGCACAGTGCTACTCGCAGCAATCCCCCACTTTCCAACTCAATCCCTTGGATGATATTCCCCTGACTTCGTAATTCGTCTAAGTCTCGCGAAACTTGTCGCGCATTGCGTCCGATCATCTCAGGTTGCTTTTTAAAGCGATCGAGTTCTTCAATAATGGTCATGGGTAAGACGACCTCATTATCCTCAAAGCGTCTCATGGCTGTGGGATCGTATAGCAATACATTGGTGTCCAGCACAAAAATCTTTTTCATATTATTAAATTTTTAGGTAGTGCTAAAGAGGGCAGGATTTTAAAGGGCTTTCTTACCGCGCAAAGCACTGTCTATCCTTAAAATTTAATCTTGACACTTTCAAGGCGATTATGTTGATTTTGTGTAGCGATCGCTACAATGCTTAACACCAAAACATAAAGCCAAAATAAAAAAAGCTGCGCGAAGCGCAGCTTTTTTTATTTTGGCTTTATGCGTAAAGCGACAGCTATAAAACTAAAAAAGGGGCGCTTCGCGCCCCTTTTTTAGTTAAAACAAGGTAGAAATACCGTTTGGACGCAAATCTTTGTAATCTAGAATCTTGCGAACTACATCAAATGTAGACTGCGAGTTAGTAATCGGAATGATAGAAGCTAACTGCCCTGGTAACACTTGCATCACAGGAGGCATATCCTGAGTGAACATATTAATCGTGCGATTAATTAGCGAGTAAGTCCCCTTGGAAAAAGCGTTGGTATAGGTGAATTGATTAGTTGCTTGAGGTAGCCCAGCAACATTAAACAACCCAATGGGGATACCTTGCGATGTTGTCAGAAAACGAGCAACTGTTTGATTGAGAACATTGGTCGATTGGATTTGAGTGAAGTAGTCATAGACTTTGACATTCTTATCGATCTTACCAACACGCTTAGAATCAATACCACATACAGTTCTTAACGTTCCATAGGCGGATGGATCGCTGGGTAAAATCAAGCTGATAGCTGAGAAGTCTTTGAGCAATTGCACTTCGCTATAGCCTAGGGGACGATTATTCAAATCGAATAAACGCACAATTAGGCGATCGCCTGGATTGAGACCACGGATAAAGGTCGCACGCTGATTAATATTAAAGCGATAATCACCGACGAATCGCTCTGTGAGAAATCCATTAGAACGCTTTGATCTGATCGAAAGACGTGTAATCACCTGAGACAAACGGGGCTGATTTTGCAAAACAGCGAGACTGAAATGCCCACGATGAGGATTCTTTCTTGATAGCTCAACGCCATCACGTTCCTTGCGATCCTTCCGATCTGAGCGGCGATCGTCATCATAATCATCATCTTCATCGTCATCACGATCCTTGCGATCTTGACGATTCGAGCGGCGATCATCATCATCGTCGTCGTCATCGTCATCTTTTCTAGAGACAACGATAGGCTTCATCGGTTTAACAGAGCTACCAGTCTGGACATTGGTAGTTTGCACAACTACGGTTTGGCTAGACTGTGAACTTGTTGATTGAGAAGAAGTTGTAATTCCCAAATCGCGATCAGAAAGTCCTGAATTGTTTGAGGAGTTGTTTGATGAGTTATTCGAGGAATTGTTCGATGAGTTATTCGAGGAATTGTTCGATGAGTTATTTGAGGAATTATTCGATGTATTAATGTATATCGAAGAAATACGTCCAGAACTTACCTCAGAAGCGCTAGCTGTGATAATTGAAGTAAAGGATCTGATTTCTTCGATCTCAAATCTGGCATCTTTTAAGCCATTGGACTGATCGTAGCGCACGCTAGTCACTGCCTTAAGATCGCCATTATAGATATCGTCAAGCGAAATTTTTTCGCTCAACAGGCGTAAAGGAATCACTTCCACAAAAGCGGATTGTCGTCCTGCATTTTTGGAAAGTAGTCTTGCACCTGAGTTGGTATAAACTTCGCGCCATTCTCCAGCACGTCTGACATAAAGTTGATATACCGCATTCGCGTAGGTTGTCGAAGGCTTATTGGCAATGTCTAATAAAATGCCAATACTTGAAAGGTTGCCAGAGTTGTCAAGCAAGCGCAATAACTGCACACCTGTTTGCCAGCCTTGTGGGGCTTGGGCGACGATTTGAGGAACAGATGGAGCCGCGATCGCTTCTATAGTATTCAGAAAAGAAGCAGTAGTCAGAGTTGCTGCGAGAAGACATAGAGATGTCTTCTGAAAACTTTTACGCAAAATGTTCATTATTATTTGTTCCTAGCTCGATTTACTGCATGATTTGCTAGAGTCAACCTATGATTGGTAACGCATGGCACGCTAGGCGCACAATAGTGTCCCGATATTAGGCAAAGAAGTCTCTTAGAAAAGACGATCTACTAAGTTTTTTGTTCCATTACAACAACAAAGGCGACCATTAGGTTCGCCTTTGTTGTCTGATCAAATAGAGAAGGGCAGCGCGAAGCACTGTCCTTCTCTAAAAATTTGGATGACTATACAAAAATTTCAAAGAAAGCGTGATATTTGAATCTGTGCCCAGAAATTTTGCAGGCGATCGCCTAAACTCGCGATCGGAAATCTTGGTTGAGATCGCCATTTATTTAATAACAAATGTCCCATCGGGGTCAGCCGAAAACTATCAGTAATACCCTGTCCATCCACCTCGCGGCGCAGAACGCCTACTTGGATCAGCCATAGTAAAGCATTTTCCGTAATGATCAAATTTGTGGAACTAGTCAAATATTGGTTTTTGATGCCCTCATTACCTGCGATCGCTCTCAGGTTTACGCCTTGTGTTGCCATATCCGCGAATAACTTAGTCGTAAAGGGCGCACATCTTAGCGCTACTTCGGCTCTTTGCAATATTTGAGGCTCGTATTCAGTAATATCTTTGTTGTTACTTTTACTTAAAGTTTCGGTTGACATGGCATTTTCTGAGCATTGGTCTAGTTTAATACTTTAAAGTTAATGCTAGCAGTACTACCCAACGCTAGCATTAACCTTTGGGTAAGTAATTGTCCAAAATGAATTATCCCCAACTTTAAAGCTTTACCTCGCAGGAACGTAATACGAAAACACAAAATGGCAAAACACAAAACAGCATAGCCATTTTGTGTTTTTAAAACCCTGACTGGGGTTGTTTTTTAATTCCTGAAAGTGAGACAACACTTTCAGGAATTGGTATAACTTTACAGTTAGGGATTTGTAACTAATTAAGTCAATCTTGCTTTATAGAAAGTCTTAGTTTCTTTACGGAGTAAAGTTGAAATTAATTGTATCTTTTAGGGTCTTTTTTCTCTTTTTTCTCAGAAGGATCTTTCTTGGGCTTTTTAGCCTCTTTATTGCCCTTTTGTTCTTTAGACATTATTTCCTCCAGTGCCGATAACAAGCGAGAATCAGCAATATTTAATCCTGCTGATCACTATTATTCTACCTTAATTCTAAATAATCTGTGATCTTCATCCCTTAAGCAATACAACATGAGTTTATTATAAAAAATTAAATTAAATTGAATTTCTTTTTTGAAAAACTTCATCGTTACAGAGATTACTATTCTTGTTAAGATATCGAACCTAAAAATAAAGAAGGGACGCTTTGCGTTCCTTCTTTATTTTTAGAAAGTCTCTTGATAATAGCAAGCATCCTATGCAATCCATTAGGGTGAAGTAGAATCAAGGGCGATCGCCTTATATTTAAATCAATAGCTACAAACAGCTACGTGTCTAAGCTAGAGAGCGATCGTCATGATGTCCACTCAAAACCCTAACCTTCATCACTCTCCTACAACTAATGCCCTTGCAATGGGAATGGCTCTCAAAAAAATGTATGAGCTGGGGCGCAAAGATTTTGATTCAGAAAATTTTTCGGGGCTGAAATTGTCTTGCTGTAAGCTGTCAGCTATCAATCTGACTAGCTCAGATTTACGAAATGCCGATCTTGACCTAACTGACTTGAGTGAGTCTGACCTGCGGGGCGCAAATCTAGAGCGATCGACCCTTAGTTTTACAAATTTGACTAATACCGATTTGAGCAATGCTAATTTAAAAGGAGCAAATCTGGGGGGAGCAGACTTGAGTGGGGCAATTCTGAGAGGTACAATTCTCCAAAATGCCAATTTACGAGGGGCAAATTTGAGCAATGCTAGCCTAGAATTTGCCAATCTAGAAGGTGCAGATTTGACAGGCGCAAACTGCTTTGGCTGTAATCTGAGTTATGCCAATCTCAAACATACCAATCTGACCGAGGCAAATCTAGACAATGCCAATCTTCTCAAAAGTAACTTTGAATATGCCCTGCTAGATGGCACAACCCTAAACAACGCTAGTTACTAGGATTAGAGAAATTTATAAAAAATGGTTAGCCATGGTTTGCGGAGCAGCAAAGCCGCACCACAAAAAACTCTTTATTCTTCGATACCGATCGCTAGCCTTGTATATACAGTTGCTAGAGCATTGGCATCGCCGACATTACCAGGGAATAGGACTACGGGTAAATCGGGGAAACGGGGATGATCTTCGGGGGTACGCACGACGGAGCAACCAGCGAGAATTTGCCCTAGCAATCTAGCTGTAGGCAAATTTAAACCTGTGCTTAACACATCGTTGGAAGTAATACCACCTTTACTAATTAAAAAACCAATATCTGTGGGTAATTCCTGCACGATCGCCATTAATAGAGCTGACACAGCCTGCCCAAAGGCAAGGCGCGTGGAGATGTCCGCAAATTCCAGTTCTTTACGACTGGTAAACACTACGGCGGTTTGACCTAGCCCGTGGGCTTGATACACCTGTGCTAGAGCTTCCTGTTTAAGAATTGCTGATTGAGCTTCGGCATCACTTAAGAGGCGAGAAACATCGATCTCTACGGGGCAAGTATTAGGTGCTTTGAGTAGGTGTTCTAATTGCTCAGTGGTTTTTTTGACGTGAGAACCAACGATCGCGACCCCTGCTTTGTGCGATCGCATATATTTCGACATGTCCTCTGCCGCGATCGGTTGGGGTGGGAGCTTAGCAAGGGCAGTCAGCAAACTCGCCGCACTACGGAATAAAAATCTTTTGCCCGTGGAAGCAACTGCCAAAATATCAGAGGCAAACTGATTGAGATCGGCTTGGTTCTCGGCATCGACCACACCACATTGATTGTCATGCATTCTTGCTAAGCGCTGACGCACGCCCGCCCGAATATCGCCTAACAAAAAACGCTGTACATTTTCAGCAAGGATTCTCCCTTTCGTTTTTTCTTCGACATAATCAGGCAAATAGCTGTGGGTATAGCCAAAAACTGAATCCTTAGCAAATTCGGTTTCATGGACTGGGGTTGGCACGCCATTAACGACTAAATAATGCACACTCGACTTGGTAAAGCGTCCCCCTTCAAAAAAAGCTGGCACAAGGAAATGCGCGTCAAAATCACCTAACTCCTCAGCGATCGCATCTGTCTCGACGGGATAATGTCCACGCAGCGTCGAGTCGGAGCGACTAACGATCATAAATTCTTGAATACCTTCGGCGGCGATCGCAGGTTTGAGATTGCGACAAACTTCACGAGTCACACTGGTTGCATCTTCAGGCGTAAGCGATCGGGTATTCGTCAACACAAACATAATCGGCGAAGGATCGGCAAGTCCAATCCGCAGTGTGTCTGTATCCCACTTAGTCAACAATAGGCAGCTATGTACAGTTTGTGAGCCTGTCGGATCGTCATCAAGCACAATAATTTTAGGCTGTCGAGAAGAAGTAGCTGCCATTGCTTTTCTATAAAATGCAAACTAATGTTTGTAGAAGCTTATCTTGATTTATGTAAAAATAGCCAATCTTCAGCATCACAAATAGCAATCCTCACAATCAGATTTTTGAAAGCAAGCCGCAGGCTTGCTTTCAAAAATTTAAACCATAAGTGGCGGCGCGAAGCGCCACCACTTATGGTTTTTTGATTTTTGATGGCGCAGCAAAGCCACGCCATCAAAAATCGGTTCCTTATATTACAGCGAAGCCCTTATTCCTAGGAATTAGCTTTAAATTGGGCACTCCTACCTAAAGCTACACAAACTAATACACCGAAAGCAAAACCCAAGGTAGTAAAAGTCATTGGCTCTCCTAGCAATATCGCTGAGGCAAGAATTGTCAGAAATGGCTGAAAAAGTTGCAGTTGTCCAATTCGAGCGATCCCACCCAAAAACAAACCTCGATACCAAGCAAAAAAGCCTAAGAACATACTGAAACAACTGATATACAAAAAGCTGAGCCAAGCATTGCTAGAAATAGTTGTGAAGGAAGAAGGCAGATGTTGCAATACAATCGGCAATATCATCGGAAAAGACAGTACTAAAGCCCAACAAACCACCTGCCACGAACCAAAAGTACGCGCCAAAATTGTCCCCTCTGTATAGCTCAAGCTCGCGGCGACCACTGCTCCTAGTAGCGCCAAATCTGCAAAACTCATACTTCCCGTTCCCGATATCAGCGCAAAAGCAACTACTAAACTACTACCCGCGATCGCGCAAATCCAAAATATCAATGACGGTCGTTCACCTGCTCGCAAAACTCCAAACAGAGCCGTTGCTAAGGGCAATAAACCAATGATGACGGCTCCATAGGATGCAGAAGCGTCACGCATTGCTAGCGTAGATAACAACGGGAAGCCAATCACAGCACCAATTACGACCATAGCAAAGCTGGGGAGAAACCGCCAAGATGGAATCGACTGCTTAGTGGCAATTAATAAAATCAATGACAAGCCAGAGGCAATTACCGCTCGACCTAGCCCCACAAATACAGGATCGAAAGCAGTTAGAGCAATACGGGTTGCAGGCAAAGTGACGCTAAAAATTACTACTCCAAGAAACCCATAAACAAGTCCCATATTTACTTCTTCATTTTGCGGACTAGTCATTGTGCCTCGAAGTTTAACAGTCATACTAAAGTACAAAAAGTCTGAGTCATATGACTCAGACATTTTGTACTTCTATACCAAAACACAAAATAGCTACACTCTTTTGTGTTTTTAAAAACCAAACCCAGATAAATAGAGGCGGCGGCGCAAAGCGCCGCCGCCTCTGCCGCCTCTATTTATAGCTGTCGCCAGTCTTGTTAGGATACAAACCCAAGATGCGAGTGGCGGCGCAAAGCGCCGCTACTCACGTCTTGGGTTTACAAATGGCGACAGCTATATCTGGGCTTTATGTCTGAAGGAAAACTTGCATTACTAAAGATCAAAAGCCTTGCTAAGCAAGGCTTTTGATCTTTAGTAGAAAGGTCTTATAGCCTGTAAAATTACAGCTGAAGCACGTTTAGCATCTTCGGGTTGATCTAGCGTTAGGCTGACTTCAGTTAACCTTGCTTCTAGAGCTTCGACAGTTTCGTAAGTTTGGAAGATAAGCTGAATCAAATCATCAATATCGTAGGTATAAAGTGCTGACCAGTCACGTTCTTGGGGACTAAAACGATAATTTAGACTAGAAAACAGCAGGATCTTGGCATGAAGAGGACTAATGTTCCTCGAAATATCAGCTCGTAAATCAAATAGATTAGTTAAATATTTGAGGTTATGTTTGTGGGGAATCGTATCACTTTCGGTTCTCTCATATACATCATTGCTAGGCGCAGAAGACTGTGGATTATCTCCATTTAAAAAGCTATGGGGTAGCTTTCCTTCATCGCGCAAAGTATAGAGAAACCCAAGACTATCAATAATGTTATCCGCAGCAAGGAGATAGTCAGACTGTTTACTAAGTTGCTTGACTTGACTGTTTAACTTGTGTTTGAGCGTATTGAGATCAGGAAACATGATCATTAAGTCACGAACAAGCTGACGTATCTGTAACGCTTTAACTTCGTTGACATCATTTGACCAAGAATCATGACAGGTAAAGAGGATCAGTCGTTTGATGCGAAGTACATTGCTGTCTTGCTCCAAACTATCTATAACTTCCTCTAGAAGATTTAAATCTTCCATATTTTTGTTAGGCGCTGCAATGCTCAGTTGTCATATTGATTGATGAAGGCAGTCTAAGTCAAGATTAATGCCAAAACACAAAATGGCGTGGCCATTTTGTGTTTTTATAGCCAACAAAAGTTTGTTTAGGAAATCAAACCCAAAATACAAGTAGCGGTGCTTCGCACCGCTACTTGTATTTTGGGTTTTGATTTATCCTATCTAACTTTTGCATTGCTATAAAATTCTTACTTTATTTTTTAGTTCACAAAAATCTTGACACACTTCAGTGAATTGATCTAAGGCAGTAAGTAAACTCAAAAAGCATGTTCCGCGCGTGTAGAGGGCGGAACATGCTTTTTGAGTTTACGAGTGATATTTGCCATCAGGCATAGTTGCGCCACTAAAAATTGTGCCAATAGTGCTAGCTCCGCTCATTTCAGCTCTGGTTAACACCGCATCACTGAGATCGGCTCCATCCAGATTAGCTCTGACTAAATAAGCATCAACTAAACTAGCCTGACTCAGATTTGCTTTATCTAGTAGCGATCGCGATAAATCACTGCCATTAAGTATGGCTTGAATTAAGCCTGCGTTACTTAAAGTTGTCATAGTCATATTCGCTTTAGTTAGATTCGCTCCAAATAAGTTTGCAAGTCGCAAATTGGCGTTTTTGAGATCAGCCTTAGTTAGGTTTGCACCTTTGAGATTAGCTTCTGTGAGATTAACATTACCCAGATTTGCTTCAGTAAAAATTGTACCGATCGCGATCGCGCCACTCAGATTGGCTCCCTGTAAGTTCACCCTTGAGAGAGTCGCTTCACTCAGATTTGCGCCAGAAAGATCAACTCCTGTAAGATCAGCACCGCTCAAATTTGAGCCGCGCAAATCAGCTTTACGTAAATTTGCCCCACTCATTGTTGTGGGTGGATAGCCGCGCTCCTCTCGCATGAGCGTAGCACTCAAGATCGCACAGCGTAAATTTGCGCCACGGAGATTGACACTGCGTAAATCTGCTTCCGTCAGGTTAGCATCCATTAAGTTAGAAAAGGAAAGATTTGAGCCGAAGAGATTTACCCTCTGCAACATAGCTCCATGCAAGTCTGCCTCACTCAGGTTTGCACTCATCATGATTGATTGGTTCAGAGTTGCTCCACCAAGTTTTGCACCTGATAAATTGGCATGATTAAAGGTGACTTTGTTGAGGTAAGCAAAGACAAGATTAGTCCGCCGCAGGTCAGCCTTGGTCAAGTTTACGCCGATTAAATCGCTGTTAAACAAATTGGCATTAGCTAGATTTAAGCTAGCAAAGTCACGCCGACCAGCAGCATAGTCTTTCAGGAGTTTTTCTGCGCTCATGGTTTAGTTACGAAGTTGCTCAGAGCCTTGCAATTTTTCTGTTGCAGGATTTGGATAAGGTAAGGTGATCGTAATCCATGCTCCGCCAGTTTCAGGATGATTTCTGGCTGCGATCGCTCCTTTATGAAGTGTGACGATCTGACGGGCGATCGCTAATCCTAGGCCGCTACCACCACGATCAAGTCCCGATCTTGTCCGTGATGGATCGATTTGATAAAAGCGATCAAAAACATGGGGTAAAGCTTCTTCAGGAAAACCTTCTCCAGCGTCAATTGTTTCTATTTGTAAATTTGAGTCTACCACGCTGGTTTTGATTGTAATCGACTGAAGTGATGGACTGTGCTTAATACTATTGTCCAATAAGTTAAGCAAAAGCCGATAAATGCGTGACTCATCAAGCTGCCAAATTAATTGTTCATCACCGATATGTTTAAGCTTGACTTGTTTGCGATTGGCTAACGGCTCAAGGGTTGCCTCAACAGATCGCACTATTGACGCAACATTTACTTCACTTAGGTGCAGAACTGACTCTATGCCCACATCCATCTGACCTAATTCCAGCAAGTCTTGGACAAGTTTGGTAATCCGCTCTATTTCGCCCAGTAGACGTTCTACCCATATTCTTGCCGCAGGCTCAACGCGGGGTTCGAGGGTCTCCGCAACCAGACGAATCGAGGTTAGTGGTGTTTTCAACTCATGGGCAATGTCCGATGTCCAGCGATCGCGTTGTTGGGTGATCGTTACCGCCTCTTGACGATCTACCAAAAAAATGCCAATCTGCCCCATTCCTAGGTAGATACTATAGGCTCTAGTCGGTCTCCCAATCTGTGGTACAGGATCGACAGGATCAGGAATTGCAGGATGAAAGACCCAATCTACTTGAGAGCCTTGTTTACGTGTTCGTGTTTGTTCGACTAAGTGATCAAGTTCATAGGAACGGATTAGCTGTAACAAAAAGGGCTTACGGATTAATCCCTGTTGGTGGTTAGCGATCCCCATCATGGTGGCGGCTTTTTGATTACATACAGCTAAACGATTATCTTGATCGACTTGAATATAACCAATGGGAGATAATTCGACAATTTTCCCCCAAAGTAAGCGTTCGCTACCTTCCTCTATGGATTCAGTAACTTCTTGGCGTATATTTTGTTGAACTTTCTGCGCCCAAGATTTGAGACTGTGGATTGATTTTGCTTTAAACACATGACGCGATCGCTTACGAAATCGGTGATTGTTTCTTAGCTTGGCATAGTTCCAACTAAACCAGCAAGCACTAGTAGCGATCGCGCCAATGGCAATTCCGACAAGCAACCAAAAAATTTCCATTTTTACAGGTAAGCAATAGCAGCTTTAATTATGGAACCAAGTGCGTTTTAAAAGCTAAAAAAATGTAAGAGTCCAAAAGCCTACAGCAACGCAAGAGATAGCTAGGACAAATCAAAACCACAAAGATGAATGGCGGCGCGAAGCGTCGCCATTCATCTTTGTGGTTTTGATTTGTCCTAAGGGGTTTAGATACCAATTCACGAAAGTGTGGCAACACTTTTGTGAATTGGTATAAAGGGAGGTCTATTGAGGTTACTCCTGCGGATCACTATACAAATTAAGGCTTTGCGCCTCACCTAAATGGGTAGCGATCGCGATAAACAACGAATAAAAGTGCAAACATCAGCCAAAAGGCTTACGAAAAATCCCAATATTGCTCGACAAACTAGTAGACATTTTAGAAAGAGGGATGTATAGTATAGAGGTGTGAGGAGCGAACAAAAGAAAAAGCCTAGGAACGAAACAGGGAAAGTAACCTAGGCTTTTTCTTTTGGTTACTGTTAATAAAAAAGAGAGATCAGTTAAAAGCTGATCTCTCTTTTTTTGTACACATTTGTAAGCAAAACACTCGCAGTGCGAGTACTTTGCTTATTAGTCTATCCTTGCAAGAACAAAGGGTGGCACAACAAGACTAGTAAATTCTTTTTCTTTATTGGCATTCCAAGCGCTAAGCTCATCTGCGGTCGGATGACGCAACCAACCATCTTCGATCCATGACTGTACTAACTTCGTATTGTCCTCAGTCAGCGCAATCCCCACATCGACAAGATCCAGCTTTGCCCCAACCAAAATTACTCTAGCTCTAGCTGCATGGGGGGACAACCATTCCCACTGCGCTACATCAACCATTTCTTCTAAATCTTTTCTTGAATTACTCACTAAAATTCCTCGTCATCACCAATTACGTTATCAGTACCGATAATTTCTAGGTACTTAGCTTTGATAGCTTTAACATCTTGCCATGTTAACCACTTCGGACTGCCCTGTTCGCGGCTTTGATTTCGCAATAAATAAGAAGGGTGGAATATTGGCATCACTAATCGCCCTTCCCACTCGTACCATTTACCACGTACTTTAGTAATGCCTAATTTTTCACCCAATATTGACTTGAGTGATGTGGCTCCCGTCAACAAAATAATTTTAGGATCAACGAGACGAATTTGTTCCAGCAAGTAAGGCTTACAGGTTGTTGTTTCTACTTCGGTAGGAACACGATTATTGGGCGGACGGCATTTGACCGTATTGCAAATGTAAACATCTTTGCTCGTGTCAAATCCCACTGATTCTAAGATTTTGTCTAAAAGCTGCCCTGATTTACCGACAAAGGGTAATCCTGATAGATCTTCCTGCTCCCCAGGGGCTTCACCGATGATCAGGATTTTGGCGTTGCGATCGCCTCTTTCGACCACCACATTAGTCCGCGTTGGGGCAAGGGGACATTTTTGACAACTGCAAGCAACTTCGCGCAATGCATCAAGACTGGCAAACTGCTCACTTACTGGTACAGTGGCGGCAGGTAGGGGGGTAGCATTTTTAGCAGAACGCGCAGTTTTTTTCGCAGGTGGAGCATCGGTAGTTCCCTCGGCGTGGGGAAGATCCACCAAAGGAACCTCCGATGGAGTCAGATCAAACAGGCTCATTTGTTCTTTGTCAGTCATAGACAGGATATGCGCCCCAAATCAATACTTATTGCTAATATCTTACCTGTGTCAGCAATATATTGAACCTCAAGTTATCTAGACCTTAAGCATTACTTGCTCAATTACTGCATTTCTCGCCCATTTATCAGCTTCGAGAATATCTTCAAGCTCTGGCTTAGAAACGCATTTATGCTGATCGCATACATATTTAATCAAATCCGCAATCTGGACATACCGAATTCTCTCTTGGAGGAATAGTTCCACTACTTGCTCATTGGCTGCATTTAGTACCGCAGGCATAGTTCCACCTGCACGACCTGCGGCATAGGCTAGCTCCATGCAGGGGTATTTCTGATGATCGGGAGCTCGGAAGGTGAGAGTGCCACATTTCACAAGGTCAAGGCGTTCCCATTGGGTAGGAATGCGATCGGGATAGGAGAGGGAATAGAGCAGGGGCAAGCGCATATCAGGAAGCCCTAGTTGCGCGAGTACAGAAGTATCTTCCAATTCAATTAGAGAATGAATAATACTTTGGGGATGAATCACAATCTCGATCTGGTCATAATCCACACCAAAGAGATAATGGGCTTCGATGACTTCCAATCCCTTATTCATCAGGGTTGCTGAGTCGATTGTGATCTTCTTACCCATTGCCCAATTAGGATGCTTGAGTGCATCGGCGACGGTGACAGATGCTAGCTCCTCTGTTGGGCGATCGCGAAATGCACCACCTGAAGCCGTGAGAATAATCCGTCGTAGTCCGCCTTCAGGAACACCTTGTAAGCATTGAAAAATTGCTGAATGTTCAGAATCCGCAGGCAATAACTTCACGCCATGTTTTTTCACCAATGGCACAACCACTTCACCACCTGCAATCAAAGTCTCTTTATTTGCCAATGCAATATTTTTACCTGCTTTAATTGCTGCAATTGTTGGTAATAATCCTGCACAGCCAACAATTCCCGTCACCACTGCCTCCGAGTCTCCATAGGCTGCCACAGTTTCTACGCCCTCGGCTCCAGCTAACATGATTGGCTTTACGGCTAGATCGGCGATCGCCTCTTTTAGTTCAGAAAGCTTTTTTTCGCTAGCGATCGCCACAATCTCAGGTTGAAACTGGCGAATTTGTTTTGCCAAAAGATCAATATTTCCCCCTGATGTCATTCCCACAACCTGAAATTTGTCAGGATACTCCGCGACGATATCCAATGTTTGTGTGCCAATTGAGCCAGTGGAGCCAAGCAGGGTAATGCGTTTCATAGGATGAAGCTTATTAATATTGATTATTTAATAGTCAAAGTCTTGCATAGTTTTTTGAGCGATCGCGATCAAAATATAAAAAGTTGGGGCAGCGCGATGCGCTGCCCCAACTTTTTATATTTTGGTTCCAGTTATATGAAATTGTGACAAAAACTTGATCCTAGGCTCAAATATTAATTTGTTTTAAGTTATCTCACAATCTAAGCGTCGAATGTAAACCTCTACGATAAACTTGGTTTTAAACATCCCGTGCCTAAATAGGTACATATATTGATTGGAGCAATAGCAATATGTCGCATGCAGTCAAAATTTATGACACCTGTATCGGCTGCACACAATGCGTGCGTGCCTGTCCTTGTGATGTTTTGGAAATGGTTCCTTGGGATGGATGCAAAGCGGCTCAAATCGCTTCTTCTCCCCGTACCGAGGACTGCATTGGTTGCAAACGTTGCGAAACTGCTTGCCCCACTGACTTCCTAAGCGTCCGTGTCTATCTTGGTGCTGAAACCAGCCGCAGCATGGGTCTTACCTACTAATTTTATAGTTTTTATAATTATTTTTAGTTAGATAAGATTCTTGTTTATTTTTCATTAAGTGCAATTATTCTTTATCCTGCATTTAGATTTAGGCGTACCAATTGGTGCGCCTAAATTGTTTTAAAAAACCAAAAGGCACGCTATGCGTGCCTTTTGGTTTAATAGAGACGGCGCTACGCGCCGTCTCTATATGAATATTTTTATGCTTGATATTTTTGACTACCTACCCAATGGCTTACTAGAGCTTGAATCTACGCAACTTTGGCAATTACTCGATCGCCCCACACTGATCCACCTAGAAGGCGATCGCCAACCAGCATTATTTGTTTCGATTTTGTTACATGGCAATGAAACAACTAGTTGGTTAGCGATGCGCGAGTTACTTCGCAAATATCAACACAAAAAGCTGCCGCGATCGCTTTCTTTGTTTATTGGCAATATTGAAGGTGCGAGATATCGCCAAAGGCATTTGGCTCATCAGCCTGACTACAATCGCATCTGGCAAATTGGGGATGCATCTGAGCCATTACCAGAGCAAATCATGGCGCAAAAGGTAATTGCTGAAATGCGATCGCGGGGAGTATTCGCCAGCATCGATATTCACAACAATACGGGCAAAAATCCTCACTATGGCTGTATTACTCAGTTAGATAAGCATTCTCGACACTTAGCGCGGCTATTCAATAAAACGGTGGTGTACTACACCAATCCCAAAACAGTGCAATCCTTTGCCTTTAGTAAATTTTGCCCTGCAATCGTTTTGGAATGTGGACAGCCTGACATGCCCGATGGCACGGCTCATGCACTGGAATATGTAGAGACTTGTTTGAATCTCGATAGTTTTGATGATTTGCCTGATTCGGCGATCGCCGATATTGATTTGTTTCACACAGTGGCGATCGTTAAAGTCCCCGAACAGATTAATTTCAGCTTCACTGGTGAACCTGACGATGACATCACTTTTCCTACCGAGATGGATTGTTTGAATTTCTGCGAATTACCAAGTGGCACAAACTTCGGTATAGCGAAAACGGAGAAAGCCTATTTATCTGCTGTGAGCGAAGAGGGTGAAGAAAAAGGCGATCGCTATTTCCAAATCGAAAATGGCGAAATTCTTTTAAAAGCGCCTGTAATGCCGTCAATGCTCACTCTCAATACTGACATTGTGCGTCAAGATTGCCTCTGTTATTTGATGGAACGTTTCCCAACCCCAGAATAAAAAGGCTGGTGCAAAGCACCAGCTTTTTTATTCTGTTTTTTTAGAGCGCACAGCGCTATAAAGCTAACGTCCAAAGGGAAACTTAAATGGTAAAGGCTTGATTAATGCTAACTCTGCAATCATTTGTTCATGCAAATGACCATTGGTGGCAAGTAACCTTCCAGACTTGGGAATATGCTCACTGCCATCGTAAGCAGTGACAACTCCACCAGCCTCACGCACAATCACCACACCCGCCGCCAAGTCCCATAGCGATAAACCACGCTCCCAATAGCCATCTAAACGACCACATGCTACATAGGCTAAGTCCATCGCCGCCGAGCCTCCACGCCTCACACCTTGAGTGATGTGCGTGAAATGGCAGAACTCCGCATAGTTATTATCCTCAACGAGAGTTCGATCATAAGCAAAACCAGTTACGAGCAAACTCCGACTAAGTTCTGTGGTTCTAGAAACATGAATTGGTAAACGGTTACGAGTTGCGCCTAAGCCTGTGGCTGCTCGAAATATTTCATCACGAAAAGGATCATAAATCGCACCTACGGCAGGAATTCCATCAATCAATAAAGCGATCGACACCGATGAAAATGGATATTGATGAGCATAGTTAGTTGTGCCATCCAAAGGATCGATCGCCCATAAATATCGACTTTCGGTATTTCCCAATACACCCGATTCTTCTGCCAAAATTCCGTGATCAGGAAAATGTCTTTGCAAAATAGAGAGAACTATTGCTTCTGATTCTTTGTCAGCGATCGTCACCAAATCCCCTGGGCGTTTTTCTTCGATTTCTTTAAGATTTCCCCAATAGGATCTTAGAATTGCGCCTCCTGCACAAGCTGCTTCAGTAGCAATATCTAAGAATGTTTGTAGTTGCTCTTTACTAACAGAAGCCAGTGAATTTGTCATGATCTTAAAAAGTGTGTTGTTTGAGTAATTTCAGATAAAGATTAGACTTGTAATTGTGAGCATTCATGTCGCCAATCCAGAAAATTAGCGAATGATACATAACTATCTACAGCGCATTACGCTCAAACCTGAACCAAGAAATTTTTGGGAGGTACTGCTTTGCAACTCTTTCCAAGAAAATCTTGGTTTGTTTGATCGGTAATTGCTGTAATTTCACCAGATCGGTGGTGTCTATAAGGGGACGATCGCTGCGAGAATATCTAAGCATTTCTTTTGTGAAGATTCTTGTCGCAATTCTTCATCTTTTGTTACTTTTTTATCAAATCACAAATTTAGCCTCTTACTGTCCCACATATATCTCACATATCTCTCAAGTAACACTCCATGAAGCCGTCTTGGAAAATATCCCTGCTCCCAGTCCTAATCGCCAGTGCGATCGCTAGTTTATTTCCCTCAGTCGTACACGCAACTACCTCACCCCCATCTACCCCCATTGATCAATCCAATGCGAAAGAGGCGGAAGAACTTTGTGGCAAGCCAACCCTTGACGATCTGTCTCAGCACAAGGTTAAGCAAGGTGAGACTCTTGAAGCGATCGCCAAGCAATACGAACTTAAAACTGCAACCCTGATGGGGCTGAACCCCGAAGTTCGTAATGGTGAAGTCAAGGTTGGTCAAACCCTATCAATTCCGCCTCTAGATGGCTTGACCTATCGTTTCCAAAATGACGAGAACTACACCACTGTTGCTAAAAAATTTAAGATTCGTGCTGATGTCCTGTTCGAGCGTAATGGCTGTCAACGTAAGCCCAAAGTTGTATTCGTTCCTGGGGCAATCTGGAAGCCCGATCCAGTTCCTTTCAATCCTGCGATCGCTTCTAGAGGCTCAGGCAATCCCGATGTTATCTTCCAGACAGGAGGATATCCCTTACCCTACGCCGTGCCCGTTACCTCCAACTATGGCTGGCGCATTAATCCTGTAACAGGTATTTGGTCTTTTCATAGCGGCATTGACCTCGGCGCACCTTTTGGCACTCCCGTACTCGCCGCCAAATCAGGTCGTGTCGAATATGCAGGCTGGGGCGATGGTTATGGCAATCTTATTGAACTCGATCATGGCTCTACAGGCACAAGGTATGCCCACCTAGAAGCCATTTACGTTTATCAAGGTCAAAGTGTTGCTCAAGGTCAGCAACTAGGCATTGTCGGTTCAACAGGACGCTCTACTGGGCCTCATCTGCACTTTGAGATCATGGTCTCATCAGGAGATGGTTGGGTAGCTCTTGACCCAGCCCCATATCTCAATCGGATTGCTGCTTCTATGACTAATTTATTTGCGCTTTAAGCAAACATGGCAATGTAAGTTTTAAAAAAGGAGGGGATGCGCTAAGCGCATCCCCTCCTTTTTTGATTGTAACGGTATGTAACTAAAGTTTTGTGTCAGCGATCATCCAGAAATGCATTTCGCTAGCATGGTTTTTAATATTTCTTACAACGCTTTGCGCTCAAACTCAACCCAAGCAATTTTGTGAAAGTGTTGCAAAGCAACACTTTCACAAAATTACTTGGGTTGTTGCTCAGTAGCTGCTGTAATTCATTAGTTTGAAAACTTATTAAACATAACTATGACCTTTTCCCCAAGCACCATTGCCCTATTTATTTATGGAGTTATCGCGATTGTTGGCGGCATCATCGGTTTTGCCAAAAGTCAAAGCAAAGCATCGATCATCTCAGGCAGTATTAGCGGGCTTGGATTACTTGTCGCAGGAACCGCCGCCGCGCAAAACCAAGAGTGGGGAAAAATAACTGGCATGGCCATCACAGTTTTGCTAGTGATCGTCTTCATCGTGCGGCTCATCAAAACCAAAAAATTTATGCCAGCAGGCTTAATGATCCTTGGAGGTGTCACAACCCTTGGAGTAGCAATACTTTCAGCCTAATTGATCTCGGTTTTCACCTCTAGTGATAACATATGAAATGTTAAGAAGTGTGATGAAGAAAAGCTTGTGGACAACGCAATGCTTCAAAATGTTTTGGTAATCATTGCTTTGACAAAGAAACCCTCCATGTCAGATCAGCCCCAACCTTTTAGTAATTGTCCCTAGGACATAGCTAAAGCAAAGGAATTTCTGCATGGTACGGCATCACATCAATCGTTTTTATTCACATTTTTGATTGGAGAAAAAATTAAATGAGCGTAGTCACGAAGTCCATCGTGAATGCAGATGCTGAAGCACGTTACCTCAGCCCTGGTGAACTAGATCGCATTAAGGGCTTTGTAAGCTCTGGCGAGCGCCGTCTTCGCATTGCCCAAACTTTGACCGAATCCCGCGAGCGCATCGTTAAGCAAGCTGGCGATCAACTTTTCCAAAAGCGTCCTGATGTTGTTTCTCCTGGTGGAAATGCATACGGTGAACAAATGACCGCAACTTGCCTACGTGACCTCGACTACTACCTCCGCCTAGTAACCTACGGAGTTGTATCTGGTGATGTCACCCCTATCGAAGAAATCGGTCTAGTTGGCGTTAAGGAAATGTACAACTCTTTAGGCACTCCTATTCCTGGTGTTGTTGAAGGTGTTCGTGGTCTTAAGAATGCAGCAGCTTCCTTGTTGTCTGGTGAAGATGCAGCCGAAGCTGGTTACTACTTTGACTACGTCATCGGTGCAATGCAGTAAGGCGATTTCCGAACTCTCTTAGATTGTTATCGGATTGTTCTCAAATCGATTGTATTTAAAAACAGAATTTAAGCTATTCAGAATTCTGAATCCGTAATTCAAAAAACTAATTGCAAACCTAAAAGATATACAAAAATGCAAGACGCAATTACTTCCGTCATCAATTCTTCTGACGTTCAAGGCAAGTACCTTGATGCCGCTTCTCTAGAAAAGCTAAAGAGCTACTTTGCAACTGGCGAACTTCGCGTTCGTGCTTCTGCTGCGATCGCTGCTAACTCTGCAACCATCGTTAAAGAAGCTGTTGCTAAGTCCTTGTTGTACTCAGATGTTACCCGTCCCGGCGGCAACATGTACACCACCCGTCGTTATGCTGCATGTATCCGCGACCTCGACTACTACCTTCGCTATGCAACCTATGCAATGCTTGCTGGTGATGCTTCGATCCTTGATGAGCGCGTACTCAATGGCTTGAAAGAAACCTACAACTCCCTTGGAGTACCTGTAGTTTCCACCATTCAAGCTATCCAAGCAATCAAAGAAGTTGCTGCTAGCATCGTTGGTTCTGACGCTGGTAAGGAATTGGGTGTATACCTCGATTACATCAGCTCTGGCTTGAGCTAATTACCGATATAGCGTTGGTTGCTATCTATTTATTAATTCAATTTCTAAATTAATTAATATTTACTAAGGCGGCGGAGGTAGGTTAGCTTGAGCTTCCTATCTCGCCGCCAACGCTTATATCAGTCTAGAAATATTTCTTTGAAATTAACTTCTAATTAATCTTTAAATAACTGGCTCTGAAGGAGATCGCCGCTATGCGGACTTTTAAAATCACTGCTTGTGTACCTAGCCAAACTCGCATTCGTACACAACGAGAGTTGCAAAATACCTATTTCACGAAGTTAGTGTCCTATGACAACTGGTTCGCTGAACAGCAACGCATTATGAAAATGGGTGGCAAGATTGTAAAAGTTGAACTAGCTACGGGCAAGCAAGGCACAAATACTGGCTTACTTTAGTTTTTTTCTTATCCCCAAACAAAAAAGGCTCGCTAAGCGAGCCTTTTTTGTTTGGGGATTTGCTTATGATTGTCATAAGGAATACTTTTATGACTTTTTGTCGAAAATGTTTCTTTGGGTATATCTAGAAAAAATGTTTATCATGATACAGTTTTTTTAATAACTTTAAAGTATTGTTACGTTATGTTGACACGGTGACTAATATCTACTGTTAAGCAACTTCAATGCCTTAGTTATTGTCATAGTTTAGTGTCATTGGTTGATTCGTAAAAGAGGTACTTATGAGTGACTTACCTATCGAGAAGCAATTTACCCACATGATGTTTTGCCAGCAGATCCAAAACATAGATCTGGATGCAGCTAAGCAACTCCTCACTGAGTTGCACATGCTTTATCTTGGTCAACAAGCTGTTATGGTGAAAATTGCTAAGCAAGAGTTTTTAGGGGGAATGTAATCTGAAACCCATAAATCATAGAAAAGCCGCGCATTGCGCGGCTTTTCTATGATTTATGGGTTTAGAATCTTGGTTATTGATGATAGTAAGTTAGGAAGTATTTGATTAGGTTTGTACTTTTCTAATTGTGCTTGATTACGAATGCCACTTAAAACACCAATTACAGGAACATCATAGGTTTGGGCTGCGATAATATCCGCTTCAGTATCGCCAATCATCCATTGTTGCTGGACTTCTGGCAGATTAGCTTGAGCAAGCTTCATTAATTTGGGCTTGTCTTGAGTATCGACAGTTTTTATGTAGTCGTCATCAAGGCAAAAAATGCGATCGCTGGCAAAAAAGCGTCTTAAATCGTATTTATCTAGAACAGGTTCTAGCTCGCGACGGCGACGCATGGTCATGACCGCAAGATCGACTCCTGACTGTTTAGCTTTTTCTAGGGCTGGTATGGCACTTTCGATGAGCTGATCATGCTCAAAATATGGATCTGTATGGACTGTGGCACGACGCAGGTGAGCAAAGGCAATGGATTGCTTCTCATCTGCAAAGCCTGAGATTTTAGCAATTTCTTTTTCTGGGACTTGCGATCGCTTTAATTCCCAAAATTCAGTTTTAGGTAAGGTTGTAACTACTTGGTGAGGTTTGCGGATTTTGTCTAAGCAATATAAATAAACTTGGTAATAGCGCTCTGATACGTCCATGATTGGACCGTCGAAATCAGTAAATATGCGTTTTTTCATAGTTTTAAAAATAACTTAAAAGCCAATAATTAATAATGCGCGAAGCGCAGTATTAATTATTGGCTTTTAAGAGTTAATAGCTAAATTTGGTTCAGAAACCCAAACCCCATAGTGGTTCAAAATTTTTTTGATTAAAACTTGGAATTGTTCAGGAAAAGATTGCGGGTATGTAAGCCACAATCCTCCAATTTGACTACCTAAGTAACTAAATTCAGTACTTTCTTGCCAAAATAATTCAGCATTAATATTTTCGTCAATTTGTTCGAGATGGGATGCTAACTCTCGATACATAGCTAAAGCAATATCGGGACTGTAAACAATCCTGTAGCGATTAAGCTCTAAGTTACCACTAGGCACTTTCTAATTCCTGTTCTAAATCTTTTGCTTCTAAAACATTACCGACTACATGAGTGCCGAGAATGCAGCAATTAACTTCGTCAATGCATACCTTTCCCCATTGCAAAGCCCAACGTACTAAGGAAACTCGATTGTCAGTTTTAGTTTTAGTGAGAATATTGCTGATGTGATTATCGACAGTACGTTTGCTGATCGCTAGTTTGACAGCGATATCTTGATTGGTTAAGCCCGCAGCTACTAGTTCAATCACTTGCAATTCTCTTTCAGATAGAGCAATTGATGAATTTGTAATTACAGTTTGATTTGATTCGGCAGGGTTGGTCATGGTAACGAAGATGATTTGCGCCAATATTTCAGAATTATACTCATTCTGGCGGTTAACTAATGAGTATAATTTCTTATTCGAGATTGTGTCAATTAATTAAGTTTTTCCCAAGATTGTCTTAGCTATGCTCATGCATGGAATAAAAAATCGTTTAAGTGGTTATTTTATAGCTGTAGTCAGTCAAACCCAATAGAGAATTGTGGCGCGAAGCGCCGCAACTCTCTATTGGGTTTAGATCAAGCTAACAAAGATTCGATCCATTTTGGGGGACTGGGTATAGGATTGCCAAGTCGATCTAGCACAATCCAAGCCACTAGATGCACAAGTAATTGATATGCAAAATTACTAAAGATAATTGCGGCGATCGCAAAGGTTTGGATGGCAGCAAAATCTGGTTGTTCTAATGAACCAAAAAGTTGTAGTAGCCAATTGAGTAGTCCTGTAACCTGCACAATTGAATAATTCCAAACATTTTCACCTAATAAAATTGATAAAAAAGCAAATTGAAAAGCTGTACCAATTGAGCCAATCATCGTCGCAATGCTCAGAGAACCCGACCAAGGAAAATCCCGTTTCCATAAATATCCCAATGTCACTCCGACTAAACCATGGGGAACAATATACTGAATGCTGCGGGTTGGTCCCATCAGAATTGCCAAAAGCAGGGCGGTTACAACCATCGCCATCCATGCAGCCCGACTATTCCACCGTAGGTAGGCTAAAGCTGTGGGCAAAGGAAATAGCATTCGTAGTAACGGACCCAAAGGAAAGTAAAAGTTAATTAAAAACAACATGGCGGTAGTACTTGCCAGAAATGCAGTTTCTACCATTTCACGCGGATCGGTATGGGGCAATTTGGTCATAGATTTTCGGACGGGATTTCTTTGGGGGTGGTATCAGGAAAACGCCGACGCAATCCGTATAGCCACACTAAACCAAAAATACCTGCGGCGATCGCGGCAAGACTAATCATCTGGGCTGTACGAAGCCCGCCCACCATTAAACTATCAGTGCGTAAACCCTCAATCCAAAATCGACCGAGACTATAGGCGATCGCGTAGATCATCGTAATCGTGCCAGTCCTCAGTTTCGGAAATCGCAAGAAGGCAAAGATTAAAATTGCAAACACACCAAGATTCCACAGGGATTCATATAAAAATGTGGGATGAAAGTATGCCTCATTTACCAATTTAGGGGGGCGACGATTGATCGGAATAAATAATTTCCAAGGTAAATCCGTGGGACTACCAAAAGCTTCAGAATTAAAAAAGTTGCCCCAACGCCCGATCGCTTGTCCCAAAATTACCGCAGGCATGATGATATCAGCCATCATCCATGTGGAAATTTTTTGACGCTTACAAAAGATGGTTGCGGCGATCGCCCCACCGATAATGGCTCCATGGATCGCAATCCCACCTTCCCAGATCGCAAAAACTTTGTACCATTCTTGAGTCTGAAAGCGATGCCATTCAAATAGGACATAGTAAAAACGGGCGCAGGGAATCGCTCCAACTACGAGCCAAATCGCCAAATCGCCAACTAGCTCAGGATCAACATTACGTTTTTGGGCTAGAGTCTGCGCCAAAACAGTCCCCAAAATAATTGCCGAGGCAATCAACAGTCCATACCAACGGATCGAAAGTGGTCCAATCTCAAAGGCGATCGGACCTGGAGATGTAAATTCAAAAGCAAGAGGCAACAGATTAAACACTTTTTCCTTTTTCCTTTTTACTTGAACCTTATTCCTGCTTGCTTAAGACGATTCAGTGCCTCGCCCAAGCGATCGCAGTCCGCGATCAAACTGATTCTGACATAGCCTTCACCGCCTTGTCCAAAGGCACTACCAGGAGTAAATACTACGCCTGTACTCTCCAATACTTTAAGAGCAAAGTCGGCGGAAGTCATGCCTACAGGTACAGGAATCCAGAGATACATCGTGGCATAGGTTTTGGGAATATTCCAACCTAGTTCGCCTAATCCTGATATCAAGAAATCACGTCGCTCTTTGTAGCGATCGCAGACTTCTTCAAGATATTTGTCTGGCAGTTGCAGGGCAGTCTCGGCAGCTACTTGAATTGCGGAGAAGATCCCATAATCGAGGTTAGTTTTGAGGGTGCGTAAACCTTGAATCACATGACGATTGCCGACTACAAAGCCCACACGCCAGCCCGCCATATTATAGGTTTTGGAAAGGGTATGAAATTCTACACCCACATCTTTGCCGCCTTCGATTTCTAGCAAACTGGTAGGTGTATAGCCATCAAAGGCAAGCTCGGCGTAGCAGAGATCGTGAACTAATAAAATCTCGTATTTCTTAGCAAAGGCAACTACTTCTTCAAAAAATTCACGGGGAGCGATCGCTCCTGTGGGATTGGCTGGGTAATTGAAATACATCACCTTGGCACGTTTTGCCACATCTTCGGGAATCGCATCTAAATCAATTAGCCAGTCCTTTTCTGGACTAAGGATCATTTCATAGATTTCGCCACCAGCTAGCAAGGGACCTCGAAAATGGGCGGGATAGGCGGGACTTGGTACAAGCACAAGATCACCGGGATCGATATAGGCGATCGCTAAATGTCCTAAACCTTCCTTAGAGCCAATTAAAGGTAATGCTTCACCTTCAGAGTCAAGCTGGACATTGTAACGGCGTTTGTACCAATCCGTAATCGCGCGACGAAAACTTGCCGTGCCTTCAAAGGGAGGATAGCCATGATTTTTGGGGTTTTTTAAAGCAGCGATCGCTGCTTCAACTACGGGTTCAGGGGTAGGTCCATCAGGATTGCCCATCCCCAGATCGATCAAATCGAGACCTTGCTCTTTCGCTCGTAACTTCAACTCATCTAGACGTGCAAAAACGTATGGAGGTAGTTTTCCTAGTCGTTGAGCAGGTTTGAGCCAAGTCTTCATTTGTGTTGTGAGAACGTATAAGGGTGAATGGATGTAGTTGTTGTAGCTACGCTACAACAACTCAACTGGTGTTGTTATAGAAATTCGATCTTAATAGAAATTGTCTCGCGATCGCACTTGCGATCAAGAAACTAGCAAGAGGACAAAGTGTTGTTTCTAGTTTTAAGGTTTAACGATAGTAATAAAGCGATGATATTCATTATTTGGATGACAATTTATAGATGCATATCAATCTAAATCCCAGAAAACAAGTGTGGATATAGAATTGAGCCTATCTTGATGATTTGACAATTTGTTAACTTTTATATCAAAAGACTTAACACAAGTTTACAAATTCTTAATACAATTGGATCAACGAGTAAGTATTTATCCTCATCATGTCTGTTGCAGAATTTCCTTGGCTTACCACAATTCTTTTGTTACCCCTTGTAGCAGCTTTCGCAATTCCTTTTATTCCTGACAAATACGGTAATGCTAAGAATGTGCGATCGTATTCGATGGCAGTAGGTTTTATTGAATTGTCATTAATGATCTATGCATTTTGGAGTCAATACAATTTGCATGAAGCATCGTTTCAAATGGCAGAGACATACGCTTGGATTCCTCAGCTTGGATTGAACTGGTCATTAGCGGTTGACGGATTGTCAATGCCGCTTATTTTATTGACAGGCTTAATCACCACCTTAGCAATTTTCGCTAGTTGGAATGTAAAGCATAAGTCCCGTCTATTTTATTTCTTGATGCTTTGCTTATATAGCGCTCAGATTGGCGTATTTGCAGCTCAAGATTTATTACTATTCTTTTTTATGTGGGAATTAGAACTGATTCCCGTTTATCTGTTGATTTCGATTTGGGGTGGACCAAAGCGTCTTTACGCAGCAACCAAGTTTATTCTCTACACAGCATTAGGTTCAATTTTTATCCTTGTCGCTGGGTTAGCGATGGCTTTTTACGGGGATACCACTACCTTTAATATGGCAGAACTGGGAATGAAGCAGTACCCAATCGCTTTTGAGCTACTTGCCTATGCTGGTTTCTTGATTGCCTTTGGTGTGAAATTGCCGATTTTCCCTTTACATACATGGTTACCAGATGCTCACGGGGAAGCCTCTGCGCCAGTATCGATGGTACTAGCTGGTGTCTTATTGAAAATGGGTGGATATGCCTTAATCCGTTTCAATATTGAAATGTTGCCCAATGCCCATGTTTACTTTGCGCCTTTATTAGCAGTTCTCGGTGTAGTCGGCATTGTTTATGGAGCAATGGCAGCTTTCGCGCAACAAAATCTCAAACGTCGCTTAGCCTATTCTTCGATTTCACACATGGGCTTTATTCTGGTGGGATTAGCGTCATTCAATGATTTGGGAGTAAGTGGGGCGGTTTTACAAATGCTATCTCACGGCTTGATTGCCGCAGCTCTATTCTTTTTAGCAGGGGTTACCTACGATCGCACCCATACTTTAATGATGGATGAAATGGGCGGTATTGCTAAAATCATGCCTAAGGCTTTCGCTTTGATGACCGCTTCGGCTATGGCTTCTTTAGCTCTACCTGGAATGAGTGGATTTGTGAGTGAGTTGAAGATTTTCCTTGGCATTACCACCAGTGATGTCTATGCCGCTAATTTCAAGGTTGTGATGATTGGTTTAGCCGCCGTTGGCGTAATTATCACGCCAATTTATCTACTCTCAACTTTGCGTCAAGTCTTCTACGGTCAGCCAAACCCTGCTTTGCACTTTGATAAGTACGTCAGCGATGCTAAACCTCGCGAAGTATTTATTGCCGCTTGCTTACTTGTGCCGATTGTTGCGATCGGGCTTTATCCGAAATTAGCAACTCAGACCTATGATGTAAAAACTGTAGCGGTAACTGAACAAGCGCGTGGAGCTTTTAGTTTAGTTGCTCAGACTAATCCACATCTTTACTCATCAGGTTTGCTTGCTCCAAAGCTATTTCACCCCAAGCCTCAAACTCTTTTGGGAATAGTTGAGTAGTCAAGAATAAATTCTGTACAGATAAAAAAAGAGCGCTAAGCGCTCTTTTTTTTAACTATGCCATCATCATCACTACATTTCGTTGGATATTGGTGTTTAAGTCTTCTAGAGCAAAAGTGCGATCGCGATCGGCTATCTCTGCATAGTATTTATAACCAAGCTCTTGCAATAGTTTCTTAAGTTGATCTCCCGTTGCTCCTGCGGCTCTAAGACTGGTGGGATGGACTTCAATGATCAGAGTTGGTTTTAAAGCCGTAATCATTTTCCTAGCCCCTGAGAGAAAAGCACATTCACTACCTTCCACATCCAGTTTTAGTACAACTTTGCCAGTAAAATTTTGCCAATCGACCAATTCATCAAACCGTTTGAGTGGAACTGTGAAGGTCTTGTATTGATGGGTTGCGGAATGTTCTGGAAATATACCTGCTGAGCCAGATGTACCAATGGGTACTAATAGCTCTATTTCACCGTCAGTATCACCAACGGCAAGATTATAAATCTGGAATTTGCAGATTGCATTGGCAGTTAGGGATTTTTCTAAAGCCTTGGCTAAACGAGGCTGTGGCTCCACCGCGAGGACAAAACCTTTCTCGCCAACCATCTTGCTTGCCACGATCGCAAAGCTCCCATGATTTGCGCCAACATCGAGGAAAGTATCACCCTCAGACAGTAATCCTGATAAAACTCGCGTGTCGGTTTCTTCACTAGCTAGTTCATTAACAACTTGAAAAAGTCGCATATCTGTCGGATTCAAAAATACTTGATAGCCCGATAGTTGGAGTTCTAGATATTGATCAGGTGAAAGTCGATAGAAAATATTTGATAGAAATCTAAATAACTCTCGTCCACCGATGAGGTAGCTCTTGCCAGTGAGACTGAAATACAATTTGCAGTACCAACCAAAGATGCGATATAGAAATGGTAATTGCTTCCTCAGATTTGGATTGAGTATCCATCCTAAAACTGAGCGATCGTACAGCCAATCATCGGGTTGAGTTCGTTTACTTACTTTAGTATTTGGGAAATTATGGATCATAAAGTTTTTCTATCTCTTTTGAAATTTTGGCAAGAATGGACATAATTAATTACAAAACCGTAAAGTTGCGCCCCTGCGGGGCGCAACTTTACGGTTTTGTAATTAGCACTTATTTGAGGAAGTCAGCGATCGCACAGGGACTTGGTTTGCAGAGAGATAATCCTTAATTTCTGCGATCGTCAGTTCGCCATAATGCAGTAAAGAAGCCAGCAACGCTGCTTCCGCTCTACCTTCAGTCACTGCTTGCAAAATATGTTCGCAATTTCCCGCACCACCCGAAGCAATCACAGGAACTTCAACTAAATCCGCAACTTGACGGGTTAGCTCCAGATCGTAGCCAGCCTTTGTGCCATCAGCATCCATACTTGTCAGTAAAATTTCGCCAGCACCACGTTTGACCACTTCCTGCGCCCACCAGAGGGCATCAATACCAGTATTTTCTCGACCTCCTCGTACATATACATCCCAGCCGCTATTTTGAGGATCATTTCTACGTCGAGCATCGATCGCCACCACAATGCACTGATTGCCAAAGCGATCGCTACTGCGATTAATCAAATCTGGATCATGCACTGCTGCGGAATTCATGCTTACCTTATCTGCTCCAGCCCGCAAAAGCTCACGAATATTGTCTACATTGCGGACACCGCCGCCCACTGTAAGCGGAATAAATACTTGCTCGGCAGTGCGATAGACCACATCCAAAATAGTACCGCGATCTTCATGGGTAGCAGTGATGTCTAGAAATACTAATTCATCGGCTCCTGCGAGATTATAAGCCTGTGCTAGTTCGACAGGATCGCCAGCATCCTTAAGATCAACAAAGTTGATCCCTTTGACGACTCGACCTGCTTTCACATCTAGACAAGGCAAAATGCGTTTCGCTAGCATAAGCTCTTTAATTTTTCCACAATCACAGCAAGAGAGAATATTTTACAGCGCTTTGAGCCTTACGCAAACTTAGGTTGTTTTCAAAGCCTTGCAAAGCAAGGCTTTGAAAACAAAAGGAGTGCTAAGCACTCCTTTTGTTTATTTAGACATCGCCATAGTTTTAATCTCAGGAAAAACTAGTGGCTCGTTCAGAGTTTGACTCATGTTGCCAATAATCGCCTGTAGATACACACGTAATTGCTGGAACTTGGTCACATTGGGCTGATACGTGCCATCAGTTTCCAGTTCAAATAATCTACCTGCAAATAAATCACTACTGAGAGTCGGATCTTCTAAAATTACTGAGCTTTCTGGTTCTTGCCAAGGAAATAACCCTTCAGGTAAATCACCTTGTAAAATGCTCAAAATGCGATCGCGACAGGTTTTGATATTAATGCCACGCATTTGTAATTGTTGAAGCAGTTGATTGGGATTAATAGCCTTAGTCAGGTTGAGTCGGCAAATCTCTTGTAAGAGGAAGTAATCAGAGTATTGCTGACGTGCGACATCTTGTAAATTGGGATAGAGCGGCGATACAGCTAAGCCATTGGCTACCACCGAAGTAGCTAAGGGATCGATCTTGGCATTAGGGAGCTTTTGGGCTAGCCAACGCGATAGTAAGGGAATATGCATCGTGCTACCGAGTAGCAAAACTTGGTGTACATCTTCACCAAGAATGCCCGCATTACTGAGGATGGTATTGAGTTCACGATTGAGGCGTTGGATAAATGGTTGCAAAATCAAGTTCTCCAATTCCCGTCGCAGGACGACTATTGGTTGTCCCATCAACTCTTCATTCCAACTATCTACGCCCACATCGCTACCAAATGTGACTTTGACGCGATCAGCTAGTTCCAACATTTGTTGTCCAAGATGGGAACTCAATAAATATTGCTGAAGGAGAATCCGTTGCTGAGGTGCAGAAGCTCCAATCTCTGGCAAACTGAGATGCTCGAAATTACAGAGATGGCGGTTAGGATTGGTGATTAGCTGCCAGTGTGGATAGAACAGTTGGACAACAATATCTTGACTGATGCTGACACCCGCATAGTCAAGGCTGCGAATATGAAGCTTGGATCGATCTTTTGTCTCACTCAGTCCCTTAGTCAGACAGAGATTGGTAGTGACCGCACCTGCATCAATTAAAAGCGTGATTTCCTGAGAAATTTTTTGATCATGAAGCAGCGACAAAACTGGCGCGATCGCCTGATCGACAGCCATTACCTGCTCAGCTTGATTAACTAATCCTGCCTTAAGAATAGCTTCACGGACATTGAGAATATAAGTGTCTGACCAGTCAGCAGGATATCCAAATACAACGCCACTCAACTTCAGTAAAATCAAACCAACATCGGGAAGTTTGGGATGATTTGCCCTAGTTTGGATCTGCTCTAGTAAATTTTTGAGAGCTGCAATTAACCACCTCAGACTCACTTGACGAGAATCTGACCATTGAATAATTGGCTGCCAAGCACTCACACCGCGATAGGGTAAGCCCAGTTTAAGGAACTGTTTGAAATGGACAAAAGCTACTTCACCAGTTTCAAGCCCAGCATTTTGCGATCGCTTAGTAAGAATCCTAATATCTTTAGCGATCGGGTCATCCAGACTATGATGATCCTCAGTCCACACGACTTTGCATGGCATTTCCTCAACATCATCAAGATACAGAGCATACACGCGACCAGTATCAGCATTTAGTAAGCTAGCTCTAATAGCAGTACTTCCAAAATCAATCCCTAAGACCCAAGTATCATCGAGGCTATAGACTTCTTTCTCAGGTGGAGCGGGAATTAGCGCCATGCTTCGTGATTCCAATACGAGCGAGTCTATATCGAAAACATTTTCACTGGTGTCGCTAATCGGTGCTACCGATGACAGCCCAAGTTGCTCTCGCCGATCATCAAGTAAAGGATTATTAAAATTAAATGAGTTCAAATTCTTGAGTAAATTATCCCACTCATTATCAGTAACATTACTAGGAGCATCACCTTGAGCATCGGCAAACTCATTGAGTAATAATTCTTCTTCCTCAATCTCAGCATTATTTTCTAAATCAATAAAATCAGCGATCGCTTCAGATGTTCCTTTCTCTGACAATTTTGGTAGCGTAGCCTTTTCGCTGGTATCTGCGAAGCTATTCAATTTGTCGTATTCTAAAGAAGCAAAAAATTCATCAGCAGACAACTCTAAAGATTCAGTATTAAAACTATTATCTTTACTATCAATTGGCTGTAATAGCTTAGATTCAAGCTTTTCTAGAGCTATATTCCAATCATCATCTTCTGCTGGAGTAACATTTGAACCTTCTAATATTGTGGGGACTTTTTCGATTTCTGCAACCCCAGTTACTGCTGAAGTATCGAACGACTCTTCCTGAACAAAGCCTTGCATAATCGTATCTAATTGTTCTTCGATAGATGAACTTGTTTCTGGGAGAGCAACAGGCTCCTTGATAGTATCTCTACGAAAGTCAATTTTGCTATGGTCTACTTGTGGTAGAACTTGCATAACTGTATCTGGTTCTTCTAATTCAGTTGCAGGATCAAAACCAAATAGAAGTGTATCAAGATCGCTTTCATCGTCTAAATTTAGATCTGGATTTGGATTGCTACTTATTTCCTGCTTACTGACTTGGGGAGATTTTTCAAACAGTTCGTCCAGTTCATCACTAGCTGCAAATGGAGTTGGTTGAGAATATTTAGCAGCATTTTCGGCAATTACTTCTGCAAAAATTGCATCCATTTCATCAATCTTTGATGAGGACGATTTGGATGAAGATGTAGAAGATCGAGGTAAATCTATTTCTGAAATCTGATCCTCTGGTTTTATATCAAATAGCGAATCCTCGTCATCAAAAATCTCAGGAATATCATTGACTTCAGTTGTAAAGGGAGATTGCTGTAAGTCAACGTTATTTACGGCAATTTCTGACTGTTCGTCATGATCAGTAAAAGAATCAGCAAATCGATCAATAAATAAGGTGTTGGGGTTCTCAATAATCTGTGGAACTTCTAATTCATCGATTTCTGAGGGTGGACTAACTTTTTTGCTGCTTGATGATTGAGCTGACACCTCAATGATCGTAGGATAAGCTTGAGATTCTTCAGTCTCCCAATTGGTTAGGGCATAGGGAGTATTGCGAATAAATTGATCAAGTTTAGCCGCTATTTGCGGATCTGAGGCAACCCCAGCATCAAGGCGGTCTAAATCCGAATTAAGATCATCAACTAATGAATCTTCCCATTCTGGAAATGCAAAATCGTCAGAACTTTTACTAGTAAGTAGAATTAGTGATTCGTCAGAATCAACAGCTTGATCACTATGAGAGCTATTTAAAAACTGTTCAATTTTGGACTCTATACTATCTGGATTGTCCGAATTTGCCTGCGAACTGATATTAGCTGAGGCAATCATAGGAGCAATCTGAGAAGGATTAAAAACTTCTAGCTCAGATGGTGAACTGTTGAACATTGAGGAGGATTGCTCTTCTCTTTGGGTAGGTAGTTTAGCCATGTCCAGAGCTTCATTGCCTAACCATGACAATAAATCCTCATCGGGGGAAACATCAGCAATATTTGTGGTTGGGCTAGGGCGATTGTTACTCTCCTCTAGCCATTTTAAAAGTTCAGGATCATCAATTAGTTCGCCAGATTCGCTGACTTGCTCTGATACAGGAAAATTTAATGATAGTAATTCAAGAGGATTATCTTCTTCTCCAGTTTCTTCCATTCGCTCCTGCGGCGTATCAAATATCTCGACGATTTGAGTAGCAGCTTCTAAATCAAAATCAGGATTTAACTCACGAGCCGCGAGCGCACTTTGAGGATCGAGAATGATGCTTGTGCCGAAACCAGCTAAATCACTTAATGGATTAGCCTGTATTTCTTCTGCAACTGTTTCTTCAAATAGGCTGTCAGCAGACGCTCCTAATATACTTTCCAGATCAGAAACTCTTAAGTCTATAGACTCTTCGGTGTTATTTAGGGCATTTGCATCTAAATTACTTTCAGTATGATCCTCTGCTTTAGCGGCTGATAGGACTAAATCTTCACTATCAGTTTGTACCTCTAAAGGACTTATCTCGACTTCAATAATTTGGGCTTCGGGTGTTTGAACCTCAGCGATCGCTTCACCGAACTCATTACCCGCTAACAAAGCATTGATCAAATTTTCATCAGCAGGTTCTGTAAAAGTCTCTAGATAGCGGATTGGAATATCATCTGGTAATTCAGGCAATATGTTGGCAGACGATGAAGTTACTTCATCTGAGCTTGTTGGTGCTTCGGGAGTTTGTTGACTAATCCGATTAACTAAAGCGTTAATTAACGCCTCTCCCTTTTGTTCAAGGGTTTCCATATGACCAAGTTTGGCGGCGATCGATGTCTGATATTCTTGGATTTCCTGCTCTAGCGATCGAAATGTAGTACTAAACATTTCATCAAGATGTAGCAAAAAGCGATCAGTTTGTTCTTGTACTTTATTTACAAACTCTTCTTGTGGTGGCTCTAAGTTAGAGAGCCCTGAATTACTCGCAGAAAGATTGGCTAAGTTGTCTTGGAGCGTCTGTACCACGGTTTGATTGACACTATCGGCAACTGTTCCTGCCATAGTTTGCTGTACTGTTTGTTGTAACGAGTCAGAAATTTGATCTCGCACATAGTTATTTACCGAGCTTAATGATCGATCTAAAGCTTCTTGTTGAGTAGTTTGAAACTCTTGAAATTGTCTCATCCAAGTCGCGCGATCGGATTCTAGCTGAGAGATTTCAGCATTTAACTTTTGCTTTTGTTGATTTAGAGTAATTAATTCTTGACTTATTTGCGATCGCTGCTGAGATTCAACAATTTTATTTAAACTCGCCGAAATTTCTCCTACCATGAGCGCTCTTTCGACAGCGAGAGTTTGGCTGACCACCTGCTGCACGGATTGCTGTACTGAATCTTTGACAACCTGCTGCAATGTCTGTTGAATTGCTTGCTGGAGCGAAGCAATCATGCGATCGTTGACAAATGTAGAGTTGGGTTCAGGTGTGCCATTCGTCATTGTGCTAGTCTCCTTTGTCAAGTAAGATTCAGCGCCAAATAAGTTGCTTACTGGGCTAACTAATAGGGGTGGCAATGTCTCTAGTTTATCCGTTTTAAAATTGTCTGTATTGACTTCTTTTGTTTTTAAGTCATTTTGATGAGACTGTTCGTTACCCTGATGATTGCTTAGATCATTATTGGGGTGATTTTGTCCTTGTAAGCGCGTTACTAAAGCTTGATACTGCTGCTCTAAATTACCTAGAAGTGAGTCATCAGCTAGGCTCTCAAGGTGCGATCGCAACTGTTTTAGCTGCTCTCTCTGGTGAATGGTATCTGGGGATGGTTTCCTCGATACTGATCCCACAGGACGGCTCAGCAATGTATTGATTTGATCGATCAAATTAGTAATCAGAACTTTTGACATAGCGCCCCCTGTAAGACCTCCATAGCAATAGATAAGGGATGATCTTGAGGATTAGTAAGTAGGTAAGCAAAAAAACTAAACATAAAACCCAAAAGCCTTGCAGGCTGATGCGTGGTCGGCATAGCTCTTAGGTCTGTTTTTTAATTATGCTGAGGTACGTAAATCCCAAGATCACGAAAATTGGTGGGCAAATTGACTCTCAAATGAGCTACACTCTAAAGCCAAATTTGTTAGCAGACAATAGCACACATCTTTCCCAGTTTTTTGCTAATATCTTGGCGATTTTCTATAAATTTTTTTGTGAGTTTCTGGCGAAGATGACTATGAAAAACAAATCGCATGTTTCTCCGACTTTTTCGATGGTTCAGCCATTTCGTCGATTAACTAACTACTTACTTGTTTCAGCGATCGCTACTTTAACAACCATAGCGATCGCTGGTAGTGCTGTTGCAGAGCGTCGTGAGGTCGATATTCGGTTACTTGTCAACCAAGATGAGGGGTTTACAGTAATGACCCGTAAGGCTGAAATACTGGCACGATCAGCGGCGCAGCGTACATTTGATCGTGAGGTATTAGTTTCGGATGTATCGATCAAAGTTACTGCTCAAAATCTAAATCAGGATCAAGCTGCAATTATCTTGCAACTGATTGTCTCCCGTCGCGACTGGGCAAGTCGTCCTGATCCTAAAATATGGGCGACCTATTTCCCAATGGCAAAATCACTAATTGGTATCAGATAAAAAAATAAGGCTAGCGCAATGCGCTAGCCTTATTTTTTTAAGAGGTGTTACTTTTGCAACACCTCTTTTTTACGAGCTTAGAACGAGAATACAGTTCTCAAAGTACCAACGAAGATGGTGCTTCCAGTTGTATTGTTAGGATTGAAAATAAATTGAACATCAGGAGTGATACGGATATTGTTGGTAACTGGGAAGTTGTAGAACAATTCCAAGTTGGTTTGAGTTGCGTTGCCAACAAAGCGATCAATAAAAGGTTGACCAACAGCAACTGCTGCCATTGCTCCTTCCTTAAACAAATCAGGGAAAGCAAAACCAGCCATCCAAGTTTGAGGGCTCAAGTTGCCTGCTGTAGCTGGAGCAGCACCAAATAGTCCGCTTGTGAAGGCACCAGGAACAACACCACGGTTATCAATTGTACCAAAGCCATAGCGACCAAAGATGGCGATACCCTTAGCAAACTTCCACTCAACGTTTACACCACCTGCATTAATGTTGGCGTTGTTGACAGCACCATTGGTGTACTGAAGCTTGATTGCAAGAGGCTTTTCACCAGCATCGTTCTTAGGAGCGAATTCTAATTCGGCTGAAGCTTGATAAGCATCACCAAATAGACCACGGTTAACTCCATTAATAGCGGTAGGTTGGTTGCCACTAGCAGCTAAATAAAGACCACGTACACTGAATGCGCTCTTGCCAAGATTCCAATCAAAAGCTGCACCCGCACCACCTGTTTGACCATTCACCAAAACCATCAGAGGATTGTTGATAAAGAATGTAGATGCGAAATCAACAGCTTCGTTGTTAGCGTAGCTATTGGTATCAATGTGGTCGTAAGCGTGCATTACGGGACCAACAGAGATACGAGCATCGCCAAGGTTAAAGTCATAACGCAATTTAGCAAGTGTAAAGGTTGAACCTAAGCCAGTGTAATCTTGTCCATAGGTTTGGAAGCCAATATTGCTCGAATTAGGATTACCTGCAAAGCTATTTTGAGTAGTTGAACCAGCACCGAAAGCAGTGGGAATACTAGAACCGCCATTACCGACTTCTAGTCTTGTTTTCAACAGATCGCTACCTGTGAAGCTGGTGTTGAGGTCTAAACGAACACGACTAGAGACAAAAACATTGGAGCTGCTAGGAGTGCCAGGATTACCACTAGCACCCTGTACGGACATGATTGCTTCGCCAGAAAGCTTAGTGGTGGTGGAGAACTGTTGAGCTTCGAGCTTAGCGGTCTTAGCATCAAGAGCATCTACACGACCACGAAGGGTTGCGAGTTCAGCAGCAAACTCTTCTTGTAGCTTTTGCAAGGTGGCGAGGTCTTCTTTGGATACCTTGTCTGCCAAACCTGCGGAGATGATTTCGTTGATCTTGTCTAAGCAAGCATTCAAACCAGCAGCAAATTCAAAGCGGCTAGTTGCTTGTCTACCACGGAAAGTGCTATCAGGATATCCAGCGATACAACCGTAACGCTCTACTAAGGATTGTAATGCGGTGAAAGCCCAGTCAGTAGGGCGAACATCGCTAAGTTGAGATACTGAAGTTACATTTTGAGCAACTGGATCGCTGCTCATAGCTTGGCTAACTTGAGAAACACTTGTAGTGGTTTCTGCGAATGCAGGGGTTGCGGCGACTGCACCAATAACACCTAAGAGACTTAGGCTGCCAGCTAGATTCAAAGATACTTTTTTCATTATTCCACTCCTCACGAGAGTAAATTTTAAGTTTGTGTGTTTGGCTTATGCAGTTAGTGTAGAGTTTATCGACCCTTACGCTATCGATTATAGTCTATACAATTCTATACAACTTTGGCAGATACATGGGATCGATCTTACCCAAAATAACTGTCTATCGCTTTAGATACTGCTAGATTAGCTACATAAAATTCCAATCTGAATGTATCCTAGCATACTTAGTTTAAATATTTTGTCATCCGATCGGGCTATCTTGACAGCAAGCTATTCTTTAGCAATGTTTTGGAGGATTCTGTTACTTTTGGTTAAGGGCGATCGCTATACTTAGAATTTTAATACGAGCTTTTTATGTCTTCCTCCAATCAAATCCCAGATTTAAGCAATATCGCTCAACAGTTGGATAGTGAAAACTCACGAGATCGCCTTCGCGCCTTGGTATCTTTACGAGATTTGTCGCCTGACGAAGCAGTGCCATTGATTTTAAAGGTAATTGATGATGAAAACTTACAGATTCGCTCGATGGCGGTATTTGCGCTAGGTTTAAAGCATACAGAAGACTGCTTCCCTGTGTTGGCAAGGATTCTAGAAACTGAGAATGACTATGGGATTCGGGCTGATGCGGCTGGAGCAATGGGTTATTTGCAAGATAATCGAGCCGTTGAGCCATTGTTACGCGCTTTTTATGAAGACACTGAGTGGCTAGTCCGTTTTAGTGCGGCTGTGTCATTGGGAAATTTGGGGGATGTGCGAGCCTATGATGCTCTAATGCAAGCATTGGATAGTCCTGAGACTATGCTGCATCAAGCAGCGATCGCGGCTTTAGGTGAAGTAGGCGATTTACGCTGTGTCGATCAAATTTTGCGGTTTGCCCAGTCTGATGATTGGCTAACCAGACAACGTTTGGCGGAAGCTTTAGGACATCTGAATTGTGAAAAGAGCCTCTCTGCTTTGAACTATTTAGTTAAAGATGCCCATCCACAGGTAGCAGCAGCAGCTCAATATGCGATCGATCAGTTGGCAACTAATTAGTACAGAAACTGTAAAGCGGTTTAATTTATTGCTTTACAGCCGATTCGTAAAATAAAGAACTTACGCAAAATCATTTTATCGTAGGTGCAATTCATGAATTGCACCTACGATAAAATGAGAGCTTCAAGTCCTTTTGCGTAAGTCCTAAAATAAAGAACCAAATTTTTAGTAGCGCGGCAAAACCGCGCTACTAAAAATTTGGTTCTTTAAAATTAAATAGCAGAACGCTCAGATGACTAGGCAAGGAAATAATAAGCAATGACGATAATTTTGGCTGGAGATATTGGCGGTACAAAAACCCTTGTGCGGGTTGCTGAAAAAAATGCTGACGGATTTAGAGTTTTATATGAACAACGCTTTGCTAGTGCTAATTATGCTAATTTCTCAGATGTTTTACGCGAATTTAATGAAACTGCCAAAATAAATTTAGGTGTAGGGCTAGAGATAACAGCAGCTTGTTTTGGGATTGCTGGCCCCGTGAACGATCGCCGATCGCAATTAACTAACCTCGGTTGGTTTTTTGATAGTGATCGCCTTGCCGAGGAACTCAAGATTGACAAAGTAAGTTTAATTAATGACTTTGTGGCAGTTGGTTATGGGGTTTTAGGATTACATCCCCATGATTTATATACTTTGCAAGAAGGGAAAGTAAAAGAGAGAGCGCCGATTGGGGTGATTGGTGCAGGTACAGGTTTGGGCGAGGCATATTTGGGATGGAATGGCGATCGCTATGAGGTGTATCCCACTGAAGGTGGACATACTGATTTTGCCCCAAGGAATGCGCTAGAAATTGAATTATTGCAATATCTGCTCAAGCGCCATGATCGAGTATCAGTAGAGCGCGTGGCTTCAGGGACAGGAATTGTGGCGATTTATCAGTTTTTACGCGATCGCCAAGTTTCTCCGCCCGAGTCGGCAGAAATTGCTGAGAAGGTGCGCCTATGGGAAGCAGGGGATCTCACCTCTGGTGCAGCTTCTGTGATCGCCGAGGCAGCATTAACAAATTGTGGAGTTAATAGTGAGACTAATATTGATCACCTAGCCACGCAAACGATGCAAATGTTTGTAGAGGCTTATGCTGCCGAAGTTGGCAATTTAGGATTGAAACTAATTCCTAATGGGGGCTTATATATTGCGGGTGGTATTGCTCCCAAAATATTGCCTTTATTACAGGAGGGAACGTTTTTACAGGTACTGAAAAACAAGGGAAGAGTTAGCTCGGTTTTAGAAGATATTCCCATCCATATTGTGCTTAATCCTGAAGTTGGACTAATTGGGGCAATGCTTTACGCCGCTAGTTTTGTTTGAGGCGATCGAGGATCTTATCTTATTGCCTACAGGTAATGGAAATACTTGATTAATTCTCTCTGGCGATTTTTTTTAATCAGCGATCATCAAATAGCGCTCTAAATTCTACAAAAGCACAAAATGGCTACGTCATGTTGAGCTTTAAAACCTTTGCTGGGTTTGGTTTTCAATCCACAAAAGTGTGACAACACTCTCGTGAATTGGTATTAGCCAGTACAAACCCAAACCCAGAAGATGAGTTGCGGCGCGAAGCGCCGCAACTCATCTTCTGGGTTTATGTCCTAACCAAACCTTGCTTTGCTATAGATACTCTGCCCAGATATCAACTACTTCTTGTGAGCCATACCATTTACCCGATCGCGGTGAATGATACACACCATCGATCGCCATATTCTTCGCTCCATCCAAATAAGCAGCCTCAATCGGAATTATGCCATCGCCCCATACATCCCCTTGACCGATGGTGAGTTCATAACTACTATAGGCAAGCCATTTTTTTGGTGTATATTTTTTGCCCTGCACCGCATTTCCCGCGACACAAATATATTCAATATCGTCGTAAAAGGCATCAGGATAATTGTCATTAACAAAGCCTAAATTTGGCAGTGACCAAGGTTCGAGGCTACGTTGGGGAGTTCCTAGGCAAACGAGCTTGGCTACCTTAGAACGCGCATTCCAAACTTTGTCGTAATAGGGGCGATCGCCTAGATAAATCCGTGAGAGCCAGCCCCCTGCGGAATGAGCAATGATATTTACTTTCGATGCACCTGATTTTTCTAATTCTAGATTTACAGTTTGGTCAAGCTTCTCTAAGATAGGGGCAATTGACCGACCGCCCACCGTCGGAACCCAGTCCCACCATTTCAAGGGTACGACGGTAGCCGCTAAATTCTTCTTTTCTAATTTCTTAGCGATCGGTATGTAATCAGATGCACCTGCAAGATATCCCGCCAGAATAATATTGGTAGTAGTCATATAAAGCCCAAAATGTATACTCGAATATATAAAAAGTGTTTTGCACTTTTTATATATTACTTTTCGTCAGGGCGTTGACTCAGGCAACTACCACCACGCGCCGCATTGCGAAAAGTTTGCACAACTTCGACAGTATTCACATGACCGCAGTAGGGACAATAAACCTGTTCACCAACTTGTGGCTCGATGTCCGCACGACTCCACCATTTACGACAGCGATCGCAATGAAAGTGATAAAGAAACTCGAGGGAAACTTTCATAGGCTGTGCTGTGCCTCTCGATAGGCGGCGTATACGCCTTTGACGTTGTACCAATTTAAGAAAATTCTAGCGATTTCGAGGGCGAGTTGGGGCTTGCCTTGTGAGATTAGCCATGTAAGTAAGGGACGTAGCGATCGCTCATTCAGCAGACCACCTAACGACAATACGCCCCAAAGCATGACATGGAGCCATGTCATCTGAATCATCAACCTGACTTGCCATGTTGGATGTTTTTGATAAAAGACGACCCCCATTCGTCCGCGTTGGGCTTCGACATCAACAAGGCGTGGTAATTGCTCAATCGTAAAGGCGGGATGCCAATGATAACCAACGGCTTCAGGACACTTAATTAGTTTTAATCCCAATTTTTTGAGGCGCACACCTAGCTCTAGATCTTCCCAGCCATACTGACGGAAGCTAGTGTCAAACTTCCCTGCTTCAAGTAACCAATGCTTAGCGATCGCCACATTACCCGTTGCAAAAAAAGCAGTGGAAATATCTTGAATTTTAATTTTCTCAGAGGTGGGATTGTCAAAGTTGCTGGTATTGATTACTAGCCCGTAAGTAAAGGCGCGATCACCACTTTTAGAAGCTTTTTCTAAAGCTTTAGCATGGGCTGACAAAAATACTGGCGTAACGACAAGATCGCTATCAATAAATACGATGGTGTCACCTTTTGCTAAGTCTATACCTGTATTTCTAGCGATCGCCGCCCCTTCATGGTTTTGCAGAAATAAACGAACGTGAGGAAATTCATCAGCATGGCTTTGCAAAAATTCTACCGTGCCATCGGTAGAGCCATCATCAACCACCACAATCTCATAGGATTGAGTAAAGTTTTGTGCTTCCATAGCTTGCAAACATTTCTGCAAGATTGGTAAGCGATTATAAGTTGGGATAACAATTGACCACATACTGATCATTATAAAAGTAGAGGACGCTAAGCGTCCTCTACTTTTTAACTAAAAAAGAACGCTTGCGCGTCCTTTTCTTTTAATTACGGGATTGTTGCCAAGATTGCCAGAGAGTAAGTCCGCCAACATAGGCATAACTCAATGCATACAAAACCATAAATGGAAGGGTTATATAAAGCCCTTTGCTAAGTGCCAATATTGCGGCGATCGTACTGTAAACAGATAGGCAAATCTCGATCGCAGCAGTGGCATCAAGGGGGATCTTATAAGCCTTATTTTCCCAGCGATCGCTTTTATGCTTAATATCAAACTTGGGTGTGCGTCGAAAATTTGCTCCTGTATTGGATAAACCAGCAAATACTGCACGGCTATTGCTCCAAGAAATACCAGTACCAAGGACAGCTAATAGGAAAATCCGACCAAGGCGGCGCTGCCAAGACTTAGGATATAACTCGCGCTGTGCATGGAAATACAGAAATGGGGGGCCAAAGGTGGCAGGGAGCATAAAAATCACCCAAATGCTCTCAAAGGAAATCCGCATGGCGTTCGCATGAACAGGCGTAAGCAGCATCAAGGGAATTGAGAGCAAAACCAAGAGCAGCATTAAAGGATGTGCCGAATATCCCGTCAAATGCATGGTGGCTTGAAATTTTACAGCCAGACTCAGATCAGCTTTCCAGATTTGAGCAACTAACTTCTTTGCACATTGAATGCTGCCCTTAGCCCAGCGAAATTGCTGCAATTTGAAGGCAAGCATAGCAACAGGTAACTCCGCAGGCGCGACAATATTATTGTCATAAACAACCTGCCAGCCTTTAAGTTGAGCGCGATAACTTAAGTCCATGTCTTCGGCTAAGGTGTCAGCGTGCCAGCCACCAGCATCAATAATTGCCTGACGATTCCAAATACCCGCAGTCCCGTTGAAATTTAGGAAATAGCCATTTTGCGATCGAGCTTGCTGCTCGATCGCAAAATGTCCGTCAATCCCAGTCGATTGCAACTTGGTAAGTAACGAATATTCAGAATTGATATGTCCCCAACGGGTTTGGACAACGGCAACCTTAGCATCGGGATTTTCTACATAATGACGAATTGTATCCTTGAGCCAGTTTGCTGAAGGGATGAAATCCGCATCAAAAATGGCAATATAATTTCCCTGAACGAGTGGCATTGCATCTTGCAAAGCGCCTGCTTTAAATCCAGAGCGGTTGACACGATGGACGTATTCAATCCAAAAGCCCTGATTTTGGTATTCTTGGACAGTTTCGCTGAGAATCGCTTGAGTGTCGTCAATGGAGTCATCAAGTACTTGAATTTGCATTCGATCGCGTGGGTAGTCCATCTGACAAACTGCATCTACCAATCGGCGCGAAACATAGCGCTCATTAAAAATTGGTAACTGGATGGTGACAATTGGTAAATCTTCTAAGGCGATCGCATGATACTCAGATGGATCGACTGCCAACACATAACTGGAAAAGCTATTGATTAGCGGTTTGTCGAGGCGAAATTGATCGAAGTTATCAAAATTATTGACAGCAATCGCACCTGAACTGGGTGATGATGTTGCGGCTTGAGCAACTTGGTATTCTCGTGCAGGATTAAGTTGCGGAAAAACAAGTTTTTTCCGTAGAGAAAGCTTAGGCTTATGGACAGCAGTGAGCCAATAAGCATTTAGCCCATAAAGTAATAGCCACATTGCTGCCACAGCATTTAGGGCGGCTAGGATCGATATTAGTATCAGAATGACTCTTGACTCCTTCTTACCACACGAAGCACTAATCTTAAAAATTGATCAGACGAACGAAATTAGTACACTAAGAAATATTACGACGCTTATCCTGTATTTGTAGAAAAATTTACGATTTGACGCTAAGTATTTATACACCTATTCCGTAAATCTTAAAAAAAAAACAAAATAGGGGCGCTTTGCGCCCCTATTTTGTTCATAGCTGAGACATTGCTTGAAGGGCGATCGCCGCCGCCTCCTGTTGAGCCGCTTTAATGCTTTTGCCTTGTCCTTTACCCCAGCAGCGATCGTCAAACCATACTTCTACGGAAAAGAGGTTGCTGGGATTGTTGGCGGCTGTGTCAACATTGCGATATTCAGGTAAACGTTTCCATCGTCCTTGAGTCAATTCTTGCAAAGCCACTTTGTAATTACCCAGCGCAGGAATCGCCAACAAAGCCTCAGCAAAACGCTGCATATGTGGATCGAGCCATTTACGGATGAAAGCTAAATCTTGAGTATTAATGTATAGTGCTGCCATTAAAGCTTCTAGGGCATCCGCTAATAGAGATCGCAGAGCTTGCGAGTCATTACGAGCGGCATTAGAAACCACAACATATTTTTGGAGATCGTAAATCCCTGCGATTTCGGCTAGGGTTTTGTCACTGACTAGATGCGATCGCAGAGCCGCTAAGTCACCCACCTTGCGATCGCCATATCTTTCTTGTAAAAACAAACTCACTGATAAACGCAGCACACTATCGCCCACAAACTCCAACTGATCATTGTTGTAGGTATTGGAAAAACTGGGATGTACCAAAGATTGATCAATCAATAGCCAATCAAAACCTTGAGGATTAATCCTCTCTAGTTTTGATTGTTCTAGTCCCATCTGTTCTAACAAACGGACTAACTCTCTTTGACGACGTGGATCAATGGTAGATGACATGAGACTTTTTAACGAGATTTAGTAACAAGGGGCTTAAGCCCCTTGTCTGTCTTAAAATTACAGTTACGGATACAATTACAGCAACTTTGTAAATATGATCGTAGTCCATCGTAACCATGACTAAAAGGTTTTTCTCTACACTCTGCCTAGCCTTGCTGGCAACAGTGACAACGATTTGGATTGTGGCTTGTCAGCCCAGTACTACAGTTACAGACTCTAAACCCACTGCTAATACCACAGCACCCGTAACAGGTTCAGGATCTGGTGGCGTTAAAGATACTCTCCGTTTAGGCGCAGTTCTGCCTGCAACAGGCGACCTATCATCAATAGGCGCACCGATGATCAAATCCATTGATTTTCTGGTGGAAACCGTCAATCAATGTGGCGGTGTACTAGGCAAACCCATCTCTTTCTTTAAGGAAGATGATCGCACCGATCCACCCGCAGGTGCTGAAGCCATGACAAAACTGGTGAAGGTTGATAACGTCGGTGCGGTGGTTGGCGCGTTTGCTAGCAGTGTTTCTACGGCGGCTCTAGCGATCGCTGTTCCTAATAAAGTCGTGATGATTTCTCCAGGTAGTACTAGTCCCGTCTTTACCGAACGTGCGAAAAAAGGCGAATTTAATGGCTACTGGTATCGCACCGCTCCCCCTGATACCTATCAAGCTTTAGCTCTAGCAAATCTTGCCTATAAAAAAGGTGCGCGAAAAGTTGCCACCCTCGTCATTAACAACGACTATGGCGTAGGTTTTGAAAAAGCTTTTGTCGAAGCCTTTGAAAAACTCGGCGGCACAATTGTCAACAAAGGCAACCCAACTCGCTACGATCCTAAGGCAACCACTTTTGAAGCTGAGGCTAAAGGCGCATTTGGTAGTAAACCTGATGCAGTTGCTGCAATTCTCTATCCCGATTCTGGCGGTGCGGTAATTAAGGCAGCTTTTGAACAGGGCTTAACCAAAGATGTGAAGATTTTGCTCACCGATGGTGTAAAAACCGAGGACTTTCCTAAGTTAATTGGTAGTACCCCTGAAGGTAAATTGATTTTGGCAGGTGCGATCGGTACGGTTCCTGGTGCTGATGGAAAATCACTTGACACATTTACCAAGCGATTCAAAGAAAAGACAGGTCAAGATCTAGGCGCTTTTGTACCTCATTCCTATGACGCAGCAGCTCTAGTGGCGATCGCTGCTGAAGCTGCCAAAGATGGCACTGGCGATGGTATCAAGAGTAAAATCCGTGAAGTAGCCAATGCCCCAGGGCAAGAAGTCAGTGATGTTTGTGAAGCGATCAAGCTAGTCAAAGCTGGCACAGACATTGACTATCAAGGTGCAAGCGGCAACGTTGATCTAGATGAATATGGCGATGTTAAAGGCAGCTATGACGTTTGGGAAGTCCAACCTGACGGCAAAATCACTGTAATTGATCGCGTTTCTCCTTAATACCAATTCACAAAAGTGTTGTCACACTTTTATGAATTAAAAACCAAACCCAGAAAGGGTTTTAAAAACACAAAATGGCTATGCCATTTTGTGTTTTGGTATAACTATCAACTAAATTAGAGAGGTCGCTTTGCGCTCTCTCTAAATTTAGACAAAAAATCTGCTAATCTTTCTGTAAAAATCTCCGCCTTTACCTAACATATAGAGACGCAATATCTATGGCGATCGAACTTAAAGCTGCTGCTCCACAAGAAGTTTCCATCTACATGCCCTATTACCGAGAGCCAAACAAGCGTCAAGCTCTCCCCTATGCTATTTCCCTATACAAACAAGGCGAAATCACGGGTGAACGGCATATCGAAGGAAGTCCAGCGGTTTCTTTTATGGCAGTATGGCGCGTGGCAAACTTGCCCTCGGATCTGGCTTTATGTCGCTTAACCTTTGAGGGTGATGCTGACATGAGCTATGAAATGACATTAGAAAATTCAGAATTTGTTGGCTATTTAATTGATGTTGTCTCCAATATTCGCGACAAAGGCTATGTCGATTTTCCACAAATTTTTTACAGCAAGTTATTTCGACTCAAATTAGCTAGTGCTGAAGGCAATTAAATTTTTTACTAATTTTTGCTCATATAGCAACCCAAAAAATATCAACTCATGTATAATCCTAAGCTCAAATCTTGCTAAAAAAAACAAAGTCAGCTAAAGTCCTGATGCAGCTTTTTATAAGGCAAAAGAACAGTCAAATTTAAGGGGTTTACATTGTGTCATATGCCGCCCAACGCCTCGAATATCCAGAGCGACAGTCAGAACCTGTAGCTAAAAAAGTCGATCCCATGATTATCAGAGCTGCGAAGCAGATTTATCGCTACTATGCTGATTCCTATGCAGCACAACTGCCACGTCCGATGGGCATAGCGATCAATCGCATAGATATGACTGGCAAACTTATTTACTCCCAACTGATTTTGCTACCACAAGAGAGCTTTGTCCCAATGGAATTAATAGAGCTATCTGATTATCATTAAACTTGCTTTAATGCCTGTTTAATGAATATTAAATTCAAGTGGCTTAAGTTACTTTGGCTCAAACTAATTTATAAGATATTTATAAAAATTGATTTATAAAATACTTTATTGTGAATAAAGTTTATTGTTTAAGTGATTAATATTTTAGCTAGCCATTTGCCTTGACTCAGAAATCATTCAAATTCTTATAGGTATTAGTTATGACGTATGCAAGTTCTTCGGTATCCGTTACAGCCACAGCGTCAGTACGTTTTCAAAGTAAGCTCAAAGAAACCAAAAACTTCGGTGATGCTTTGGTAGAGATATTCTCTGACCTTGTACAGTTAGAAATTGTGACTTGGGTAGCCCATGAAGGTGATATGACCCATAGAGCAGGTAATCGCTTAAAAACAACGATTAATCTGATTGATGGTGATATTGAAAATGAGTTGGGAGCAGACTTTTTGCAGGGTTCTCCCTATGCAGAGCTACGTGGCTTCCATGAGATTCAAGTGGAGAAGGGTGCAGAGACGATCGCCAATAATCTCAAAACTCTAGTCGATATTGGACAAAAGGTAACAGGTTTGTTAAATGGAGAAAGTGAGCCAGAGACAGAAGATGCGGTTGATTTCAGTAGCAGCGATCGCTTTCTCAGTCGAGTCTAGTCCTGTCTAATTTATTCGACCTGTCGCTAAGGGAATCTGTATGCAAGATCTGGCTACAAACAACAAAGTTAATGCCGAAAATGAACCGACTCGGATCAAATCTGGGCGCGTAAAACTTGCTAACAATAATGAGCCTGCAACACCGACAAAGAAAGATGGTGCTGGTGAAAGTACTACCCTTAATAAATTTCGAGAAACGATCAAAGATGTTTTAGAAGAAATTACGGTGTTGGAAGTCAACACCATGATTGTCAGCCACATTCCAATCACCAGATTTGATGCAAGACAGTTTTACTCTGATCTGCTTGAAAACATCATGTACAAAACAGAGGAGGGGCTGCAAGACATCAGAAGATCTCTCCTTGACCGTAGTAAGGAACTGCAAAAGCAAGGATCGGCAGCTTCTCAGACTGAACTTGATCGATATAACCGTGATTTAGAAATTTATAAACGAGCAGAGCGATCTTTTAACAATCGTCAAAATTTGACTGATCCTAGGCAAAAGGAACAATTTGAGATTGAACAAGCTTGTTATGAGGAACTAGCGGACAAGGTATTGCAATTAGATATTGCTAAGGATGCCGAAGGAAGAATAATTCCTGATGCGCCAATGATTCGTTACTTCCGCAAGTTATGGGAATTTGAGCAATCAATTTTGAATGGTGAACGTGTCTATGCTCAGACTAGGTTTCAACTTGATGGTGATTTGACCAATCGATTTTTGGATGATTTATTTGTACCAGCTAGAAGCAAAATTGATCCAAAGATGGCAAAGTTGGTTTTTGATTTGCACCATCAAGCGGTCGAAAATGCGGAGAAACAATGGTCAGGATTGATCCTAACTTGCGTCAGTCTGGTCAAAGACTTGATGCAATTTCGACCAAAATAATCATGTGGCAACGCTTTGCGCCGTTAAGTAAGTAGATAAACATAATTAATTCCAAACTCAAATTTATAAAGTTACGTCCCCATGAGACGAAGCTTTATAAATTCAGATAATTTATAGTTAAGGTGGCTATGCCTGATTGGTTGGCTGTTATTGATGACGAAATTAGTTTGTGGCTAAATCCCACTGTTATTGACCAGATTTATCTGGATACAAAGGGTTTAGCTAAGGCTAATGAGATTATTTATAGAGTTAATAGTCGGGACTTACTAAAAGTATTAGCCTCTAGTGTGGGCATGGCAGCAAAACGACAAGGGGCGATCGCCATTTGGACTTATTACACAGATAAAATTGGTAGTTTGGGTAATTTGTCTACGACAGAGACAGATTCACTCATATTGCGGACTTTGATACATATAGATGGCGATCTTAGTCAAAAGGTTTGTGAAGAGATCTTGTATCATCCTCGCGCTGATCGCATTTTAATGACCCATAGTTTTGTGGTTAGTCAAATTTCGCGGCAATTTTTAACTGCGATCACTGATTATGTTGAGCAAAAATTACGTCCATTTGCGATCGCCACTGTATCTTTTACAACAACAATCACATGGTGTGATCCGTTGCAAAATCTGGGGAAAAGATTTAGTTTCTCAGCCGATTTAACTGCTTATTTATCTAATCAATGCTGGGCGATGGCGAGCGCTGCTCCGATTGTGGTCTTAATGATTTGGTGGATTTATTCCAAACTCAATCTGACCTTGCCATCGCTACCAAAATCTAGCCAGAAATTTTTCACAAATTTACTCGGTCTTCTAGAAAGTAAAGTTTTTCAACTGGTGGCGATCGCGGTAGTTATCATTTTAATTTTTTGTTGGATTACGATCAGAGTTGCTATACCTATCGAGGCAAGGGCAAATAGCTTCATCGTTACCCTTGAGTCTTTAGTAGAGCCATATTTGCCTGTGGCGATCATTAGTTTACGCCAATGGATTGTCAGTGGATTAGGCAAAATCTTTTTCCGTTATCCTTTCTTCGTTAAATTGATTTTTGGGCGTTTCATAAGATGATGGTGTTACGCAAAGTGGAAATTACCCGATCAAGGCAATGAAACAAGTTGAGATTTGGCGATCGCAAGCAGCCGCAACCCTTGGATTTCTGGTTCCCAAAATTGTTGGCAGTACGATCAATGAAAAAGATGGACTGGTAGACGATCTAGTGCGCGTTTTAAACAACTTACCCGCACGTCCAGAAACTCGTCAGCCCTATGCAGGTATTCTTCCTGCGGCCGATTTACCAACATGGCGCAGTCGGGCGGCATTAACTCTTCAGGCTTCCGTGCCCAAGATTCCCGATGTTGAAGGTAGCGTTTTTGATGGGGCGATCGATGATTTGATCCGTTTTTTACGTAATTTACCCGCACGTCCGACAGGGCGATCGCCCTATGCGGGACTTTTCCCTGCGGCGGATTTATCAACATGGCGCAAACAAGCGGCTCAGACCTTAGTAGCAGCGATCGGTCAGATCACCGATCCAAAACATAATAGTGCTGATGGTCGAATTGATGACTTAATCAGGGTGATGAGTGGCTTAACTTTGCGCCCTATCTTACGAAAGCCCTATGAAGGGCTTTACCAAGCGCCAAATCTGACTGAGCACCGCAAATTAGCAGCGCGGCGCTTAGATCAATTGATTACTGGACTTAAAGATGATTTCAACCCCAAGGATGTACTAGTTGATAGCACGATTCGGATTCTCAATAATCTGCCTCCACGTCGTCTCGATCAAGAGCCATATGAGGGCTTATATCCCCGAACTACTGAGACCAATCTAACTAAAGCTTCTGGGTTGATTACTCAAGAACAACTGAGTGCGATCGCCCCCTATTCCCGACGCGATCGCCTTGAGAAGCTCCTGCCCCACTTGAATAACACAATGCAGCGTTATGCAATCACGACACCCCTGCGTAAAGCGCATTTCCTCGCTCAATTGGGTCATGAAAGCGATGGATTTAACACTAACGAGGAATATGCCTCTGGTGCAGCCTATGAAGGAAGGAGGGATCTTGGTAATACTCAGGCTGGTGACGGTGTGAGGTTTAAGGGGCGTGGCTTGATCCAAGTTACTGGAAGAGCCAACTATCTTGATTGTGGTCGAGCCTTGGGCGTGGATTTGATCAACAATCCTCAGCGTTTAGGAGATTTCGATCTAGCCTGTCTCAGTGCAGGCTGGTTTTGGGATACTCGGAAACTTAATGGACATGCTGATCGCGATGATGTCCTTACTATTACCCGTATCATCAACGGCGGCACAAATGGCTTAGCTGATCGTCAGTCCTATTTAGCCAGAGCTAAGCGGGTATTGGGTGCTTAACGCTAAACATGAAAGGCGACAAAACATCGTCTTTCATGTTTAGCGATTATGTTTTAATGGATAAATCATGCACAGGTTTCGGTGAGGGTAAATCCATGACTCTGCAACCTCTAACATCTGAAGAAGAGATCGCTCCAGAGATCGATTATCCTGACAGTGACGGCAATCCTATGGCTGACAATACCGAACAATATCGCTGGATTGTGATCATCAAAGAAAATCTAGAGATCATGTATGCCGAAGACCCAAATGTATTTGTAGCGGGAGATTTACTTTGGTATCCTGTGCGCCGTACTCAAAAACGAGTTGCACCTGATGTGATGGTGGCGCTAGGTCGTCCCAAAGGTCGCAGAGGCTCTTATAAACAATGGCTAGAGGATAATATTGCGCCACAAGTAGTTTTTGAGATCCTGTCACCCAGTAATAAAGATCGGCGTGGGCAAGATTCCCTTGAAGATAAGTTTGACTTTTATCAAACCTATGGGGTTCAGGAATATTACATTTACGATCCTGATGATTTGATCTTAGAAGGCTGGCAGCGAGTTGGCGATCGCCTCGTCCAAATTCCATCAATGCTGAATTGGGTCAGTCCATTGTTAGGAATTAGATTTGATTGGGCAATGGGACAGGATTTAATTATCTCGCGTCCCGACGGTCAGAGATTTTTGTCGCCTGTGGAACTAAGCCAACGTTTGCAGCAATCAGAAATCCAAGTCTGGCAAGAACAGCAACGCACCGCCCAAGAGCGTAGACGTGCGGAAACACAACAGCAACGCGCTGAACAAGAAAGTCTACGTGCTGAGCAAGAAAGCCTACGTGCTGAGCAGGAAAGTCTACGCGCTGAGCAAGAAAGCCTACGCGCTGAGCAAGAAAGTCTACGTGCTAAGCAGGAAAGCCTACGTGCTAATCGTCTTGCTGAGCGTTTACGAGCTTTAGGTATCGATCCAGACGATGTTTAAACTTGAAGGCAATCTGGGACTCTGTGGCGCACATCGGACTGGCAAAACAACATTAGCGATCGCGATATCCTCGCACCTAAATATCCCCTTTGTCCGCACTACGACCAGCCAAGTTTTTGCCCAGCTTGGCTTAGATCCTGCCGAACCAATGGACTTTCAAACAAGACTGTTTGTGCAGAATCATGTTTTGGATGCTGCCGAGCAGGTTTGGCAAGAATCGGCTAGCCCTTTTATTAGCGATCGCACCCCAATTGACATGATTGCCTACACCCTCGGCGATATTCAAGGCAAGACCGATGTGGATTTTAATTTGCTAAGTCAATACATAGATCGTTGTTTTGCTAGTACCAATCAATTTTTTCAAAAACTCGCCATCATTCAACCAGGTATCCCGCTTGTGTATGAGGTGGGCAAGGCTGCTCTTAATGCTGCATATATTGAGCATATTAATGTTTTAGTGATTGGGCTATGTAGCGATCGCCGTCTCAAGACTAATGTGTTTTGTAATGCGCGAGATGTGATCAATCTAAAAACGAGAATTCTTAATATTTTGGAATATTTTGGAGAGGTTTAAATCTCCGAAAAATGGGTAACTTGATCTATAGGACAAGGGGTAAAAGTTATCTGTAGGTGCGGGAAAGTGAACTTTAATAATTTGGAATTGGAATATATCCTAGATTCAGCAGGTTAAATTTGAAATAAGGTATTTTTAATAAAGAGCAATCAAAATAGCCAAATGCCAGAGATAGACGTACAAGACATAGACCATCTGG
>NZ_JACJQY010000023.1 GCF_014696925.1 Phormidium tenue FACHB-1050 | reverse complement strand
GAAATAGGTTAATCTCTTTCATAGGGGTTTTATTTGTGATGTGGTTATCTTTTATAAAACCCCTTCCTGCCTACTTTTGCAACTTTTTGTCCTGTACTAAGAGCTAGGACATAAAACCTAAATAAATGAAGGCGGCGCGAAGCGCCGCCTTCATTTATTTAGGTTTTATGTCCTAAGCAGAGCTTATACCAATTCTAAAAATGGCTACGCCATTTTTAGAATTAAAAAATCTTACTGGGGTTGGTTTTTAATTTCCAGAAGTGTAATCACACTTCTGGAAATCGGTATTACATTGCTGTAGGTTTAAGGAAGTGCTGTATTTTAAAAAATTATTTGGTTTTAGTTAGGGCTAATAGCGCTATATTCACAACAATGAAATCACATAGAGCAGGATAGGGCATATGAAATGGGATGAAATGCGTGAAAGCGATAACGTAGAAGACCAGCGTGATGGCTCAGACGAGTCATCAGAACCATCGAACTTAAGCTCATCATCAGGAAGTATGTTGGGAGGTTTAGGTGCTGGTGGTATTGCGATCGCTGTGATCGTTGGACTAATTTTCAAAATTGATCCCACCCAGCTTTTGAATTTAGTTGGTGGCAATAATAAACCTACACCCGCACCACAGGCTTTAGTCAAAACACCAACCAAAGACCGAGACTCGGCTTTTGTCAAATCTGTTCTTGGTGATACCGAAGATACATGGGAGCGGATCTTTAAACAACAACTCAAAACTAACTACCAAGCTCCAAAACTAGTTCTTTTTGATGGTTCTGTTAATTCCGCCTGTGGATCAGCCAAAACTTCTGCTGGCCCATTTTATTGTCCTGCTGACAAAAAAGTTTATCTAGATATGGGTTTCTTTAAGTATCTAGAAGCTACGGCTGGCAATGATGCTGACTTTGCTAGAGCCTATGCGATCGCCCATGAAGTTGGACATCACATTCAAAATTTGCGCGGTACATCAGGTAAGGTAAGGCAGTTAAAATCTAGTTCCAGTAAGGCTAAAGCCAATGAACTATCAGTAAGAATAGAATTACAGGCTGACTGCCTTGCAGGAGTTTGGGGGCATTTTACGGCTCAACGGGGGCTAATCTCCGATCAGGACATCACCAAAGCTCTGAACACAGCGACGCAAATAGGCGACGACTATTTGCAAAAGCAGTCTAAGCGTGGACATGTAACACCCGAATCCTTTACCCACGGTACTTCTGAGCAAAGGGTAACTTGGTTTAAGCGTGGTTTAAGTACTGGCAATATCGATCAATGCGATACCTTTGCGACGAGTAAGCTATAACAAAGGAGAAGCTTCGCTTCTCCTTTGTTATGGAAAATAAAAGTGGCGGCGCGAAGCGCCGCCACTTTTATTTTGGGCTTTATGTCCTAAGCAAAACTTACATTGCTATAAATCCTGATCTGTCCATGATTTGGGATCTTCTAAGGGTTCCAAATGGGTGAATACGTTTACATGGGGTAAAGCTTTGCTAATAGCAGTTTCAACCTCTTCACATAGGTCATGCCCCTGCTGTATTGACCAATTACCTGACACCAGAATGTGAAAGGATACAAACTTTTTTGTACCTGCCATTCTGGTGCGGATAGCATGAAACTGGACTTGATGGCGATCGTAATGGGACAAAATTTCATCAATCATTTGTCTCTCTTCTAGAGGAATAGAGGCATCTAAAAGCGCTGAGCCACTTTCCTGTATCAGCTTTACGCCAGTCCAAACAATATTTGCCGCCACTAATAAAGCAATCAAGGGATCAAGAATTAACCAGCCTGTAACAGAAACTAACAATAATCCAAGGATTACGCCTACAGAAGTCCATACATCGGTTAACAAGTGGTGAGCATCAGCCCGTAAAGTAATTGAGCGTAGTCGCTTGCCTGCTTTGAGTAAGATCAGAGCCGTTATGCCATTGATGGCTGAAGCGACTACTGACAGGACTAAACCAAAACTAAGCTGTTCGAGAGGTTGAGGATTTAATAATCTGGGAATGGCGGCGATCGCAATACTTACAGCCGCAACCAAGATCAACGCGCCTTCAAATCCACTGGAGAAATATTCAGCTTTAGAATGTCCAAATGCATGTTCTTCATCTGGTGGCTTCGCTGCATAGGTTAACGCCCACACTGCTCCGATCGCGGCGACGAGATTAACGCCCGACTCAAGGGAATCCGATAAAAATCCCACGGAATTAGTCAACAGATAAGCGCCTAATTTTAGAGCGATCGTCAAGAGTGCCGCTCCGATTGAGAGAAACCCATAATAACGAGCAGATTTATTTTGCATATCGCCGTTTATTGAAAATCAGGTAAAGTCAAGTGAACGTTTAATCGAGTATAAGTGTCTAAAGCCATTAACCATTGACTTAACTCTTATGCAAACAGAGAAACAATTGAAACCGCAAGAAATGGATTTAGATCTAGATGAGCTAGAACAGCCAAAAAAAAAGTTCCTAGGTCGTTGGGGATGGCGGATAGCTATCATCTTGATCCTGATTGCGGTTGGCGGTGGTGGTTACTATGCCTATACCCAACTGACAGCACCTGCGAATAATCGGGAAACGCGCCGACGCGATCGCACGGTTGCCATTAAGCGAGAAACCTTACCAATTATCGTCACTGCTAACGGGACAATTCAGCCTGAAAAGTCGATTAACGTCAGTCCTAAAAGCTCAGGAAGACTCAAGAGTTTACTGGTCAAGGAAGGCGAAAATGTACGCACAGGACAAATACTTGCCTATATGGATGAGTCCAATACCTTAGGACAAATCACCCAAGCGGATGGAAATCTGGCGGCGGCGCAGGCAAGTCTCGATCTATTAAGAGCAGGAAACCGCGCTCAAGATATTGCCCAAGCTCAAGCAAATTTAACTAATGCCCAAGCGACCCTCGAACAATCGGAGATCGTCTATCGCCAAAATCAACAGCTTTATCGGGAAGGGGCGATCGCCTCACGAGATCTGGATGCTTCTAGAACGACGATGGAAGCTAATCGCGCTAGGGTAACACAGGCGCGCGAGGCATTATCTTTGCAGCAATCAGGTTCGCGTCCTGAAGAAATCGATCGCGCACAGGCGCAAGTTGTAGCCGCCGCAGGATCTTTACAAAGTGTGCAGTCTCAGTTAGAAGACACAATAATTCGCGCTCCCTTTGATGGAGTGGTAGTCCGCAAATACGCTGACCCTGGAGCTTTTGTAACGCCAACAACATCAGGAAGCGCGGTGAGTTCGGCAACAGCTTCTTCGATTCTTGCCCTTGCTAGTAACAATCAAGTTGTGGCGAATGTGGCTGAAGCCGACATTGCGCGGATTGCGATCGGTCAGCAGGTAACGCTGCAAGTTGATGCCTATCCAACCAAAAAGTTTCGGGGTCGGGTAGTGTCGATTTCCCCGCAGGCGATCGTTAACCAAAATGTCACCAGCTTTGAAGTGAAAGCCGAAATCACTTCTGAAGACAAGCAAATGTTGCGATCTGGGATGAATGCTAGTTTAGAATTCAAAGCTGGTGAATTGAAGAATGTGATCGTTGTCCCCACTGTGGCGATCGTTCGAGAAAAAGGGCTTACGGGCGTGTATGTCAAGACGGAGCAAAGCGATACGGCTGTATTTACGGCAATTGAAACTGGACTCACGATTGACGACAAAACCGAAGTTAAATCAGGATTAACAGGTAATGAGAGAATTTTTGTTTCTTTCCCTGAAGGTTCTGCGCGTCCACGAACTGAGCCTAGAGGTGTGCCTGGGCTATCTCCTTCACCTTCGTCACCTCAAAGAAGTCGGGGTTAAGCAAATATGCAAAAGTCAAAGCCATTAGCAAAACCACGCATTCAAGTTGCTAAGGTTCCCTTTGCCGAAATTCTGGCTATGGCAGCGGAGTCTCTCTGGAATAACCGATTGAGAACTGCCCTAACCATGTTGGGCGTGATCATTGGAATTGCGGCGGTAATTGCGATTACATCCATAGGTCAAGGTATTCAAAAGTCAACGGAAAATCAATTACAAGCCCTTGGCACAAATTCGATTAATGTCCTCACAGGTTCCGCACGGACAGGAGGCATTAGTCAAGGTGGTGGTACTGCTTCCACTTTGACGCTGGAAGATGCTCAGGCTGTGGCAAAAGCCCCTGCGGTGAAGCTGGTATCGGCATATTTACAGCGAACTCGACAGGTTTCCTATGGCAATAAAAACACCTCGACGACGGTGATCGGTACAGATGTCAACTATTCTCCGATTCGCAATACTTTTCCCACTGAAGGTAGATATTTTGATCAGGAAGATATTGATAATGCTCGCTCAGTGGTGGTGCTTGGCTCGAAGGTGAAATCGGATTTATTTGGTAATGCTAATGCCATTGGTGAGCGAATTCGGATTCAAGGTGAGCAGTATCAAGTAATTGGGGTAATGGAGTCGAAAGGGGCTTCAGGTGGCTTTGATCAGGACGATCGCGTATTGATTCCGCTTAAAAATATGTCCGCGCGACAGGTGGGTAACAATGCCTTGCAGGGTATCTCCGTGAGTGGATTTTGGGTGCAAGCCTTTGATGAATCAGAAATTGATGCTGCACAATTCCAGTTAACAAATCTTTTGCGCCTACGACACAAGATTTATCCACCTCAACCCGATGATTTTCGGATTGTTAACCAGACCGATATCGTCAGTGCTTTCACAAATATTGTGGGTTTGCTGACGCTTATGGTCGGCGCGATCGCCGCGATATCTCTGATCGTTGGCGGCATCGGTATTGCGAATATCATGCTAGTTTCGGTAGTGGAACGTACTCGCGAAATCGGTGTCAGGAAAGCATTAGGAGCAACGCGATCGGCAATTCTGAATCAGTTTCTCACTGAGGCAATTCTGGTGTCGGGACTGGGTGGTGTCGTGGGGATTGGGTTGGGAGTAGCGATCGCCTATACTTCGGCAACAATTTTCCAATTTCCCTTTCTGGTATCGATTTGGGCGGTTGTCGCAGGTTTTGGTTTATCGATGGTGGTGGGTTTAGTGGCGGGAGTAATTCCTGCAAGGAGTGCCGCTAAGTTAGATCCTATTCAAGCGCTTAGAAGTGATTAAGAAACCATTTAAGAATTGTCTAGATCCCCCCCAGCCCCCCTTAAAAAGCTACCGTGTACACACAAGTATCTCTGTCTACGTTTGAGGGTTTAGATCCCCCCCAGCCCCCCTTAAAAAGGGGGGAGAATTTTCTTCTTCCCCCTTTTTAAGGGGGATTGAGGGGGATCTCTTAGAACTTTTGACCGCAGAAAGTAATTCTTAAATGGTTTCTAAGATAAGAACCTCTTCGAGGTTCTTATCTTGGGTTTGAAAATGCAACTTAAGGAAATCTATGATTCGTCTAAATAATATTCGTAAAGCTTATCGCCTTGGTGAAGTTGATGTACCAATTCTCAAAGGGATTGATCTAAAGATTGAGTCGGGCGAATATGCGGCGATTATGGGCATGTCAGGTTCTGGCAAATCAACGCTGATGAATATCATCGGCTGCCTCGATCGCCCCACGTCAGGGAAGTACTATCTCGAAGATCGCGAATTAACGACCTATAACGATGATGAACTGGCTTTCATTCGCAATCGTCGGATTGGGTTTGTGTTTCAGCAGTTTAATTTGTTGTCACGCTCAACGGCGATCGAGAACGTAATGCTGCCAATGATTTATTCCAATATCCCCAAAGAAAAACGTCATCGCCTCGCCTCTGAAGCCCTAACAAAAGTCGGACTTAGCGATCGCATGTCCAATCGTCCTAATCAACTATCAGGTGGACAACAGCAACGGGTAGCGATCGCTCGTGCCTTAGCTAATCGTCCTGCGTTAATTCTGGCGGATGAACCGACGGGAGCGCTAGATTCGCAAACATCCCATGAGGTGATGGAACTATTAGGGGAGTTAAATTCACAGGGAATTACGATTGTGTTAGTTACCCATGAGCATGATGTTGCCGAGAGAACTCGGCGGATTATTCGGATTCAAGATGGTTTGATCGTTAAAACCGAACAGGTGGCAGCTCTCAAATGAACTTGAAAGGTCGCAGGTTTTGTCCACTTTGGTTAATCAGGGTGAGTATTTAGCTAGTTCTTTGGAGGAGTGGATTAGTATGGTCTGGTGCTTTTATCCTTTTTAGGGTATAAAACCAAGCTTATCCCTTGTAGGCTATAAAATCAATTATTTCAATCTGGTGGATGCCAACCAATCGTAAACCAACGCTTACGGTCAATTGATTCTATTTGCGATCGCAGATTTTGAGAAATATAGCCTGACACAAAATCTACCCTGCTAGTCTGGACACGTTATGTCCGCGCCATTTTAGGATTGCGGCAGATTGAGATTTGCGTAACATGAAGCGATCGCTATCTTTACGCAGGTTATCTAATTCCAGTCTTTCAGAATCAGTAAGTGCTGCATCTTGTTGTTTTGACAATAGGAATTCGTAGCGTTCCATTTCTAACTGTGTTTTTTGGCTACGAGCAATTTGCCATAGTGAATCGTCATCAAGTCGATCTAAGCTGGCAAGGTCGGTTTGAAATTCTTCGGGTACGTCTTTCCATGTTGGCGGACTGCCAATTTGTAAGGCTTGTAAAATTATGTCTTCTAGCGATCGCTGTGTTGCTCCAGCCGCGATCGCTAGGCGTTCATACAATGCTTCTGGTATTTGTAAAGTAACGGTTTCAGCCATATTTTTTGCTATAAGTATGAATGCTCCATTAGGACATCTCAAATTCTAATTTCATCAGATGTAAGAGACTCTGATGAAATTTTTACCGCTTTAAAAGGCAATAATTTAATATCTTCTTCTGGCATATATTTTGACCATGCTGATGGAATTACAGAGTTCCATCGAAATCCATATTGTCTACTCAATGTACCTGGTCTTTCTTCTAGACTTCTCACTAAAACTTTTGGGCGATTTGCTTTTGATAGCTGTTCTTCGAGATCTGGTACTAAGGATAGTAGTTTAGTTAAAACCTTACAATCATCTAGAGCGCGATGAGAATCAACTATTGGTATACCATGAGCAATAGCTAAACTATTTAAGCTTGTACTTTTACAGTATTGAGATTTAGGATAAATAATATCTTGAGTATCTATCCAGTTTTCCATTGGAAGATCAAGACCCACTACATTTTTGCAAAATGACTTGTCAAATTTGGCATTGTGAGCGCAGATGTAGGTCGCAGATAACGCCATTTGATTAATAGTTGTTAATCCCTGCTTATAGTTAAAGTTTAAATTAAGTACTTCAGGAGGTATCCCGTTAATGGGGTAAGCAGGATTATTAATTGATTGCTCATAGCAAATTAACGTACTAACCTGCATGAGTATGAAGCGATACTCTACAGACCATAATATCGCAGCTATTTCTAGTAAATGGTCATTTTTAGGGTTAAGCCCAGTGGTTTCAGTGTCAAGAATTAAAATGTTCATTAAATTTCTGTTTTCAAAATTAAAATCTAGAAATAGCTGGATGATTGCAATTGCTCTATTATGTCAAAACTGAGATGCTCATCTCTATCGAAAGCGCTGTCAAGAAAATATTTATGTCTTGACGTTTCCGTAATGCCTCGAAGACAGGCAATTTCTTTAATAAATAGATCACTGGATTTCATTAACGCTGCTGGATTTGTACCTAGTGCAAACTGATTCACAGGATCGTTAATTACGGGTTGATCATTTAAGTTTTTTGAAAACTTTACATTAATATCATTAAGCCTCAAAATTGCTAAGCCTTGAAGTTCAACTTCAGTAGAGGGGTAAAAAGAACAAGTAACTTCTCTAACTTGGGTACGAAGTATTTGAGCAGCTGCTTGCACAGCATTATTACCAAGCTTAATCAATGAAGAAACATCTTGAGAATAAATTGCATCCATAACTTTTGCGTGCAAGTACAACTCTGGATAATTAGAGAGAGCAGAGCTTACTGATACGAGGATATCTGGTGTTGCCAGATAGCTTAATCGCATTGCATAAAAGCGAAGTTGTGATATTAACTGTTTTCTGGCATAACATTCAATATTAGGATCTATGTTTAAAAGACGCTTTATTTCTTCATGATAAATTTTTCTAACTTTAATAGCATCATTTACTAATCTATTAACACTCAGTACACGTACTGAATTTATTAACCAAGAATATTTGGTTAGCAAGTCAGAAAAATTTTCAAGAAATGAAGATTCGGCTACTGCACTTGAGTAGTCAATCAATGGAATATTAATTCCTTTATCTAAAAAAGCTTGCTTGAGAAAAGATAATTCTGCTGGTTTGGTGGTTAAAAATCGCTTAATATTTATAACTAAATTAGTCCAAATTTTACCTTTTGAATTGTCTGTATTTTTAGCTGTTTCAAGCCATGAATTTGACTCAACTTCAAAGTCTTTAACTTCATCATGTAATGAGAATCCTATGTCATTCAATATTGAACTAAGAAGTTTTCTGCTATCTCTTATTTGATCAGGACTACCAACTAGCACAAAGTCATCAACATATCGCCAATATCTATTTTGCGTATACGCAGTCATTTGTTGATCAACTTTAGAAAGGATTAAGTTAGCAATTAAATGACTAAACATTGGTCCTGTTAGTATACCTAGCCCTTCATTGTGTTTTCTAGCTGTCTCAGCATATTGCGTTAATAATTTTTCTCCAAGTTCATTGGATTGATTGGAGATTTTGGATTTTTTGCAAGCTGATTTCCAAGCATCTAGAGCTAGTTCATACCTTATGCTAGGGTAGAACTTTTTTATATCCGTGTATAGGACTTTTGTGCCTGCACTGCCTAAACTATCGCAAATGCTTGCTATTGACTTATTACGCTGTTGGAATCCTGGAAAATAATTTTTAAATATTCCTTCCTTACTAGACTGGTCTGAAAATCGATAGCTATAAACACATTCCAGTGACTGAAATGATAACTCTTTTGAGCAGTCATCCAGTAATGCTGATTCAGCAAGAATTTCATTTGGTCCCGGTAAATAAATATTTCTATGACCAACTCCATTCTCATTCATTTCCTTGAAATGAGAAGAACGATAATAAATAGGCGAGTCCTGAGTCTTAACAAGATGCGTTGAGATATCTCTAGCCCACACATCATTCTTTGCACAATCGTTCTCTAAATAATAACGCAAACCAAGATAAGCCAATACGTCACGACGGCGATACTGGTTAATAGCTCTAACTGCTAGTAGTTCTGGTCTCATACTTTACTCCTTAAAGGAAGATCAAATCTAATTACAGCTAAATTAGTTCTAAATTCACCTTTACCAAGGGGATGACTAACTTTAACTGATGAGCATTCAATTTTTTGCTTCTTCCCAATAATTTTAGAAAATTGTTTTTCAAACCATTGAAGTAAGCGAGAGAAAAATCCACCTTCTTTTATCACATTATTTTTTTCTGGTTCTATCCAAAGAGCAATACTATTATTACCTCTGCTGTATCGAAACAGTTCATCAAACTGACCTTGAGCATCTTTCCATTTCTTTTCTCTCTCTAGAAAACCAGAAAAATTTGCAAGCATCAAAAGCTTTCCTGAACAGTTCTGACTTTTTAATGTCAGTTGCTGTATTAGGTCAGTATTTGAAAATTTATCACATACATCCCAGTCGATTATATCAAACTCGATTGTTATGGCTTGATCTTCCAAGTCATTTATTAGAGTACTGAGAGATTCCCTAGCATAAGTTTGGGCATATTCTGAAATTTCGCCACCAACAATTATTATGTGCAAGGGCATTCTGGGGATTTTGCCTAGCTTTCTCAATTCACAAAAGACTGAAAGAATACTTATTGATGCTGCTCCAGAACCACATGGTAAGTCCGCTAAAAATACTCTATTACCAGAAAATATACGAGCAAATGTGTCTGGAATTTGTTGCAGATCCTCTTTAGGATCTAGCATTGTTAGCATTACTCTTGCTGAAGAACCTGTAAACCGCCAAGCTAAATGATTATCTGTATCTTGTTTACTCATCCCACCTTCAAACCCTTCTGGAGCTTCTGTCATTGCTCTATCTCTCAAATGATACTTATCCAAAAGCATTTCCCAGCATGAAACTAGCTGTGGTGGTAATCGCAAAATGTCTTTACTCCATAAGGAACTAGGAATCATTTTTACAGGAATGAGACGAGGCATGAATGTTTAACTTCTCTGATATTTTGATAGAAAATACAAGTTTGATCACCGTTTGTGTAGTGTACCAGAATTTGTCATTTATGAATATTTTAGTTTGTTCTGGAATCGCCTATTTTTGCCTTCCAAACCTTTCAATATTTGAGGCGATTATTTTTTCTACAAGGCTCTGTTAGCGATCGCGCTTGATGATGACAAAAGGCGATCACCTAACTTGTCCAATCTTCCACTTGCAAATTAGCAATATTTTCAAAATCAGATAGATTGCGAGTTAACAGAGTTGCGCCTTTAGAAATAGCGATCGCCGCAATCTTTAGATCCATCGTTCCCAATCTCGGATATTCAGCGCGAAGTTGCTTAAAAACAGCTGCTGATTCACCATCAAATCCAATCACCTTAAGCTTTGAAAAAGTTGCAATATGTTTTTCTAGCTTACGATAGGCAATGATTTGTTCCTCCAAGTTACGCGCCTTAGCGATATATCCTAACCAACCACGAGTTTGCTCCTCGTAAGTAACCACCGTAACATTAATATCTTCAGGGGAAAGTATAGAAAGCCTACTTATAATCCTTTGAGCAATCTCCCCACCACGCTCAATAATACTCAGATGATCAGTGTCCAAAAGATACATTATTCGACCTCAGATGGCTCAAATAAATCTTTATAAGATTGACGATATTCTCTGCCGATCGCGATCGCTTCTTCAAAACTAGGATCATCAGCAAATACGCCCACAATATTCTCCCACCAAGGCTTAACAGTATTTGCACTATTCACCAAAGATAGCTTTAATTGGGTAACTTCAGCTTCAAGTTTTGATAGACGTTCTTCAACTTTAGATGGAGACATAATAAATTTTAGGACAGGAAATTTGCCATCAATTATAGCCTAACTCGATAATAGGGACGCGATCGCCTATCTCTACCTAACTCACCTTCTGACTTTTGAGGCGATTATTTTTATCTACAAGGCTCAGTTAGCGATCGCGCTTGATGATGACAAAAGGCGATTAGTATTGATTGATTTATGGAATGAAATGAATGGCTTGATGAATTACGAAATAAAATGTAACAAATAGTATTTAGCTAGAATATATAGCGATCTTATGCCTAGTTAAAACACAATCAGAGTAAGCGTAAAACGTTATTGCCACTATAAAAGAGTCGATTTGGGATAAAGAGTTTGATTGACTTTTTGATGTTTGATTTGTTTGAATACTTTTGAAGACAGATGATTAAAACCCCTTGTTTCTATAGGGTGAAATTTTAAATTGCTAAAATAGTCTAGATTTCCTTAATGCGTTATTTAGGCGTGTTCCCAAAGGCTTTATTGCCTAGAGGCTCTCGCAATAAAGCAAGAAATTCTTGCTTTTAGTTTGTTTTTTAACTTTGACACCGAGAATGTAACAATGCCTGACCAGAATGGTGTAATGATGCAGTACTTTCATTGGTACTTGCCAGATGATGGAAGCCTATGGAATCAAGTAGCTGAGAAAGCCGAGGAATTAGCAAAAATTGGCATTACTTCCCTTTGGCTGCCACCTGCTTATAAAGGCACAGGTGGGGGAATGGATGTGGGCTATGGCATTTATGACTTGTTTGACCTTGGGGAATTTGACCAAAAGGGTTCCATCAGAACCAAATACGGCACTAAAGACGAATATATTCGTGCCATTAAAGCCGCCCAGAAAGCAGGAATTCAAATCTATGCCGATGTAGTGTTTAACCACAAACTTGGAGCCGATCAGACAGAAGAAGTAGAAGCAACACCATTTAGCATGGAAAATCGCAATCAAGCGATCGGTGAATATCAAAAGATCAAGGCTTGGACTCACTTTACCTTTGAAGGTCGCAAAGGCAGATATTCCACAATGGAATGGCATTGGTGGCATTTTGATGCGATCGACTACAACGTTTACAACGAAGGTGAAGATGCTATCTATCTACTCAAGGGCAAATCCTTTGACCAAAATGTTGATCTTGAAAAAGGGAACTTTGATTACTTAATGGGCTGTGACCTCGACATGCAAAATTCCGAGGTGCAAGGAGAACTCAAATATTGGGGAGAGTGGATTTACGAAACCACCCATGTGGATGGCTTCCGATTTGATGCGGTCAAGCATGTTTCCGCAGAATTCTTTCAAGAATGGCTAGGGCATGTGCGCCATCATGCCAAACGGGATTTATTTGCTGTAGGAGAATATTGGTCTTACGAAGTAGAGGCTTTACATCATTTCATTGAGGTTACCGAAGGCACAGTTGATTTATTCGATGCACCCTTGCACCTAAATTTCCATCTCGCTAGTCAAGCTGGCAAAGATTATGATCTCAGCCAAATTTTTGAGAACACCTTGGTCAAAGAGCAACCAACCCTTGCCGTTACCTTGGTAGAAAACCATGACTCTCAACCATTGCAGTCATTAGAATCCATCGTTGAGTCTTGGTTTAAGCCCCTCGCCTATGCACTAATTTTGTTGCGCCGTGAAGGATATCCTTGTATTTTTTATGGTGATTACTACGGTGCACATTACAAAGATTTTGGGAAAGATGGCAATGAGTACGAAATTTGGATGGATAGCCACCAATGGTTACTGGATAAGTTCCTTTTAGTTCGGCAAACTTACTGCTATGGCGATCAGCTTAACTATTTTGATCATCCAAATACGATTGGTTGGACAAGATTGGGCGATGATGAGCATTCTGGTGGAATGGCGGTAGTGCTAAGTAATGGTGATGATGGACGAAAATGGATGAATATTGGACATCCAAATAGTACCTATATCGATATTACTGAGCATGACGATGAGACTGTAACCACCAATGATGAAGGTTGGGCTGAGTTTCGTAGCAATGGGGGTTCTGTATCTGTATGGATTAAGAAATAAGGAAAGCTGATTTAAAAACTTCTCTAGCTCAGTAGCTAAGAACCCAAAGAGCGTAACGCACGCAGAGCGTGCGTTACGCTCTTTGGGTTTTAAGGTTACCTTAGCTACTTATAAATCAGTATGTGCTGATTTTTGGTAATCTTATAGATAGGTAGCTAGGCATAATTAACATCCATAGCAAAAACCTGTGACGCACATTGAGTGCCACAGGTTTTTGGATTTTATATTTAATTGCACCCAGCTACTTATACATTATGACAAGTATCAACTTATGGCTCTCTATCGCTTAATCTATGTTAGTCAGGCTGTTGCAGGACTTGAATATCCCGACCTAGTGGAGATTTTGGAGAAGTCTGAGCGCAACAATAAAAAAGTTGGGATTACAGGAATGTTGAGTTTCGGTGATTCAATGTTTTTGCAGGTATTAGAGGGCAGTCGCCGCGTAATTAGCCAAACCTATAATCGCATTCTCCTAGATAAGCGCCATGTCAATGCTGAATTGATTGATTTCTCGGAAATTGAACATCGAGATTTCGCACTTTGGTCAATGAAAGTTGTCCAGCTAGGCACTCAAGCAGAAGTCCGCGATATTATCTTAAAATATTCAAGTACAGATACCTTTTCACCCATCTCGATGACTGGGAGACAGAGTCTTAACTTTTTACGGGAACTGACGGAAATCTACCAAAAAGGAATTGTTTCCTGAGCCTGAGCATATAGGTTCTCATTTTGCCTTAGGCAAAATGAGAACTCTTAAACTAACGTCTTTTCGATATAGCCATTTGCGGTGTGCTTCGCACGCCGCAAATGGTCATTTTAAATTAGCAACTTGGGAGGAATGGATAGAAATAGAACTCCATTACTAGACCAAGGCTGTGTTTCAGGTAGCACTAACCCAATAATCCCAGCTTTTTTTAAAACTAATGCACCCTTAGATTCTCCCCAGATCAACATTTCTGCCCAAGTAGTGAGATCAGGCTCATGCCCAATAATTCCCAATGAAGATCTGGCAGGTTGTGGATGTTGGGCGAGCCAAGCTGCTACCCGTTTAAGCCAATCCTCAAAACTTCCCTCAGGAGCAAGTTCCGATAATTGCTGTACAGGACATCCTTCAAAAACATTAGCGAAGATATCAGAGGTCTGTTGAGCGCGAACTAAAGGACTAGTTTGCAGCAGGTCAAAACGCAAACCTAAGTCATAGAGACGTTTGGCAACCTGCTTAGTTTTTTTGCGCCCCTCTTCAGTGAGAGGACGTTGCCGATCATCTTCGTAATTTCCGCGCTCTTCGGCAATGCCATGCCGAATTAGATACAGGCTAGGCATTGACTAATAAACTCTCAACTAATCCTTCAAATAGAGCCTTGCCATCAGTGCCGCCCAGAATGCTTTCGGCAGCACGTTCTGGATGGGGCATCATCCCAATTACATTACCTTGTTTGTTGCAAATCCCTGCAATATTGTCCAGTGAGCCATTGGGATTTGCATCGTTAGTAATATTGCCGATCGCATCACAGTAACGGAAAACAACCTGATTGTTATCTTCAAGCTCTTTGAGGATATCAGCATCCGCGAAATAACATCCTTCCCCATGAGCAATTGGTAAGGTAATAACTTGCTGTTTTTGATATTTCTTAGTGAAGGCTAAATCATTGCGCTCAACTCTTAGAGGGGCGCGATCGCAAATAAAATGCAAATCTCGATTGCGAACTAAAGCTCCTGGCAATAATCCAGATTCGGTTAAAATCTGAAACCCATTACAGATACCGAGTACATATTTGCCCTTTGCGGCATGTTCCTGTAGCGATCGCATCACGGGTGCAAATCTCGCGATCGCTCCACAGCGCAAATAATCACCATAGCTAAATCCGCCAGGGACAACGATTACATCGCAGTCACTAATGTCGGTATCTGTATGCCAAATTAGTCTTGTAGGCTGTTTCAAAATGCCACTGGTAACACTAGCAACATCGCGATCGCAGTTGGAACCAGGGAAGACAAGGATGCCAAATTTCATACTTTTGCTTCCTCAATGACAGTTAGCTCAAAGCGATAATTTTCAATTACTGGGTTTGCCAAAAGCTTATCGCAGGTTTCATTTAGCTGTTGAGATGCTTCGGCTTCATCTGCTGCATCTAGGGTGATTTCGACATATTTGCCAATGCGAACTGAGTCAACGTGGTAGTCCATTTGTTTGAGTGCAGACTGGACAGCAGTACCTGCGGGGTCGAGAACAGAGGGACGTAGGGTAACAAATATACGGGCTTGATACTTCATGCTTGCTGTGAAATGGTGAGATGCGATCGCCATATTTGCTATATGACTGACATCATCGATCATATAGCAAGATAAACCAGAAAAAGTTAAGTGCCTAGGCGCAAGATAACTTAAAAAGCACAGGTTAAGTCCCCGACTTTTTTGGTGAGTTTGCTAATTGTCTTTGCTTGCTTAGAATTAAGTTGGGGATCTGTGTCTTTACAGGTCTAGGTTATTAGGGGAAATGTCGGCGTTTTTATTTTAATGAGCATATTGCGTATGAGAGGACATTAGCTCTATCGAAATTTTGAATATTTTGTCTTCAATTTCTGGGGATGATGAGTAACTTGTCCTTTGTAAGTACTTAGAACATTTCCCCCTAGATCGTTAGCGATATCGCCATCTTCATTCCTTTGCAAGATATAGTTTTTACCTCTAAAAGTTTCTTTTCCTGTCTGACTGAGAAAATCATCGATAACGATACCCCCATCTAGAGACAGCAGGAGTCAGATCTCCTATCTTCGCAATCGCGTTGATAATCTTGTTTTGGATCAGCTTAGCCAGATCTATATTGGTGGTCTGAACAGCAGTCTGTGTAAAGTTGATTTGCTGTCGAGAGTGTTATTATAAATGCCGTCAAATCTTTTGGCTGTGTAATTGTTAGCCAAAAACTTTACAATAGGTTTAATCGCCAAAATTTAGATCTAAACAAGTAAAGCTATGTCATCTTCTCCATCACAACCTGCAACTGATTTGCGCGAAGCTTACCGTGTGTGTGAGCCAAAGCCTTTAAGCGGAGAAGATTTTGAAAAATATTATGAGCCTCTATTGGATGAAGATGATTTTGATGCAGTAAAAGCGATCGGGGCTTCTCTATTTGTGCAGGAATTGGGAGAACACAAGACTTTTTTTCTGGCGGGGCATCGTGGTTGTGGCAAGACTACGCAATTAAATTTGCTGATTAAAAATTGGTGTACTGACTATCATGTAATTTATATTGAATTTGACAATATATTAAATATTAACAATATTGATTATATTGATATTTATTTACTTGCCTTGTTTTATTTGAATGATCACTTGCACAAGCATGAAATCAATATTGATGAGAGTATTATTAAAGAATTTGAATCTACACTTGTCAAGATTGTTGATCTTACTGTAGAGCCATCGTTGAACAAATTAGCGACTGATGAAAAAATCTTATTGATAAAATCTATAGCACAAGATAGAAATCTCAAAGATATAAACTTATCAACAGATTTTTCATTGATTTTAATGGGGCTTTTACTTGAAATAAACAAGGTTGGAACTGTTGATAGATTTATACGTTCTTTTAGGAACGGTAAATATTACAATGATCCAACATGTAGAGGGTCATTTATCAATCATGAAAAAGAATTTAAGTGCTTGTTTGAATTATTTTTAAAAAACATAAATCAGTTAATTCAGGACTCACAAAACACTTGTAAAGGAATTCTTTTTATATTTGACAATCTGGATCGTTGCCATATAGAAGATAGTAAATTTCTCTTTAAGGATGAGGTGAGTAAGCTTTTTGAGCTTAATTGTAATGTAATCTATACTGCACCTATTTACTATCTAACTCATTTGCAAATGCTGAATAGAAATTATCAAAAATCTTTTCTTGTCCCACTATCAAATATTTATAAATTCAATGATTTACAAGTTGATCTAGAGATAAATGAATTGTCAATCAAAAAGTTTACTGATGTCTTAAGCCAACGAATTAATATTGATGCTTTGTTTGATTCACAGCAATTTATATATAATCTAATTCTATCTAGTGGAGGTAATTTAACTCATTTAATGATGTTGACACGTCAAGCTTGTCTATCTGCAATTGGAAGAAGTAGAAAAAAAATTAATGCGTTAGACGTTAGTTATGCAATCGAACAACTGCAAATTTATTTTGGAGTTGACAGTATATCGGAGAAATTTTGTCAAGACCTTGCTAAATCATTCTATAATAAATCTCTACCAGAAGGTAACAATGGATTTATAGCTTTAAAAATAGGTTTACTTTTACAATATCGTGATAACAAAAGAGATTGGTTCTTTCCGCATCCTATAATTACACGAATAGATAAATTTAAAAAAGCTATTCGTGAATTAGAAGATATTGTGTTGCCAACATCAAAAACTTTAGGAAATGATAAGCCAGAGTATTCTTGGAGAAACTTAGTTATTGCAGAAATTGAAATTGAAAACATTAGATGTTTTGAGGGTTTGAAAATAAGCTTTACTGAAGGTGATAAACTTTCCGATTGGTTTATGATTTTAGGTGAAAATGCCGCAGGCAAAACTACTTTGCTTAGAAGCATTGCCCTCGGACTATGCGATCAAAGTGATGCGGCTGCTTTAAAGTCATTTCTTTCTGGAGATTTGGTAAGAGATGGAGCAGATGAAGGCTATATCAAGATAGTGTTGTGTAACAAAGATGCATCACAAATACCACTTTTAAGATCGCAACAAATACACCGAGCATTACTAAGCGCCTTTCCAACTATCTCTAAACTTAAAGCTCTCAAAAATGCTTTACCAGAAGAATTAGGTCAACCCTCACCATATCCTAGTCTTTCTGAACAGATCGTTGAAATGATTGAGCGAGCAAATACTGAGGACAAGCTTGACGAGTTAATAGCGATCGCCCGTCAACAAAGTCCAGATAATCGATCCTTGCAAAATCTAGACTCAAATAACCAAACAAACACTTATACGATTACAACTACGATTACGAAGCAGTCAGAGAAAAGTGAAACTCTTACTCAAAAAATTGAGCCAGAAATTGATTTTCTGTGGTCAGATATTTTTGTATGTGGTTACGGAGCCAATCGTACTACCCAAACTTATACAAACCATGAAGGCTATAGCACTCTTGACGCTGTGCAATCCTTGTTTACCTCCCAAGTCTCTTTCCAAGATCCAGAAGTAGTTTTACGGCGACGCAGTGAAGAAGTTCGCAAGCAAATCGAGCAACAATTACTCAAAGTACTAATGCTTGATGACCATGCCGAATATCAGTTTCATTACAGCGATCGCGGTATCGAAGTCGATGGTCCTTGGGGTAGACAGCCCCTTGCCGCCCTCAGTGATGGCTATCGCAGCACTAGCCAATGGTTGCTAGATTTTATTGGCTGGGCAGTTCATGCCAATCGACTAACGGAAAACGGTAATATTGGCGGTATTCTACTCATTGATGAAATTGAACAGCATTTACATCCTCTCTGGCAGCGTTACTTTGTGCAACGTTTGCATGAAATGTTCCCTAATACTCAAATTATTGCCTCCACACATACACCATTAGCAGCTTCGGGAGTTGCTGATATTGATACTGGTCTTCTAGTAAAACTAGATCGTAGCCCTGAGAATGGAGTTCAAGCTAAGCTGATCGACAAAGAAGAACTATATGGCAAACGCGCTGATCAGGTACTGACTTCAGAGGCTTTTGGTTTATTTACCAGCCGCAATCAGGGTAGTTTGACTGATATTGATCGCTACTCTGAACTACTTGGTCATACTGATCTAACAGAAAAAGAAGACGACGAATTACAGGAATTACGAGAAAAGTTGCAAGAAAGCCTTCAAGATGGTGAAAATGCTACAGAAAGACTCGTCAGGAGAGAAGTGGAATCAGCTATTGAGAAAACAGCAAGCGATATTACTCCTGAATTGCTAGAGCTAGAGATCACCAAACACTTACAACAGCTTTCTAATCAGGGGGCTTAGAGGTGAGGAAGATATTCGTTCAAGAACCAGATAGTGACATCTGGAAAAAATGGATTCGTGACTGCCAAGAAGAAACCAAAAAGGCAATAGATTCAGTTGCCAGAGGTGAAAAACCAATAGTTAACGAGAATCTATACAAGAGGGATAGTATTAAAAAGAGCTATTTTGTTAGTAGAGACGCGCCATTTTATGGTCGCTGTGCCTATTGTGAAAGCCCGATTGCCGACACTCAATATATTCAAGTTGAGCACTTTCGTCCCAAAGCAGGAGTTAAAGATGAGAAGGGCAAAGTGATTAATTTCAAGGATGAGAATGGAATTGATACAGGAAACCCACATCTTGGCTATTACTGGTTAGCCTACGATTGGCGAAATCTCCTTCCTTCTTGTGCAATATGTAATCAGCCTAAAAGCACACTCTTCCCCGTTGTTGGACAACATGCTCAAGTTCCTAACGAAGAAGCCAACGAAAAACCCCTACTGATTAATCCAATCAGCGAATTAGAAGAGGATAATCCAGAGCACCATTTATCTGTTGATCCAAATACTGGGATTATGTATGCTGTGGATGAAAGTCTTCGGGGAAGGATGTGTATCAAGCTTTTTAAGCTTAATGAGCGAGATCAGTTAGTTGACGAACGAAAAAAGATACGCAGAATTACTAACACAATGATTACAGAACTCAATGAAGCAATGAAAAAAATTGCTGATCCAACCTACCCAGAAAGGCAGGCTTATCAAGAAATAATCAAATGCTCTGAAGAGTTGATTAGTGTCTTTAAAGGTAGTCAACCATATACTGCGGCTTATTTGAGCATATTGCGACAAAAAGGTTTCTCAATTGAGTGGCTTCAGAGAAGATGTGAGACATTTCAAGATCTTCTGTCTAAACTTGATGGCTAACAACGATATAAAGTGAAGAGATTTTTAACATCTCCAATCGCGACTTGTATAGTTTATTTTAAACCAGCCAATTTTCCATAAGCAAATTTGGCACGCGCGAAAACTCACACACATTTGCCGTAATAACAGTTGAATTCAAAGCTAAGCCATGCGCCGCAATCAGCAAATCATTGGCTCTAATTAGCATTCCCTCCCGTTCTTAATACCTATGTGTGATTGTGCTCTAGGTTGAGCAATTATTCTTTAGCCAAAAAATACGATCCAGATCGGCAGCATAAAAATTAGTCCGATAAAAGAGAAGGCGATCGTGCTAATTAGTAAATCGCGATCAAGGTTGTAAACTTCCGCAAGAATTAGCACCGACAAACCCGTGGGCGTACCCGACATCAAAGTAAGAATTAGTCGCGGATCATGGCGCAGCCCAAACATTGTCGCTCCCAACCCGATCGCTAAAGGCACAATTCCCACACGCAAAAAAGCAGCGATCGCCGCAGGTTTCAGGCTGTCCCACTTCTCGATTTTGCCTAATCGTAATCCCACTAGAGACAACGCAAAGGCGATCGTTACCCATACCCCTAAATCCAGACTCGACTCGATCGCATCAGGTAAACCGATCGGGCGCGTATACCAACCGATCGCAAAAGCCCATAGACTTGGCACAGTAACGACATCCAGCAATAACTTCCACCAAGGTGGCTTCACATCGCTCTTACCAAAGTAGCTGGCAATAAAAACTGCAATTCCATAGTTACCAGCGACATTACTGGCAATACTGTATAGTACTGCCCAATCTGCATAGATAGAACTAGCCAGAGAAGTTGTCAGCGTCAAGCCCACAAATCCTGTATTGCCCAGCATCGTCGCCAAAATAAAGCTACCCAAACTAGAGCGATCGCTATCTTCCTGTTTTGCAAACTGCCAACCGACTAAAGCCAATAGCCAACTGAGAATCAGCGTGGCGATCGCCACATAGGGAATGTAGGGAGTATCCGAAAATTGGGTATGTCTAGCAAGGACAAATAGTTGCAATGGCACTCCCACCCAATACAGAGTTATCCCCATAAATTTGGAGGTATTAATCGGTGCAAATCTAGATGCTAGCAAGCCAACACCTGTCCATACCATCAGTGGGATATAAGCATTGATCAGTTCGCCAAAATGGAAGATAGACCAAAATTGGTTGGGATCACTTAGCAGCATTCAGAATCCATTCGGTAACGCCATCGGCAAGGGTCTTAGCAAGTAGCTTTTGCTGTTGTGGATCGATTATCCATTCAAACTCGACAGGATTGATCATAAAACCTAATTCCAAAAGGACGGATGGAGCAACGGTGGGACGGACGAGAGCAAGATTGTTCCAGTAAACTCCATAATCAGCCCGATTCAGATTTTTAACGACATAGGTATTAATAAATTTGGCAAAATCTTGCGCTTGTGGATTGTACCAAAAGCTTGCCACCCCTGACGTATTAATTGCATCCCCATTATCAGGTAAAGCATTGTAATGAATACTAATCGCTAGAGTTGGTTCTTCTTGATTAATTTTATCGACCCTTGGTTCTAAAAGAACATCTGAATCATCAGTGCGGGTCATAATAACAATAGCACCACGATTTTGTAGCTCAGTTTGGAATAGTTTTGATGTGATCAGTGTGACATCTTTTTCGGGGTAGCCTGTGGGACCTCGCGCTCCTAAGTCTTCAGAGCTTCCATGTCCTGCGTCAACCAGAATCTTCACACCTTGAAGTGGTTGAGAATTGACTGATGTATTAGATGTAAGAATCGGTGGATGCTTTAGGGATAAAATCAGGTTTGTACCTTGGTAGCGAACTTTATATCCCCATTGCTGCTTGGGTTTAAGACTAATCGTATAGGTAACTTTATTGGGTTCAGTTTGTGCCCAGTCTAACTTATTAATAATCGATTCTGGATCGATCAAAATCGTATCAGTTTGAGCCGTCACATTATAGAGTGTCAGCGTCAATACGCGATCGCCTTGGTTAATGGCAATTGGGACTGGCACTTCTAGGGGAATTGTTACTTCTGTCCATGCATTATTAAGATTGTCTTTTTGATTAGCTTTATTGACAACTCGTTTAGTATTAATGCTTCTCACAATTGAAGGGGGCGGAGTCTCGGCTGGATGGAGCTTTGTCATACTCTTGCGTACCCAGCCACCATAGTCAAGCCTTAGCCAATCGCCTTGAAGCCCTGTGACTACAGCTTTGACTCCTTTAGGTAAAGGCGTAAGTCGTGAGAAATCAGTACTTGCACCAGTTCTAGCATCCGCCGCGATCGCGGTTACTTCGGCAACTTGAATATTTTGAGCAGAGAGAATCTCCACTTTACCTGTAGCTTTTTGCTTGACCACGCGATCGCCAGATTGATCCTTGATCCGCATTTCATACTCAGGTTGACCGAGTTTACTGGCAGTTTCAAAGGTAGTACAGCCGCGAAAATATCCTGAAGGCGATTCGCTAGTCGCTTCGTTATTGCCTGTTAATACTGAAGAATTCGGCGGTAATTGGATATTGCGGCGACGAGGTAATAAGGGAATTTCGCGATCGCCGATTCTGACTAGAGCCGTGGCGTTGGGTGTGGCGATCGCATCGAAGCAGATTCTTTCATTGGGTTGTCGCGCAATATCGACAGTGGGAAATAGAGATTCTTGGATAAAACCAATACCCTTAGGAGGTAAGGTGATACGGGACTCTCGTAAGACCTTGACATTGATCTGGCGTTCATTACGGCGATCGCCTGTTGCATCGACATACTTGATCTCAAACTTGTTTTCTCCAAAAGCAAGCGGCAAACTTGGGGCAAAATGTCCAGCATCACTACGTTCGATGGCATTGCCATTAATACTGACCTTGCCATCTTTGGGAGCCGTACCAATAAAAAATAGGCGATCGCTGGTGGTTTTATGTTGTAGAGGGGGATAGGTGAGATGTAGTTGTGTGGGGGGAACAAAGTTTTGAGCGCCTGTTGCAGTAGCAAGGAAAAAGCTCAACATCCCAATTACAAAAATTCCAATCAGTCGCCGCATAATTCCAATTACTTACTTAGATTAGCAATACAAACAGCACCATTTAATACTAGCGTCATCGCGGAATCTACAGCGCAAAACGATATATTCTGAGATTAAGTAGCTAGATATAGTTAAAAAACAAAACCAAAATCTGTACCGCCCGCGAAGCGGGCGGTACAGATTTTGGTTTTACCTAGCTACTTAGTAAATGCAATTAAAATTAGTTAAAAATGAAAATTTTAGTAATGGGCGGCACAAGATTTATTGGTGTGTCGTTAGTCAAATTATTGGTGTCTCAGGGACATGAAGTAACTCTATTTAATCGTGGTAAAAAGCCATCACCCGTTGCTGGACTGAGAACAATTATTGGCGATCGCACTGATTCACAGCAATTGCAAGACAAGCTTGGTGGTGAATCCTTCGATGCGATTTTTGATAACAATGGTCGGGAACTGAGTGACACCCAGCCCCTTGTCGAAATCTTTCGCGATCGCCTTCAGCACTTTGTGTACATGAGTTCCGCAGGTGTATATCTCGATAGCGATATTCTGCCCTATCACGAAGCCGATGCCACTGATCCGAAAAGCCGACATAAGGGCAAGTTGGATACTGAGGCATATTTGCAAAAGGTTCGTACTGAGTCGGGATTTCCCTATACTTCCATTCGTCCTACTTATATATATGGACCACAAAACTATAACGATGTAGAAGCTTGGTTTTTTGATCGAATTGTGCGCGATCGCCCGATTCCGATTCCAGGGAATGGCAAGTTTATTACTCAACTTGGTCATGTCGAAGATCTCGCTTCCGCGATGGCAGCAGTTTTGGGTAATCAAAAGGCAATCGGCGAAATATACAATATTTCCGATACCCGCTATGTGACTTTTATCGGACTTGCCAAACAATGCGCGATCGCCGCAGGTAAAGATCCGAGTCAACTCAACTTTGTTTATTACAATCCCAAAGATTTTGACTTTGGCAAAAAGAAAGCTTTCCCCTTCCGCTTGCAGCATTTCTTTGCGACCGTCACCAAAGCCCAGCAAGATCTAAACTGGAATCCTAAGTACGATCTCTTGTCTGGCTTGAAAACATCGTTTGAGTATGACTATATTCCTTCTAATCGTCAGCACGCCGATATTGATTTCTCCACGGATGAGCAAATCTTGAAATAGTCCTATGCATCACAAGAGATTTTTTGAAAGTGTTGCTTCGCAACACTTTCAAAAAATCTCTTGTTTGGGGTTGAGCTCAAAGCTCTGTAGGACTGATCCCAAAATACAAAACGACGTAGCCGTTTTGTATTTTGAAAACTCTTACTTTGACTTATTCAGGTAAAAAATAGGATTTAGAGTCTCTTTTGGGCTAAAAGATGCTTTACAGTCCAAGCACAAGTAAGATCATGCTAAAGTAATGAAATCTTACATTCTACCTTTTGCAAACATAGGTAATTTACTATGCTGGCTAAGTTAACCTCCAAAAATCAGCTTACTCTTCCTAAAAGTATTACTAAGGCAATTGGAAACTCAGAATACTTTGATGTGAAGGTGGAAGGTGGGCAAATTATTCTTACGCCTGTAAAGATTCAGCGTGCTGATGCAGTACGTTCTAAGCTTGCTGCTTTGGATTTAAGCGAACAGGATATTGCGGATGCTGTAGCTTGGGCGCGTAAGGGATGAGCGATCAGCTAAGAGTAGTAATTGATACTAATTTAGTATTATCAGCGTTGGTATTTGGTGGAAGTACAGCAAGATTACGTCTAGCATGGCAGAGCGATCGCCTTATTCCATTGGTTTCCAAAGCAACAATTACGGAACTAATCAGGGTGCTTTCTTATCCGAAGTTCAAATTGACAAAGGTAGAACAAGAGGATTTATTAGCGGATTATTTGCCGTTTTGCGACACGGTGTTGTTGCCAGAACAATTACCCACTATTCCTGAATGTCGCGATCCTTTTGATGAACCTTTTCTAGTTTTGGCAATGGTTGGGAATGCTGATTATCTAGTAACAGGCGATCGCGATTTGCTCTGTCTTGTTGATAGGTTTACCTGTCCAATAGTAACTGTTGAGCAGTTTTTCACAATCACTTAATTACAAAAACATTAAACTTGGATAATCGCAAAGCTATCCTGATCGCTAATCCGATAAAACAAAAAGCCTGAGCCAATGATGAGAGTTTAATTTATTCAGGTAAAAAATCGGGATTTAGAGTCTCTTCTTGGCTAAAAGGCGATCGCATTGGGAAAGTAGAGATATTTAATTCTGTTTCAATGGCGGCTTTTCTGCGACCTTCTTGATAACAGTCATCAAAGACTTGTTTTAGGTATGGTTTTAGGCTAGGGCTTACTTTTATGGCTTTGACAATGCGGCTACGATGTTCGTCAATGGTATATCGCCAACTTGAAGTGCGTTTATTGACTTGATATTGATATTTGAGTAAGTGCATCAATAAAATTTCTAAGTTACTTTCTAAAGCGACTTTTTCTTTTCGCGCCATTGCTTCAATTTCTTCTAAAAGGTTCTCAATGTCTAAGTTTTCTAGTTTCCCTGTGCGGAGTTGTTCGCTAGTCATTTCCAACCACATTAGGTAGTCTTGTTCGTAGACTGTCTTCAAAGAGGGTTTTGCATTTATGACTGTCATTGTATCTTCTCCTTTGGCAATATTTCTATTTTAAGCTTCATAGTGGAGTACTTGTCGAATGTCTTCAAGTTCTAGCTCAGGATAGGATTCTAAAATTTCTGGAACGGATAGGTTGCTGGCTAATAGTTTAAGGACAAAGGCTACGGTAATCCTCAGTCCTCTTATGGTAGGCTGTCCAAGACAGACATCTGATTTAATGATGATTCGATCTAATCCTATAGTTTTCATTGTTGTTTCTCAACGATTAGCTTGTGTTTGCTTGTTCGGTAAATGGAAATGGGAGTAAAAGCACATCACCAAAGCTATAGGTTGTCATAGGCGGCATCTTCGGGGTTGTCCCATACTTTGGCAAAACTAGCTTCTGAGAGTTTAGCGGATGTGGTTACTAGGGCTTGAGAAGGGTTTGGGCGTTGATAGAGAAGGTCGATAAAGTTTTCTAATTCAACAATTTTATCGAATGGAAGCTTGCGGATTTTTTCTAGTATTCTTTGTTCGGATTTCGCATCGGATTGAATTGTGTTTGCTTGCATAGTTATTTACCTATACTACGATGTCATTATATCGCATGGCTTTTATTTGAGTTTGATGTTTGTGGATGACAAAATCAATGAAGTCGGCTATTTCTTGTAAAAGTGGATCGAAAAATAGCTGTAATTTGACAATAGTTTATTCTACAATGCGATTTATCAATACTGAGATTGAGATTCATTGACTTTTTCTACGAACCCGTTGTGAATTTGTCGCTAGGGATATAGACCATATCTAAATTCCAATGGTCACAAAGAGTGGCGAAGAGAATTATTGTTTGACCAACTTAAAAGGCTGACCGTCAGCTTGCAATTCTTTGCCATCAACAGACAAAGTATATGTTTGTTCTGGTACAGCTTGAGGTGGCTTCTCTCCGTTAACAGTCTCGACTTGAGAGACAACTTTGCCATCTCTGATCGTAATTTTGCCACTGGTTTTTATTTCTTTCACTTCGTCTTTAGTAGAGACTGCTTTGAGGGTAACTTCAAAAGTGCCTTCAGGTTTAATCTTCCATATACCAGTAACTGACTTAACGCCATCTTTTTCAGCGTCCGCCAAAACTTTGGGATCTAAAAAAGCTTTGTACTCACCAGCGAGATTATCAAGGCTTAGAGGGTTTGCCTTCGTAGTAGTGGATATAGTTGGACTTGTCGAGGGATTAGCGCTAGGAGATACTGAGGCTCTAGGGGATACTGAGGTACTAGGAGATACTAAGTCGCTAAGAGATACTGAGGTACTAGGAGATACTGAGGCACTAGGAGATACTGAGGTATTGCCCCGAATAGCAGTAAAAGCTACAGCACTTACTCCCAAAAAGCCAGCGACTAGCATAAAATTCCTTCTAGATAAACGAAAAGGCAATTTAGGAGAATTTGGTCTTTCTGTCCTTGACTGTATATTTTGCCGTTCTTGTCTTTGTTGTTCAGCTTCTCGTGCAGATTGAAGTTTGGCTTCAGCATTGAGCTTTTCTCGTTCAGCATCACGTTGCCTTTGTCGTTCTAGCTCCGCAAGCCTTTGTCGTTCTAGATTTTGCTGATATTCCTCACGTGCAGCCTGAAAATCAGTAATAATCTCTTGTTCAACTGAGTCTATATCTTCGCGCCTTAAACCCAAGATTTCTAATAAATCTTCTAACTCAGACTTAACATAACTGCTTAATGGATATTCATTTTTAACAGCTTCTTCAAATGCTTGTTGATAGCGCTGTAAATTGTCCAATCGCTCTTGATACGGACGTAAAACCTCAATTTCAATCGCTTTAGCAATTGCTGCCGATAACCCTAACTGAATTTGAAGCCTGTCGAGAATAGTCCGCCCAATCGAAGAAATAGCACCACGACTACTATATTTCTCAACTTGTCTACGGTATCTTAGCTTAGGATCGGTGACTTTTGCCTTCGCTAACACTAAATCAAAGCCCATATCTTTGAGCGTGATTAACTTTGGGGTCATAGTAGGTGCAGTTTCCTGAACCTTACTCGTTGCATAATCATGCAACTCTCGCACTGAGACTCTACCATCCTCATCGCGATCGCCCGCCCCCGTCTCGATGCCCTCAATCAAATAACGAGTATAAAGCGATAGATCTGAACCTTGCTGCTCAAAGGAATATTGCGTAGAACTAGAGGAAGTCAACACCACCCGACCTTCAGCCCCTAACTGTCCCTGCAAATCAACAGATCCATCATCCTTAGACAGCAAATTTGGATCGAAAGCGCCACTATAACAACAGTCTAAAATAATCACTTGTCGCTTCGCACGGCTGTTATTCATCACCTCATGCACAAACCTTGCAGGAACAGCCGTGGATCGAATCAAATCGCCATTTGCTGATTTTTTGGTAATACAGGTAGCAAAGTATAGATTGTAGTTAGCATCCTTAATCCCATGTCCAGAAAAGAACAGCAGCACAAAATCATCCTTGCTACGCCCTGAGAATAAAGACTCAATTTCATATTGCATTGTTTGAGGCTCAGGGTTAGTTAAAATCTTCACCTCATCAAAGTCACCCATCTCTGAGTCTTTGAGGATGCGCTCAAAAGCCACAACATCCTTCACTGCCGCAGGTAAAGGATTTAACCCAACCTCATACTCACTAACCCCAATCAACAATGCAACCTTAGCCATGACTTTCTGCCTAAATTAGAGTTACCTACTCCAAAAAGTCTTGAGCCGCCTTAATCGCAAATTCTAATTCTTCACGGCTATTTGCCTTCACCGACAACTTCTTACCATTGCCCTCAACCGAAAACTCGATCGCCTTACCACCAAGGCGATCGCCTAGAAAACCCAAAAGCTTTTTCGCATTAGATGTACTCACCTCAGCCGTCAGCAAACCCACCAAAACCCCACCCATTGATTTATTACCCTCTGGCGGATTTGGGTCAATTACGCGATTTACCTCATCGACTTCATCCATTTGCTTTAACTCAGATACAAGGCGTTGCGCCTGTTCATCTAGTTCCTCTGAGTCAAGGTCAGGATCGTTAAAAGCGATCGTAAATTTAATGCTGGAGTTAGAAGCCATACTGATTCAACGAGTTTTTCACATTATTTACTCGATTACTGCGAATTATATCAGCTAAAAACTTGATCTTCAGTAAAACGTCGCGATTAAAGCGATCTCTCCATCAATCAAACATTGCGTTAAAGTTAAACTTAATGCACAAAGCCCGATCGCCAATATCACCCATGAATATTACCGTCAAGCTTCGCCGCCAAACATCGCGCACTAGCGAACCCACCTATCAAACCTTTCAAATCGAAGCCGACCCCGATCGCACAACAGTATTAGATGCATTAATCAAGATTCAAAGCGAACAGGATGGCTCCGTTAGTTTTCGGCGTAATTGTCGTAATGCTATTTGTGGATCTTGCTCGATGCGAATTAATGGGCGATCAGGCTTAGCTTGTCAGAAGCATATCAGCGAAGTAATGGGAGATCATGATATGGAACTGGTGATCGAACCGATGCAAAATCTGCCTGTGATTAAGGACTTAATCGTAGACATGGCTAAGTTTTGGGATAACCTCCACAAAGTCGATCCCTATGTCTCCACTTCATCACGAAAAATTAGCAAAACCGAATTTCTGCAATCCCCTGAACAACGCGCTAAACTTCAAGCTGCTGCTAACTGCATCCTTTGCGGTTCTTGCTATTCCGAATGTAATGCGGCGGCTGTAAGCGATCGCTTTGTAGGTCCCCATGCTTTAGCAAAGGCATATCGAGTTATGGCAGACAACCGCGATGATCAGACGGAGGAGAGAGTCGCCAAATATAATGAATCAGGTTTTGTCTGGGACTGCACGCGCTGCTATAACTGCAATGAAGTCTGCCCAGTGGAAGTGCAACCCCTAGATCGGATTTCCCAAATTAAGCATGAAATTCTTGCTAATACCGATCTACCAGAATCCACTGCTCAACGTCATCGTCACACAATGGTGGAATTAGTCAAAGAAGACGGTTGGATCGATGAAAGTAAATTTGGGGTGCGAGTTGTTGGCGATAACTTCCGAGATTTAAAAGGATTACTAAGCATTTTCCCACTCGGTATTCGCATGATTTTAAGCGGTAAAATGCCCTACCCTTGGCAATTCCAAAAATCAGAAGGAGCAGTCGAAGCTAAAGCTTTAATTGAGGCGATCGCCTCTGCAAAAGACAAATAAGAGAGATTGTGCGTAGCACAATCTCTCTTGTAACTGGCGGACGTTCGACAGTGCCTGACATTACGGTGTTTCAGTGGGAGAGAATTCCCCGTGAGGCTAATGGTGAAATTGCGAATACCTGTGCGATCGCGCCAGATTGGACAATCGAAATTCTCTCACCCGATCAAAGCCAAACTAAAATAACCAAAAATATTCTGCATTGCCTAAAACAGGTCACCCAAATGGGTTGGCTAATTGATCCAGAGGAAAAAACTGTATTTGTCTATCAACAAAAACAGGAAATCGCAGTATTTGATGACCCAGATGCAGTTCTTCCTGTCCCCGATTTTGCGAATAGTTTACAACTTACGGTGAAAGACTTGTTTGCATGGTTGCTAGATTAAACATGTTTTTCCTGCATTCAAATAGTCTCTTGGATTAACCATTGACGACAAGCTTTCATTGCGGCGCTTCTACCTTGATTGATAGCGATCGCGACAAATTTGGGTATTGCTTCGGTAATTTTTAGACTTGGAAAGGTAGGGCTAATTTCTGTCTGAATATAGCGATCGCCTTGCAAAATGTAAATTGATAATTGGCGATCGCTGTAGCACCATAACTCACGAACCTGTAAAGCTTCATAAGCTTTTAGTTGAGTAAATGAAGTGACATCTATCTCTATAGATAAATCAGGTGGTGGATCGATAGCGAGATTGAGCCTCCGTTTACCAACCATCCTGTGATGATTATCAATATAAAAACAAGTATCTGGTTCAATACCGCTTTTCATCTCCTGACGTTTAAATGTCGTTGAGCCAAAGCATTCAAACTCCATCCCAAAAGTATCTAAAATTAGTTTGACAATATCCCCAATCAATTCCTTGTCAACTTCATGTTCTGGCAAAGGCATTCGCACCTCTAATATCCCATCAAAATAAGCGATCCGAGAAGCACGATGTTCACCCATCTCGCCCAAAATCGCTTCAAATTCTTGCCAACTAAGATCATGCAAGCGCAATCTTTGCCCTTCGGGAATCTCTAACTGACGTAAAGCTAATTGAACTGTCATATAAAACCTATGAGCCTAGACTAATCTTAGCTTATGGCAATTTTTAAAAAATGCCTGCGGATTCGTAGAGGCGGCGGATGAGAGCGAGGATTTTGCGATCGTAGAGAGGATCGATCGCCCAACGTCCAGTGAGTTGACTTAAGACTGGGGCAACACCTCGCGCAACTAAATGGAATCTGGGTGCAACTACAGTTTGAAATAGTGGAGCATTGCTGGCATAAGCTTTGAGATGTTGGATATGCGCTCTTACACCTGTACGCTGATCGGCAAAACTTGCACCCGTTGTCTTTGCAGTCGAACTTGCTACGGCTCCTAAACTAGCAAAATTATTTTGCTCAGGCTCTATACCTTTCCCGAATCTTAAAAAATTGGTTTCAATACACATTTGACAAAAAGCAATATCGTGATTGACCCCTTCAATCTCTGCTTCTTCACGATATAAATGTGGAAGATCTCCATAGTTAGTCAGAGCCGCTTCATAATTATTTTTCAGAAACATCAGTAACTGCACTTCCGAAGCATTACCCACACCCATGATCTGATCAATTTGACCCGTAAAAACTTTGAAAATTGTTTTCAAATGAAGTGTGCGAGTTGTGCTATCCCAAGAGACAGAAGTATTCAACTCGCGTAAGGCGATCGCCTGTACATAGACAATGCTCTGATAGCGCAACCGACAATTTAGAGGAATCTGATTAAGATCGAAGCCAAGGCGATCAACTAAATCTGCTGGTACAAATACATTTCCTGATACAATAATCCCTTTCTCGGCATAACTCTGCCCATTAAGATTGATATTAATCTCTGGATAAGTTATTGGCTTTGGATTAGTTGGGCGATTGGCTGGAGTATATACAGGAATTGTGGTGGCTGTTTCGTTAATCCAAGCTTGCAAACCATCGGCAATACCGATCGCATAGTCACGCCTTCTTGTTTGCATCAGCAGCCGATCTTGCGAACTATTAGAAAAAACTAATTCCAGCAAAATAGAAGGAACTGAAATTTGGCGGCAAAAACTTAAACTGCCAATACTAGCGATCGTATCGGCTTTTGCGCCACGATTGGTGATTTCAGGTACACGCTTAGTTAAGGCATTGGTGAGTATTTCTGCTTGTCTTTTACGCAGAGCATTATTAGTAATGTAATAGGCGGTTGTGCCACGTAATTCAGGAGCATTGGCAATATTTAGTTGCAACGATAAAGCCACATCCTGCTGATCTGACCTTGTATTAATCCATGCGATCGCCTCAGCTAAATTCAAGTCGTCGCTAGGTATGGAGATCATAATCCCACGCGATCTCAGCTCGGCAATTACCAAGTCCCTTGTAGCGACTAATTCAGAAGTTTCCGTCGTTCCACCTGTCATCTCGCTTAGATCGCGAAATGAGCCTTCAAAACTACCGTGACCTGCGGAAATAAATATTTTGCCCATATTCCTATCTGCCAGTCCATTTCAGCAAGCAAAAAAGTCTTCGTAAGTCTATCAGCTTTTGTCCTGTTTGACTTTTTATTATTAAAAACACCGCAATTCTCATTATGAAAACGATTTGGGTGTTTCCAGCGCCGAAGGCACTGGAAACACCCAAATCGTTTTTTGAAAGCCCGCCGTTGGCAGGCTTTCAAAAAAACGATTTTTATAATGAGAATTGCTGTTAAAAACTGAATGGTGGCTTTATCGCCAAGTAAATCAAACCCCAAGCCCAAAAGTTAGTGGCGGCGAAAGCGCCGCCACTAACTTTTGGGCTTGTTTTTTTCCTAACATGATTAGCAATAGCTACAGGATTAAGATTCGATGGTAAAAACATCAAAATTGGTTTCATAATTAATACAACACTCTATGGATGAGTTCATTACGCATCCGTAAAGCAAAAATCAATCTCAGTAAGGTTTTTGACTTTGGATTTTGCCTACGGCAAAATCCAAAGTGATGTATTGCTGGTTTATTAGGGCGGGAATCTTCCAAAAACACCAATTATGAAAAAAAGAGTTAATCTTACCTTTCCCAAGCGAGCAATCAGCATTCCGATCACCTATCGGCTTGCCAAAGATTTTAATATTGCTGCTAATATCATCCGCGCCCAAGTCGCCCCCAACAAAATGGGCAAGATGGTACTAGAGTTATCAGGCGATATTGACCAACTCGAAGAGGCGATGGACTGGATGCGATCGCAAGATATCGAGGTTTCATTACATGGTCGCGAAATTGTAATTGACGATACGACCTGTGTTGATTGTGGCTTGTGTACAGGTGTTTGCCCCACTGAAGCCCTGACTCTTGATCCAAAAACCTTTCAACTCAACTTTCTGCGATCGCGCTGTGTGGTATGTGAGCAATGTATTACTGCTTGTCCAGTCAACGCTATATCTATTAACCTATAGCAAAGCGATCGGACAACTCTTGCCTCTTTACTGCTTAAGACCAATTCACACAAGCATCGTCATACTTTTGTGAATTAAAAACTAACCCCAGCAAGGGTTTTAAAACACAAAATAGCTACGCCATTTTGTGTTTTGGCATCAGACTGCATTGTTTGTATAGGTGCGCGATACAAATGTTCAACAACTGGTATGCGAGCGCAATAACCGCCTATAATGATACAAAAAGTAACAATTTTTCACAAACAATTTAACCCATCAAACTTTGAGTTATAACTCATGCATTTTGAGTTTTTTTCGCTAGAAATTATTCAAGAATGGACGCAGCAGTATGGATACTGGATTGTCTTCTTTGGCATCATGCTTGAGAATGCAGGTATCCCCTTGCCAGGCGAAACGATCACCCTAGTTGGTGGATTTTTAGCTGGCAATGGTGAGTTGCGTTATCCATTAGTTCTGCTCTGTACAGTTGCAGGAGCGATTTTAGGGGACAGTGCGGGATATTGGTTAGGTCGTTGGGGTGGCTTACCAGCATTAGAGAAAATTGGTAAAGTATTTCGGATGCCCAGTGATGAAATTGCGATCGCCCGTGAAAAATTTCGCGGTAGTGCCGATCGCGCCGTCTTTTTTGGACGATTCATTGCCATCTTGCGAATTTTTGCAGGGCCAATGGCGGGCTTATCAGGAATGTCTTATCCCCGATTTCTCTTTTTTAATGCCACAGGTGCATTAGTTTGGGGAGCAGTGACCACAGGCGTTGCCTACTATGCTGGTACTTTGATTCCTTTAGAGACCTTAGTCTCTGGAGTTGTGAGGATTAGTTCCATCATTTTAAGTGGTGTAGTGTTATGGTTTGCCACCCCACCAGCATTCCGTTGGCTCAAAGAAAGATTTATCACTTGGCGCAATGCTAAAAAGCCTCATTCTTCTAACCCTAGCCAGTCGAAGTTACAGTCTGCACATGAGCCATCTGTAATATTTCCAATCGCAGAAGATAAAGTGATGGTGAAGATCGAAAAGGATTATTAATACCAAAACATAAAATGGCTACGCCATTTTGCGTTTTTAAAATCTTTACTAGGTTTGGGTTTTAATCCCCATATAACAAAAAAGAAGGGCTACCCGATGGGGTAGCCCTTCTTTTTATAGTTACGGAGAGAGAGGGATTCGAACCCTCGGTTGCTTTCACAACATTCGATTTCAAGTCGAACGCATTCGACCACTCTGCCATCTCTCCCGTTGGATATTCTAAAGCATGATTACACCTAACACAAGCAAAAAAATAAAGACTCGCTTTGCGAGTCTTTATTTTTTTGACAGGCTACCTAGCCCAGAACCTATGCTTTGACAGCAGACATTGACAAGGTGTAATAACCCAACTGGTTAGGAACTCTCTCCCACTTACCATCAAGCTTGCCCTTAGACAAGTTCTTGGTAACGCGATCCTTCGCTTGACGGAAATTTTCTACCGAGAGATCACCATACAGAGCTTTGACAACGCTATCTGCATTGACAAACTCACCTTTGCGCTCTTGCAAAACCTTCTCGATCGCATCAGTTAAAGTATTACCCTGATAGAGAGGACGCATTACCAGAGAACTCATGCGACCAGACTTCTTCGGCTGTGAAGCTTTTGCTGCCTCTGCTTCAGCTTTTTTGGAGACCTTAGGAGCAGCCTTTGCAGCTTTAGGAGCAGCTTTAGGAGCAGCTTTAGGAGCCTTAGGCGCTTTAGTTGCCTTGGTTGTCTTAGGAGCAGGAGCAACTTTAGCAGCAGCTTTAGGAGCTTTAGTTGCCTTAGGAGCTTTAGTTGCCTTAGGAGCAGGAGCTTCAGCTTTTACAGATGCAGCCCTGCCTCTCTTGATAGTTGAGGTAGGAACTGTTTTCAAGGTTTCTAGAGATAGCGTGTAGTAACCAAGTTGGTTAGGAACACGCTTCCATCTATTTTCGCCTTTGCCCTTGGATAGATTCTTGGTTACACGCTCCTTAGCAACTCGGAATACGGTCTCTGTCAAATCACCATAAAGAATATTGACTACATCATCAGCATTTACAGCTTGTCCTTGGCGTTCATTCAAAATCTTTTCGATCGCTTCTGTAAGGGTCAGCCCTTCGTAAGCAGGACGAGTTGTCAAAGAACCACGACGATGTCCTCTTCCTCTTCCTTTAGCAGCAGGTGTAGCGGCAGGGGCTGCTTCAGGTTCAACGACGGCTTTGGGCTTGCGACCTTTAGTGGGGGCGGGTGGAACTTCAGCTACAACAGGAGCAGCTACAACAGGAGCAGCAGCTACAACTTCTTTCTTTTTACCTTTAGCTTTAGGAGCTTCAGCAGGCAAGCTTCCTAGGAGTGCTTCGACATGAGCAAGTTGGGCGCGGGCTTGGGCAACTTTATCTTCATATTCAGAGAGGAAGCCTTGCAAATGGGTTTGCAAAGCTTGTAAAGACGCGCCAAATCCGTCTGGCTGCAAAGTTACAGGTAGATCTATAGTCATATTAGGGAAACCAAAGAGATAGTAATGATTGATTGATTTGATTAGTTTGTTTCCTCATACTTTTGCTTATGATGGAAGAAACTCATCATTTCGTTCTATCATGTTTTGAGAGAACTCGCAATAGTTTAGAAAGAATTCTCACCATTATCTATTTTTTTTAGAAGAAAGAGGGTTATACATTGTCCCTTTTCCCTTATTGAATAGGTCTCAATTCATGAGAAAGCATCTAAAGTTAAGCTAAATAAAGTTGGTTCGGGATGATGTAAAACCAGCTCTGAGATGGAGTTAGCGTGAATAATACTCTCTCAGAATCAAAAAGCAAAAGCTTCACACTGTGAAGCTTTTGCTTTTTGATTCTGAGAATTCAACCCAAATTGTCTTTAAATAAAGTTTTGTGGGTTTTAAATTGTCGAGGGTAATTTGAAAATTGCACAACGTTGCTATTTTTTTAAGTCTAGGAGAAATTTGGCTTCGGTCGCCCGATCGCTGTTGGGATATCGATCTACCAGTCTTTGTAAATAATTGGACTGCTCGCTGAGAAAGAAGCTAGAAAACAGCAAATCATCAATATATTGGCTTTGAGGAAACTTTACCTGTAATTCAGTGATGATGCTATCAATACGTCGTTGATAGTCAACGCGCATACTCTTTTCGCGCTGTTCATAGTCTTGATAAGAATAACTATTTCTACTTGTTAGCTGATAGGGCTTACTCGCAGACACACCTACAGGTGGATGGATACGTTGGGTTTCTGAGAAAGTGTGGTTTTCCCACTGGTAAAGAAGTGTCATTGCTACCATGTACAGGGACTTTTCTCGCAGAGCCGTTGAAAGCTGATTATCTTCGAGTAATTTTTGATAGAGCGAAATAGCGATCGCATTTTGACTGCCAGCTTGATATTTAGCGAGAATATCAGCTTCACTGCGTTTAGATGGATCGCATACCCACCATTCGCGACAATTCCAATCTGTTGGCAAGTAATAAGCGCGAAATCCATCCCAAATTGCTAAATAACCGTTTTTCCATCCGCCCATACCTGCCCAATCGGAGGCGATCTGATACCGTGATTCAGGTGTATTTTCGATTTGCCATTGGTGAAGCTTTTGCCAACGTAGTTTTTGTTCACCCAATAGTGATTGAGCTTCTCTCTTAAAGCTTGCCACTTGATTATCCTGTTGCCACCAACGTCCTTGCGGATAGTAGTAAGCTTCGAGAATCTGGTCAGGAAGAGATGCTAATTGTACATCTGATGCTATCTCTAGGGCTTTAGCGTAATCCTGCGATCGCGCATATTGGACTGCGATCGCATATTGCAAGAGTGGTGCAAGAACTTGATTTTCTGGCTCTTGTAAGAGGGTTTGCATCTGGTCGATGGACAATCCAACATCAAGGAGAGTCCGAACATGGGGAAAGGCAAGATAAACAGCATCGCGATCGCCCATTGGTTGCACCATAATTTTGATCCAGAGGCGCATCGCTCCGACAATATCATTGTTATCTTGCAAACTTAGCGCCAGAAAATAATTAGCATCATCGGCTCCAGAGTGATTAGGATATTGCTGGAGCCACTCTTTCCATGCATTGAGTCTTTCTTTCTCAGTGCGTTTAGCATTACGTGCAAGGATGGCTGGTTCGCGTGGCTCAGCATTGAAATATGAGCGTCCTGTCAAATCGCCATATTCACGACAGGCGATCGCAAATTTTGATTGTGGATATTTCTCTACCATTCCCAACAGCAGATAATAGGCAAGATTCCCCTTTTGCCCAAAATTTTCGTAACTAACTATCTTTGAGAGGGAATGAAGCTGGGATAGATCATTATTTAAAATATGCTTGAGGAGTTCTGTCCCTTGGCTATCTCCATGTCGATCAAGTTCAGCGATCGCCCACATGCGATCGCTTGCCGAGCGATCGTTAGCCAAAGCAAGAAAGAAAGAGCGAGCGAAGGGTGTAATTTGTCCTGCTTTAATAGCACCTAGTCGCTCAACTAAAATATGCTCTTGGGCATCACTAGACAATTTTTGATAGAGGGCGATCGCTTCTTTGACTTGGATATCTGTCGGTTTTTGTAATTGCTCGTAGGACAACCATTCAGATAGACCGACAAAGTTCTTGCCTTTGTCATAGGAATTTTTGCCATGTACAGCTTCATAACCCAGTAAGCGAGTTAAAAAATCTAGATTGAACTGGTCGTAATATCGCGGTGAATTTCTCGGCTCAAGATTGGCTTTGGCAAGACTGATTAACTCTTTACGCACTTGAGGATCATCCAAGCCAAATTCTTTCTCCCAGTCTTTGCTCTGAGCCTCTGACAGATAGGAAGCAATTTCATAAAAACTGGGATAAGTCATCCGTCGCTGAATCTGTCCCCTTAGCCATAAAGTTGTATAGGGCTTACCAAGACTGCGAATACCTTCAATACCATACTTTTGTCTGGTTTCATCACGGGAGCGAGCATAATAACTCAGTAATGGATAAGCCTTGGCTCCATATTTTTTCCAGACTGGATTCTCAACACGATCGCGTCCCCATTTCGCAACAATGATATCTTGGCGGACTGCTTGAGCGATTTCTTGCCATTGGGGATCGAAGCGAAGGCGATCGCGCAGGACATCATCAATTTCCAATTGAGATATTTCTTGAGGACTGAAAGAGTCAGCCAGTTTTGACATTTCCGATGGACTAGGTATTTTAACTGTCCGAGATTGAAATACTTCTGTCGCTTTAAGTGCTATGCCAAACGAGAAGATCGTGGCGACTATAGTCAATATATATAGATATCGCTTTTGCATTTTGATCTCCAAATTTAGGCAAGCTGACAGAAGGCTAGATAAGAATTTGCTTTCTTATCATTAAACTTGATTTTGGTGAGATAGAAATACTTCTCAGTAAACAATCCTCAAAAAGAAAAGGCAGCCCTTTGGGCTGCCTTTTCTTTTTGAGGATTGTATTAAAAGAATAAATGGCTTTCGGGTTGAATATTGATTTCCATCGGCACGGCTTGTGGATCGGCGGAAAGAGCAAACATAATTGCATTTGCCGCAGTCTCGGTCGTTAGCATTTTACTGCGATCAACCTTCAGGCTGACGTTATCCCAAAATGGCGAATCAATTCCGCCAAAATAGAATAGAGTCACCTTAATCCCCAAACGTCGAACTTCATCAGCCATACATTTACTAAATCCGATCGCCCCAAACTTTGATGCACAATAAGCTGAAGCCATAGCCATGGGATGTTTGCCAAGAATGCCAATGACATTACAGATATGACCAACCTTGCGATCCTTCATGACATTTGCCACAGCTTGACTGGTATAAAAATTTCCCTTGAGATTGAGATCAAGCATCTGGTCGAGTTCTTGCGGTTCAATGCGAAGGAATTGCTTCATCACACCCGCACCAGCGGCATTCACTAGGACATCAATCTGTCCAAACTGAGCGATCGCTTGTTGTACCATTCCTTCAACTTGCTCGTATTTAGTAATATCTGTAGGAACTGCGATCGCCTCAATATCATAGTCATCTTCGAGATTGTTGACTAGCTCTTCTAACTTATCAGCATCTCTAGCCACAAGAACTAACTTTGCTCCTGCTTCAGCTAGTTTAGGTACAAGTGCTGCACCAATTCCGCCTGTTGCACCGATAACGACAACAACTTTACTTTGCATCTTAAAAATACGATTTGTTTACAATACTTTACACTCCTTTACATGATAGAGCTTTGCAAGAAAAAAGAGCGCATTGCGCTCTTTTTTCTTGCAAAGCGTTATTTTGTTTTTTGATTAAACAACTCCATTTACTTTAAACCAAACCTGTAATCGTTTCCAGCCATCCTCGGCATCTGATTGACGGTAGGAAGGTCGATAATCGGCGTGAAAAGCATGAGGTGCGTCAGGATAAACAACTATTTCGGATTTGGTACTGCAACCTTTGAGGCGATCGCGCATTTGCTCAACCGTATCTAAAGGAATACCCGTATCTTTGCCACCATAGAGTCCTAAAATCGGTACTTGTAAACTCGTGGCGATGTCAACTGGATGTTTGGGCGTGAGTGCAGTTGATTCGCCCACAAGTCTGCCATACCATGCGACACCAGCCTTGACTTTAGGGTTATGAGCAGCATAAAGCCAAGTGATTCGACCACCCCAGCAAAAACCTGTAATTCCCAGTTTGGTTGGATCTCCCTTCGCAGATTTCATCGCCCATGCCACAGTTGCATCAAGGTCAGACATTACCTGCTCGTCAGGTACTTTACTAACCACTTTGCGAATCTCAGCAATATCCGTCAGTTTTGACACATCACCCTGTCGATAAAACATTTCAGGGGCGATCGCTAGATAACCTAATTTAGCGAGGCGACGGCATACATCTTGGATATAAGCATGAACGCCAAAGATTTCTTGAATAACTAAGATCACAGGAAAGTCTTTGCCCAAAGTTGGTCTAGCCCGATAGGCTGGAATTACGCCATCTTTCGTAGGAATTTTGACTTCGCCTGCAACGATCCCTTTGTTGTCAGTGGTAATTACTTTCGCGGAAATTGGCTGCACAGCGATCGCAAAGCCAGCCGTGAGACTAGTAACGGCGATGAATTCGCGTCTGGTAAGTTTTGACATGCAAGTGAACCTTTTACAAAAATATAGAGGGTGACAAGCTAGGCTTACCACCCTCTATATTTTGCAACCTAAAACTAAAAATGAGTGTTACCTCAAAACCCATATAAATGAAGGCGGCGCGAAGCGCCGCCTTCATTTATATGGTGCGTTACGCTGCACTAACACCCTACAAGGTGAAGTAAGTAGGCTTCACTAAACTATTTGCCAATTTTGACTGGAGTTTTAGTGGCTTTGATCTCATAAATTGCGGTTTCTAATAAAGAAACTCCTGTCATTTCTTCTGGTTGGGGAACTTGCAGAATTTCTAAAATCGTAGGGGCAATGTCTGCGAGACGACCGCCAGACTGTTTGAGTCTTACATCAGCACCATGACCATAAATCTTGCGACCTTCGCCCTCGACCAAAATAAATGGCACAGGATTGCTGGAATGAGCCGTCCAAGGATTGCCATGCTCATCCCACATATATTCGGCATTGCCATGATCGGCGGTGATTAAAGCCGTACCGCCAGCATTGGCGATGCTAGACAATAGCTTGCCTAAACATCGATCAACATGTTCGAGAGCCTTAACTGTCGCTTCAAAATTGCCAGTGTGACCGACCATGTCAGGGTTAGCGTAGTTAATCACGATTAGCGAGTAAATCCGCTTGGCGATCGCCTCCGCAGCAATGCGCGTTACCTCGGCAGCCGACATGGCTGGCTCTTGATCATAGGTAGACACACGCGGACTATTGACCAGCACCCGATCATCGCCTTCACTAGCTTCTTCCAGTCCACCATCAAAGAAATAGGTGACATGGGCATATTTCTCAGTTTCGGCGAGGCGTAACTGTTTTAGTCCATGCTGTGCGACAACTGGCCCCAGCAAATTAGTTAAATTTTGTGGCAGAAAGGCAACAGGTACAGGTAAAGCACTGTCGTACTGTGTAAAAGTTGCATAGGCAAGATGCTCAATAGGTTCGCGTTCAAAACCTGTAAAGTTTTTGGCAACTAGAGCTTGGGTGATTTCACGGGAGCGATCAGGACGGAAATTAAAGCAAATTACGCCATCACCTGAGGCGATCGCGCCATGGGCGACGCGAGTAGGTGGTAAAAATTCGTCGGTAATTTTTTCTTTGTAGGCGGATTCCAGTAAGTCTGTTGGCTCAGTTAGCTCAGTAGTAATTTGATCACTTGTCAAAACTTCATAGGCTTTTTGGACGCGATCCCAGCGCTTATCACGATCCATGACAAAGTAACGTCCACTGATCGTGACAATGCGCCCAACACCAATCTTTTTAATATGTGCTTGTAAAAGCCGAATAAAGTTGATCCCTGAATGGGGCAAGGTGTCGCGACCATCGGTAATCACATGAATACAGACATCTTCAATTCCTTGAGACTTGGCTAAATCTAGTAATCCCAATAGATGATCAATATGTGAATGTACGCCACCATCGGAGCAAAGTCCGATCAGATGCAATTTACTACGATTCGCTTTGACTTTTTCACAAACTTGGACTAGTACAGAATTTGACAATAATGAGCCATCATCGACGGCATCAGAAATTCTTACTAATTCTTGAGGGACAACTCGACCTGCACCAATATTTAAATGTCCAACTTCAGAGTTGCCCATTTGACCTTTTGGTAAGCCAACATCTTTGCCAGAGGCTTGGAGGAGAGTTTTGGGGTAGGTACTCCACAGACTATCCATGACGGGAGTATTTGCTGCGGCGATCGCATTGCCCTCGGTTTCTTCCCTATGTCCCCAGCCGTCTAAAATGATCAGAACCAGTGGAGAAACAGACCCCGTTTGCATAAAAGACAGTTCCTTGTTAAGTACATGTTTACTCCTCACTAGGCAATCATACCATCGGAGCAAATTTACGGATTATCTTAACAATACTTGGCAATTTGCGCGATCGCAATGTATCGTAAAAAACTTTTAATTATTCCCAAATTTGTGGTGCTTTGTTTCAATTGCTGAATTTCTGGGTTCAAAACCAATCCGCGCCGTGGGTGCGGCTAACCCCAAAATTGATTTCATCATGAGAATAGCTAAGGTGAATCACCTCATTCTATTTTGCCGATCGCTAACGAATGTATGATGATTATACCAAATCACAAAATGGCTACGCCATTTTGTGATTTTAAAACCCTTACAGGGTTTGGTTTTTAATTCACGAAAGTGTGTCAACACTTTTGTGAATTGGTATTACTCTGCAATAAATTCTTTCATCGGTTAAAAAAATTCCCCTCACGAATGGCGTTAATAGTTCAGAAATATGGTGGCTCCTCCGTAGCCGATGCCGATCGCATTAAGGCAGTCCGCGATCGCATTAAGCGGACAGTTGATGCTAGCAATCAAGTTGTAGTCGTGGTTTCAGCGATGGGCAAAACCACAGATGGTTTGGTGGCTCTCGCCGAATTAGTTTCAGCAACTCCTGACCCGACCCTTGCCGAAATTGCTGCAAAAGAGAGAGAAATGGATTTGCTCTTGGCAACAGGGGAGCAGATCACGATCGCGGCCTTAAGTATGGCGTTGCAAGCAGTAGGGCAACCTGCGATCGCTATGAATGGATCTCAAGTCAGGGTGGTCACGGAGCCAAACCATACCCGCGCCAGAATTTTATATGTAGAACCAGAACAAATCAGAGCGGCGCTGGATCTTGGTAAGGTCGTGGTGATCGCAGGATTTCAAGGTGTAGCTATTGATCCAGCCACTGGCTTACCGAGCAATGAAATTACCACTTTAGGGCGCGGAGGTTCTGACACCTCGGCAGTAGCGATCGCCGCCGCGATCAATGCTGACATTTGCGAAATATATACTGATGTCCCCGGAATTTTGACCACTGACCCGCGCATTGTCCCCAAGGCGCAAATGCTAGCAGAAATTACTTGCGATGAAATGCTAGAACTAGCCAGTTTAGGCGCAAAAGTTTTGCATCCGCGTTCTGTGGAAATTGCACGTAACTTTGGCGTAAAAATGTGTGTGCGATCGAGTTGGCTAGATGATGCGGGTACGGTGATCACTTCGCCTCGCTTCGGCACAGGTAACCTGAAAGCCTTAGAAGTGAATCGTTTCGTCGAGACAGTTTCAATTGATTATGATCAAGTCAAAATTGCACTGTTACAAATTCCTGATCGCCCTGGGATCGCCTCACAGCTATTTAAATCTCTCGCTGATCAAGGGATCAATGTTGACTTAATTATCCAAGCGGTGCAAGAAACCGAAGGCGTAAATGACATTGCCTTTACGATTCCTCAAAAGCAACTGCAACTTGCTGAAGTGGTCACCCGTAGTTTAGAAATTGGCGCGAGTTTAGTCACCGTTGACTCAGCCATTGCCAAAATCAGCATTATGGGTGTGGGCATGATCGGACAACCAGGTGTCGCCGCACAAATGTTCACGGCTCTGGCAGAATCAGGGATCAATATTCAAATGATTTCCACTTCTGAAATTAAAATCAGTTGCGTGATAGCATCGACTGATGGTGAGGCAGCGATCGCGGCGATCCAAAAAACCTTCGACGTACCCGTGCAATCTCATCAAGCCTGTGAGATTACATCGGAAGCTAACGCCAATATTTCGCCTGTGCGTGGGGTCGCGCTAGATCGAAATCGTGCCAGAATTGCCGTGCAGCAAGTCCCCGATCGCCCAGGGATGGCGGCAAAAATCCTTGAGCAGCTTGTTGAGCAAAATATTAGTTTGGATATGATCGTCCAATCGCAGTCCGATCGCGATGTTAACGAAATCGCCTTTACTGTAGCGATCGCTGATCTTGCTAAAGCTGAAACTGCCCTCAAACAATATACAAAAGCACTTGGCTACGGCGAAGTAACTTGCGACGCTGATATTAGTAAAGTCAGTATTGTGGGCGCAAATATGATCCATCAGTCGGGGATTGCCGCCCGCATGTTTAGCGCTCTCGCTAATTCAGATATTAATATTGAGATGATCGCCACATCTGAAATTAAAGTAAGCTGCGTAGTGCGCGATCACCAAGCGGAACAAGCACTGAAAGTCATTCATCAAGAATTTAACCTATCTGGTGATCACGAGATCGAAGTTCCCAGTGCCTTGAAAAAGTAGCAAGTATGGCAATTTTGCGCCACACTTACTATCTAAATACGCTTTAAGATAAGTACATATCCCGCGAGCATTTCTATGTCATCTGATAAATCTAGCGATCGCCCCAGCAATCCGCCCACCGATCCTAAGCCAGCGCCACCTGTTCATAAACAAGAAAATTCATTTAAAAATTTCTTGGCTGATAACTTGCCCACTGTCACAGTGGCCATTTTGTTAGCAGTTGGCGTAAGAATATTTATTGCTGAGCCACGTTATATTCCTTCTAGCTCGATGGAGCCGACTTTATTAATTGACGATCGCTTAATTATCGATAAGCTTTCAATACGTTGGCGCAAGCCCGAACGCGGCGAAATTATCGTCTTTAATCCACCCGTTAATCCTGTTGTTCCCGATGCGTCTAAGGTCTATATCAAGCGGGTGATTGGGTTGCCAGGCGATCGCATCAGCATTCATGATGGCAAAGTCTTTATAAATGATGTGCCTCTCAATGAGCCATACATTGCATCACCGCCAACTTACACTCTGCCAACCCAAGATGACGCGCTCTGTCCTAACTGCTTCCGCCCTGACAATGTGCAGTCGGGTAAAGGGCATCCATTTTTCACTGTGCCAAATGGTAAATATTGGGTAATGGGTGATAACCGCAATAACAGTTTGGATTCTCACGCATGGGGATTTATGCCCGAAGAGAATCTAGTTGGCAGGGCGATGTTTCGCTACTGGCCCTTTGACAATCGTGCTGGTAATTTAAACGTTCCTAAATACTAGACCCTTACCCCCCAGCCCCCTCTCCCAAAAGGAGAGGGGGACAAAGATTTGTCCTCTCACAGAAATTGATACATGTCCACAGAAATTAAGCTCGATCCGCAAGTTCCCATTAAGCCTTGGTGGCAACAACATGGTGAAACCATTCGGATTTTTGTTGTGGCTCTTGCGATCGCTTTATTTCTGCGTGCGTTTATAGTCGAGCCGCGCTTCATACCCTCTGGCTCAATGGAGCCAACTTTGCAAGTGGGCGATCGCATCTTGGTTGATAAAATCTCAATGCAATGGCAAGAACCCCAACGTGGCGATATTTTGATTTTCTATCCACCAAAGTCTCCTGCGATCGATGATACGAGTAAGGCATATATCAAGCGCTTGATTGGCATCGAAGGCGATCGCATTGGAGTACGTGGTGGCAAGGTCTATCGCAATGATGAACCTCTTGATGAGCCATATATTGCGGAATCTCCTAAATACATGATGCGTACTGTGACTGTTCCCAAAGGTCATTATTGGATGATGGGTGACAATCGCAATCACAGTAATGATTCACATATTTGGGGATTTTTGCCAAAGGAAAATGTCATCGGTAAAGCGACTATTAGGTTTTTTCCTTTTGGCGATCGTTTAGGTGAAATTACAACGAGTAAATAACGCCTAAATTTGTATTAGGATAACCGCTGGAAAATCTGAATGTTAAACTACTAATAAATATACTTAAGAAAATACATGACTCTAACCCTTAACCTACCATCAGAAGTTGAGGAGTATCTCTTGCAAGAAGCCAATCAAAAAGGGCTTTCCATTGAATCTGTGACATTGGATTTATTAACAAGCTTTATTCTTTTAAGACAAAAACAAACTAAAGCGGTTGATTTAATCCAGTCTTGGATAGATGAGGAAGATAGTGATGAACAGCAAGAAACAGGTCAATATTTGATCTGTGCATTAGATAAGGATCGTCTCAGCGATCGCAAACTATTCCCAGTTGAGATGAAGGGTGTAACTTGGTGAATCGCGTCATAATATTGGATTCTGGACTACTTGGTCTAGTAACAAATCCAAAGCTATCTCCAGAAAGTGTAGCTTGCGCCCAGTGGTTACAAGCTCACATCACGGCAGCAAGTCGAATTATCATTCCAGAGATTGCAGATTATGAGGTTCGTCGTGAGTTGTTACGAGCAAACAAGACTAAAGGGCTTTCTCGTCTAGATGATTTAGCAAAGTTGATTGAGTATTTACCGATTAAAACGGTTGCAATGCGTCAAGCTGCACAACTTTGGGCGCAAGCTCGTCAGCAAGGGCAACCCACATCGGGTGATAAAACGATTGATGGCGATATGATTTTGGTAGCTCAAGCTATGACGCTTGGCGCTACAGATGTTGTAATTGCGACAACGAATGTGGGACATCTATCAAGATTTATTGCCGCCGAGTTATGGCAAAATATCACTATTGATTGAGCTTCAATCAGTTAGATTTAAGATTTTCCCCTTGGGTGATCGATTAGGGGCAATTACAACGAGTAAGTAATATCTAAAACGCAAGAGACAGAACAGTAGAGGATAGATTTATGTCAGTTACTAATGAATCATTGCTATCAAGAATTACTTTTGACCGTAATATTTTGGGTGGTAAGCCAATAATTCGCGGTATGAGAATTTCGGTGGCGATGATTTTGGAGCTTTTGTCTAAGGGAGCGGCAATGCAGGAAATTTTGGAGGATTATCCAGATTTAGAAATTGCTGATATTTATGCAGCGTTGCTCTATGCTTATCGCCTAGTAGCTAATGAGGATATTTTTGAAAGGACGGTTGCATCATAGTCATGAGATTTTTACTTGATATGAATGCAAGTGGTGCTTTATTGGTTTTATTACTAGATTCTGGTCATGATGTTGTTTGTGTGCGTGATGTTGATCGCAAAATGAGTGATAGTGAGATTTTGAATTGGGCGGTAAGAGAAGAGCGCATTATCATTACTACGGATTCTGATTTTGAGCAAATGATTTGGCTACAGGCAAGGCAACATTGTGGAGTTTTAAGATTGGAAAATTTACCTCGTTTAGAAAGAATATCTCTATTGCAAGATGTATTGTCTAGTTGGGGGCAAGATTTAGAAGCTGGAGCCGTTGTAATTGCGTCAAAACAAAAAATTCGGATTCGTAGAAGCTAAAATTAGAAATGTTAATCCCTTATCAGAGTCTCATCAATCTTTACCTTCGTGACTGTATGCGATCGCAGAAAAAGTTATCGCTAGAGTGGGTGTAAAACAAATGAGTCGTTTTACTTCAATAAAAAATGTAATTGTTAAGGTGGCTATTAGTTTTTTGAATTTTGGCGATCGCTTAAGAGCAATTATAACGGGTCAATACTTCGGACAGTTTCAAAACCTTGTATCACCGATACCGTATAGAGCTAGTATTTTGGGCTTTATTTAAATTACCGTTAGCTTTTGAGCGGACAACCAATTAAATCAAAATACTGCCCTACAAGCGTTATAGCCTAGTTAAAAAACTGTCCGAAGTATTGACGGGTAAATAATGTCTAAAAATGTCCCCCCCAATCCAGAGATTTTTTTAACTAAACCTTCTGTATAATAAAATGTATCCAAAATGCCCTAAATATCTTACCTATGGGCATCTAAATCTTTATTACTAGACTATGGAGAATCGTTTATGGAATCACCGAAACTAATTATTTCTGGGCTTAATAGTCTTGACGAAGAAGAACTACGTGAAGTATTGGGAGAGGAAGTTGAGTTTGAGGAACCTAAGGTTCCAGAAGGTTCTTTGGCAGAGCCAGCTACGATTGCAGCAATAGTAACTCTTGGATCACTTGCTATCACAGCACTCGCTATCTATCTCAGTAAAAGTCGTCGTAGATATATACTGGAGAGAAAAATTCGTATTATTCACCCTGACGGGCGCATTGAGGAGCACATTTTAAATATTCAGGCAAACTCAGAGGATGAGGCAAATGCTCAGATATTAGCCGAACTTTCAAAGTTTCTGCTTCCATCTTCCTGAATTCCAAATACCCAAATAACTGTTATGTCTTTATTTGAGTCTGTTTCCCGACGAGGCTACACTGACTTTCTTACTGGATCAACGAAGTTGTTGGACATCCCCGCACAAGCTTTAACCAAGTATGTGCTTCAAGGAAAACTGCCATCCATCTTTCTCCCTTCATTCTTGCATGAGGCTACGCATTTTTGGTGCATGGCTTCAGATTTAGGAGCCACTCTGGCATTGTTAGAGATGCGTGCGCAACATCAAATTGGTCTTGCACAATATAACGACTCTGTGTTGCATGATTTGGGAAGTACAAAAATGACCCAGCAGATTTTGCTTCCTTTGCTTGAGGGTATGGCACTCTTTCAGGAATTTGATGCTTTTCCTGGCGGCTCTCGTGTTCTTTCAACACCAGCATTCTGGGCATCATTTTTGTTTCGCCCTCTAGAGGAAGATCCACAGCAGTTGAGCGATGCAGTGGCAGATTCTGAATGTTGGACTAGCAGAGTTAGGAATATTCTTATTCAATATCGAACTAGTGAGAAGGCATTACACCGAAAAGTAGATGTGCTAATGCGCTCAATCTCTAATGACACGCATCATTATCTGACGGGTTACCTATCAGTAAAACAGATCTGGTTAAGTGCCTCTAGGAATACTCCTGCCTTCATAGATCGAGATCTTTTCCTATGTTTCCTTAAAGATTGGATATTTCAGGATTGGGTATTGATTGACTACCTTACAGACCCTATTCTAGAGTGTGAAACGGTTTGCTACTTGGTATCAGAAAGAATACAAACGCGCCTAATTCAACTTTCAACCACAAATCTGACTAAAGAAGTTACAGTTTATGAAGAGGAGTCAGATACTAAACAATCTGATCCAACAAGATTACTTTGGAGTTTACGTTTATTACAGGAAGAAGTTCTACAAGGGCAAGAACGTCTTCAGATAATCTTAAACGAAGTCATAGTGGGTGTAGATGGTGGAGAACATAATAATTGGTATTTCTCTGACATGCTTACTTTGACGCATCGCCAGACAATGATGCGACTTTCATTGGAATTGGTAGAAATTGAGACGAATGAGTATAATCGTCTAATTGTACGCAAAACTGTCTCAACTGAACGCAAAAATGATTCCATTGGGGAAATTTTAGATATATACTTGTCTGCTCCTGCACCTATTGATGCTGAGCTAGGTGTGACACCTGGATGGATGACAGTATACTTCCTTCCAGAATACTTGTCAGTCGTAGTGCTGGCTTTGCGTGAAAACCAACCGATGCTTTCAGTCCCATCTACAGGGATTCCCAACGATAAGTTAGATATGCTCCGTTTTGCAGTAGCTAAGGTTGTGTCAACAGAAAGTACTCGCCGTGAGTTGACAAGACTTGGATATGAACAACTCGAAAGATTAGACGATATTTACTATAATACCCCGCTGAAAGAATTTTCTGAGCATGTGCGTCAGATCTACACGTTCTATGCTTTAAATCTTGTGTCTGAGGAGCATGTAGCCGAAGTAGAGGTAATGATGAGTCAAAAAGGGCTATATCAAATTCTCGGCAAGAATGGAGATCTACTAAACGCCCTTGCAAAGATTACTCTCGTTGCCCCGATGCTGGGTGCTTCCAATCGGGAAGCTGTCTATAAAATCACTTCTCGTGAGGGCATTGAACTTGATTCGGTATTGCTCCAACTGCACAAACGACAGGAAGAAACGGGAATGAAATTGCTATTTGAGAAAGATGGTGTAACCTTGTTTTTGGTCTAGAGATAACTCGACAGTAACCTAGTTGTATTTTTAGACTTAACTTATCGAAATAGGTATGCGATCTACTCTTTAAGCCATATTTCAAAAGATAAATATTTAACAAATCCGATGCAACCTTATTATGTATTATGTCTAGCAAAAAACAACGTTTCTCACAGATTGATTTGCGTAGTGCGTTGCAAATCATCGGGATTAATGAATTAAAAGAATGGCAAATAAACTTTACGCCTAAACAAGCTTCAGAATATTATTTGACAAGCGCCCAAAAATTAAAAGCACATTTTGACTTATCCTTATCTGAATCCGCTAAATCATTATTAATTGATGCTATTTTGCTCGAAGCAATTGATAGTTATTCTGCATTAAAAATCTGGAAGGAAGCAAAATTACAAACTGAAAAATTAACTGGAGTGGTTGATTATTTAATCGCTGGACAGGGGAAAGTATATCGATCACCTCTATTATGTATTGTCGAAGCTAAAAAAGATGATTTTGAACAAGGCTTAGCACAATGCTTAACGGAAATGTATGCCTGTCTAACATTGAATCAACCACAATATTCATTTCCTATATATGGCATTATCACTAATGCAACAATATGGAGATTTTATAAATTAAGCGGAGAAGAATGCTACGAGAGTCTAGCTTATTCAGAAACCCAGCTAGCCGATATCCTCGGAATTTTAAATTATTTATTTGCGGATTGTCAGTCTAAACTTTTAAATCACTGAGACTCTTGTTATTGAGATAGCGGCACTGATCAGCTAAATCGTGATCGACGTATTTGAGTCTTTTTTGTCGTTATGAAATGGACGTTTCAGAACCCATCCCACATTAGCTGACCAGTGCCCTCCACCTCTTCGTTGGGATTAAGATGGTGGTATCGGTTCGAGTCGGTCGAATAATCCCAAAACACAAAGCAGTTACGCCGTTTTGTGTTTTGGGATGAGCTAAAATTTGGGCAAAGCAAAACCTGTTTTTAGAATTAACTCATATTATGACCAATTTCCATAGTTCCCAAATTCCGATCGCTATGACGATCGCTGGTTCTGATAGTGGCGGTGGCGCAGGCATACAGGCTGACTTACGCACCTTTGCTTTTCATTGTGTCCATGGAACTAGTGTCCTCACCTGCATCACCGCCCAAAATACACAGGGAGTAACGCGGGTAGATGCGATGTTGCCTGAATCCGTAACCGCACAATTTGAAGCCGTAATGATTGATATGCGAATTGGAGCCATCAAAACGGGAATGTTGCTCAATCAAGAGATTATTAAAACTGTGGCGAAGAAGCTAGTTGCCTTTGGCTTTGGGAATGTGGTGGTCGATCCTGTGATGGTGTCGCGGACTGGGGCGCAGCTAATTGATGACGAGGCGATAAAAACGATGCGGGATGTATTAATTCCCCTTGCGGCGATCGCCACACCCAATCGCTACGAGGCGCAAATTCTTGCTGATATGGATATTCACTCTCTTGAAGATATGCAAACGGCTGCCCAAAACATTTACAAATTAGGAGCGCGATCGGTTTTAGTGAAAGGCGGAGGGATGACAGGTGATCTTAAGGCTGTTGATGTTTGGTTTGATGGCGATCGCCTTGAGGTTTTGCAGACCGAGGTGATTGATACAAACCATACTCATGGCACAGGTTGCACACTCTCAGCCGCGATCGCTGCCAATCTAGCATTAGGAAAACCACGTTTTCAATCAGTACAGGAAGCAAAGAACTATGTGACCGAAGCTTTGAAATATGCTCTAGCGATCGGCAAAGGACAGGGGCCAGTTGGACATTTCTTTCCATTGTTAAAATAAAACCCAAAAGATGAGTGGCGGCGCGAAGCGCCGCCACTCATCTTTTTAAATAATTTTGCCAAAAATTACTAAACTTTGCTCTTGTCCGTCTAATTCGGCAACTTCAGGCAAAAATCCCCATTCTGTAAAACCAAAATTTTCAAATAACCTACGACTTGCCATATTGTGAGCAAATATAAAGCCGACTAGCTTAGAAATATTGAGCTTGGAGCATTGGGCGATCGCATGACCAAGCAATTTTTTGCCAATACCCTTACCTTGAGATTTGGGATCTATATAGATACTTACTTCGGCGGTTTTATGATAGGCGGGACGACCATAAAACATCTGTAAACTGAGCCAGCCCAGAATCTGCTCGTTTTGATCGCTCTGAATATCGTGACTACCAATAGCTATCACCCAGACAGGATAACGATCGCCATGCGATCGAAACCAAGCACGGCGGCTCTCGACAGAGATAGGTTCCAAATCAGCAGTGGCAAGACGGCTAGGAATAGCAGCATTATAAATTTCAATAATTGCGGGTAAATCAGCCTCTACTGCCAACCGAATTTGCATAAAACAAATACTCCCTAATAGTCCTACCAAAATCGTTTTGGGCTGCAAAGCCGCGCTACACAAAATTGTGTCAGTAAAACTCATACATTACCGTAATTTGCAACTAAGTAAATTACAACATTTTTGTTAAAAGTGTTACCAAGCAACACTTTTAACAAAAATGTTGGTTTCTATTTCAGTTCAAAATGCGACAAAAGCAGCATGTAGCGCTGCTTTTAATTTCTGGGTTTTGGTTTATGATGAGTAAGGTAGTTATCTCCTTTTTATGGAATTATTTGCTGGCTTACTTACGACGGTTTTAGGTTTGGCAGGCTCGCCAGGAATTGCGATCGATAAAATTGCAACCGATTTTTTGCGTGGGCAAATTGTACGAGCGGATGTCCTAGAAGTGCGCGTTGATAACGCTCCTAACTATCAAGTCCTTTTAGGTAACGTCGATCGCGTTCGTGTAGCAGGTCGTGGTGTTTACATCTTAGAATTTTTGCGAATTGATCAGATTGACCTAGAAACCGATCCGATTAGCATCGATCCCAACGTGTTGCAATCGGGCAAAGTAGTCTTACGTCGTCCATTACAGGCGGCTGTGCGCGTCGTCATGCGCTCTGAAGATGTGAATACAGCCCTGCGATCGCCTAATGTGCAAACTTCCTTTAAAAATCTCAGCATTGACATTACAGGAACTAATAAAAATCCCGAAATTTTGGATTTGATCGATCCTGAAATAACTTTTTTGGAAGGCGATCGCCTCCGTCTGTCCGCTTCTCTCCAGTCAAAACCGACTCCTGCTAAGCCTAACCCCAGCAAACTTGATGTTTCTATAAATGCAGAACTCAAAACTATCGGTGGTACAAAACTGCAAATTATCAATCCTAGAATTGAACTGTCAGGCACACCAGTACCTGAGCGAATTGCTAAAGCTTTTACCGAAGGATTGAATAAAGTTCTAGATTTGCGTCAATTGGAAAGTAAAGGCATTACGGCGCGAGTGATCAGATTGGAACTTACGGAAGGGAAAATGCAGGTCATTGGTTTTGCCAAAATGGATGCTCTGCCCGAACAATAGTTGCAACTCAAAACCCAGAGAAGTGTTAAAAAGCTTGCTTCGCAAGCTTTTTAACACTTCTCTGTACTACATAATATCTAGATAGACTTTATGAGTCAGTGCCTCAACCCTAACTGCAATTATCAAAATCCAGATCCCGCGCTGATTTTTTGTAGTCAATGTGGGTCAAAACTGAAGATTGGCGATCGCTATCGGACGATTAAAATTCTTGGGCAAGGTGGTTTTGGTAGAGCGTTTATCGGTATTGACGAAGCACTTCCTTCCCATCCCCACTGTGTGATTAAACAGTTCTTTCCTGCTGATCTTAGTAGTGCTGTAAAGGCTGCTGAGTTATTTCAGCAGGAGGCTATTCGACTTGATGATTTGGGAAAACATCCGCAAATACCGACATTATTTGCCCATCTAGAACATGATGGTTGTCAATATTTGATTCAGGAATTTATTGATGGTCAGGATCTGTTAAAGGAACTCCAAGAACAAGGGGCTTTTAGTGAAGCCAAGATTCGGATATTGCTGGGGGATTTACTACCAGTTTTGCAGTTTATTCATGAACGCAATGTCATCCATCGCGACATCAAACCCGAAAATATTATCCGTCGGCGATCGCCAAATATCTCTGGCTATTTATCTAGTGCTGCGGTAGTGGGGAGTCATGTATTAGTTGATTTTGGAGCCGCAAAATTTGTGACGGCGGCGGCGTTGATGGAGACAGGCACTCGCATCGGAAGCGCGGTATATGTTGCACCAGAGCAAGTTCGCGGCAAAGCCATATTTGCCAGTGATATTTATAGTTTGGGTGTAACCTGCATTCATCTGCTCACGAGTGTCTCACCTTTTGAGCTAATGGATATGGATGGATCTTGGATATGGCGCAATTTTTTAGAAAACACTTCTATTAGTGTCGCACTTGGTCAGATTCTCGATCGCATGATTGCGGTGGCTCCAAGTCAGCGCTATCAGACTGCTCAAGCAGTTTTAAATGATCTTAAAAATTTAACTTCTCCATCCCATCAAGCCTACACCCCAAGATTCCAAAGATCGGGTTATGCCAAGGCTACTGCCAAAACTCAGATTACACCGATCGCCACACCTAAAGCTCAACCAATTCAGGCGATCGCACCGCCGTTATCACAATTTTCCTTTGAGACGGCGATCGTCACAGTTCATCGGTTAGGGATTGGCAAACTCACCAAGCATCAATTGCAAATTAGTACTAGACAGAAAACAGGAAGAATCTATATCGAGACACTAGGTAATGTCCAAGGTAAACCGATTGGCTTAGAAATGGTATTCATTCCCGCAGGAAGATTTCAAATTGGTTCACCAATTAGCGAGGTAGAACGTGGCGAAGAAGAATCTCCCCGCCATATTGTGAATGTTCCTGCTTTCTTTATGTCGCGCTTTCCCATTACTCAGAGACAATGGAAAGTCGTAATGGATAATAATCCTGCGATGTTTATTGGGAATGGCGATCGCCCCGTAGAAATGGTGTCATGGGAGGATACGCAATCCTTTTGTCAGAAATTAGTAGAGAGAACTGGGAAACCCTATCGATTACCGAGCGAATCGGAATGGGAATATGCCTGTCGGGCGGGGACATTAACCGCTTTTGGCTTTGGCGAAACGATCGCTGCAAATCTAGCAAATTACAATGGGGCAAGTCCTTATAAGTACGCGCCTAAAGGAATCAGTAACTCGTCAACTACTGAAGTCGGTACTTATCCAGCCAATGTCTTTGGGCTGCATGATATGCATGGCAATGTGTGGGAATGGTGCGCTGATTATTGGCATGATGACTATGACCTTTTGCCGAGGGACGCTACGGCATGGACGCAGGGAGGCGATCGCAGTTGTCGGGTAGTGCGTGGCGGCTCATGGCGCGATCCGGCCCATTGTTGTCGCTCAGCCAAGCGGCTTAAGAATGCCGCCAATCAAGGCGATCGCTGCACTGGCTTTCGCATTGCCGTCACTTTAGCCACGCAATAATCGCAAACCACAAAATGGCGTAGCCATTTTGTATTGAGAAGACGAGTGGCGGCGCTTCGCGCCGCCACTCGTCTTCTCGTTTTGATTTTTACGTGGAACTCAGATGATGAATCTCTTGCTACGAGCATGACAGGGCAACCACGGGGGGATTGCCCCTACCCTAATAATTTAGATTTTGTAGGGGCTGCGCCCCCGTGCCAGCCCTAGACTTAGATGATTGCAGGAATTCCATCCACGTAACATCAGTGACTATAGCTATAAATTCAGAAAAGTGTCGTCACACTTTTCTAAATTGGGATAAAGTTCTCTCTAACTGAGCAAGGTCAATGGGTTTACTGATGCATGTATCGATACCTATAGCTGCATATTGCTCTCGATCTTCTGTCGTTACATTAGCGGTCACTGCAATAATGTAAGGACGAGAGCCTTGCTCTAATTCTGCAACAATTCTTTTGGTGGTTTCAATTCCATCTAGTTCAGGCATATAAATATCCATCAAAATGACATCGTAATGCTTTTCCCTTAGCTTGGTTAGCACCTCTAATCCATTGCGAGCCATATCAGGGCTATAGCCTAATCGTTGTAAAAATTTTTGTAGTAGCAATTGATTATATTCAACATCCTCGGCAACCAGAATACTTAATGACCTTGGTGATGCTAATTCTTCGTTATTAACAATATTAACGATCGCCGCAGATTCTTCAAAAAGACGAGCAATTTGCGGAGATTCAGATTGAGCAGGTAATAGAGCGATCGCCACCTGTGATGGCATGATCAGGGATTGACCTTGATTTCCCCTTAAGTCCAGTTCAAAGCTAAAGGTACTACCCACTCCAATTTCACTCACCACCTTGATTTCACCTCCCATTTTGGTTACGAGACTTTGGCTAATCGCTAAGCCTAAACCTGCACCACTGGGATTTAGATCAGCTTTGCTGACCTGCTCAAAGGGTAAAAATATTTTCTTAAGCTCTGCTTGGGCGATCCCTATACCTGTATCAGCGATCGCAAATTGAATGAGCTGATTAGAGCTTTGGGTGACTGAAAACGTAATCTCACCCGCATCGGTAAACTTGATGGCATTACTGAGCAGATTGAGGAGGACTTGTCTGAGGCGTTTTTCGTCTGCATAGATGGTTTCAGGCAGATCAGAGGCAAACTGAGGGATAAAGACGATATTTTTTTGGATCGCCTTGGTATAAACCATTGACACGGTAATTTCTAAAAAATTAGATAGAGACAATATATTTGGCTCAATCTTGATTTTGTTAGCTTCAATTCTAGAAATATCGAGTAGATCTTCAATTAGCAACAGCAGATGTTCACTAGACTGACTAATAATTCCTAGATATTCCTGAGATTCTGCATCTAGATGAGGAGCATCTTGGAGAATTTGGGTGAAGCCCATAATTGAATTGAGCGGAGTGCGTAATTCATGGCTGATATTGCCCAAAAATTCACTCTTAGCGCGATTTGCACGTTCATAAGCTATCATCGTTTCCGATAACGTCTGGTTTCGAGTAACTAGTTGTTGCTTTTGGAGATTACGTTCAGTGATATCTTCGATCGCCAGCAAAATCATCTTGCCGACATTACCTTGATCGATTTGGCAAGCATTCAGCAACATCGTGCGTCTGCCTAAATGCGTAAAGTCCTGCGTAACTTCATAATCTTGGACAGAAATATCCAAAAGTAGAATCTCATGCAAGAGCGATCGCAGTTTAGGAATATCCCAATCCCCATGTCCTAGAGCAAAAATTGATTTTTGTTCCGTATGATGGGGATGTATTTGAAAGATTTGGTAAAAGGCTGAGTTGGCTGTAATCACTTGCAGATCAGCATTTAGCACTACTAAAGGCTGACGTAAAGTTTCAATGATCGCCGTAGCATAATTGCGCGAAGATTCTAACTCCAGAGCATTGCGTTTAAGGTGATCGATATCAAATAGACTGATCACCACACCATCAATGCGATTGTCCGTAGTTCGATAGGGACGGATTCTCATACTAAACCAATGCCCAGAATGATCCTGCACATCCTGTTCATAGGGAATCAGAGTATCAATTACCGTTGTCAACAATTGCCTGAGGTTCTCTACATTTAGATTATTTTGAATATCGCTAAAGGGTCGCCCGACATCACTAGAAATTAGATTAAACAGTTGCTCAGTCGTAGGAGTAAAGCGTCTAATCCGCAAATCACCCGACAACATCAAGATAGGGATATTCACACTGCTGAGCAGATTTTGCATATCGTTATTAACTTGATGCAACTGGATATTCCGACTACGCAACTCCTCATTAATCGTACTTAATTCTTCATTAGTAGCTTGGATTTCCTCTTTAGCTGTTTCCAACTCCTCATTGGCGCTTTGCAATTCCTCATTACTTGACAGGATTTCTTCCCCAGCTACTTTGAGATCCTGATTATTCACATCTTGAGTTTCAATGATCGATCGCAAATACTCTTTGGTTTTCTCTAACTCATGGGTAAGCCGAACTACTTCTATATCAGCACTATTTGATCGTTCTTTGCGAGGTTTTGTGGATGATGTGGGAGCAGAAGCCAGCAAAATTGGCATTGGACGATTCTCAAATAGCACTAAAAAATATTGATCGCCATTGGCTCTTAAGGGAATCACATCCAGCTTCACCAGAATACTTTGCGACACCTCAATTCCGTCTTTAGTAATCGGCAAATCTTTTTCTTTGGCACTATAGATCGCCAATCGCAATTCTAGACGCAATTCTAGACGTGTCATCTTCAACAAATTTAGGCTTGCCTTACCAGGAGATGGCTCCAAATAAGGGCTAGTATTTCCCCGAAATTGCAAAATCTCTAGCTCAGAGTTAATTATCACACCCGCAGGTGCATATCGACTCAATACCACTTGATCAGCTATCTGTTCTAAATTGACTTCCACAGAAACTTCACTAACTTCAGGGCGTTTTGCGAGATACATAGGCTCGCTTACATGTGTACTTTTGATAAAGTTAAAGTTTATCCGTGATGATGCAGTTATTTTGCTCTTGTAGATACGATTCTTTTTATCGACGATCTCGAATAAAACACCTGCCTTCCCAATTCCTTCAGAACTGCCCAACATTAAAAACCCATTGGCATTAAGGGCATAGTGAAAAATCGGCATCACCTTTTTTTGCAGCACTGGTTCTAGATAAATCAGCATATTGCGGCAACTAATCAGATCTAGCCGCGAAAATGGGGGGTCACTAGTCAGATTTTGGCGGGCAAATACACATAACTCTCTGACGGACTTACCAATTTGATAACCGCCTTCCACTGGTGTAAAAAAACGTCGCAGTCGATCTGGTGACACATCAACCAGCAAACTCTGATGATAAATTCCTAGTCTTGCCTTTTCGATAGCACCTTCACTAATATCCGTCGCAAAAATCTGAATTGCAGGTTTGACAGGTCGATCATCGAGAAACTCTAATAGACTAATGGCGATCGAATAAACTTCCTCCCCTGTAGCACAGCCCGCTACCCAGATCCGAATCGGTAAATCCAGTGACTTATTCTGACTGATTACAGGAAATACTAACTTCTGTAAAGCAGCGAAAGAATCAGGATCGCGAAAAAAGCTGGTCACACTAATCAAAATGTCATTGTATAGTCTTTCAACTTCAATAGGATGCTCTTGCAAATGGACGGTATAATCTTCTACTGTTTGGATCTTCAGTAAACCCATTCTCCGCAAGATTCGCCGCCTGATTGTGCCTTGCTTATAATGGCTAAAGTCAGTCCCCATTGCGTTCTGTAAAAGCCGAAAAATAATTGGTAAAGCTTCTCTACTTTCCCAACTTTCTGTAAAAACTAATGCAGATTGCTCATCAGGTTCATAGACAGTAATCGCCGTACTTACGGAGGCTTCGGACTCACTGCCAGTGCTGATATTTACTAGTTCTGCGGCAATTTCCTCAGGGGATAATACAAAATCCACATAGCCCGAAGCGATCGCAATCATCGGCATGGTGGGAAATTCTGCCGAGGCAAGATCTTGAGCGAAAGTAACTCCACCTGCTGCCTTAATTGCTCCTAAGCCTGCTGTGCCATCCTCATTGTTTCCCGATAGAATGACCGCGATCGCCTCCTCACCAAGATTAGCGAGGGATTTAAAAAATCCATCAATCACCATGTAGCGCCCCTTGACCCGTCGTCGCGGTTCGAGCCTCAAAACACCCTGCTCTAGAGTCATCAAGGTATTAGGCGGAATTATATAGACATGATTTGGCGAGATTTTCATGCCTTCTCTGGCTTCATTGACAGGCATCTGCGCGACATTTCGCAAAATCTCACTTAACTGACTATCATGTTGAGGCGCTAAATGCTGGATCAGCACAAAGCCCATCCCCGTATTATTTGGTAAATTTTGGAGAATCTGTGTGAATGCTTCTAGTCCCCCCGCCGATGCACCAATTCCAACGATTTTCAAGCATTTCTGGGATGACTGCTCAGAAGGGGGTAATAAATCAGAAAACCGAGTTTCATCTGGACTTGAGGCGGATTCAGAGTTCACTAGTTTTTGTGTGTTTATTGTTCCAGCTAATCTTACCGCAGAAACCTCATAAGCTAAATTTTATCGTAGGAGCCATTCATGAATGGCTCCTACATCTTTATTTCTTTTTATTCCTTCTATAGCAAAGCAAGTTTTGTTTAGGACATAAAACCCCAGAATCGAGTGGCGGCGCTTCGCGCCGCCACTCGATTCTGGGGTTTTGGTTTATACTAGCTAACTCTTTTTTTGCTATAAAAAGCAGCAATTCTCATTATGAAACCGATTTTAGTGTTTCCAGCACCGAAGGCAGTGGAAACACTAAAATCGGTTTTTTGAAAGCCTGCCAATGGCGGGCTTTCAAAAAACCGATTTTTATAAAGAGAATTGCTGTCTAAAAAGTTCTTAATTTTAATTGAATTTAATTGAATCGATATTATTGCATCGATAAAACAAGAGCATCTAGTTTTCTGATTCTTTCAACCATGATTTTCATCACGTTAATTGCAAAATTAGGAGTTTGTTGCACTAAAAAGGTAAATCGCTTGTGATCAACAGGTACTAGCTTACATTCAGTTTTCGCGATCGCCGTGGCGCTTCTAGGGCTGGAGCTAATCAGCGCCATTTCCCCAACGATTCCGCCAGCAGCTGTGGTGTCTAGTAACTTACCATCGATCGTAATTTCTACTTCCCCTTCCACGATCGCATACATGTGATCAGCGACTCCACCCTTTTCAAAGATCACTTGCCCTGCGGGGATGATCACAAAGTCTTTGGCGTTATTAAACAAGTCAATTGTAGTCAAGATCAAACTCCACTTTATACAAAATCAAATTAAACAATAAATGGGAATATGTTATTTATTGTAATTGTAAAGTGAGAAATTTTAGCCATTAGTTAAAATCTTGAAAATAATCGTCTACATCCGCTAACAAAAAGGATTTCGAGAATCAAATTAAACTTAATAAATCAAATTTGTAATTTAACTAATAAGGTTAAATCTAAATTAACTTAAGGTTAAATATCTGTAACAACTGTACAATTAGCACCGCGATCGCCGCACCAATTGTTGTATTAATTCCATTGACGAGTTCATTGGTGAGCCATTCATATTTCTCTTGTAAAGTTGCGCCAATCAGACTTTCGATATTGGTGGCAATGAAAGCAGCGATCGCACACCAAAGCAGATCCCAAGGACTAGTTAATAGACCTACCGCCCAACCAATGGCGGCGATTACCAGTGAACCAATAATTCCTGCGATCGTACCTTCGAGACTGACAGCACCCTCTGTACCTGCGGCAACAGGCTTGAGTGTGGTGATCAAAAATGTGCTTTTACCATAAGCCTTGCCAATTTCACTGGCAGTCGTATCCGCAAGCTTGGTGCTGAGACTAGCGACATAGGCTAATAACCACAGAGGATTGGGTGCGATCGCCTGACCGATGGCGCAAACCGCACCTGTAGCAGCCGAACCCCACAGATTTTCAGGTCCTCTTGCGCCATCACGTTTCTCGGCTATGCCTTTCGCTTCTTTGATGTCCTTCCCAATGCGAGTTACCCCCGAACCGACAATGAGATAGCTTAAAATGACAAGATAACCTTGCCATCCCAGACAACCCCAAACCGTTATTCCTAACGCCCATGCATGGAAAATACCTGCGGTGGTTAAGACTTTGCGAGGTAATAGTAAAGCGATCGCCCCAAGGATCGTATTGAGGGCGATCGCTATTAACCAGCCCTGTGAAATTGGGAAACTATTTATCATAGAAGTTAATCTTAGGTAACTTAATCAACATACTACGGAGTAAAAACAATGGCAGCAGCAATCGAGTTGTTCTGGGAAAATATTGAGAGGTTTATGGCTTGGAATCTTTTCTTAGCAATGATTCCCTGCGTACTTAGTTTTATGTTATTTGCCAAGCGATCGCCAAGGCGATTACCGTTCAATCCTCTGTGGTGGTTCGGGCTAGCAATTTTTATATTATTTCTGCCAAATGCTCCCTATGTGATTACTGACATAATTCATTTTGTCAAAGATATGCGCTCTGACGTTTCAGATAATGGGCTTATTTTTGTGCTGATTCCTCAATATATCGCTTTTATACTGCTGGGCTTTCAGTGCTATGTGATTTCTTTAATTAAGCTGGTTCAATATGTAGATTGGCTCAAACTGACTAGAAAGATAACTTTGCTCGAAGTAAGCTTAAACTTTATCTGTGCGATCGGTGTGTATTGGGGAAGAGTGAATCGCTTAAATAGTTGGGATGTGTTCACCAACCCTCAAAGTGTGATCCAAGATGCCACTCGCAACTTAGGGAATCCTAATTTTTTCCTAGGTACGGTTATATTTTTCATTATTTTTACTAGTCTCTATTACATTTTCAAATGGATTAACATTGCCATCTTCTTCTACTGGCAAAATCGCTCTAACCGAGTTCCTGTATAACTTACTAACTAATCTTACGTGGATGGAATGCCTACGATCATCTAAGTCTAGGGCTTGCCCTGTGGCACAGCACCTACAAAATCTAAATTATTGGGGTAGGGGCAATCCCCCCGTGGTTGCCCTATCGAGCTAGCAGCAAGAGATTCATCATCTGAGTCCCACGTAACATCAGTAACAAGAAAAGATTGGAAAGCGAACCCTGTGGGTTCGCTTTCCAATCTTTTCTTGCGATATAATCAAGCTTGCAATCCTTACCATAAACTTATGTTTGCCGCCCCTTACGGTTCTTGGAAATCACCAATTAGTTCTGACCTGATCGTTTCTAGTAGTATTCGCCTCGGCGCGATCGCCATTGATGGCGGTAATGTCTATTGGAATGAAGGCAGACCAACAGAAGGTGGACGCAATGTGATCATGCGCTATGACATGGATGGCAATTATCGTGAGATGACACCAGCATCGCTCAACGTGCGATCGCTAGTTCATGAATACGGCGGCGGTGAATATCTAGTAGAAGATGGACGCATTTATTTCTCTAACTTTAGCGATCGCTGCATTTATCGCAAAGTTGGTGGTAGTTCATGCAAACCCTTAACGACCGAAAGCGCCTATCGTTACACCGATTTTGTCTGGAATCGGATTTATGGAAAATTGATTTGTGTGCGCGAAGATCATACAGGGGGCGGCGAACCGATTAATACCCTAGTGGCAGTGAATACTAGCAATGGCGAAGATATTCAGGTATTGGTTACAGGTGCAGATTTTTATGCTTCGCCAAGACTCAATTCCACTGGTGATAAGCTAGCATGGATTAGCTGGAATCACCCCAATATGCCTTGGGATGGAACCGAACTTTGGGTTGCTGATCTTGTGGAATCTGAAACTGGAGTTCTCACGATTCAAAATCCGCAACTGGTCGCAGGCGGTGCTGAGGAGTCAATATTTCAGCCAGAATGGTCGCCCGATGGCAAGCTCTACTTTGTAAACGATCGCACAGGTTGGTGGAATTTATATCGCACTTCCGTAGAAGCTATTGCGATGGAAGCACTCTGTCCTAAATCCGCCGAATTTGGCTTGCCGCAATGGGTGTTTGGGATGACTACCTATGACTTTACGGGTGATGGCAAAATCCTCTGCTCCTATACAGAGCATGGCAAATCCCATTTAGCAATTCTCGATCCTGCCAATTTGGAAACAGGTTTACAAGAAATTTCTACACCCTTTACTTCGATCTCAGGATTGCATTGTGAAGGCGATCGCGCAGTGTTTCATGGTGGTTCAGCAACGGAACCAACGGCGATCGTCTTGCTAGATTTACAAACAAAAACTTGGCAAAAAGTACGGATTGCCTCAGATTTACAACTCGACCCAGACTATATTTCCGCCGCTCAGTCCATCGAATTTCCCACAGAAAATGGGAAAACAGCCTATGGATTATTCTATCCTCCTAAAAACAAAGATTTCCAAGCAGAGGATTCTGAAAAACCACCTTTGCTGGTCAAAAGTCATGGTGGTCCCACTGCTTCAACTTCAGGCAGTTTGAGTCTTGGCATTCAATATTGGACAAGTCGCGGCTTTGCGGTGCTAGATGTCAACTACGGCGGCAGCACTGGCTATGGACGCGAATATCGCGATCGCCTCAAAGGAAATTGGGGCATAGTCGATGTTGATGACTGCGCCAATGGTGCGAAATTCCTTGCTGACAAGGGTTTAGTGGATGGCGATCGCTTAGCGATTTCAGGAGGCAGTGCTGGCGGCTACACGACCCTCTGCGCTTTGACCTTTCGCGATGATTTTAAGGCAGGTGCAAGTCATTATGGAATCTGCGATCTTGAGGCTCTTGCGACGGATACCCATAAATTTGAGTCACGTTATCTCGATAGTTTGATTGGTAAATATCCTGAACAAAAGGAACTCTATATTCAGCGATCGCCAATTCATTTCACGGATAAGCTATCCTGTGCGATCGCCTTTTTCCAAGGTTTAGAGGATAAAGTCGTGCCACCGAACCAAGCAGAAATGATGGTGGATGCTTTACTTAAAAAAGGTTTGCCCGTAGCCTATGTCCCCTTTGAAGGCGAACAACACGGCTTCCGTAAAGCCGAAAATATCAAACGCGCCCTTGATGGTGAATTCTATTTCTATTCTCAAATTTTTGGATTTAAACCTGCGGATGAGATTGAGGCGATCGCGATCGAGAATAATTCTCGCGCCATGCATTAATTGGAATTCCGCAAAACAAGGAAATGTAGGGGCAATTCATGAATTGCCCCTACATTTCCTTGTTTTGCGTAGATAGAAAGGCGGCGCTTTGTGCCGCCTTTCTACTAAATGACATGATTTAAATCCGAGGGGGATAGATGGTCATGAATGATTTGACCATCACGAAACCAAATAATCCGTCGCGAATTTCGAGCAACATCAGCTTCGTGGGTGACCATCACCACCGTAATCCCACTCGCATTCAACTCACCAAATAAATCCATTACTTCCTGTGTAGTATGAGAATCTAGCGCCCCTGTAGGTTCATCGGCAAGCAACATCACAGGGTTATTCACGATCGCCCTCGCGATCGCTACCCTTTGTTGCTGTCCACCCGACATTTGGTTAGGTCGATTATTTAAACGATGTCCCATGGCAACCCGTTCCAGCGCGGCAGCCGCCCGTTCTTTCTGTTCCTTAGGACGAATATTGGCATACGCCATCGGTAACATCACATTCTCCATGGCTGTGAGTTGTGGCAAGAGATGATATTGCTGAAAGATAAAGCCAATTTTGAGATTGCGAACTCTCGCAAGATCGCCTTCCTCCATATGGGAGACATCTTGTTCGTCTAGAAAATATTGCCCCGATGTGCTGCTATCCAGACAGCCAATGATATTCATGCAAGTGGATTTGCCCGATCCCGAAGCACCCATAATCGCGCAATATTCGCCTTCTTTAATCACAAAGCTAACATCATCTAGGGCTTTTACGAGGGTGTCGTCTTGACCATAGAATTTACAGACATTATTCAGTCGGACGATTTCCCGTCTGGAATCATCAGATATTTCGGGAATAGATGCGATCGCGTTGGTAGTAATCATAAATTTATTTTCTAATGAGAAGCCGCGCTTCGCGCTGCCTCCTATGCTTTTGCTAAATACTTCTCAAAGCTACAATCGGATCAAGTCTGGATGCTTGTCGAGCTGGGAAAATCCCAAAGAACAAACCAATTCCACCCGAAACACCGACGGCTAGACAAATTGCCCCAATCGATACACCCGCTTGCAAAGGTGAAACTGCGGCGATGAATAAAATGCCGCCAACCCCAATACCTGTACCGATCGCTCCTCCTAGCAACGACAAAATCACCGCCTCGATCGTGAACTGGGTAAGAATATCGCTGGGTGAAGCGCCGATCGCTTTGCGGAGTCCGATTTCGCTGGTGCGCTCGGTGACTGACACCAGCATGATATTCATAATGCCAATGCCACCAACTAGCAGTGAAATCCCTGCGATCGCGGCAAGCATAATCGTCAGTGCGCCCGTAATATTACCGACTATTTCTAGAGCATCCTGTTGGGTACGCACTGTAAATGTATCGTCAGCATTCACATCGGAAGTGCGGTGACGTAGTCGCAATAGGTTAGAAATTTGGAATTGCGCCGCGTCCACATTGGCATTGCTAGTCGCTGACACATTGATTACGGCGACAGCTACTCCATAGGGAGAAGTTTTGCCCGTAAGTTGGCTAGTCATCGTCGTAATTGGCAGAAAAATTGTGTCATCTTGGTTTGTGCCTAGAAACGCGCCTTTTTCTGACATGAGTCCAATTACTTCATAGCTAGTGCCTCGGATTCGCACTGTCTGCCCGACAGGCGATCCCTGTGGAAATAACTCCTTAGCGATCGCCGCCCCAATCGTGATTACCCTTGCATTCCGCTTAAGGTCTTCCTCATTAAAAAATCTGCCTACACTAACTTCCGCATTGCGAACGATCGCATAGGTATCGGTCGTACCGATTAATGTGGCGCGTTTAGTATTGTTACCTGCGATCGCTAGCTCGGAGCCGTTAATCTGCGGCGCGACACTGCGAACGGTAGGAACTTGGGTGGCGATCGCATCGGCATCGGCTAGTACTAGGCGATTGGGCGGTGCGATTACATTCCGACGCGCATTGTCAGTACCTGTGATCACAAAGATTACATCCGTACCAAGGGACTGAAACTGCTCTGAAGCGTACTTTTGCGCCCCTTGTCCAATCCCCACCATCAAAATTACGGAGGCATTACCGATAATGATACCGAGCATCGTTAATGTACTACGCAAGCGGTTAGCCGCAAGGGTTTTGCCCGCCATCCGAAAGCTTTCCCAAGTATCCATCCTTAAAATTTCCTGATGTATCTGATTTTAAACTTTGCAAAATCGATAGTTTTGGTAATGAAGTGCTGCGCTCTGTGCCGAACTTCATTACATCTCTAGATTTAATGCAAGGCTTAACTCTAGTGTATGGTCAAAACTCAATCCTGACTTCAACCATTGGGCGGTATTTGGGGTAATCCCAAAATACAAAACGGCTACGCCATTTTGTATTTTTAAAACCATCACTAGAATTGGTTTTTAATTCCCAAGAGTGGGGCGACACTTTTAGGAATGGGTATAATTGGTCATCAAAGCTGTAATACAATTAAAAAAGTTAGCCTACAATCAATTGTGTAGGGCTTGAAATGAAACTAATCTAAACTTCTAAATTTAATACCGCCAAAAGGTTAAGAGACATAGATAAATGAAAAGCCATATTAAACTTCAGCAAAATATTAATTCTTTTATTCGCTCAAATTTAGAAGGTGGCTATGTCGCGGAATGTTTGGGAATCTCAGTAGTAACACAGGGAAGTACTCTGGATGAAGTTGTCGAGAATCTCATAGAAGCAGTTGGATTACATTTAGAAGATGAAAATCCTGAAGATTTCGGTTTAGTTCCTCATCCATCAATTTTGGTTACCTTTGAACTACAACCTGAATATGTCAAAGCTTAAACGACTATCTGGCGCAGATGCGATCGCTATTTTTAAGAGATTTGGATTTGAAGTTCATAGTCAAAGAGGTAGTCATATTAAACTGCGTCGTATCACTTCTCTTGGCAAAGAAACTTTAACTATTCCTAACCATCGCGAACTAGCAACTGGTACTTGTCAAGCTCTATTTCGTCAAGCTACTCGCTATATTCTAGAATCAGAATTATTTCCATACTTCTATGAATAAATTTATCTTCATTGATCTAAAACTTGAGGCTTTTCTGGGATTAAAGTAGAACAATATCACGCTTATTTCGCTACGTACCCTGAAATACCTATTACAATTCTGATCTATTTGTGAGATTAAATGTTTTGTGAGAATGTGCTACTAAGTAACACATTCTCACAAAACATTTAGGATTGCTTTATTCTCAAATATCTGAGCGTAAGCTACTGCTATATAATCACTTTGTTAAGCATTGTTTACGAAACGATAAAACAATGCACCCTAATAACGAAATTTTTATGGCTAAGTATATCTTTGTGACTGGCGGTGTTGTCTCTAGTATTGGGAAGGGCATCGTTGCCGCAAGTTTGGGACGATTACTTAAATCTAGGGATTATTCGATCGCAATTCTGAAACTTGATCCCTATATCAACGTTGACCCTGGGACGATGAGTCCTTTTCAACATGGGGAAGTTTTTGTTACCGAAGATGGCGCAGAGACCGATCTCGATTTAGGCCATTACGAGCGCTTTACTGATACTTCGATGTCAAAGCTGAGCAATGTCACCACAGGCGCAATCTATCAAGGTGTGATCAATAAAGAACGTCGTGGCGACTATCAAGGCGGCACGGTGCAGGTGATCCCCCATATCACCAATGAAATTAAAGAGCGCATTCATCGGGTAGCGAATAACGGTAATCCCGATCTCGTGATTGTCGAAATTGGCGGTACGGTTGGCGACATTGAATCCCTACCATTTATCGAAGCAATTCGTCAGTTTCGTAAAGATGTGGGTCGGCAAAATGTGGTTTACATGCATGTTACCCTCATGCCTTGGATTGCCTCCGCAGGGGAGATGAAAACCAAGCCCACACAGCATTCAGTTAAGGAATTGCAATCCGTGGGGATTCAACCCGATATTTTAGTTTGTCGTAGCGATCGCCCCTTACCTCAAAACATCAAGGATAAAATCTCTGAATTTTGCAATGTCCTGCCAGAATGCGTAATGACAGGACAAGATGTGAAGAGCATCTATGAAGTACCGCTAGCAATGGAACGAGAAGGCTTAGCCGAGCAAGTGTTGCGACTCCTCGGTATGCAACAACGTCAACCCGATCTTCGCAGTTGGCAAACCCTTGTCGAGCGTCTCTATCGCTCTGAGCATCAAGTAGAAGTGGCGATCGTTGGTAAGTATGTGCGCTTGACCGATGCCTATCTCTCGGTGATTGAAGCCCTTAAGCATGGGGCGATCGCAGTTAATAGTAATGTCAACTTACGCTGGATCAACTCCGAAGACATCGAAGCCTATGGCGCAGAGAAATTCCTCAAAGATGTCCATGCGATCGTTGTCCCTGGTGGATTTGGTCATCGTGGAGTTGATGGCAAAGTTGCCGCAGTGAAGTATGCCCGCGATCATCAGATTCCATTTTTAGGATTATGTTTAGGAATGCAATGTGCGGTGATTGATTGGGCGAGAAATGTCGGTCAATTAGGCGATGCTAATAGTGCCGAGTTTGATCCAGAGTCCAAGAATCCTGTCATTCACCTCCTGCCTGAACAGCAAGATGTGGTTAATCTCGGTGGCACAATGCGCTTAGGTTTATACGCCTGTCGTCTAGCACCGAATACTCTAGTTAGTGATCTTTATAAAGAGTCAGTAATTTATGAACGTCATCGCCATCGTTATGAGTTTAATAATGCCTATAGATCACTATTTCTGGAGTCAGGTTATGTGATTAGTGGTACTTCTCCCGATGGGCGTTTAGTCGAAGCGATCGAGCTTCCTAGCCATCCATACTTTATCGCTACACAATTCCATCCTGAGTTCCAATCTCGCCCAAGTCGTCCCCATCCACTTTTCCAAGGCTTAATTAAAGCAGCTCTGGATTTGCAAAAACAGCGTCTAGCCAGTGGCTCTGAGTTAGAGAGTTCGCCAATTCTTGAACAACTTAATGAGCAGAAGCAAGAGTTCGCTTCAGCAACATCTGCGTAGAAATTAGGGCTAAGCCCTAATTTCAAGAACCGATTTTTGATGGCGCGGCTTAGCCGCGCCATCAAAAATCGGTTCTTGATTAAATTGCAGAACCATTAGCGGTTCAAATCCGAACCAATAAATTTTTTAAAAGTGTGGCGAAGCCACACTTTTAAAAAATTTATTATGGATCATGTTAACCTGACTGTTTGAATTTGATTTTGTAGATCACTATGACTGGATTTGTTGGGCTACACGTTCATACTGAATATAGTTTGCTCGATGGAGCAAGCCAAATCCCTGATATGGTCAATCGCGCCGTCGAACTGGGAATGCCTGCGATCGCCTTAACCGATCATGGGGTGATGTATGGAGCGATCGAGCTAATCAAGATCTGCAAATCTAAAGGAATTAAGCCAATCATTGGTAATGAAATGTATGTCATCAATGGCGACATTACCATACAGTATAAAAGAGAAGATAAAAAGAAAAAATATCACCAATGCGTTCTCGCTAAAGATACGCAGGGTTATCGCAATCTAGTCAAACTCACCACCATTTCCCATTTGCAAGGCTATCAAGGCAAAGGGATTTTCGCCCGTCCTTGCATTAATAAAGAATATTTACTGCAATATAAAGAAGGCTTAATGCTCACTTCTGGTTGCTTAGCAGGAGAAGTTCCTCAAGCAATCATGAATGGCGATCCGAAACTAGCGAGAGAAGTGGCGGCTTGGTATAAAGAACATTTTGGCGATGATTATTATCTAGAAATTCAAGATCACGGCTATCCTGAAGATCGCGTTGTAAATGTGGAAATTTGCAAGATTGCCAAAGAATTAGAGATCAGAGTAATTGCCACAAACGACTCCCACTTTACCTCTTGCATGGATGTGGAAGCCCACGATGCACTGCTCTGTATCCAAACTGGTAAATTAATTTCTGATGAGAAACGCCTGCGTTATAGCGGCATGGAATATTTCAAATCCTATGATGAGATGCGGCAGTTATTTCGAGATCATTTGGAAGATGATGTGATCGAAGAAGCTCTCGCTAATACTCTCCATGCTGCCGCCAAAGTTAAGCCCTACGACCTCATGCGCGATCCCCGTGCTGCGGATTATCCCATTCCTGAAGGGCATACTGCGGATACTTATTTTGAAGAAGTGACATGGCAAGGCTTACTCCAAAGATTTAATGCTAAGACCCATGCCGAGATTTCTGCCGAATATCAAGAGCGCTTGAGGTTTGAGCTAGGCATCATTATGCAGATGGGTTTCTCTACTTACTTTTTGGTGGTTTGGGACTACATCAAATATGCAAGAGACAAGCAGATTCCCGTGGGCCCTGGACGAGGCAGTGCCGCAGGTTCTTTGGTTGCCTATTCTTTGGGAATTACCAATATTGATCCCATTCATCACGGACTTCTCTTTGAAAGATTTCTCAATCCTGAACGGAAGTCAATGCCTGATATTGATACGGACTTCTGTATCGATCACCGCAGTGAATTGATTGATTATGTGACGCAACGCTATGGACAAGAACGAGTTGCTCAGATTGTGACTTTTAACCGCTTAACTTCTAAGGCTGTCCTCAAGGATGTGGCAAGGGTGCTAGATGTGTCTTACAGTGAATCAGACAAAATGGCAAAGATGATACCCGTTTCTCGCGGTAAGCCAGCCAAGTTGAAGGTGATGATTTCTGAGGAATCCCCTGCACCCGAATTTCGCGATCGCTACAAACAAGATGCGAAAGTGTTTGAATGGCTGGACATGGCGATGCGAATTGAGGGTGTGAACAAAAGTTCAGGTGTTCATGCAGCAGGTGTAGTGATTTCACCATTCCCATTGGATGAAGTTGTACCATTGCAACGCAGTAATGAAGGTCAAGTTGTCACGCAATACACGATGGAGGATTTGGAATCCCTTGGTTTGCTGAAAATGGACTTCTTAGGACTACGAAATCTGACAACCATTGAGCATACCAGTAAGCTAATTCGTAACAATCAAGATCCGAATTTCCATATTGATGCGATCGCCCCCGACATGTCTACGGAGGCAAATCAAAAAACCTATAAGCTATTAGAAAAAGGCGATCTAGAGGGTGTCTTCCAACTAGAATCATCGGGAATGAAGCAGATCGTCAAAGATCTTAAGCCTTCCAATATTGAAGATATTTCTTCGATTCTGGCGCTCTATCGCCCTGGTCCATTGGATGCTGGGCTAATTCCAAAGTTCATTAATCGTAAGCATGGCAGAGAAGCGATCGAGTATCAGCACCACACCTTAGAACCAATTCTAAATAATACTTATGGAGTATTATGCTTAGCTAAAGGAACTTTAATTGCAAAACCTGATGGCACAAGTACACCAATTGAGAATATTCGTAAGGGTGATGTAATTCTCTCTTCTGATGGTAAGCGCGTATGGTCAGCAAAGGTCGCAAAGCAATGGCAAAGCGGTATTAAATCCATTGTCAAAATCACGCTATCAACAGGTACAGAGATTTACTGTACGTCAGAACATCGCTTTCTCACGCCACAGGGCGATCAGTTTGCCAATGAGTTAAAACCTCTAAATGAAACTGGAGACACTATCACTTACGGATCATTCCTTTTTGAATTAGATTCTAATTCCTTGAAAGATGTTCGTCCTGTATTTGTGGCATCTATTGAAGACTGGGGAACTAGCGAATGTTTCGACATTGAAATGGCAGATCAAAATTCTCCCTATTTCTTAGCAAATGGAATTGTTACCCATAATTGCTATCAAGAGCAGATCATGAAAATGGCGCAGGATCTGGCAGGATATTCCCTTGGTGCTGCGGATTTATTGCGTCGGGCGATGGGGAAGAAGAAGCCAGAAGAAATGGAAAAGCAGCGTTCTATTTTTCTTGATGGTTGCGCTAAAAATGGTATTAGGTCAGAGATTTCTAATGATCTATTCGATCAGATGGTAATCTTTGCGGAGTATTGCCTCAGTTACGATACTTTAGTAAAAACTGTCGAATATGGTGTGATGCCTATCGGTAAGATTGTGGAGCATCACATCGAATGTAGTGTGTATAGTGTTGATGAGAATGGCTTTGTCTATACCCAACCCATTGCCCAATGGCACGATCGCGGTAATCAAGAAGTTTTTGAATATGAGCTAGAAAATGGCGATCGCATTAGAGCTACTAAGGATCATAAGTTTATGACTCTTGACGGTGAGATGCTAGCGATCGATGAAATTTTTGAGCGTGGGTTAGATCTTGTGATTGCCACAAATATATGAAACTTAGGAGACTAAATTTTAGATCTAGCTTAACAAAATCTAAAATATGACGATTAAGGCGATCGTGCTTATGTCCTACATACAGCTATATATGAATAAACAAAGTCACCACCCCCCTTGCTTTACAAAACTTATCGTTAGTTTTTGCTTGAAATACCTGTAAATGCAGCATTTTCTGATGAGATAGAGTTAGATATTTAGTTGGAAAACCCTATACTGGGTAGTTATTATTTCGACTTTTTACATACCCTTTAAAGATCACAAGGCAGACACATGAGCGTAACAGCGTCAAGTGGTGCAGTAAATGCCCGCCCTCGTCTATATCAGACCGCTATAACTTCCACAATTTCCCAGATAGAGCAACAAGATCGCTTTGCGACTCGTAGCGAACTAGATGACTTGTCCACATACTTTCAATCTGGACTAAAGCGCATCGAAATTGCTGCGATTTTGACCAAAAACTCAGATAACATCGTATCCAAGGCAGCTAGCCGTATTTTTACGGGTGGTTCCGCTATGGCGTTTTTGGAAAAGCCCAAAGGTTCAGAAGAGCTTGAAATTGATCGCGCTGGTCGCGTAGTTGATGTCAAGGTCGGCATGGAACTTGGGACAACCACTTATACCGAAGCAAGCGAAGGTGGCTTTTTAGGAACCATCAAGAATTTCTTCAGTAATACAGGGCTTATTGGTGTTGTAGATACGCCTCCAGCCAATTTCCGTCCGATTAACATTTCCCGTTATGGCGCAGACCGCATGAAGAAGTCCCTACGTGACTTGTCATGGTTCTTGCGTTATGCCACCTATGCGATCGTCGCAGGTGACCCTAATATCCTTGCTCAGAACGTGCGCGGCTTGCGTGAAATCATCGAAGCAGCTTGCTCGACCGATGCCACGATTGTTGCTTTACAAACCATGAAGCAAGCAGCAGCAAGCTATTTTGTTAACGATTCTACTGCGATTGAAATTATTAAGCAGTATATGGATGTAGCGATCGCTGAATTTAAAGCCGCGACCCCATCACCTAAAGTCCGTCAACGCAACTCTCCTGACCTACAAGGTCTGTCTCTACCTCAGATCTACTTCAACACCGCAGAGCGTCGTCAGAAGTTTGTGATGAAGGCAGCCATGACTGGTGCTGAGAAAAATGAAGTAGTTAAGGCTGCTTACCGTCAAGTTTTCGAGCGTGATATTGCTCGTGCTTATAGCCAAGGTGTTTCGGATCTTGACTCTAAGGTAAAGAATGGCGAAATCTCGGTACGTGAATTTGTGCGTCGCTTAGGCTTATCGCCTCTATACCGCGATCAGTTTTTCCTACCTTTCATCAACTCCCGCGCTGTCGAACTAGCATTTAAGCATTTCCTTGGACGCTCACCTGAAAGCCGTGAAGAAGTTGCTGCTTATTTTGCGATCGTTTCCAAAGGTGGTCTACCTGCCCTAGTTAATGCCCTAGTTAACTCCAGAGAGTACAGCGACTACTTCGGCGAAGAAACCGTACCTTATCAACGTGGATACGGACAAGAAGCTCAAACAGCCCGTAACTGGGGTGCACAGTTTGACCTGTTCAACTACTCGGCTCCTTTCCGCAAGGTTCCTCAGTTCATCACCTTGTTTGCGGCTTATCAGAATCCATTGCCTGATCAGCATGTTTACGGTGCTGGCAACGATCCTCTAGAAATTACGTTTGGTGCGATCTTCCCCAAAGAAACCCGCAACCCCAGCGCATCCCCTGCTCCTTTTGGCAAAGATACCCGTCGCATCTTGATCCGCAATGGTGCTGGTATCACCAACCAACTTGGCAACCCATCGGCAACTGGCTCAATCGATCCGATGAGTCCCAAGGTATTCAAGCTCGATCAAACCCTACGTGATAACGTCAAGATCGGTAAAGGTGCTAGAAAATCTTCGGTAAAGGGCTTGAGCATCACCAACTCAGAAAGCTCTACCCAAGCAGTGATTCGTGCTCTTTATCTACAAATCATTGGCTTTATTCCTTACTCTGGTCAGCGCCTCACCCTCGCAGAAATCAAGCTAGAGAATGGCGACATTTCCGTGCGTGAGTTTGTCAGAATGTTGGCGAAGTCACCTATCTTCCGCGATCGCTACTGGACTAAGCTTTATGTCTGTAAGGCGATCGAATTTACCCATCGCCGCCTCTTGGGTCGCCCTACCTATGGTCGTCCTGAGATGAATGCTTACTTTGATCTGGCTTCAAAGAAAGGTTTCTACGCTGTTGTAGATGCAATCCTTGATACCAAGGAATACGAGCAGGCTTTTGGTGAAGATACGGTTCCTTACGAGCGCTATTTGACCCCCGCAGGTGTCTCGCTTCGCAACAATCGCAACAGCACCTTGGGTGAAGAAAAAGGCACTAAGGTTGTGGTTGAGCCAACGCCTAAGTTTGTCGAACTTGGTCAAGTCACTGAAGAGCGTTCTTCTGTATCGATTCGCGATCGCATCAATCAAGGTGTTGACAAGAAACGTGAACAACGCAAGATCTTCAAGCTCACTACCACTGATCCTGTGGAAGCAGGTGCTTTGGTACGTGCTGCTTACCGTCAAGTGTTCGAGCGGGACATGGATGCCTATGTTGCTGATTCACAATTCAGCCAATTTACTTCCAAGTTGCTCAACAAAGAAACCACGGTCAAGGAATTCATCTTGGCAATCGGTACATCCGACCTTTACATCAAGGAATTCTACGCACCATTCCCCAACACCAAGGTGATCGAGTTGGGTACAAAGCACTTCTTAGGACGTGCGCCCCTCGATCAAGCTGAAATCCGCAAATACAATGTGATTTTGGCAACTAGTGGTATCAAGGCGATGGTCACGGAAATGGTTAACAGCCGTGAATTCCTCGATGCTTTTGGTGAAGATGTAGTACCTTACAACCGCTTCGAGACCTTCCCTGCGGCTAACTACCCTAATACTAAGGAGCTATACGATCGCCTCACCAAGCAGGACAAATCGATTGTTGTGCCTAGCTTTGCACCAGTAAAATCGAAAATCCCAACTACAGTTTAGAGACTAGCTTCTAGCTTAAAAAAAGAGAAACGGCTTAGCCGTTTCTCTTTTTTTGTGGGATTAAATAACATTACGCACTGTCTCCGCAAAATCATCACAAAGTTTATTGACTAAATCTTCCATCTCTTTAAAAAAATAATTGCCCACCGTCTTCTGGTTAAAGATTTTATATCGGCGATAGATTCTGGAAAAAATTTCATAAATCTCTTCTTCTGAGACATTCGAGTTAATCTTGGCAACTAATCGTATACCGTCTTCACAATTTTGCACATAAGCGAAGAATTCAGCAATTTTAGCGGCAAATTCTTTGATGCGATCGCCTTTTAATTCTTCTTGTTCATTACGCGCTTCGAGAATCGCCAAAATATTAAATTGATGAACTGTAAAGGGCGGTTTGCCCTCAGCTATTTTTGGCGACTTGGGGGGCTTGGGTTCTTTGGGTTGGGTTTGAACTTCGATGATGCCGATTTGGTTGTCAAAATAGACCTCGATCGCATCTTTAATATCATCGGTACGATGTAGCTGGTTATAGATTTTATTGAACAGGCGCAGAAAATTTAAAAAATTCGGTTCACTGTACTTTTCTTCTAGAGCAATTACATATTCAATGCGATTGAGAATAGTGAAATATTGGGCGGTTTTGGCTTTGGTGTCGGCGGTGGGTTTAGGATTAGCTTCGATATGTTTTTCGATGCTACTTTCTAAATCTAGGTGGTTTTCGGGATCATTTTGTTTAGTGACATCATTAGCGATCGCTACAAATATATTGAAAAACTTTTCGTACACCTCAGATTTTTTCAGCATCGGGAAGAGTAGTTCTAAGATGCGTTTGTCGCTGAAGGGATCGAAGTCACTGACGACAACATCGGAGAAATGCTCGAAGGCTTCTTTGATATTTTGAACGTTGACATTGTTGTAGGAAAAATCAACGATTTTGCATTCATTTTTATGTTTGGCGGTGCGATTGACTCTAGAAATTGCTTGAATGGCGCTAATACCTTTGATTTCTTTGTCTAGAAATAGGGTATGCAGTCTTTTTTCATCGAAGCCTGTTTGCAGTTTGGCAACGACAATAATTAAGCCATTTTTCTTGAGTGCAAAGTTTTCTAAGACTTTCTCCTCGCTGAGTCCGTCATTTAGCCCTGTGGCGCTTTGTTCGTCTTGGTTGCTGGAGTAGACGATGTGAATAGGCGCTTCGGCATATTTAGCGTATTTATTTTGTTTGGTGATTTCTTGGAAATGTTTGGTAATGGCTTGTTTATAGGCGATCGCTGCTTTAATCGAATACACAGCAAGCATGGCTTTTGCCGTGCCACGAATTTTAGGATAGACATCTTTTACAAGGAGATCGGCGATGTATTTGGCGATCGCATTAATTCGTTCGCGTTCCTCATAGATTTGCTTTTTATCGACATCTTTGTAATTAGGTTGCTCGAAGCCTTCCATTTTGTTTTGAGGAAGGTCAAATAGCATTTTGGAAGCAACAGGGATAATATTTTCGATAGGGTTATGAATAAAGCCGTCTTTGATTGCTTCGTTCATGGTGTAGGAATCGAAGGGAACCCAGAGCTTTTCGCTTTCGGCATAGCCGCTAAATTCACCGAAACGAGCGAGAGTATGATCATCTGGGGTAGCAGTGAAGCCAATAATTAAATTCTTTTTAGTACGGAATAGGCTGGTTTGAGTGTCAAAGGGTGTTTGCAGTTCATCGAAGATATTGACCATGTCTTCATGTTGTTCGCCACTGTTGGAGCGGTGGATCTCATCGATTAGGAAGACGATGCGGAGTTGGGCAATTTTTTCGAGGGTGTCAGGATCGAGTATGGTTTTGACTGCGCCAAATTTTTGGAGATTGACGATTACTAAGCGGGTGTCGGATTCGAGGGCTTTTTGGAAACTGTTTTTGTCGCTTGCTTCAACATACATCCGATTGTCGATGTTCATGTTTAGCATTTTGGAATCAATTTGGCTGCGGAGTTGCAGGCGATCGACGACGATCATGATTTTGTCATAGACATATTCACCATTGCGGCGCAGGTCTTTGAGTTGGAGTGCTGTCCAGCCGATGATGTTGGATTTGCCAAACCCTGCGGCGTATTGCAGTAGGAGCGAATAAATATTTTTGTTGTTGGCGTAGGCTTTGCGCTTTTCGATCAGTTCGGCGCGTTTGCTAGGGGCGACATGGGCGAGTTGTCGCTCTAGTTGCTTGATGAAATAATCATCTTCAGTTTCATGATCGAGAAATTCATCGATTTTGGCGAGAATTTTGTCTGTTCCAAATTTTTGTTTGGGACGCGGTGAGATGAGGTGTCCTTTTTCGTCTTTGAGTTCTTTTTTGCCACTGACAAAATAGACATCGCGCTCGATGAAGTTGTAGTAGAGAATTTCTTTCTCAATGAAGTTTTTGCCGTAATGGTATTTGAATATTTCTTTGAGTTTGTCTTTTTTGTCGGCGTTAGGATTTAGCAGGGGATAGGGTTTAAATACTTTGATGACATTTTTTTCGTACTCTTCGCGATCAAACTCTTTATCGCGGCAGGTGGTGAGGATTTCATCAAAAAAGTCAGAGATGGTGCGGATCACGTAGGTTTCGCCGAGGTCGGTGCTGGTGATATGGATGGCTTTTTCAAATATTTTTAAGAAGTCTTTGCGATGAGTTTCTTTTTCTTTGTCGCTGAGGTAGAGATGGCGATCGAAGTTTTCGTAATAGACTCTGACGGCTTCAAAGTAGTCTTTGATGACTTTACCGCGTCCGTTCTTTTTTGCGGTTTGGTTGCTGAGGTTAGATTTTAGTTCGCTATAACCGAGGTAGATCCCATTCACAAATAGGCAAATATCGGGACGAAAGGAGAAGATGATTTTGTTTTGATATTTGTATTTGTAGGGTAGTTCTTGGACTACGGAAAATATATTTTGATTGAAGAGATTACTATCATGAATTACGCTGTCATCGGTATAGAAAAGATGTAGTTTGATGCCTTGGAGCGTAACTGATTTATTACAGCAAATACCGATCAAACCCACCACAAAACAACCTACCGAAAAGGCTCAAAGCAGATGCCACAATGATGAAACCAATTAAGAGCATCCTCATCAGAAATAGCATTAATAGCCATAGTGATAGCTGAATCAAGAGCCTCAATTGTACGAGCTTTAGCAGAGCGAATAATTTCTTTCAACTTTGACCAACATAACTCGATTGGCGATAAATCAGGGGAATAAGGAGGTAGGAACTTAACCTTAGCACCGACAGATTCAATTAGAGTTTTCGCAATTTCAGC
>NZ_JACJQY010000022.1 GCF_014696925.1 Phormidium tenue FACHB-1050 | reverse complement strand
ATACTTTAGGGGTAGCCCTACGGGAAAATAGCTCGATGCCAAGCTTAATCTTAATAAAAAGCACCTAATCTTACTCAAGATTAGGTGCTTTTTATTTTGGTTTCGCAACAAAACCCAAGAATTGAATGGCAGCGCTTAGCGCTGCCATTCAATTCTTGGGTTTTGTTGTGTTCTAAGACAAGTGAGACTGTAGCTATAATATAGAGCTATTGGATGAATGTGAACTTACCACTATTGCCGTCAGCTTCCATTTTAATTTGTGCCACAAAGAATTGTTTTTGCTGAATTTCACCTTCTGGAGTGAAGGATATTTCACCGAGAGGCGTGACATATTTACCCGCTAGCAATGTGTCATTTAGCTGTGTGCGAAGTTGGGGCAATGCTAATGTATTTAGCTTAGTGGTTTTATCGAGAGTACGTAATGCTTCGACGAATACCTGTACTCCTGTGAACGCTTGCGCAGTAAATTGTGGCGGTTCTTTTTTATTTTGCTCAGTATAAATCTGACGGAACGCAGTATTTATTTCATTTTTCAATTCAGGACTATAGGCTTGGGCAATGATAATGCCGTCGCAGAGTGCTTTACATACTGGTAGGATATTGGACGTATTTAATCCATTCCCTCCGATGATTAAACCTTTATAACCTAGTTCGCGCAACTGTTTGACAAGGTTTCCACCATCAGCAGATAAGCCTGAAATGATAATTAAATCAGGCTTGATGTTAATGGTGTTTGTCACTTGAGATTGAAAATCGGTATCCGTAGTTTGGAAGGTTTGGACAGTTGCAAGGTCTAGCCCTTTTTGTTTAACGGTCTCTTGGAAAGTGCCTGTTTCTGACTTACTAAAAGCATCATTTTGAGCGTAGAAAACTGCTACTTTCTTGATTTGAGGATTGATTTTGAGGGCAGCCTCGATCGCATTGGGAGCAACTACAGCTACAGGAGCTGACACTCGTGAAATATATTTACCAATTTGAGGAATTCCCTTTGCGGTATTCGATGGAGCGATTACGGGTACACCTGCACGTTCAGCAATCGGATCAGCACTAAATGCTTGCTGTGAGAGTGTTGGACCAACGATGCCAACAACTTTATCTTGGGAAATTAGTGTATTAAAGGCGTTAATTGTGCCCTGTTCATCACCTGCGGTATCTTGAAAAACTAAACGAATCGGAGTGCCATTGATGCCACCTTGTTTATTGAAATAGGTTTCAGCAATTTTTGCACCTGTGACTTGTTCTTGTCCTAGTAATGAAACGTTACTGGTTTGAGCAACTGCAATACCAATGGGAATTGATGTTTGATTACCGCTAGGGCTATTGGTGGTAGTTGTAGTGACTGGAGTATTGCTAGTTGGTGTACAAGCTACTGCAAGTAAGCAAGACATCAGAGTTGCGATCGCAAACCCACAAAGCTGTTTTGCTATTTTGTTCATTAAGTTAGAATTCTCAAATGTTTTTTATCAAATTAGTCTATAACTTTTACTGCGGTTTTCCCATGGGATTAGGCGATCTGAAAACTGCAATAACGAATCATTCTGTAGCCATTAGGGCAGATGGACCTGTAGCCTCTGTCATAGCTTGCAATAGTCTCTAAATATCAAAACAGGAGTGAGTGATAATGAAACTGTTGACAATTCCGCTGGTGGTGTTGGGGCTATTTTCACTGGACTTTAATTCCAACTCAACCAAAGTACTAGCTAAGGATTTTCCAGATTCAGCGATCGCACTCCAAGACAAATATTCGGCTCTGAGTAACTCAACTATTATTGATCTCAAAGAACTTAGCTCGAATCCCAAAAAATATAACTTTTTTACATTTAGACCTAACTTAGAGAAGCTGATTCTTTCTGGTGAGGCTGATACTCAACATATCAGTATCCTGTGGTATACCATTCCTAATGGGAGTGTGGGGTTGCATTATCATTCGATGAATGAGTCTGTCTATACGATTAGTGGTTCACAGAAAGATGCTAAAGGCGTTTATCCTACGGGTTCTCTTTATTTCAATCCGCCCGAAAGTGGTCATAAAGTCTCCGACAGTACAGGGTTCTTTCTCCTTGCCTATGCCTCACCCCCTGACTTCAAGAACATAGACAAAATCAAGCCCTATACGCCAGTTCAAATCAACACGTTAGATCCTGAATTGGAAAAAAAATATGTGTTTACTAACCCTAAAAGCGGCGTTAAGGTCTATAATATTCCACTAGATCCTAAGGGCGGTATGAGTTCTCAAATCATTAAAAGCACAGCATTAACAGGCTATGTGTATTCTGGTAATTACCTGCTCGTTCTTCAAGGGAGTTGTAATATTGACGGTAGGAGATTCATGAAGGATATGTTGGTGGTTGCGAAGACAATTAAAACAGAGTCTTACAAACTTAGTGCTACCAAAGATAGTTCTTGTTTGGTTTTGGGGCTTTCCTTCTAGTCTTTCTACGCAAGAATTAGTGGTGCGGCACAAAGCGCCACTAATTCTTGCGTTTGAGCGCAAAGATTTGCTCATCAAATAAGCTGTAATTCATGAATTTTCTCTTGTTTGACGACATATCTCTAGACGATAAAACACGGTATCCACTAAATTAAATCCTTCCCAAAAGAATAGGCTCGGCAAATGTCCTCGTGGAGCAGCGATCTCAAAGGTCAAATTCTCGTATTTGCGCCAGATTTTGGGAGAAAATTCTAGATTAAACCAACGGGGTTTGCGCCATCCGATGCGATCGCTAAACTTCTCATAGATATTCGCAAATTCCCAATAAGTATCTTCTTCATAGATCATCTTTCCACCGAGACTCTTCCAAATTTGTTTTTGAGTACTCCAGCCAAAGCGATTATTGCTAAATTCCATCCATGCTTGATCGATCGCGATCCAGATATCACAGGCTATGTTATTGATATCATCGGCTTTAAGTTCGGCTATTTTACTTTTATTGGTAAGTTCCAAAATAATCTTATTCGTAAGGCGATCGCTTTCTTGCCATTGACCTAAACTGAGTAATTCTTGCAGTTGCCGTATTTGTGGATATACCTGTGCATAGTTTTGAATGTTGGAGGGAGGAGCTACTGCACTAGCTGAAGATAGATTTACTAAAGAGTGTAAATCTTGCAATACCTTATTAGCGGAACTATAACGGTTGGAAATTGCTCTTGCTAATAGGCGATCGAGGATATTTGCTAAATGACTAGAAATAGAAGTTTGTAAATTGTCTCGCCAAATCCAGCGATCGCTCACATCGTCATACAGGTCAAAAGGCGAAATCCCTGTTAATAAATGAATGCAAGTCACACCTAAACTATACAGATCGCTTTGAGGTAAAGCTTTACCTCTGGCTTGTTCAGGAGCTATATATTCTGCACTACCGATTAATGTGCCTGTGCGATTGGCTGTATCTGTAGTAAAAGCTTTAGCTGCGCCAAAATCAACTAATACTAAATTGCTTTGAGGGGAATTGGGAATTGGTGATTGGTAATTGGTGATTGGTAATTGGGAATTAGATTTTTTCCTTTTTCCTTTTTCCTTTTTCCTTACAATATTGTCTGGCTTAATGTCGCGATGAATAACTTGGCGATCGTGGATGAATTGGAGAACGGGGAGAATATCTTCTAGTAGATGATAAATCTTGGCTTCGCTAAAGATGCCCTGACTCTGTAACTCGTTATAGAGGTTTTCGCCTTCGATGAGTTCTTGTACTAGATACAGACATCCTTCTTCTTCAAAATAGGCAATTAATTCAGGGATCTGGGGATGTGAGCCTAGTGCCTTTAGTTGAGTAGCTTCACTTTCAAAGAGCGCGATCGCTTTTTTCATTAATTCAGGTTCTCGAAACTGCGGCAGAAATTGCTTGATCGCGCAGGGTTGCCCTAGTCTTCCTAAATCCTTTGCCCGAAAAGTGCGCCCCATGCCTCCCTGTCCAATTAAGGCGATCGCTTCATATAATCCTTTAAGCTGCAAATTTTTGCCGCAATTCATGCAAAATCTCCCGCTTTCGGGATTGTTCGGCTTATGGCAACTAGGGTTGAGGCAGTAGGGCATATTTCTGACGATAGATTTACATTTGTTTGCGTTAAATGTAAAGTTTAGTTAATTAATATTAAACTTCTGTAGGAAAGTAATTAATCATGGTCGTCACACCAATTAAGAATGCATCAAACGATAATTCTAAGACCACCAACAAAACTGTTGGTCTTAATGTAAATCCTACAGGGGCAGGCGTATTTGGTTTCAGTAACTTTGCCGAAACTTGGAATGGTCGGATGGCAATGATTGGCTTAGTTGCAGGTTTTACCAATGAAGTTTTGACTGGCAAAGGAATTCTTGCTCAAGTCGGCATTACAGGCGGCATCAGTGTTTTGTTTGCTCTCTTCTTCACAGGTTTTACGGTTGCCACATTGCTTGGTTACTATGCAGTCAAAGCGACTAAGGACTCAGAATAACGATATGTGAGATGTGGCGCGAAGCACCACATCTCACAAACAAAAAAGGTTGGACGCTTTGCGTCCAACCTTTTTTGTTTGTGAATTGCTAAATTATAGGTATAATTTTGAAAACGATTATCATTTTTTAGCATCAGCATCTATGCTTGAAGTGCAAAACCTGTCGGTTAACTATCGCGAAGTCACTGCCCTATCGAACATTTCCTTTAGTATCCAATCTGGCTCATTAGTGGGACTCATTGGAGCCAATGGTGCGGGCAAAAGCACTTTGCTCAAAGCGATGCTAGATCTGATTCCTGCTCAACAAGGTCAAGTTTTTTATCACGAAAGATCACTCAAGCAACAACGCCAAAAAGTTGCCTACCTGCCACAGCGATCGCAGATTGATTGGGACTATCCTGTGACCGTGTGGAATGTGGTGATGATGTCGCGCACTATGCATAGTGGCTGGTTTGGTAGAACTAGTCGCCAGTCAAAGGAAATTGTGAGAGCAGCCTTAGAACGTGTCGAACTTGATGATTTGCGCGATCGCCCGATTAAAAATCTTTCTGGGGGACAGCAACAACGGGTATTTTTAGCGAGAGCTTTGGCACAACAGGCGGATATTTTATTACTAGATGAGCCAATGACCGCAGTTGATAAAAAAACTGAGGCGTTAATGTGGAATATCTACAGTGAACTCAGACAAGAAGGGAAGACTTTGCTAATTAGCTGTCATGAATGGGGAAATACTCTTGATCGCTATGATCAGCTACTTCTAATTAATCGCCATCTAGTCGCCAGTGGTACACCACGTCAAGTACTAACTCCTGAAAATATTCAAAGCGCCTATGGTGCATCGGTTGAGCAGATTTATCCGCGCGATCGCGCGGAAGAAGAATTATTATTTTGCTAATTCTCTAAAAAAAGAGTAGGGGCAATTCATGAATTGCCCCTACTCTAAAATAAGGGTTTCAAAGCATTTTTCCGTGAATCCTAAGAGAAGTAGGGTTTTCGCTATAAAATGGAGATGATAGACAGATCGATTCGCTTTAGACAATTTCATGCTCCAAATCACCAAACATACATCTATTGCGATCGACGAAATTAGTATTACCGCCATCCGATCGCAAGGAGCTGGTGGGCAAAACGTCAATAAAGTCTCCACAGCAATTCATCTGCGTTTTGATATTAATGCTTCTTCTCTGTCGCCACTCTATAAAGAGCGGCTGCTAAATTTAAGCGATCGGCGCATCACCAAAGACGGCATCATCATCATCAAGGCTCAGCAGCATCGTACTCAAGAACAAAATAAAGAAGATGCTCTCAAGCGACTCCAGTTATTAATTCAAAGTGTGACGATTACGCCCACTAAGCGTAAACCCACTAAGCCATCACGAAGCGCTCAAACCCGACGGATTGACGATAAAACTAAGCGTGGTGCAATCAAAGCTTTAAGGGGGAATATTACCGACTAAATGGATAAAGTTAATTGTCTAAATCATTTGCCAATCGTTGAAACTTTCCATTCTGTGCAAGGAGAAGGTGCATGGATGGGAACTAATGCTTTTTTTATTCGCTTAGCGGGTTGCGATGTCGGCTGTCCTTGGTGTGATACCAAAATCTCTTGGAATATAAAAAAACATCCTGAAATAGCGATCGCTGATCTGGTAGATGAAGCAGTAAATGCCAAACCTGCGATGGTTGTAATTACTGGCGGTGAGCCATTGATGCATGATTTGACTGATTTGACGCGAGAGCTAAAAAATCATAACTTGCGAGTACATTTAGAAACATCAGGCTCTCATCCCTTTAGTGGTTACTTTGACTGGGTAACCTTTTCACCCAAACAGTTCAAACATCCCCACGCCAGCATTTACGAGCAGGCTAGTGAATTAAAAGTAGTAGTCAAAGATGAGTCAGATTTAATCTGGGCTGAGCAGAATGCGTCGAAAGTTTCGACAAAGGTGGTGAAATACTTACAGGCTGAGTGGGAAACTGCTAGCAGTAAAGATTTAGTATTGCAGTATGTATTAAGTCATCCAAATTGGCGAGTGAGTATCCAAACTCATAAGTTATTGGGAGTAAGGTAAACAAAATGGTAGATATAGGGACTTCCCAAAAAAAAGCCGTAATTTTATTGTCTGGTGGATTGGATTCGGCGACGGTAGCCGCTCAGGCGATCGCGGATGGCTATGAAGCGATCGCCTTATCCTTTCGCTATGGTCAACGTCATGAACGCGAGTTACTAGCAGCTCGACAAGTTGCTGCTGCTTTGAATATTAATGAGCATTTTATAGTCGATGTAAATCTTGCCCAGTGGGGTGGCTCGGCTTTAACTGATGAGAATATTGCTGTACCAACGGAAGGCGTGCAATTAGGTGAAATTCCAATTACCTATGTCCCAGGACGGAATACAGTATTTATTGCGATCGCCTTATCCCTAGCTGAATCAAAGGGAGCCGAGGCTATCTATTTGGGAATTAATGCGGTGGACTATTCAGGCTATCCTGATTGTCGTCCTGATTATTTGGAAGCTTTTCAAAATTTAGCTGCGCTCTCGTCCAAAGTGGGGATAGAAGGAAATGCACCGAAATTAATTGCTCCTTTAGTCATGGATTCTAAAACTGATATTGTCCGACGCGCTAGACTTTTAGGTGTGCCAATTGAGCTTACATGGTCATGCTATCAAGGGGGAGAAGTGCCTTGTGGCGTTTGCGATTCATGTCGGATTCGAGATAAAGCAATACTTGAAGCTAATGGAATCAGCGCCACGTAAAGCTAAACTAGCGCAAAAATTAACAAGCTAACATTGCAAAATATTTACATCAGATATGCTATATTAAGAAACGCACGGCAGCTTGGCTCAGGTGGTTAGAGCGACGGTCTCATAATCCGTAGGTCCCGGGTTCAAATCCCGGAGCTGCTATATGTAAAATAAAGTATAGGCGGCGCTTAGCGCCGCCTATACTTTTATGGGCTTCATGATAGTATGTAGACAATTTACTCCCTAAGACAAAGGACAAGATTATGGGATTACTCGATCGCATTGGTATGGTGGTCAAGTCCAATGTAAATGCAATGGTTACGGCTGCGGAAGATCCAGAAAAAATTCTGGAGCAATCAATCATTGATATGCAAGAAGACTTGGTGCAATTGCGCCAAGCTGTAGCACAATCAATGGCTGCTCTTAAGCGCCAAGAGCAACAATATAATCAAAGTGCTTCTCAAGCACAAGAGTGGGAAAAACGGGCGATGCTAGCGCTCCAGAAAGGTGATGAAAACCTAGCTAGAGAAGCTTTAAGCCGTAAGAAAACTCATGCTGATTCGGCGGCAACCTTGAAGGCTGGGCTTGATCAACAGTCTGGACAAGTAGATCTGCTGAAGAAAAATCTAATTGCGATCGAAGGCAAGATCTCTGAGGCTAAAACCAAGAAAGAGATGCTTAAGGCGCGTATGCAATCGGCTAAGGCTCAAGAAAACCTTAATAATATGTTGGGCAAGGTTAATACCAACTCAGCGGCTGCAACCTTTGAGCGCATGGAAGAGCGTGTCTTGATGGCTGAAGCTAAGGCAAGTGCTAGCTCTGAGCTGGGTATGGACAACCTTGAGTCTCAGTTTGCTCAGTTGGAGTCTGGCAGTGGAGTTGATGATGAATTAGCAGCTCTCAAGGCAAAAATGATGACAGGTAGTCCTGCTCCTCAAGGTGCTTTGCCTCCGTCGGATGCAGTTAAGCCAACTGTTGGTGCGGCGATCGATGCTGAACTAGAAGCTCTACGTCGTCAAATGGGTTAATTCCGCTAAGTGGATTTTCTGCAAAGCTTTGCAGCATAAAACAAAAAAAGAAAGTCGGCAATTACTGCTGACTTTCTTTTTTTGTTTTAATTAAATTTCTAATTTGCCTCACAAGGCGATCGCTTTTTTAATTTCTGTGAAAGTAAATGGTGCAAGCAAGTAAAATAATAGAGAGTAGTTGTTCTAGGTTTATGGTTATGACCTTCACCGAGTTATTGCCGAATCTCCAAAAACTAAACCCTTCCGACAAGCTTAAGACTATTCAGTTTTTAGTGAATGAATTATCAAAAATAGAAAATTTTGCTACCAATGATCCAGAGTCTCAATCTTGGTTAGAAGCAGATTTGGTCGATGACTTGCCTGAGTATAACTGGGGAGAAGGTGGGATACCAAGTATGAAGCCTGTGGAATATGTTTCTGGTATTGGTTTAGTGGTCAAGGCAGGATAGAGATTTTGAATAGTCAGCTTCTCAAATGTGGTGATGTTGTCTTTATTGACCTGCCATTCCATAATCCGAAAGGACGTGAACAAGAAGGGAGAAGACCTGCTGTAATTATTGGTGTGCCTTTGGGGGATGTACGTTATCCTGTTGTGGTTGTGGTTCCTTTAACTACTCAGTTTGGTGGCTGGGCAAAGAAAAATCCTGCACTGTATCCAATTATTCAAGCTGGAACTGCGGGATTACCTCAGAAATCAGTTGCCTTGTGCGATCAAATAAGGGCGGTAGATATCCAGAGAGTAATTGGATATTTGGGTAGCCTAAGTTTTGATCAATATTTGCCGATTATTGGTGGGGTAAGGTATGTTTTGGATTTGTAATAATTCATAAGGCGATCGCCTCTTTAATTTCTGTGCAAGTAAAGGGCGATCGCCACAACCCACAAAAACTAAAAAGGAAAGAATCTAATGGCTATCATCAATCCAAGCAATGTCAACGAAATAGAATTTGACGAAAAAGATATAGAGGTGTTCAAAATTCTTGATGTCAAAGAACGCATTGCCACACTCCAAAAACATTTTTTCCCTCGGTTAAAGCTACTTGTAAAAGACAGCCTAGAACTTATTACAGAAATTTATGGAGTTGAGCCGTATGATGAAATGAGTGAGGTTAAGACACCAAATAATAGACCAAATGCAGTTACCAATACTGAGTATGGATTCGTTCATGTTGGTATATCTGGCAAACGTAGAAACGTCAACAAAGACCAGCCTCTTGCAATAAAAAATGCTAGTGGTAAGCCAATATATCATCATTCTGCATATCTCACTTTTGATGTCTTAGCAGAAGGATGTATCAGAGTTGTCTTTCAGCCTTTTAGGACATCAGTCGAGCCAAATTTCGTCTCTAAAGTTAGACAAGAAATGTTCTCTAATATTGAGTTGATTAATACATTTTTTACTGATTTTGAAATTCATTACAACTCAAATACTGCTGAAAATTCTGATGATTTTCACCAATTGATTAATACAAAGCGTTTCGGATTGTCAGAAGGGAAAGATATACACAGTCTCTTTTTCTGTACTAGTGCTTACTTTTTTCCTACTGATTTTGAAGATGAATTATGGAATCTTAAACTAGCATTTGTTTGTTTGTACCCATTACTAGATTTATTTATATCAATTGGAGATGGTCGAGAAACACGCCTTGCTGAAATGCTTAATAAGTTTAACGAGTGGTACAACGACAATCAAGATAATACCGAAAAAATAGATGAATTAATTGATTTGCCTGTAGAAAGCTTAGAAGAAATTACAATTGACAGAGAAAATATCGAGTCTAAATTAGACTTTAATCCAGAAAATTTAACGGATGCTAGAGAGCGCACCAACAGAGCGATCGTTCAGCGTCAGGGACAGTCAAAATTCCGCTCTGAGCTATTAAAAGCCTATGGCGGACAATGTGTAATTACTGACTGTGATGCAGAAGCAGCCCTAGAAGCAGCACATATATTTCCCTATCTTGGCACTGACACAAATCACGTTAAAAATGGTTTGCTACTTCGTGCCGATATTCATACCCTGTTTGATCTTTATCTGATTTCGATTGATCCAGATACCAGCGAAGTTGTTGTTTCATCTACTCTACTCAATACCTGTTACAAGGAGCTAAACGGCAAACCCCTAAAACCTCCCCAAGATTACGCTGCGAGTCCATCGCCGCAAGCATTAGCCCGTCACTATGAAACATTTTTACTTAAACAAAATAAGTAGCGATCGCCTTTACTGTACTTATTGAAATAGCGATTTGGCTAACCTCTCATAAACCAAGCATTTGTTTGACATCATTTAAAGCGATAAAGCGATCGCCATTTTACTTTTAGCAGCTAGCGATCACTTTGTGATGTGATTATTTGAGAGGCAATCTCTCCTTAACCATTCAAGACAGTTATGTTACTCTAGCAATACGTTATTAGTGCTGTAAAACTATGAAACTACAAATTCAAGGGATTAAATCAGGGCAAACGATTCAACTGCTAGATATAGTTAATATCCCTGATGGAGCAGTATTTCTGGAAATTGAAGCAGATAAACCTAGCGATAAAAGCGCCAGAATAGAAAGACTAAATCGTATATTTGGCACATGGCGCAACCAGCCAGATATTGATCTAATATTTACCGATATTGACACACAACGTCATCGTGACTATGGCAGAAACATTGACTCCTTCGACTTCTAACTATTCATGTATTTACTTGACACCAACATCTGCATCGCCCTCCTCAAAGGCAATCCTCAAGTTATTTCGTCCTTTAATGCCTGTGCTGATGAATGCTATATTTCCACAATTAATGTTGCCGAACTTTATAAGGGAGTTTACTGTTCACTGCGAGTAGAACAAAACCTTGCCTCACTTGAGCTTTTTCTACAAGATATGCCAATTATCAGTTTCGATCTATTAGCTGCTAAAGAATTTGGCAAAATTCAATCAGAACTTAGACAAATCGGTAAACCCACAGGTGAACTAGATGCAATGATTGCTGCCGTAGCAAGATCTCGTCATGATCAGGTAGTTACGAATAACACAAAAGATTTCATCAATATTTCTGGTTTAAGGTTGGAAAATTGGATCGTTTAGAGTTCGCCACTCTCATTAAGATTTTACTTTTTCACTGCGACTAAATTGTCTTGTTTTTCAGATATCACTTTTTCTATCTGTTTTTAAGCATCTGAACTCTCTCCAAATCACGCTTAACTTCAAAACTAAGCTCGCGATTTTTAGGATCAGTATTTAGTGCTTTATTGAGATAGATTTCCGCTTCGCGTAGCTTGCCTGCCAAAATCAATTCACTACTCCATCGATGATAAGTTACCGCTTTCCAATGGATTACCTCTGGTGAATTAGGAAATCTCTCACTCATCCCTTCCACAACTGCGATCGCTACCACGTATTTTTTCTGCTTCAGTAAATCTTGCACGCGCCGCAACATATCCAACTTGAGCTTTAGTTCTGGATCACTATTAATTGGATCGACTTGATTATTGACCTGCTTTACCTCAATTTTGATTTTGGGATGAGGCTGCGGTTTGCTGGGGGGAGTTGCTTTTGGCGGAGGGGGGGCAGACTGAGATGGAGAAGTATTTGTCGAGGCTTTTTTGGCAAACAACTCTTTAGTCAAGTCTTCCTTGTCAGAATCTTTGAGCATTTTGTAAGCTTCCTGCACCAGACGAAACTTATCCGTGGCTGTTGGATCATTTTGATTGACATCAGGGTGATACTTACGAGCAAGGCGACGATAGGCAACCTTAATATCATCCAAGGTCGCATTGCGGGGTACTCCCAAGAGTCGATAGCATTCGGATAAGTGCATGAAGTGAAATTTAATGATTTAAGAAGCCGACAACAGGACTGATTAAAAATTTATGGCTATTCAGGCTTTTTGCGAATTGAATATTTCCCTTTGGTTGTAATTGGCGATCCCTTGTTTGCTTCTACCAGCTTGATATACTTATCCAGAGCTTCCTCCTTAGTTGCATGTTCTGAAATAACATGCACTTTACGACTTCCAGATATTTCGAGGACAACTTGGTGCATAAGTAAATGGTTAGGGAATAGCCTTAAAACTTTAGAAGATAGTTTAGCAAATATAAACCTATAAAGTAAAAGGGGCGCATTGCGCCCCTTTTACTTTGCGAAAATTATTAGAAATTTAGCGCTTCGCAAATTTCTTGGTCATCTTGCGTAAACGAATTGATTCAGGAGTGACCTCAAGAATTTCATCGGAACCAATGTATTCCAAGGCACGTTCGAGGCTCATTTCGATCGGGGCTTGCAACTGCACAATGTCATCAGCACCAGCCGCACGCATGTTAGTAAGCTGCTTGCTCTTACAGACGTTCAGTTCCATATCCTGAGGACGATTATTTTCGCCAATGATCATGCCCTTATAAACCTTAGTACCAGGTTTAATGAAGAAAACACCGCGATCTTCTGCATTCTTCAAGGAGAACTCAGTTGCCACGCCTTCTTCAAAGGAGATCAGTACGCCATTCCGACGGGCGCTAATTTCGCCAGCCGCAGGACGGTAATCGAGGAAGCTATGGTTCATGATGCCAGCGCCACGGGTTGCACGCATGAAATCGCCACGGAAGCCAATCAAGCCGCGAGCAGGAACGACGAATTCTAGCTGAGAGCGTCCAGTACTAGACATTTGCATATCGATCATTTCGGCACGACGTTGACCAAGACGCTCGATACATCCACCGACAGCATCTTCAGGCACATCCAGAACTAGAGCTTCGTAGGGTTCACATTTTTGACCATTGATTTCGCGGTAAATAACTTGAGGCTGAGTTACTTGGAACTCATAGCCTTCACGACGCATCGTCTCGATCAAGATACCCAAGTGCAATTCACCGCGTCCAGCTACCGCAAAGCGATCGGGGGATTCAGGATCTTCGGTGACACGTAGCGCTACGTTGGTTTCGAGTTCGCGCAATAGGCGATCGCGTACTTGGCGAGTAGTGACTAATTTGCCTTCTTGACCAACAAAGGGTGAGTCATTAACGCAAAAGGTCATCTGCAAAGTGGGTTCGTCCACTTTGATCATTGGTAGTGCTAAAGGCTCGTTAGGACAGGTAATCGTTTCACCGATGTTGGCGGTGGCAAACCCCGAAACAGCGACAATGTTACCTGCGGATGAGGTTTGTAGCTCAACTCGTTTTAACCCATCAAATCCTAGCAGTTTGGTGATTTTGCCTTTAACAATCGAACCATCTTCAGCAATCAAAGCCGCTTGCTGACCAGAGGTAATCGTACCGTTGTGGATTTTGCCTATTACAATTCGACCGAGATATTCGGAATAATCAAGGGTGGTAACTTGCAACTGCAAAGGCTTGTCGGGATTGCCAACGGGAGGCGATACATGGTGCAAAATTGCTTCAAACAAAGGCTTCATATCTTTGCCTTCATCTTCGAGCTGTTCCTTCGCAAAGCCCCCCATGCCTGATGCAAATAGGTAGGGGAAGTCGCACTGGTCATCATCTGCACCGAGTTCGAGGAATAGATCAAGAACTTTGCTGACAGCGACGTGGGGATCGGCAAATTCGCGATCGATCTTATTAATAACGACTAAAGGTCGCAAGCCTTTTTCCAACGCTTTTTTCAACACAAAGCGAGTTTGGGGCATAGGTCCTTCATTGGCATCAACGATCAGCAAACAACCTTCGACCATGCCAAGTACGCGCTCAACTTCGCCGCCAAAGTCAGCGTGTCCTGGGGTGTCAACAATATTAATCAGCGTATCTTTATATTTAACGGCAGTATTTTTGGAAAGGATGGTAATACCGCGCTCACGCTCTAAGTCGTTGGAGTCCATCACGCATTCGACAAGGGCTTCGCCTTCGCGAAAAGCGCCTGACTGTCTGAGGAGTGCGTCAACTAAAGTGGTTTTGCCGTGATCGACGTGGGCGATGATGGCGACATTACGAATAGGGAGAGACATGGGTGATGTATCGAGTTGATCGAAAAACTTATTATTTCTTTATCTATTATGCGTGAATTTGTCAAAAAACTTTGTATTTATGACCACTTGTAGTAATCATCAATACAAAAAGAAAGGCAGCACTTAGTAGTACTGCTATCTCCAGCCAAAATCAAAACCCAAAAGAGAGTGGCGGCGCGGAGCGCCGCCACTCTCTTTTGGGTTTTATGTCTTGATACATTTGGCGATCACTACACCTTATTGGTAAGCAAAGCTTTGGCTACAGAGGACTTAGCCCACTTTGCTGAAGTAAGTTAAATGAGTCTTTAAAGATCATCACTACACCTAAACCGAGCAAGATTACTAAGCCGCCTTGCATGACATTGTTTTGTAATTCTTCAGGTAGAGGCTTGCCGCCGCGCAAAGCTTCAATGAGCAAAAATACTAATTGACCACCATCAAGGGCTGGCAAAGGCAAAATGTTAATGATCGCAAGGTTAATACTGATGATCGCGGTGAAATCAAATAGCGCCGCTGCATCTGACTTAACCAATTCTGAACCCATCGCCACGATCGCGACGGGGCCCGATAGTTGTGATGCCGTATTTTGGAAATTGGTCGCCAATTGTTTTAAACCTTGAACAGTCATCACCACTAAGCGCTCAAAACTCTGGGTAGCGTTATCGAAAGCTTCACCAATACTATGTACGGAACGGCGGTGGGGCTTACCAGTGAAGTCTAGTCTCACACCGATGCGACCTTTTCCTGATTCGCCATCGGGCAAGATTGGTACTTGTAATAACTTGCCATCACGCATGACTTGTAAATCAACACTTTGATTGGCATTTTTAGAAATCAATGATTGAAAGCGATCAAGAGTAGTGAGGCTCGTATCAAATTTTGTACCATTTGCTGATAAGACGATATCGCCAGCTTGCAAACCTGAAACGGCGGCAGGTGCATTTAGATCAAGGATTTTCGTAATTCTTACCCCTGGTTGATCGACTGTGCCGATACCCACACTCAAAGTCATTACTAATAAGACTAAGTAAGCAAAAACAAAATTGGCAATCACGCCTGCACTGATCACGATCGCTCGATCCATGATCGGACGATTTTTCATTAAGTTGGGATCATCGGCAGGAATGTTGCTCTCTTCATCATCATCAGGAAAGCCAACATAACCACCAAGGGGAATTGCCCGCAGTGCATACTCTGTTTGTTTGCCTTGATATTTCCACAACACGGGGCCAAACCCAATCGAAAATCGATTGACATGAATGCCCTGTACACGAGCAGCCATAAAGTGACCGAGTTCATGAACCAAAATCAGAATCGCAAGAACGGCAATGGCGGGCAATGCGGACATAATCTTCGCTCTAATAGTTGAGAATTTCTTAGGATTTTAATGTTGTATGCAATACATAAAGATTGCTTAGTTTGCGATCGTAGCACAACGAAAATGTCAAATGCTTGACAAAGATTTTCGCTCGTCATCCAACCCAAAGAATGTCAAGACCCTATAAGCCTCAATACTTTTTTAATTTTTGGATGAGTTGTATTATAAAAACTTATGTTAAGATTAATGTATATACGTAATAAATTATTTCGATTGATTAACTTTTATTAACTAGGTGCGCCGACATGAACAATACCACTCGCATTGCTGCTGCTATCTCTCGCCTAGTTTTGAGTTCAGACTCAGCGCCTGTATCGCTTACACAAGGAGCATTGTTACTCCTAAGAGTTGTTTTAGGTACGGTCATGGTGCATCACGGGTTCGATAAACTTGATGACATATCTGATTTTGCTGAATCCTATGTAGCGGCTATTGGCATCCCATTTCCCATCTTTTTTGCCTACTGTGCTGCAATTACAGAAGTAGTTGCTTCTCCACTACTAGTCCTAGGCTTTTTAACTAGACCAGCCGCCCTAGGGTTATTTGCAACCATGTTGGTAGCCAACTATCATCATATTTTGACTAGCGGATTCTTTATTCCGTCGCTAGAGCTGTCATTACTTTATGCTGCATCTTTTGCATTTTTTGCCATTTATGGCGGTGGCAAATATGCGATCGATACGCTGATTGCTAAAGCCTTAGATAGATTTTTGTCAGTCCCTGCTGATGTTGATGCGATCGCTCAACCCGTAAAAGTTACTATTAATAAGTAAATTTTTAACTAAACAAGAAAAAGGGGCGCTTTGCGCCCCTTTTTCTTGTTTAACGATCTCTATAAAACAGAAAACAAGTGATGGAAAACACTTAGTTAATTATTTATTCTCTATTGATTGCTTCCGATTATTTAGAGGTTTTACTTTTACAAAAGCGATCGCAAATCAGATATTTGATGATTGTTGCAATTCATATAAAACGGTATCTTACAATACGATTTTACATAGAAAAACTAATCAACAAATTTCACCCATAGATCCCCTAAAACCGCTAAAAATCAGAGGACATAGGTATTATTTCTCATTTCGGATTTTTACAGCGCTTTGTGTTGTAATTTGCTGAGCTATCGTAAATATTTTCCAGATCAGCGACTAATTGAAGATGACTACGCTAGAATATGTGCGGATGAGTATTTCTAGATCGCATGTTTGTTTTCAGTATTGACAGTCGTCTTCTGTTTCATCGTGTCAGCCTTCTTTCCGAAATCTCTATCTCTACACATATCTGATTGTTGAAGCAAGTATTATGTCTATTTATGTTGGTAATCTCTCTTACGAGGTTACAGAAGATGATTTGAAAGCCGTATTTGCAGAATATGGCAAAATCACCCGCGTTCATCTACCGATTGATCGTGAGTCTGGTCGTCCACGCGGTTTCGCTTTTGTGGAAATGACCGATGAAAAGGAAGAAGATGCTGCGATCGAAGCACTAGACGAAGCCGAATGGATGGGTCGTGCGCTTAAGGTTAATAAGGCTAAGCCTCGCGAAAGCTCCGATTCCTTTGGTGGCGGTAGAGGTGGCTTTAAGGGCGGCGGTGGTCGTCCTTCTGGTGGTGGCGGCGGTCGTCGTTACTAAATAAAAAAGAAGCGGTGCATTTCACCGCTTCTTTTTTAGCTAAAAGGGGGACGCTTTGCGTCCCCCTTTTAGGTTTGTGAATTGATGGCACGGCGCAAAGCTGCACCATCGCCAATAATTCCTAAATTTTGAATAATTTGATGCTTTCTAGCTTCTTCAAGTTTATTGAGGTCGTTGTAATTAACCCAAGCGATGCAGTCCACAGGACAAGTATCGATCGCCTCTTGCACCAATTCTTCTTCATCACCATCTTGGGCGATTACCCTAGCGCGTCCATAGTCTTCTTCTAAAAAGAAAGTGCTACTCGCAGTATGGGCGCAATGACCACAACCAATACAGACAGTTTCATCAACGAATACAGCATTTTGCCGCAATTCGCCGCCAAGTTCAGGTTCAAAGCCAGAGCGATCGCTTATCTCTGACTCTGAACTAGTTTTTATCGCTGTTTCTACAGACGAATTATCCATTCCAACGTTGGAGAACGAGACGTACTGATCCATCTTCGCGGACTTGCTGCTCGGACAGGCTAAAGCCTTGCTCACTAGATTCACCCATGACTGTGGCGATCGCATAGCCCTGAGTTACCTTTCTCAAAAAGCTCTCAACAGTCCAAGGCTGTTGCCAAAACTGCATATCAGCAACTAGGGCATACTCAGAACCATTCCACTGAAAGCCTACATCGTAACCATTGGCTTGCTCAATTACCACTTCAGCCGATGTGGTTGTGCCTTCATGTCCGCGCATGGGAGAAGCCCCAGATTTCCAGTTGACTCCTAAATCAGTGAGAGCCTTTTGCAAAGGCTCAAGACTGCGGATTTGGGTTTTTACTTGGCTAAAATGTGACATAGGGATTATCCTGACTACGACTAAATGGCTAATGGACGAAAATTTTTATTTTATAAAGTGAAACATTGGATTTTCTGTGTTTTATTGCCACTGGCTAAAGCTAGAAGCGTCTATGTCAGACACGCGATCGAATTGCGTAGTCGACTGTGATGTGAATTGCTGTTGAGCAAAGTTTTCGGATGTTAACTCTCGATGAGCCACGATACCGAGCTTTGCTTCGATCGCTGCCGTCACCTCAGCACAACTAGAACCGACAATGCCTGTGACACGCTCTTCGACTCGTCCATCTGGGTAAATAATGAATTCCAGAGTTTCCATGCTGGTTCTAGCTATTGAATTACTAGACAGTTTGACGCAAAGTTTATAGAAACGTCAAGAAGTTAACGCTGCAAAATTAACAGGCTTTTCTGATGCTTGTAATAGAGCGATCGCAATGTTTAGCAAGGATTTTCAGCTTTTTATTAATTAATTAAATTTATTTTAAATTTTTTAAATTTACCGAAACTGCCCCAAGACACTCCTTAAGGAATAGCGCAAAAATTGGGACGCTTCGTACTAAACGCGCTGACTGGCTAGAAATGTTTTAATCAAAAGGGAATAGTAGATCGAGGATTTGGGAGATCGCATAGGGACATTCTGTAGGCAAGTCATTCAGATCAAGGGGAGTTTCTTTTAAAACTAAGTTAATCCCTTGGCGAAATCCTTTTTGAACAGCTTCATCAAGATAAGGCTTTAAACTGGGATTCTCTTGCAAAATTTCTAAAATTTCATCCCGTTGTTCACGAATAGTAGCTCTCCAACTTTTACTACGCAATTCTGGCTGGTAGTCCCACTTTAATAAATGCCCAATTAAAATTCCTAGACGATTGCGGAGTTCCTGCTTTTGCTGCCTACCCAACGATAAAATCTCCTCTACCAAATTTTTAATATCTAGCTCCTGCCATTTACCCAAACGCAAAAATTCTGATTGATATTGCGTCCAAGCGTAAAAATCTTGCTCATATTGATTAATAGCCTCAGCTTGATTGCCAGCGAGATTATCAGAGCGATCGCCTTGCAATGTTTGATTTACTTCTGATTGCAGCATCAAGATCACCTCATCAATTTAGCTACCCTCTACTACTTTGCCATACCTCATATCTATAGAGACAGCTAGCTTAGATTTGTCGCGGCTTGCTTCAATCGGAAAAGTTGCGATATCACCTCGCAGAATCGGCTTTTCAAAAAAGCAAGGACAAGATAATAGCGTTGTCGTAACTGGAAAAATCCATACCCTACGCCTAATTTCAGTGGAATAATAATTGCACTCAGTCCGACTATCAGGGGGAAAACAGGTGTTTTCGTAAATGTACAAAGTTGTGGGTAAATCTGGAAACTGATACGTTGTGACAGGATGGTAATCCAGATAGGCGATCGCTAAATTGACTAACAAAAAAAATGATACGGCTAAAGTGAAAATCGCTAAAAAAGGAAAAAAGATAAATGGGCGAAATAACATAACTCTTTGGTTGCGATCTGTCTGCGATCGCCACCTGAAGGCAAACCCTATAACCATAATTAAAAATATCAATATGGCGATCGGCTTGACTATTTCCCAACTAGGAATCATCTGCACAAAGCTCATACCGATAATCGCAGGTAGGCTAAATACAATAATTAACTGCTTTAGATATTGAGAATTTGTAAATACTTGTTTACGCACTTCTTTGCTAATCCTGAGTATTTCATAGCAGTTTGCAATAAAAAAGGCACTTGCTGAGCAAGTGCCTTTTTTATTTAGGTTAATGGAATCGGGCAGAGTCGAACTGCCGTCCGCACTAGCGCCTAACCTCCCAGTCATTCACAGGTTTATCCAATCTAATCCTCGTGGAGGGAACTGCTATTTATCTCTAGCAATGGGAGATGCACTGATAAAGTCTTAAGCGAAAAGCCTATCAGAGAAAGCTAGTCACAGCATCCGTTGAGGGGTTGAGTGGTGCATTTAACGGAGTCATACAACACTCCTCGAAACCGAAAAGTTTGGTTCTTAGGCTGCTACTGGAGCTGCTTTACGAGAGAAAGATACAATGTTGTTCGCATGTACTTGTTTGAGCCATTGATTTACGAGAGATAGCCCGCTCTCGACCTGCATCAAGGGATAGCTTCTACTAACACGTCGAAACCCTTACGATCCCTTATGATCCAAATATAGCATATCTAACTGTAAGTTGTTCGATTCAAAGTCTTCTTGTGTAGCGATCGCCCACCGTCTGCCATTTGCTAAGCAGAATAACCATGAATTTAATGTGATGTAATAATACCTTTGGTTTTTAGCGAAATTGCCTCTAGTTAAAGCCATATACGTTACTATTTTGATGTGAAATATCAGAGAGTCCGAGTATGCAGTTAAAAAGTGTCGTTCAACCCTTTGGTGAAGTCAATGTTTATCCCCAAAACAACGGAGATATTGACATCGTTGCAACTATTCTGATGGTTCCAGACATTGAAGGCGCAAGAGTTGGCTTAGCCCTAGATGGTTCTGCCTCGATGAAAAAAATGTATGGCATCAGTGGTGTTGTCAGTAGCTTTTTTGCAAGTGCCGCCGTTACGAACAACGTCGTTGAGCCAGTAGCAAGGGTGATGGTCAAGTATCTTGCTAATTTTGCGGCAACGGGTAAAGTTGACTTGCTCAACTGGGCTTGCGGTGCAGCAGGTGAACTGATCGAAGATCTGGGTAGTTTTAGTGGTGAAGAGATCGAGCAAATTGCGATCAAAGGGCCCAAAATTCCTTGGGGAACAGGAACGAAACTATTACCGCCTTTACGATATTTCATTAACAAATATAAAGATGCACCAGCGATCGGTGTAAAGCAACCTGCGGCGATCTGTCTGATGATCACCGATGGCATTATCGAAGATCTTGAAGATGTCAAGGAATACTGCTTTAAATATGCGCTAGAAATTGCTGATCAAACGAAACCGTTTATCAAGCTCTTATTGATTGGAGTTGGCAACGAGATTGATGAAAAGCAACTGGAAGAACTAGATAATATGTTTGAAGGAAGCTTTGTCAAAGATGCCGCAGGTCGGGAAATTGATCTCTGGGATTATCAAGTTGCAGATGACATTCAGATTTTGGAACAGATTTTCAAAGAATTTGTCTCTGCGGAAACGATAGTTACGCATTATGGAAGGATTCTTAATCAGGCAGGAGCAGTTTGCGAAGAGTATAACTTTGGAGTGCCTGCGTTGATGCGTTTTAGGTTACCTGCGGGGTCTACAGCTTTTACCCTAGAATTTTCGGGTGGAAATGTGACGCAAGACATTACAGAAGCATTGCCTCTGGAGCTAGAGGCTCCTCTAATTACAGAATCTGAACAATGGAAAGATGTTGTAGATTTCGTATGAATAAGCATCATCTCTAGTTACAAACTGCCAAGAACTCAAGTTCTTGGCTAAAAGCTAAAGTCATCTAAAGATGACTAAATGAGGTCAACCCGTTTCAACGGGTTTTAGCTTTCAGCCCGCACTTGAGTGCAGGGCTGTTCGCTTAGGTCATAAATAAAAGCAAGAGAAATAGAATGCCATGCTACATGAAAATAATTCCGAGCCTATTGAATTAGAACGTGCAGACAATGGTGAAATCAAAAGTAAATTCAAAAGTAAAATTGACAATAAGGTCAAGAACGAATTAAGGACTGAATCAAAAAACTGGCAAATGCCAGCTAATTTAGTAGCCGCTGAGTTTGGTGAGGTGAACGTTTGGCGATCTATCCCAGAGACAAATTCTGGGTCGGCTGAATGTCGAGTGGAATTCTCGATCGCGATGGAGCCGCAGGGGAAATTTGCTGAAGGTTGGCGAACTGGGCTGGCTCTGGATGCTAGCGCATCAATGAAACGGGCTTATGGGCGCAAGGTTGAGGCAAGAGTCGATCCTAATCTGTTGGTTGACTATATTAAGCAGGGTAGATTGCGTTCTTATTTAGAGGATGGAGAACCGATTCGCAAAATTAAGCGGGAAGCGTTTGCGGAAATCCAAGAACGTGGCTATGAGATTAACTATACAGAAAATATCTTGCAGCCATTGGTTCAAGATTTTACGGCTTATTTGGCTGGTAGTTTGGATGGAACTGGAAAGACTTCGCTTATCTATTGGGGGTGTGGGGAAGGTGATGAAATTCAGGTATTGGGAGAGTTTGATCATGCGAGTTGTCAGCAATTAGCGATCGCGGGACCTGCAACTTTTAAGCTGGGTAAGACCACAAAGCTATTACCTGCGATCGCCTATTTTGTAAATCAATATAGCCAAGCTCAGCAGGGGCTGTATGTATTCTTGACCGATGGCAGGATTGATGATCTGGAGCAGGTCAAAAACTATACTAAGGAACTAGCGTTAGAAATTGCAGTTGGCAAAAGGAACTATTTAAAGTTGATCTTGATTGGGATTGGGAATGATGTTGATCGCTATCAGTTACAAGAGTTAGATGATTTTGATACTGGGCTAGATATTGATATTTGGGATTATAAAATTGCTAGTGAAATGACCAGTCTCTCGCAAATTTTTGCGGAAGTGGTCTATGAAAACCAAGTTATTGCTGATCGTGGCTCAATTTATGACGATCAAGGAAATTGTGTCAAATCATATCCTAAAGGTTTGCCTGCCAAAGTTGATTTTGTCATGCGCGATGATTCCCAATGGTTTGAGCTAGAGGTTGGCAATCAACGCATTCGTCAAGCTGTAGTTGTCGGAACTGCAATGGCGATCGCTCCTTTTGTTAAGAAACAGCTTTTCGATTTTGAGGTTAAAGCTCAGGAAAATGAACAAGCGTCGGCACTAGTCGCTCAAGAGCTGGAAATTGCCAATAATCAGATCGCGGCTCCGAGTAGCCTATGGAAAATATTGGCGGGTTTGCTGATTGGTGCAGCTTTTATTGGGACAGCGATCGCCTTTGGTATTTTAATTCAGCGATCGGATGATAGTAAATTGCAAAATCAAGCTGTGCCAAAGGTGATTAAAGAATCAGTACTTGAGCCAAAGCCAGATTTCACGAATAAGGCTAACAATAAGTTGCTAACTAGCGCCCCCAAATCTAGTACTCCAAACTCTAACAAAGCAACCAATCCAGCAACTAGCAAGGATGACAATAAGCTGAATGGTAAGCCTGTCAAACTATCTAGTAATAATTCTGATAAACCTCTAGACCAATCATCTCGTAACTCGCCGAATAACAATATTGAAAATAATGAAAATAATTCTCTCAATAATTCAGGCAAAGTAGTGGGGGATATTCCTAAAAAAATAACTGGAGATATTTCTAGCAATAATTCTGAGAAACCCACTATCGATAATTCTTCTAAAAATGTTAGTTCTGGTGATTTAAATAATGTAAAAAATATCCCCAAAAATGGGCTTAAAAATGATTCAAATTCTATAACCCAGAATAAGACTGGCGATCGCAGCATTAGCAGTATTAATAGTTCAATTTTGCCAATTACAAATCCAGACGTAGAAGTAGTAGTTTTCTTCTCCTCTGATGAGTCGCAACTTATGTCTAGTGAAGAAGCCAAAATTGATGATTTCTGGACAAAAATTCAAGGAAAACGCGGAATTATCCAAGTTAGTGGTCATGCCGACAAAATGGGCGATTATGACTATAATCTTGACCTCTCACAAGCAAGAGCCAATGAGGTCGTGAACTTACTGCGCGATCGCGGCTTAGATAGTAATTACAAAGTTACTTTTGAGGCTTTATCTTGGTTGCAACCTCTGCGTAAAGAAATTACAGCAACAGATAATGCGTTTAACCGTCGTGTGGTTATTCAGTTCAAAGAGCTGCGTTAAGCTCTGACCACTAACCCAAAAGAGGATTGCGGCGCGAAGCGCCGCAATCCTCTTTTGGGTTTTATAGCTTAGTGGCGTACCACTAATTATTCAGTGGGAAATTCCAGATATTGTGGCGGGACAAAATCGGTTAACCATACTGAATTCTCTGAGCAAAAGAATAAAAAACTATCTTGATGCATGGCTACTGACTTAATTTTTAAAACTACTGGCTTACCATGTCTCTGTCCAACTTTAATCGCAGTAGTTTCATCGCTTGACATATGCACATGTTGTCGGTTGCCAGCGATTAATCCTTGGTGACGAATGGACTCAATAAATTTCGTTGCTGTCCCGTGAAATAGCTGATCAGGAGGTTGTTGGGGTGGTAAATCTAAATTCACTTCAATGGAATGTCCTTGATTAGCTCGAATTTTAGACTTGTCCTCATTAAACGCAAATCGCTTTTTATTATTTGTCTCAACTATTTCCTCAAGAATACTTATTGAGATATTTTTGCCATTCTGTTTTGCTAGCTCAATGAAGCGATCAACCTCTGCCCAGCCATTTTCGTCTAACTTTAAACCTATTACCTCTGGTTGATGTCGCAAGACAAGGCTCACAAATTTGCTGAGCTTAACTAAATTTTTATTCATAACTAAAGTTTAAAAAATTTCAAATGCTTGTGTAGTCGTTTACAATGATAATGGTTAGTTTTTTACCTTATTGAGGTATGCTCTAACCTTAAAAATTATGTAACCCTGAGGACATAAGCGAATGCTACATCGCAAAATATATCAACTTTGTGAAGCCAAGAGCGATGTTTGGATTTACCTGAGGGATCAGGGACGTTGGCTAGAAAGAGCCAAGATATTGGATATTGAAGGTGACGTGGTAACGATTCGTTACGAGACTGAGGATGAAGACGAGGTTTGCTCTTGGGAAGAAATGGTCAGGTTAGAGAGTATTGGTGCTGTGACACAAAGATTATCTTCGTTTACCAAAACGGGAATGTCGTCCAACGATATCCCTGTTTCTGATGATTGTCCTGAAGCCGAACAAATCCGCCCCCGCACCGATCCTGACAAATAATCAATCGACTGATTAATCAACTGAGGTGGCTTGAATCGCCCCTTTGTTCTGTCATAGAGTGGGCGCTTTGCGTCCACTCTAATTTTATGAAAACCCAAATAGTGTGAGGCGGCGCTTCGCGCCGCCTCACACTATATAAGAATGGTGACAGCTATAATACCAAAACACAAAATGGCGTAGCCATTTTGTGTTTTGAAAACCCTTACTGGGTATGTTTTTTAATTCACAAAAGTGTCGTCACACGTTTGTGAATTGGTATAAATATGAGCTTAAGACAATGCAACCTGCTGACCTAACCACCCTTGTAGCTTTGACCCATGAGCTAAATAAAGCTTGTGTGCCTGCAAGACTAGAGCAGGTGCATCAAAGCGATCGCCACACGATTCATTTACAATTACGAACTTTAGAAAAAAAACAATGGCTATTGCTATCTTGGCATCCGCAAGCAGCCAGATTACATCTCAGTGCGCCACCACCAAAGCAGCCTGATACTTTCACCTTTAGTCAACAAATTTTGCATCAAGTCGCAGGATTTGCTCTTGTTTCTGTGCAATTAACTAGTCCTTGGGAGCGCGTCGTCGATCTGCAATTTGCTAAGCGACCCGATGACGAGGTGCAATGGCATCTATATCTAGAAGTAATGGGCAAATATAGCAACGCGATTTTAGTGAATGCCAATGGCGAAATCGTCACGGCCGCCCACCAAGTTAGTAATAAGCAGTCGCGAGTTCGTCCAATCCAAACAGGCGATCGCTACGAATTACCACCAGCATTACTCGAAGCCATTCCCAGTTTGAGTGAATCCTTTGACGCATGGCGCGATCGCTTGATTTTGATTCCTAAGGAGATTAAGCGCAATTTACTCAGTAATTATCGTGGAGTTAGTTCATCGCTAGTGCGATCGCTATTGGCAATATCTAATATCAATGGCGATCAAAATGTTGCTGATTTAAAGCTTTCTGAATGGGAAGCACTATATCAAGCTTGGCAAATGTGGCTAACTTCTATTGAGCAAAAGCAGTTTTATCCACATTTAGAAGGCAAAGGATATGCCCTCACCTCTAGCCCCTCTCCCAAAGGGGTAGAGGGGAATCAAAAAGATTTTCTTCTTGCTCCCCTTCTCCCCTCATGGGAGAAGGGGCTGGGGGATGAGGGCAACCCCTTGCTATCAGTTAATGACTTCTGCGATCGCTACTATTCTCAACAAACGGGACAAGTCGCCTTTCAGCAATTACATCAACAAATTAGCCAAGCGATTCAAAATCAGTTAGCGAAGTTAACGATTAAAGAAAATGAATTTCTAGAACGGCTGCAACTCTCGACTCAAGCTGATGATTTCAAAGATAAGGCTGATTTGCTAATGGCACATTTGCATCTCTGGGAAATTGGGATGAAAGAGATTCAACTTACTGATTTTCATTCAGAAAAATCTGTGGTAATTCCCCTTGATCCAACACTAAATGCCCAACAGAATGCTCAATCTTTTTATAAGAAACATCAAAAGCAAAAGCGGGCTGCCCTTGCGATCTCCCCTTTATTAGAAGCAGTTCAACAGGAAATCGCTTATCTTGAGCAAGTTTCTACCGCCGTTAGTCTATTAGAGCAGAGTGAACTTGCCGCTTTACAAGAAATTCGTGCGGAACTAGCTCAGCAGGGCTATCTCAAAGTCACTGCCGAATATGCACCACGCACGAAAAGTAATAGTAAAGGTGGCAAAAATAAAAGCAATCGCACCAAGCAAGAAGAAATTCCTGATTGTCATCGCTTTACTACTCCCAATGGATTTGAAGTTTGGGTAGGTCGAAACAACTATCAAAATGATCTGATTTCTTTCCGTATTGCAGGGGAATATGATCTTTGGCTCCATGCTCAAGAAATTTCTGGCAGTCATGTATTGCTGCGCTTACCTGCGGGCGCGATCGCCGATGATCAAGATCTGCAAACCGCCGCTAACTATGCCGCCTATTACAGCCGCGCTCGACAAAGCGATCAAGTTCCTGTGGTCTGCACGATTCCTAAATATGTGTTTAAGCCTAAAGGTGCAAAACCAGGGATGGTCGTTTATACCCACGAAAAAATTATCTGGGGACAGCCAACAAGCTTGAGAACAAGCTAAAACCCAAAAGATAGACGTTAATGTACTTATGGCTATAGTTACTATAGCTGTCGCCATTCTTGTTAGAACATAAAACCCCAATAGTGTGAGGCAGCGCTTCGCGCTGCCTCACACTATTGGGGTTTTGATTTGTCCTGATACAGGTGGCTATAGCTATAATTGACAATTCATGATTTCCTCTCAATTCGTAATTCGTAATTCTCCCCCCATTCGCAATTGATATTTTTACTAACAATCGCGATAAAATGCAGAAAATATTCTTGCAATACTCGGTACGCATTTAAATGACCTATTCTCTGCGAATTGTGGATATGGCTGAAAGCGATCGCCCCCGCGAAAGGTTACTCAGCCAAGGAGTTCGCAGTTTATCCAATGCAGAATTAATCGCAATTTTGTTAGGGACAGGGCAGGGTGCAGGTAAACTCTCAGCCGTTGGTTTAGGACAGCTAATCTTGCAAACGATTGGCAAAGATCGTACTAGTGATCCTGTAGCGGCTTTGCAAACCGTCTCACCGCAAGAACTCATGCAAATAGAAGGCGTGGGCCCCGCAAAAGCAACCGCCATCTTAGCAGCGATCGAGCTAGGTAAGAGAGCGCTCTATGCTAAGCCTCCAGACTTGACCGAAGTTACTGATCCATCGGTAGCTGCCGCTGCACTCAGTCAAGACCTAATGTGGCAACCGCAAGAACGTCTAGCCGTAGTGATGCTCGATAATAAAAATCGGATTATTGCCCAGCGCATTATCACCATCGGCACAGCCACAGAAACCCTTGCTCATCCCCGTGATATTTTCCGCGAAGTTCTCAAAAGTGGTGCAGTACGTTTGATCGTGGCGCACAATCATCCATCGGGTAACACAACACCTAGCCCAGAAGATATTACGCTCACTCGTCAGTTGCTTGAAGCTGCAAGAATGCTCAGTATTCCTCTCTTAGATCACTTAATTTTAGGAAATGGAACCTTTTCCAGTATTCGTGAAGTTTCGACATTATGGAAAGAAGTTCCCCAAGCAGAATAAAAAAGGAGCGCTTTGCGCTCCTTTTTATAGCGAAGGAATAGTGAGTAGCTCCTTAACGCATCATGCCGCGATTTGATTGGCGTTGTTGTTTCATTTGCTCAAGTTGTTGTTGTTGAGCAGGAGTCAAGACGTTCTTCATTTGCGCCTTGGTATCTTCAGCGATCGCTTTCATCTGTTGCTTTTGAGCATCGGTCAAATTGAGAGACTTCCGTACACCCTTGCGATCGCCAGATTGACGAGCTTGTTCCATAATTGCGCGTTGTTCAGCAGTCAAGACACTTTGATGACGAGCTTTGGCACTTTCTCGAATAGACTTCATTTGTGCCTTTTGGGCTTCAGTCAAGTTCAACTGCTTCCAGCCTTCACCTTGACGGGGCTTGCGTTTTTCGGTGCTATTTTGAGTAGTATTTTGTGCAGCAACGAGATTTGGAACTGCTACGGCTCCCACGGCTACGGTTACACAAGCGATCGCCAACAAGCTTTTGATATTACGAAACATTTGATTTTCCCCTTTGTGAGAAGGCTTAATTATCTGTACGAGTGTTTTGACAAGCACCACGATCAAAAGGTTCAAAGTTAAAAAATTAAATTTGGGCTGCGCTCAAATTTAATTTTTTAACTGGCACAACCTCTCAAAATTACGCCGATAATTATACCTATCCCCACAAAACGAACGATCTGCCAAAATGGTTCACGCAGACTACTCCAAGAAAGTAAACGACTTTCGAGATTGGCTTCGATTTGTTCAAGTTGCTCGCCTACTTCTTGCAATTGTTTGACTAACTCTTCTTTATGAGGGGTAGGAGTTGCTCGCCCATTGAGAGAACTAGGCTTGCGGCGAATTTTTGAGTTGCTATTATGCTCAGGGCGATCGCTTGAAGTTTCTTGAATTTGCGCTCTGATGTCTTCTTGCTGGGTTAGCAGTTCCTGCTGTCTAATCGAGTCACGATGAACCTGTAGAAAACGCTGTTCGATTTCTTCTAAGAGTTGTCTAGTTTCTTTGAGTTGAGCTTCTACATCGCTCCAATCAGAAATTTCTGTCACAGCATCAATCTAATAGGTGGAATTTGGATGATGTCGCGTTGCGCGATCATGAATGAATTTTACAGCGATTTATCAATAAACCCAAATAAATGAAGGCGACGCTTCGCGTCGCCTTCATTTATTTGGGTTTTTGAAACGTAACATCAGCGATTACCCATATGTTTATAAAAAATGAGATGCGGCGCATCTCATTTTTTATAAACATATGGGTTTAGTGCGGTTAGCCGCAACCCAACCAGCGATCGGGGCAGCAATTTGGAGCCAGCCTTGCTTTTCGCTCTGCACGGTAATTTGTGTGCCATTGTCTAACTTGCCCACGATCGCAAAATCCACTCCTGCCCCCTGACGCACATTGATCGGTGGCTGAGGATCGGAGACTAAACGTCTGGTGTAGTCGCATTGAGGATTTTGCAAATTGTTGACAGCATTTTGAGAGGAGCTATATTGAGGGTTGGTGCGATTTTGAAACTCTCGAATATAGGTAACATTTTGCATTTCTATGGGTGTTAGTAGCCCCTCAGGGAACTGATCAGGAGCATAGAGGGGGTTATACCAAGGCAGGCTACTGAAATATGACTGCAATTCAGGATCTTGAAAACGGCGACCATAACGGGCAAATACTTCATTTCGCATGATATCTACCTCAAGAGCGCTCTTACCCACCAAGTCTTGATCGCTGATTGGACGTTCTGACAGAAATAAATATGTGGGTGTGGGACTAGGGGAGGTAGCGGTAATCTTTACATCGTTTTTGATCGAGGGTGATGCGCGGAGAAACACCACCGCACCCATAACGCTAATTGCCGATACAATTCCTACGGCGATGATCACTAAGCGATTTTTATAAGCAAATTGCACGCGATCGCTAGGCGAAGCTATGGGCGAAAATTTTGTAGCGACATCATCATTGGGGTTGAAAGCCGATGTTAATCCTGGAAAACCAGTCTGCACAGTCGTAGATAAAAGCGTTGGGGCGATCGGTATTTTTAATTTTTGTACATCGATTAATACAGATTCGGCAGACTGATAGCGATCGCGAAAGTCATATTTAACTAACTTATCGATGATCTTCGCCAATTCATCACTGACCTGAGCGCGATATTTTAAAGCCGCATGGTCAGGAGAATGTCGCCAAGCTAATTCGCCCGTTTCTAAATCTTCAGATAATAAATTAGGGGCAACTCCCGTCAGTCCTTGGATGGCGATCGCTCCAACTGCATAAAGATCACTACAGGGTCTAGGCTTGCCGCTCGCCTGCTCGTTAGGCATATAACCATCCGTGCCGATGGCAACCGTAGAGCCAACCGCAGAGGCTGCGATCGCCGTTCCCACTTGCTTAACTGCACCAAAATCAATTAATACCAACCTGCCATCGGTGCGCCGACGCATGAGGTTAGCGGGTTTAATATCGCGATGGATTGCCCCCTGCTGATGGACAAATGTGAGAATCTCCAGTACATCAATTAAAAAGGCGATCGCCTGTGCTTCATTCATCCGCCCCACTGGATAGCCATCAGCAGATCGCTCAATCGAAGTAATTTCATTGCTGAGGTCATAGCCATCGACCAACTCTTGCACCAAATAAAACTCATGCGCCTCTGCAAAATGAGCTAGCAAACGCGGAATGCGATCGTGACTACCAAGTTTATGTAAAACCCTTGCCTCAGTCTCAAATAAACGACTAGCAATCTCCCATATAAAATTTTCGTTAGAGGTCGGCTGTAGTCTCTTGACTACACATTTATGATGGTCGGGCAACTGCAAATCTTCAGCTAAAAATGTCTGTCCAAATCCTCCTCCTCCAAGGCTTTGGATGATTTGATATCTGCCACTAATCACTTTGCCAATCATGTGCAGGTAAACCAATTAAAGTAGAAGGGGCGTGACGCGCTCCTCTACTTTATAACTTATAGTGCGATCGCGCTATGCGTAATGCATCAGTTGCTCTCTGAGCCTCGATCGCTACCCGTGATAAGCAAGCATAAATCAGCACTACATAATTTGCTCTTACTGCTGATTCGAGTTGACGACATTGATGTGAAAGCGTCAATGCACCGATATAGTCACTACTTGAGCGCAAGGCATTTAAAGATTGTAATAGGCGGGTCTGATCATTCACGGCAAGAGCCTTGTCGATCGCTTGGATGAGTTGAGGTGTATCTTCTAAATATGAGTCAATCACATTCAATAAGAAATCTTTTGCTTTAAGATCATTACCCGCGATCTCTAAAATCGTCTCCATAAACTGTGGCTCGATGGCAGGCTCATCATCATCATCATGATCCCTATCAAATCCTAAAGTTATATCTACATCAATCTGTTGAGTTTCTTGTTGCTCTTCTGGTTGAATAGGCGGTGGGGCAATTGTTTCTGGTTCTACTGGCTGAGACGCAATTAACTCCACTGCTCCCATCGTCTCTAATTCCGCTGCTTCTGGTGCGATCGCTTCTGGTTCTGGATTTTCTCGATCTAGATTTTCAGATTCGAGATTTTCAGATTGAGAGAGTTGTGAATCTGCAATTTCAGTTTCAGCGTTTTCTAGAGTGTTTGCTTCAGGTGAAGTGACTTCTGTCTCATTCACTGCTAACTGACTTGCTTCTAATTCGTCGATCTTATCTGAATCTAGACTAGAGTCTGGATTGGGATTCTCTGTCAGGAAACTATCCGTCATAACAGAAGTTTCATCTAATTCAGTTTCTGTAGGTTCAACTTCTTCTGATTCGTTGACTGAAATCACTTTAAGATTATCAGGCATAATTACATAGGAGATATCAGCTTTCTCAAACTTGATTGCTGGTTCAACTGGCGTAATATTTTCAGGAATAACAACTTTCTCAAAATCAATCAGTGGCTCAAATGGGGTAATATCATCATCTTTCTCGAACTCAATCAAGGGTTCCAACGGCGTAATATCAGCAGAGATATCATCTTGATTAGAAGCGATCGCTGGTGGAACTGGTGCATCATCCTCATCTTCAACCTCAGATAGAGATAGAGTAGAGTCTGGAATTAAGAAGAGAGGTGGCAAACCGTTTCGAGAAATTTGTTTGTATTCAAAACCTGCAATTTCTTCTAGATTATTATCTATTTCTTCTGATTCACTTTCTTCTAGTTCATTTTCTTGATCTTCTAAATTATGATCGATTTGACTGACCTTTAACTCTAAATCTTCAGGTTCTGAATTGTTATCTATAGAATGATCATTCTGTGGTTTTTCCCCAACTTCTTGAGTATTTGTCTCCGCGTTTTCCGCATTACTTGGGACGCTGTCTGATGCAATATCTGGCGTAATAGTTGCATGAGTCGCACTCTCCGCTATCTCTGCAACTGTTTGCTGTAAATTGTCTAATTCAACCTGTAAAGTTTGTAAATCATCGGTTAGCTCTTGAGACTGTTGACGCAAATTAGTTAAGGAAATGGCAATTCCAATTTGAGCCGCAATTAATGATAGAGAAGTGCGATCGCTATCTGACCAACTGTGATAAGCGCTACCATGAAAAGCCACTAGAGTTCCCCAAACTTCTTGCCCTGCATAGATCTTATTGGCGGCATAGAATGAAATTCCGATCTGTTCCAGCAATGTCACGATATGAGACGACAAGCTAGAAGTACGAATGCTATCAATCGTCTGAGTTGAATTTTCTGTATTAGTGGACTCGATCATGTGACGAGCCAATGAAAGCTGTCTTTCGGGCATAGCAGCCAAAGATATTAGCCCTGTAGCGATCGCATCAGTCACAAACTCACCCCTACCATCAGGATGACAACGAAAAATTGCGACCCGATCTACCTGCAATAGTTTTTGGGCGACTTGGACAGCTATTTGTAAAACTAGATCTAAGGATGGCGATCGCTGAATAGCATCGGCAAGTTGGGCAAGCGCCTTTTCCCTAGCAATGATATTTCTAAAAATATCCGAGGCTGGAGCATCGGTGGACTGAGCTGAGATCAGCTTCTCATAACGCTCTTCCCAGCTAAGTTGATGGACGCGCTCCTGCTGCACCAAGATGGCTTTGAGGTGTTCATAGGCGGCGCGATCGCGGCATAGGTGGCGGATTTGATCTAAGAGGGTAGAATCCATGGGTAAGAACGACTATCCCCGAATATGTTCTAGCGTTACTCAGATAGAAAATAAAAATTAAACCCCGTAAGGGTTTTAAAACACAAAACAGCTTAGCCGTTTTGTGTTTTGGCGTAATTCTATCTAGACCATGAATCTTAGCGGACTTGATTTGGCGATCGCATGAGACACAAAGCGTAACTTTGGGCTTAACTTTTGTTTTTAGCAAGAGAGTTCGCTATGCGAACTCTCTTGCTAAAAACAAGTTAAGATCGTAATTCAACAATTAAAAACAATAAATAGTTTGGAAAAGCCTTGATTTGCATAGGTTTACCGCTTATTTATTTATAAACTAATGTAAGTTAAAAAATATGGCACGCTATACCCTTGCCCAGAGTCCCGAAGTTGTCTTAACCGTTGCTGGCAAAGATTCGCCAAAAGCGCGTGAAAAGGCGATGGCAGAGCTAATGGAACTGATGGACTCAGGCAAACTTGATACTGATCTTGCCGATGGCTTTAGTCCCGACCAATTTATCGAAGTGAGAGAACTTTCCATGTCTGAAGATCGTGAAGATCCTATTACTCAAGCGGTGCAAGTCCTAAACAACTTGGCAACGCTCAAAATCAAAGTGCAAGAACTGCGTTCTGATGCGATGCAAGTGCGATCGCAAATCGATATTTTATTTAGCGATGAGATTGTCACTGAGGAGCAAATCAATAGTCTTAAGGAAGGTTTTAAAACCCTCAAAAGTTTTGCTCAGCTTAATATGAAATTTCTGGATGCGCGATCGCAAGCTGAAAATGCGCGTCAAATCCTTGATGAAGCCCTTAAGTCTCCTAATGCAGAAGTTAAAGCTCCTGTCGAAAGTGTAGCTGTAGAGACGACTTCTGGGGACTTTACTGCTGATCCCGAACCTGTTGCAGTTGCAGAGAATGCTGATGAGGAAGAAACTGTAACGGAAATTGAGGATGCGATTGTTGAAGTTCCTGTGAGCAAATCTACCAAAAAGAAATAACGCAAAAAGGCAACGCTTCGCGTTGCCTTTTTGCGTTTTCGGTGAAGTTAAAATTAAATCTATAACCACTACCTACTGCTGGAAATTATGGTTGCTTTACCCGATCGCTTATTGATGACTTACGAAGAATATATAGCTTGGGAATCAACCCAAGAAATGCGCCATGAGTTTTGTGATGGTGAAGTGATCGCTATGGCTGGCGGCACTCGTGACCACAATCGAGTTTCAGTTAATTTTCTTAAAACATTGGATAACGCCCTCACTGATCGTCTCTGCGAAGTCTATATCGCTGATGTCAAAGTACAGGTAAAACCCAAACGCAAATATTTTTATCCAGACGTGGTGGTTACCTGCGATGAACGCGATCGCACTGATAGTTTGGTCGTCTCATTTCCTTGTCTGATTATCGAAGTCCTCTCAGCATCAACCGAAGCCTATGATCGTGGATTCAAGTTTTCGCAATACCGCCAGTTTGAGACTTTGCAAGAATATGTATTAGTGCAAGTTGAGCAACCAATGGTGGAAGTATTTCAGCGTAATGAGCAAGGGCAATGGGTGCTTTTTGAATATGGTTTGGGCGATTTCCTATTTCTCAAATCTGTAAACGTTGAAATAGCCGTTAGCGATCTATATCAACAAATTCAATTTGAGCAAAAAATAGAATAAAGGTGGCGCTTTGCATCATCTTTATTCTTATGTAACACGAGCGAGAATAATCAAGCCAGCCGTGATCCCAATTAAATTAGGCATCCATGCAGCTGCGATCGGTGAGAGAAATTCCACTTGACCGAGAGCGCCACAGATAAATAGCAAGAGATAATAGCCAAAAATAATTAACACACTCAGTCCAAATCCGATCGCCGCACCAGTGCGCTGAGGACGCATTCCTAGAGATGCACCAACGATGGCAAAGACCACACAGATAAACGGCAGAGCATACTTCTGTTCAAGTCTGACTTCTAGCTTACGGATTTCCTTAGTATTGCCAGATTGCTTGAGCAAATCGATATTACGGCGAATATCAGCAATATTCATTTCTTCAGCACTACGCTGCTCTTGTGCTACGTCAAGCGGGGCGCGAGGTAATTGCAGATTTTGATCATCAAAGCGGAGGATACTGCGGTAATTACCATCTGGCCCCACCAGATAGGTTGTGCCTTTGCTAAATCTCCAAACATTTTGCTCAGGAATCCAAACCGCAGACTCAGCGGCAAGAATTTGTTGAAGCTGTCCTTGCGAAAAATCTAAAACCGTTAAGCCACGCATCTCTTTACCATCAAAGCTACGTGCATAAAAACTTCGCACTAAGCCCTGCTTTGTTGTGCCATCTTCCTGCGGCACTTCTCCATATTGTTGATAAAAGATATCTTGGCTTTTAAACTGCACATTCTCTTGATTTAGAGCCGCTCGTAATGTACTGCGTGATTGCCAGTTTGCCGCAGGAACGATCGCCTCATTAAATACATAGGTCATGCCTGTGACAAATAGGCTTAACACCAATGCAGGTGCAACTAAACGGTAAGCGCTTACCCCACAACTGCGTAAAGCCGTTGTCTCCCCATCACCCGACATGCGGCTATAGGAGAGCAATGTTGCTAACAACATCGACATCGGGAATGAGTACACCATGAAGCCTGGGATTTGGTAACCAAAAATCTGAAACGCTGTTAATACGCTTAATCCTGCATCAGTAATTAGGCGAATCAGTTCAAATAGAGAGCCGATCGCTAGAATCACGGAGGAAAATGCACCCACCCCAAACAAAAATGGGGTTAGCATCTGCGTGAATAAATAGCGATCCATGATCGACAATCTCGGTAGCCATCCTAGCGACACGTTTGTAACTTTTTTCCTTGGTTGAGTCGTTTGTAAGGTTGCCATTTCCTTTATCGAGATTACAGGTTTTTGGGTTAATTATTTTTGCAATACCGTAGGTGTTGCAAAAATAATTAAAAATGAAACTTATCACCGAGATAATATTTGCGGACATCAGGATCATCCGCTAATTCTCGACTAGAGCCGTCAGCAAAAACTTCGCCTTCACGCATGATATAAGCGCGATCGGTAATTGTTAAAGTCTCGCGAACATTATGATCCGTAATTAACACGCCCATATTGCGATCGCGCAAGTTGCTGATGATTGTCTGAATTTCACTAACAGCGATGGGATCGATACCCGCAAAGGGTTCATCTAGCAAGATAAACTTGGGCCCTTCTTGCCCAACCGCCAACGCTCTCGCAATTTCAGTACGCCGACGCTCTCCCCCCGACACTTGAATTCCCATCGTATCAGCAATTTTGGTCAGACGAAACTCTTCTAACAAGGTACGCAGTCGATGCACTTGTAATTTCTTGGGGACGTTGGTTTGCTGCATCACCAGTAGCAAATTATCACGCACCGATAATTGTCTAAAGATGGTAGCTTCTTGGGCGAGGTAAGCCATGCCCATCCGCGCCCTTTTGTGAATTGGTAAACGGGTAATATCTTGTTGATCGAGCCAGATACTGCCGCTATCGGGCTGAATTAACCCTGTTGCCATGTAAAACGATGTAGTTTTTCCCGCACCATTTGGTCCCAGCAGTCCAACAATTTCCCCCTGCTTAACGGTGAGGCTCACTTGCTGAACCACCTGCCGACCACTGTAGTTTTTACTAACGTTATCAAGGGAGATTTGCATTACTTAGTTGATAGTTGGTGGTAATTAATAATTAATTAATTACGAATTACAAATTACGAATTATTAATTCGTAATTTGTAATTCGTAATTGATCCTACTTACCATCAAGAATAATTTCCTGTGGTTTTGATTGTAACTTTTGAGGAGAATTGGTCGCCGTGGGTGGACTGACTTGCTGTTTTTTAAAGGCAGGTTTGATCTGGGTTACGGGCGTTGCTGAAGTTGCAGGCGTATTAGCAACATCTCGATCTGGTACTACATAGATAGTTTCGACCTGTTGATTAGCAGGAGGTGACGCGACAAATTTACCTTCACTGACGAGATAGGTGACAGTTTGAGCTTTGATGCTATTGACACCTTCTTGGGTAACAATCACATTGCCTGTTAAAACTACACGCTGCTCCTTAGAAAAATATTGTGCTTGCTCAGCGATCGCATCAATCTGTCGGGCGGGATAGCTCATTTTGACATTGCCAGTTGCCGTAACCACACCCGTGTTTGAGTTTGCTTCTTGGACATCAGCACGGATTGTCAAGGCTGTATTAGTTTGGGCTTGGATTGATGGTAAGGAGCTAGAGGCGATCGCCAAAACTGGAATTGCAATTAAAAACAATTTAGTAATTGGTGATTGATTATGACTTTTTCCTTTTTCCTTTTTCCCTTTTCCTTGCAACAGCGATTGGTAAATCATGCTTAATGGCTTCATAGGTTTTGTACCTTTTGTTCATACAAATTTACAATGGCTGCGACCACTTCTTCTATAGTTAGACCATCCGTATTGACTAAAGTTGCATCTTCAGCCTGAGTTAGAGGTGAATGGTCGCGGGTGGAGTCTTTGCGATCGCGTTCTTGGATTTCATGCTCAAGGGTAGCGAGGTCGGGGGCGACCTGACCTTGAGCAATCAGATCGGCTTGACGACGTTTGGCTCGCTCTTCTGCCGAAGCAGTCAAAAATACTTTAACTTCTGCATCAGGAAATACATGGGTTCCAATGTCTCGCCCTTCCATCACTACACCACCTGTCTGCCCGATCAGTTGCTGCTGCCTTACCAAAATTTCACGGACGGCGGCTTGGGCGGCGATCGCGGAAACATTGGCGGTAACTTCAGGGGTGCGAATCTCCGTAGTGATATCTTCGCCATTGAGCAGCACCTGCATCGGCTTACCTGCGATCGGATTAGCAAATAGTTGAATTTTTGAGCTGGCGGCGATCTCTTGTACTTTGTCTTGCTCTCGTAAATCAATACCTTCGCGTAACACAGCAAGGGTAACACTACGATACATAGCGCCCGTATCTAAAAACAACAAACCTAATTTATTGGCAACTTGTTTGGTAACCGTGGATTTGCCCGCACCTGCAGGCCCATCGATCGCAATGATCGGTTTTCTAGGGGTGATAGTATGACTCAGCAAAATATTATCGATCAAGCGTGTATTTTCAATTCGAGCCGCGATCGCGAGCATTAACTCTGCTTCAGAAGTAATTTGAGTACATGGTTGCAAGGTCTTGGCATCGACTAACTCAATATACTCTAGATTAATTTCAGGGAGCTTCGCTAAATAATTTTGTGCTGCTTCGATAATTTGGTCTGGATAACAAAGTTCATAACAAAGAAAAAATTGCTGCTGAGCCTGCCGTAGACTTTGATAAATATGGGCTGCTAAAACCCGATCTTTGCTGGACAAGTACTGATTACGGGAACTGTAGGCTAAGCCGCTTGGTTCTCGCACTGTCGGACAGCCAATAATCTCCACAGGCAAGTTTAAATCAGTCACCAGTTTCCGAATAATCGCTAGTTGCTGCCCATCTTTGCTACCCAAGTAAGCGCGATCAGGTTGTACTACATTCACGAGCTTGGTCACGATTGTGGCTACACCTTGAAAATGCCCAACCCGCGATCGCCCACACAAAATCTCGGTCATTGCTGGTGGTGGGATAACTTGGGTTATTTTGCTAATGTCATTTAGCCCCAACTCTTGAGGCTCTGGCGCAAAAATTGCATCAACTCCTGCATTTTCACAAAGTTGGAGATCTTGCTCTAAAGTGCGTGGATATTGCTCAAAATCTTCACCCGCCCCGAATTGCAAAGGATTGACAAAAATACTGACAACTAGGCAAGCATTTTCAGTTCTAGCCCGATCAATTAGGCTTAAATGCCCAATGTGCAAAGCCCCCATAGTCGGTACAAGCCCAATAGATAATTGTCCTACGGACTGTTGGGCTTTTTGGGTCTTTAAGTAATTACGCAAAGAAGCGATCGTAGTAAATAGCTGTGTCAAGCAATCAACCTCAACGAAATTACTATAAAAAGCATAGCCGTCTCAGGTAGGAGATGACTATGCTTTTTATAAAGAATCATGCAAAAAGAAAATGCAAAGCACTCTCTTTTTGTTGTTTAGCACAATTTTTATACCAAAACAAAAAACGGCGGAGCCATTTTCTGATTTTATAGCTATAGCCATCTGTATCAGGACAAATCAAAACCCAAATAGTGTGAGGCGGCGCGAAGCGCCGCCTCACACTATTTGGGTTTTATGTCCTAACAAGAATGGCGACAGCTATAAAACTCTTACTGGGTTTGGTTTTTAATTCACAAAAGTGTGGAAACACTTTCGTGAATTGGGATTATTACAGCGCTTTGCGCTTAATTAAAGCCCAGATAAATTTTGGGAAGCGGCGCGGAGCAACGCTTCCCAAAATTTATCTGTACTACTCAAAGCCTCAATAGGCTTTCAAAAAACCGATATTGATGTTTCAACCGCCTTGGTGCTAGAAACACCAATATCGGTTTCATGGTGAGGATTGATGATTATTTAGACAATATTTCGAGTCTGACAGGAGCAACTCCTGAAGAAATTAGACCAATAACATTAGCGGCTGCTGTGGAGATATCAATCACCCGACCATGGGCATAGGGACCACGATCATTAATTCGCACTACTACTGACTGGTTGTTATCCATGTTAACCACCCTTACCAAAGTACCAAAGGGCAAACTAGGATGAGCTGCGGTTAACTCACTAGCATTAAAGATTTCTCCACTAGCACTGTAGTTTCCATCAAAACCAGGTCCGTACCATGAAGCCATGCCAGACATTACGCCAACAATGCGATTGTTTAATGCTGGTGTCGAGGCGGATCTAGCTGCAACCTTAGGTCTGGGAGCATTGACAACCTCTAGTACAGGATTAGCACCTCCAAGGAGGCGGCGCAGCAAATTTGCTGACTCTAAAACATCCTGTGTTTGATTTTGCAGAGATTCTGGGAAAACTGCTTGCTGATCAAATTTCAACATGGCGCGATCGCCTAATTTGATCACATAGTTGCCATTTTTCCAAGCTGGGATAATTTTATTTGCGTCGAGACCATCACGATTAAGTTGATTAATCAGGGCGGCGGCAGCGGTAGCTCTTTCGACAGGGTTTGCTGAAGTTAGCAGATTTTCAGAGCTATCATCGGCGGATTTGGCGGGACTATCTGAGTTACTAGGGGCTAGATTAGTAGGACTGGTTGTTAGCTTTAGGGATTCAGAGTTCTTTTTAGTTTCGCCCTTAATTTCGCTTTTAGTTTTTGATGTGTCGGAGGAGTTATTTTCTGAAACTGATTTGGCAGATTCTTCAGATTCAATATAAGTAACTACAGGAATACCACGGACGTAGACTGTGGCAGCATTTTTGCCATTTAATTTGTGGGTATGGATGCGAGCGATCGAATCATCTTTGGTTCTAATTAATGCTTGCGATCGCGTTTCGCCAACCTTTAAAGAATTAGAAGAGTTAGATAGAGAAGTAGATACATTAGTAGCTGTGACTTCTGTTTGAGATCCTGTTTGAGCCTGTGCGCTATGGCTAGCAAGACTTGAGACGATAGCAAGAGCTACTACTGAGGTAGAGAGAGTGTAGCTCCAGTTCCAATTAAGCATAGGTAAAGCAGAAAAGAAGATAAACGACTAAAAATTACTGATGAAAGCTTGACTGTTAAAGGGTTAAAAACAAAATTATTAATAAGTAGTTTCGCTAATTACAGAGAAAACATTAATAAATTTGTTTATGTTGTTCAGATTAACATGGTTATTCAAAATGACAATAATTTACCTGTCAAATCCTTGCTGTGAAAAGCTTACAGACTTTCTTGTTTACTTAAAATTGAAATTTTGCTTCTTTCTCATTAGAATTCTTTATAAAAATGGAACTTTGTGCCAATAGTTACAAAAAAATATCCATAAAAGTATGCCTTTAGAAGTAGGTATTTTTGCTGTCAAATAAGTTTTATATGCATAACGACTCAATATACAAGAAAATTTCAGTTTGGTTGACAATTCCTCTTGAGTTTTGTTCGTATGTAAACCTTATGAAGACGTGATCTCAGAAATAAAGTGTCAGAAATTGCAATAAATCAATCTAAAGGTAGATACAAAAAACAAATTTACAGAAGCCGTTTAGAATTATTTTGATAAATATGTTCGATTTGAACTAAATTTAGATTTTTGCGTTAAAAAAATCGTAACTGACTCAGAATAACTAAGAAGTTAAGCAAAACACTTAGAGATAAAGTATAAGAATTTTTAATCAATCAACAGAAACTTTTTCAAAAATCTTCAAAAAATCAGGATGTTTTACCAAAAAAGAGTCTGCCCAAAGTGCAGACTCTTTTTTTGATTTATACCAATTCACGAAAGTGTGACGACACTTTTGCGAATTAAAAAGCGATCGCATCATTTAGCTTTCCGCTCCGAAATCCTTCTAAGTCTAAAGTAATTAGACTGAATCCATATTCACGAAAGGTTTTAGTCAGATCCGCGATCGCCATAAAGTTCATAAATTCGAGCAGGCGATCGCTTGACACTTCGATTTTTGCCGTATCACCCATCGATCGCACTCGGATATCACCTTTCCAGCCGCGATCGCGTAGATACTGTTCGGCATTGCCTACGCGACGTAATTTCTCAATGGTTATTTCTTCGCCATAGGGAAATCGCGAACTGAGGCATGGTTGCGAAGGCTTATCCCACCAAGGCATTCCTAAATATTGCGATAACATACGGACTTCGATTTTGCTAATACCTACTTCGGCAAGAGGCGATCGCACGCCGCGTTCTTTTGCCGCTTGAATTCCTGGTCGATAATCTTGCAAATCATCAGCATTTAAGCCATCGACAACATAGCTATAGCCCATGGTTTTCGCCAATGGCTTGAGGGTGTCGTGTAGTTCACTTTTGCAGAAATAGCAACGGTTAATTGGATTGGAGGTGTAGTTGGGGTTATTCATCTCGTCGGTTTGGACGATTTGATGTTTGAGTCCCATAAATTCCGCTTGTACTTGAGCCGCAGCAAGATCGGCGGGTAATAATGATGGTGAATTAGCAGTAATTGCTAAAGCGCGATCGCCTAAAACATCAAAGGCAACCTTGGCGACAAGGGTGCTATCAATACCGCCTGAGTAAGCTACCAGTACTCGCGATGACTCATTAAATATTTGACGTAAGCGATCGAGCTTGTCGGATAGGGTAGCGTTTAACATCTCAATAAATTAATTATTACTTGCAGTTGCTGAGAGATTGAGATCTCCGACTTTTTCTTTGACTAACACAATTAATCTTTGGCTGCAAAGAAAAAGTCGGAGATCTGGGCAGGCAGATCTAGGGAATCACTAATTTATTTTTGCAACTGAGCTAAACGCGCTTTCAGAATCTCTTGTTGTTTCAAGGATTCTTCCAATTCTGCACGGGCAGTTGCCACCACGTCAGGGGGAGCTTTTTTGACATAGCCTTCATTGTTTAAACGACCTTGGCTAGAAGCGATCGCCCCTTCTAATTTCTTGAGACTGCGCTCTAGCTTGGCAATCAGTTGGGCAATATCTACAACACCGACTAACGACACGATCGCCTGTACCGTACCAACAACACCTGCGATCGCCTCTTCGGTCACGGATTCATCGACTGTTGCCACAATTGCCAAATCCTCAACCCTCGCCAGATCAAGAATATAGCTTTGTCCTGCTTCTAGTAATGCTCTTTCGCGATCGCTGTCGGATTGTAAAATCACCTTCACCTTCAGACTAGGCTTAATCTCAGCTTCAGCGCGAAGATTTCGAATGGTGCGGATTGTGCCAATGATTAACTTGAACTGTTCTTCTAATGCTTCATTAATGTGGGTGGTGTCAACTTCGGGATAGGGTTGAATCGCAAGTACTGGGCGATCGCTCGATGGTTCACTTGTACCGTAGGTAAGTAGTTGCCAGATTTCCTCAGTGACGTGGGGCATGAATGGGTGTAATAAGCGCAAAATCCCATCGAGGACAAAGGCAAGAGTTTGCTGCACGGTGGCGCGAGAAGTAGGGGCGGCAGTTTCCTGTAAACGTGACTTAACTAGCTCAATATACCAATCACAGAAATCACCCCAGAAAAACTCATACAGGCTTTTGGTTGCTTCGCCCATACTATATGCATCAAGTTGTTCACGCACTTGCAAAACTGTCTGGTAGTAACGCGACAAAATCCAGCGATCGGCAAGTTCTAAATTCTCAACTTGGAGCGGGGCGGAGCCCCGCTCCAAGTTGAGATTCATCATTACAAATCGTGAAGCATTCCAAAGCTTATTGGCAAAGTTTCGGGCTGTCTCTACGGTAGTCGATTCGTCAGTTTTACGATTGTAGTCAAGGCGGATATCTTGTCCTGCGCCTGTTACTTCTTTAACGAGTGAATAGCGCAATGCATCAGTTCCATATTTATTAATGAGAACTAACGGATCGATGCCATTATTCTTGGATTTGGACATCTTCTGATTGTTTTCATCGCGTACCAGTCCATGAATATAGACCGTGTGGAAAGGCATCTTGCCCGTGAAATAGCCTGCCATCATCGTCATCCGTGCCACCCAGAAGAAAATAATGTCAAACCCAGTAACTAGAACACTTGTGGGATAAAAAGTCTCAAAGTCCTGTGTTTGCTCTGGCCAGCCCAAAGTCGAGAATGGCCATAAACCAGATGAGAACCATGTATCAAGTACATCTGGATCGCGTTCTAAAGTTACATCTTCACCAAATTTCGCCTTAGCTTGGGTATATGCCTCAGTCTCAGTCCTCGCCACAAAAATTGTGCCATCGGGTGCATACCAAGCAGGAATCTGATGCCCCCACCATAGTTGACGGGAAATACACCAATCCTTAAGGCGGATCAGCCAATCTCGGTAAACCTTCCCCCAGCGATCGGGTACGAAGGTGGGCGAGTTTTGCTTGTCAAATTGTTGTAGTGCAAAGTCTGATAGGGGCTTAATATTCACAAACCACTGAATTGAGAGCAATGGTTCTACAGGTACTTTGCCACGCTCTGAATAGGGAACAGTATGAGTATAGTCTTCAATTTTTTCCAGTAAGCCCAATTGATCAAGCTTTGCTACGACGTTTTTACGCGCTACAAAGCGATCTTGTCCTTGGAACTCGCCTCCATTCTCATTGATCGAGCCATCTTTATTGAGAATATTGATCAAGGGAAGCTGATGACGTTTACCCATCTCAAAGTCATTAGGGTCATGGGCAGGTGTAATTTTGACGCAACCACTGCCAAAGGCTTTATCGACATATTGATCGCCAATGATCGGAATCTCGCGATTCATGATCGGCAACATGATCGTCTTGCCAATTAGATGCTTGTAGCGATCGTCTTCAGGGTTTACAGCCACAGCCGTATCACCCAACATAGTCTCTGGTCGGGTAGTCGCCACTACTAGATGTCCAGAGCGATCGGCTAATGGGTAGCGAAAATGCCAGAGATGACCATTTACTTCTTTACTATCAACTTCTAGATCAGATACAGCAGATTGTGATTCGGGACACCAGTTAACTAGATATTCGCCCCGATAAATTAAGCCAGCCTCGTAAAGTTTGACAAAGGCTTCGGTGACAGAATTTGATAAGCCTTCATCCATAGTGAAGCGTTCGCGAGTCCAGTCAGCGGATACACCTAAGCGCCGCAACTGCGAAACAATCGTACCGCCCGATTCCGCTTTCCATTGCCATGCTCTCTCTAAAAACTTTTCGCGTCCAATCTCTTGATTGGTTTTGCCTTCAGCTTTGATCTGTTTATCGAGAATCGTCTGTACAGCAATGCTGGCGTGATCTGTACCAGGTAACCACAGGGCATTAAACCCACGCATCCGATGATAGCGAATCAGGATATCGATTAATACCTCTTGAAAAGCATGACCCATATGTAAGCTGCCCGTGACATTGGGTGGTGGAATCATGATGCAGTATGGTTCTTTTTCGCTTTCGCTGGCTGCTACAAATACGCCACTTTCCTCCCAATATTTTTGCCACTTGGCTTCAGATTCGAGAGGATTATATTGTTTGGGAAGCTCGGTCGTACTCATAGCGGGTTACTGAAAATTTAGACAAAAGTAATGGGCAACTTACAACGCTTTGCGTTCAGACCCGAAGCAAGGGATTTTTAGAAAGTGTTGCAAAGCATCACTTTCTAAAAATCTCTTGCTTCGTTTGCTCGGAAATCGCTGTAATTAAAATTTATATTTAGCTTATATCTTATAGTGTTTTCCAGACCATAGGAAAGCCCCTGATGGTATTGCATAGACGCGACATTAGAACCTTAGTGATGCGGCGCGAAGTGCCGCATCACCAAGGTCTAGTTGTAGACTGGGAAGGGAGTAGCTAAATTTTTCCTAAGGCTATTCATGTAGAATTTATAACCAAAAATCAAATGAGGCAATATGACTCAAGCAATTGCACCATCATTATCTTTGTACGATCGCGATCTTGATCTATGGCTAGAGACTGCGATCGCCCAATTAAAGGCGGGTGACTTTCACAATCTTGATGTCGAAAATTTAATAGAGGAGTTAGAGGGTTTGTCAGGTAGTAATAAGCGTGAGGTAGAAACTAGGCTCAAAAGGTTGATCGAACATATTCTGAAACGATGCTATGTTGATATGCCTGACTGTTATCGAGGCTGGTTGTTAACAATATTCGAGCAACGCGATGAACTAAAAACGCTGCTAAGGCAGTCACCTAGCCTCAAGCGTCACTTCTTAAAAATGTTTGATGATTGCTTTGAAACTTCCTTAAAGCGGATCAAGATTGAATATCCTGAATACCAATTCCCAGATACATGGCAATTTGGTCGCGATATCGACACAATGCTCAATGTTGATTTTTGGGATTGATTTTTGGGAATAGCGATCGCATTTAGTAGACACTAATTATTAGGAATGAAAATTAATTAAAACCAAAATTTGTTGGGGCGGGCGAAGCCCGCCCCAACAAATTTTGGTTTTAATTGCACAAGTTAATTAATTTTCATTCCTTATCACGTTGTTATAAGCGGCTTTTATGATTTTGGCTTGAGATGAAAGCTTAAAGTAAGCTAAAATTTTAGCCCAGACCGAAATTTTCAAATAAATTTGCTAGTTGCTGGCGATCGCTATATTTTTATTGGCAGTAACTCAAGATAATTAAGCAATACCATTTTGTTAGGAGTAACCGCTTTGGAAGTCGCGCAACTGTTGGAACTATATAGACAGGGACAACGTAACTTTTCTAACATAGATCTCAGTAACGCTCAACTACGCAGTGTTGTCTTAATTGGTATTGATTTGCGTGGCTCGACCTTAAATAAAGCTGATCTGAGTAGCGCTAATTTAATTGAGGCAAATTTGACAGGGGCGAATTTGATTGAGACTAATTTGAGGGGTGCTTTACTCAGGGGAGCCAATTTTTCGGATGCAGATTTAAGTTGGGCAAATTTAACTTGGTCAAACTCTTCTAATAGTAAATTTATTCGGGCTAATCTCAGTGTCACTAATTTTAGTGGTGCAAATTTGATAGAGGCTGATTTTACAGGCGCAATTATGAAGGGTTCTAATCTACGGGGTACAAATTTGCGGGGTACAATTTTCAAGAATTTGCGAACCTGTGCGGATACAGAGTTTACGGGTGTTCGGAATTTGGACGATCGCACTCGTCTATATCTTTGTACGATCGCGAGTGGTACGCATCCATTCACCAAAAATGACAGTCGCCAAACTTTAGGTTGTCCAATTTAATTATGGGCAGCGCGAAGCGCCGCCCATAATTGTTTTATGGTTGCTCTGTAAGTTGCAGTAAGTAAGGAAAAGAGGTGTTTTCCTCGTAGGAGCCAACCCATACTTCATAGGTTCCCTCTAGCCAGTCGCCGCCAATCTCTGGGTTGCGATCGCTAACATCGTCACTACACCAACTGCCCCCAGGTCCGCGCACTAGCAGAATTGTATCGCCAGAGCTTTTGACTTGCATTTTTAGAGAGCGAAATGGCTTGGTCAGGGTGATTTTATGATCGGGTTCTGCGTCAACAAACCCAATGCAGTCACCTGTCTCGGTAACTTTGCGCCCTGATTTTTTTTGAGTTTCAACTCCGCCACCACTGATGCCCCGCAGTTCGATTTCCTTGGGTGTAAATTTCGGGGAGATCGCAATATCTTCAAACATTTTGACGAAACTAGCTTTTTTGCCTGAAGGAATTGCTGGTTTCTCTGGTCGCGTAATCTCGACTGAAGTTGTTGGGTTTGGTGTTGTGTTGGTCTTAGGCTGCGATCGCACTGCTGTAGCTACAGCTATCATTGTGGTGGTCATAGCTGCAAGGGTAATTAGCGATCGCGTTGCAAATTTTCTCATGACACAAATATATTGGTTCTAAGATGTAGATTTTAGCATTCTGTACCAAAGGATCAAGGGTGGAGCTTTGTGACATCTTTAGATCCTTTGGTTTTCGATATAATCACAATGAATGAGAAATGAACGAGCTTAGATAAAGACATGGCAGCGATAGGCATCATGACCGCACAGGTGCGTCCCGAACGTGAGATCGGACAAATCCATGTTTATGACGGAACAGGCAAAGGTAAATCACAGGCAGCCTTGGGCGTAGTGTTGCGATCGCTTGGCTTAGGCATGTCTGATTCATCACCCTTCGGCACAAGAATTTTGTTATTGCGCTTTCTTAAAGGCTCCGAGCGTGAATATTCGGAAGATGCCGCAATTTCCGCATTGCAACAGGGATTTCCTCACTTAATCGATCATGTGCGGACTGGTCGCTCTGAGTTTTTTGATGCCGAGCATGTCACACCTTTCGATCGCCAAGAAGCCGAACGTGGTTGGGCGATCGCTAAAGGGGCAATGGCTTCAGGACTGTACTCGGTAGTAGTTCTCGATGAAATTAATCCCGTTCTCGATTTAGGACTAATCCCCGTTGATCGTGTCGTTAAAGATTTAAAACATAAACCACCTCATCTCGAAGTAATCTGCACAGGGCGCGGCGCACCACAATCGCTGATCGATATTGCCGACCTGCATTCAGAAATGCGATCGCATGATGATGCCCATGCCGAAAAATATGATGTGACAGGGATCGAGATTTATACAGGCGCTGGTAAAGGTAAAAGCACTTCAGCATTAGGAAGGTCACTCAAGGCGATCGGTACAGGCATTAGCCGCGATTTATCGCACCGTGTTTTGATTATGCAATGGCTCAAGGGCGGTGCGGGCTATACCGAAGATGCGGCGATCGCTGCCCTTAAACGTGGCTATCCCCATGTGATCGATCATCAACGCTGTGGACGTGATGCGATCGTTTGGCGCGGTCAACAGCAGGAAATGGATTGCATCGAAGCTCAACGTGGTTGGGAAATTGCTCAAGCAGCGATCGCTTCAGGGCTTTACAAAACAATCATTCTTGACGAACTTAATCCCACGGTTGATCTGGATTTACTACCCGTCGAGCCAATCTGCCAAGCTTTACTCAAAAAATCCCGCGACACTGAAGTGATCATTACAGGGCGTTGTCTTAATCAACCCGCTTACTTTGACCTTGCATCTGTACATTCTGAAATGGTCTGCCACAAGCACTATGCCGAGAAAGGCGTAGACCTCAAACGTGGTGTAGATTTTTAAGAGAATGTCTGCGGCGCAAAGCGCCGCAGACATTCTCTTTAGGCTTAATTTTCGATGACTTCTACTTCCGTATCAGATTCCTCTTCTTCCGCTTCTGAGGCATTCAGATAGTAGTGATTATAGTAGCCATAGTGATATTCACTATCAGAGGAACCAATCATATTAATCAACAAACCAGAAACATTAGCTCTTGCTGTCGATAAAATCTCTAATGCACGGGAGATCCCACTTCTAGTTGAACGATTAATCGCCGCTACCAAAATAAATGTATCAACCTTTGAGGTCAAACATTGAGCATCAGTTATACCAATGACGGGTGGAGTGTCAACTAATACATAGTCATACTCTTCTCTCCATTCCTGAAATAGCGTTGCCATCTTATTAGACTCTAGCAATAACATAGGGTTTGGAGGGAGAGAACCTGACGTTAAAACATGCAAATTACCAAGATCAGATCCTGCCTGAATCAGATCCTGCCATGGACTAAGTGTAGCTAAAGCTGTAGACAAACCCACTTTATTACTTAGTCTCGCTAACTTATGAATAGTTGGCTTTCGCATATCGGCATCTATTAAGAGAACTCTATGTCCCAGAGCCGCTAGAATGTTAGCAAGATTATAAGTCAAAGTACTCTTACCTTCAGAAGGTACAGACGAAGTGAAAGCGATCACCTTCATCGTGTCGTCAGTCCCCAAGTAACGCAAATTTAAAGCCAGAGAACCCAGCGCCTCTTTAAAAGCATAGTAACTACTAGAGGGCAGTATACCTTGACTACTTGCTGGAATTAATGAGGATATTTCTGTCATTGGAATGGAAGCAAGTAGAGGAATATCAATCATTTCCCTTACTTCTTCCACTTCACGAATGCGCTGATCTAAGCGATTGAGTAATAGAGCAAATAAGATTCCTAATGCTATTCCAGAAATTGCTCCAGTAATCAAACTCCTCTCAATATCTGGAGAAGAGGGTTTGATCGGAATAAGAGGCGGCTCTAAAACTTTCCATGATGAAATTTCTTGAGCCTCAGCAATTCTTAATTCCTCTAGTTTTTCACTCAGCTTATTGTAGGTTGAGGTATCAAGGGCAAGTTGTCTTTGAATTTCCACATATCTTTGCTGTATCTGGGGAATCTTAGAAAAAGCATTAGCAACTTCAGACTGGGCATTACGAATGCTCTCTAGTTGCGCTTGACTTACGGCAAGGTTAGTTTGAGCATCAAATAACTGGGAAGCTAGGTTTTGCTGAATTACACTATTGGGTTCATTAGTAATATTTGTCGTATTGCCGCGTACGCCAACTACCGACTGAGCACGAGTCTCCAGCAACCGATAGAGTTCATCACGACGATCTTTAAGTGCAATCACAGTAGGATGATCTTCACGAAATCGAGTTCGCTCTAAAAAGTAGTTAGTCTCAACTTCTTGAAATTGTTTGACTAAGGATTGATAAGGCGTATCTTGTTGCAAAATCGCACTACCGAGCGCTGCTTCTGGAGATTTACCAACTTGGCGACTAAGAACTTCATACTGTTGTTGAACTTGAGCAATTTTGATTTGTAAATCTTGAGCTTGATTTTCGAGCGCCTCACGCATTTTATAAACGGAGGCGGCATAGGTGTCAGGATCAACGATGTTGTAAGTCTTACGGAATTGGGTAACTGCTAGAGCCGACTTATCAAGTTGCTGCTTAACCTGTGGCAGTTTGTCTTGAATGAATTTAATCGCAGTACTGGACTTAGTACGGCGATCTTTTAAGCTATATTCAACGTAAGTTTGGGTTAATGCTGTTAAAACTTCTCGCGCTCGCTTCGGATCGCTATCTGTATAGGTAAGACGCAGAACCATCGTATCTTTTTCAGGTCGGATATCTAATCCGTTCATGATCGTCAAAGGGTCAAGGTCTTTGAAGGAGAGCGCTGAAGGAGATTGCTGCATTTTTGAAACAGCAATTTCAATTAGAGGGCGGCTCTCTAGGATGGCGACTTCTGTACCAAGATTAACCAGAGAGCTAGGGGATAAACCCGGAAGTTGAATATCTGACACTGCGATCGTCGAGTTAACTAGAAGCGAAGCACTTGAGCGATATTGTGGAGTTTTGGTAAATGTGTAGTAAGTATTTCCAGCAAACACCGTGACCGAGACAGCGACGATGACGATCCAACGCTTGCGGAGTACTCTAAAAAATTTGGCAAGCTTAAACGAATCATCAACATACTTGCCTACATAGGTAGCTTTAGGATATTCAGTCATCGTTGTTTTTACCTAAGTAGCTTTAATCGTTAAACTCTTAATCGTTTAATCGTTAATCTTTATATCAAAATCAGGATGATATATCAAATTTATAATTTGAGTATCAGCAATTCTTTTTAGCGAAGTCTATTACATTTGCCGAACCTCAAGGGATGTTTTGAAAGTGTTGCCAAGCAACACTTTCAAAACATCCCTTGGGTTGGGTTTGAGCGCAAAGCACTGTAAGTATGTCTACTTACTTAATAATACTTATAATATAAGTGATTGATTAGACTGTAACCAAACCCCATAACATCTCAGCCCGAATGCCTGCAACTATTCCGACAATATACTCTACCTTGTTCCTAACAATCCTGTTGTTTTTTGGATTAATTTCTTTTTTACGTGGCTCAATCCGCGATCGCACAACTGATGCACTATTCACTGTAGAAGAAATTACGGACGATCACCTATTGAAGCAAGTGCGCGATCATTTTCAGCAGAGAGCTTACAAAGTCATTGAGATTGATCCTGTGCGAGATGTCGCGACCCTCTCTGGGCAAGTCAAGCCAAGTCTTTTTTTGGCAATATTTATGACAATACTCGCAGCAGTTGGCTTAATTTGTCTGGGTGTAGTGTTGGGTATTTTAATCCCTGACTTAGAGAATCTGTGGTTATGGCTGCTGATCTTTTCTCCAATTGCGGGTGTGTTTTATTGGCGTGGTACTCCTCGCGAACGTTTAGTTAGTTTGCAACTTTTACCTGAGACAAGACTGAAAGTACGCGCCCATAAAGATGAGATCGAAGAGTTACAGCGATCGCTCAAGCTAGAAAAAATAGACGTTTAAAAGTGTGTTTTTGTTTGTGAATCATCACAAACAAAAACTTGTAAAGTTTCGTCCCGCAGGAACGAAGTTTTACAAGTTTAGGTAATTTTTTGGACAAGTACTTAGGAACTAAAATTGTTAGCTTTATTGCTGCTTTCCAAATAAAATTGCCGCTATTTTTTATAATGGATATTAGAAAGTTTTACAAAAAATCATTGGTACTTCATGACTACTGTTTTAACCAGTCAAAAATCAGAGACTGTTGTGACGAATTCACTGAAAAATACTACTTCCAGTTTAGATAGTCTTTCTCCTAATCAGCAGCTTCTGCCCTTTACTGCCATAGTTAATTCTAAAGATCATCTTGAAATAGGTGGTTGTGATGTAGTGGACTTAGTGAGCCAATATGGTTCACCGCTCTATATTTTGGACGAAGTCAGTCTTAGAACAGCCTGCCAGCAATATCGAGATGCCTTTGCAAAGCATTATCAAGGACAGGCTCAGGTTTTATATGCTTCTAAGGCTTGGAGTTGTCTAGCGGTTTGTGCGATCGTAGGTTCTGAAGGGCTAGGCATTGATGTTGTTTCGGCAGGTGAAATCTTGACCGCTTTACGGGCTGGTGTTTCGCCGAGCTTGATTTATTTTCATGGCAATAATAAATCTGCCGATGAACTGAGCTATGCCTTAGAGTCAGGCTGCACCATTGTGGTAGATAACTGGCATGAGCTAAAAACTTTGGCTCTTCTCGCTCAAGAGCAATCCCTTGAAGTTGGCTTTAACGCACCACGCATAATGTTGCGGTTAACCCCTGGAATTGAATGCCATACCCATGAATATATTCAGACAGGACATATTGACAGTAAATTTGGCTTTGATCCCAATGAAATAGAAGCGGTATTTGCTTTTGTTGCTGAGTCTAGTCTCAACTGCATTGGTATCCACGCCCATATTGGTTCGCAAATTTTTGAGTTGCAGCCACATCAAGATATTGGTGGCGTGATGGTGCAGTGGTTTAAACTTGCAGGTGACAAGTACGGGCTGAAATTTTCTGAGCTAAATATTGGTGGTGGTCTGGGGATTCGCTATGTAGAGTCTGATGATCCTCCTAGCATCGAAGACTGGATCAAAACTGTAAGTGCGGGTGTAACCGATGCTTTTGTTACCGCAGGATTAGCGCTACCCAAACTACTCTGTGAACCAGGTCGATCGCTTGTTGGCGCGACCTGTGTAACTGCCTATACAATTGGCGGAAGCAAAACGGTTCCTGATATCCGCACCTACATCACTGTAGATGGTGGCATGTCGGACAACCCTCGTCCAATTACCTATCAGTCAAAATATCGGGCTGTGGTGGCAAATCAGATGAGTGCATCCTTGTCGCAAACTGTAACGATCGCAGGTAAGCATTGCGAATCAGGTGATATTTTGATTAAAGATATTCAATTGCCTGAGACTAAGGCTGGTGACATTCTCGTTGTATTTGGTACAGGCGCATACAATTACAGCATGGCTTCCAACTACAATCGATTGCCAAAGCCTGCGGCGGTAGTTGTGGGGAGTGGTGAATCTAGTTTGATCATCAAACGAGAAACCCGTGAGGATTTATTGCGTCAAGATTGTCTACCTGAGAGATTACACCAATTCACAAAAGTGTGATGACACTTTTGTGAATTAAAAACCAAACCCAGTAAGTTTTTTTATGCCAAATCAAGAAAGGGCTACGCCATTTCTTGATTTGGTTAGCTAAAGCAAAAATGTTCTGAAAGCCTCATTTGTCTGTAGGGGCTATTCATGAACTGCCCCTAATTTCGTTCTTTTGTGTAAGTCTTATTGGTTAAAACCCAAACTCAGTAAGGGTTTTAAAAACATAAAATGGCTAAGCCGCTTTATGTTTTGGTATTACAAGTAGTTGGAGTTGAGTTGTGAGTGAGAGGACGATGAATGCAGTGGTTTAATATCAACTCAATTGCATTCATTATGAGAGCGATCGATATCCTTGCGGTATTGGGATTGATCTATTTCATGCTGTCCCTCAGCAACGATCGCCGCACCCTATTGATGGTGAGGGGGATCATCTTTTTACTAATTGCAAGTGTATTGAGCGATCGCCTTGGTATGCGATTGCTCAATTTTGTCCTCGATAAACTATTGATTGGCGCAGCCGTGGCGATGGCGGTAATTTTGCAACCAGAGCTAAGGCGATTTTTAGAACGTCTGGGACGCGGCGATTTACTATCGTTAATTCAACCGACAACCAATCGGCGCACACCTGTCGAAACTGACTCAGTAATTGAAGAAATTAATGATGCTGTAATTGAGCTATCGCAAAACCGTACAGGAGCATTGATGATTATTGAGACGGGTGAACCGATTGATGATCGTGATTTTTCAGTGCCAGGGGTGAGACTTAACGCTTTATTATCAAAAGAGCTATTACATACAATTTTTCAAACTTCAACGCTTTTGCATGATGGAGCCATCTTGATTCGAGAAGATCGCATTCTGGCCGCAGGTGTGATTTTGCCAATTTCTGAACGAGCCGCCTCGCGTGAAATTGGTACTAGACACCGTGCGGCGATGGGCATCACCGATCGCGTTAGAAATTGTTTTTGTATAGTTGTTTCAGAAGAAACAGGATCGATTGCGATCGCGGAAAATGGCATATTAGATCGTCCGATTTCCAGTAGTCGTCTAAGAGAAATATTAGAAACTAAACTAGGTAATTATCGTCCAACGACCTTAGGAAGAACAGTACCACGCTTTAATTGGCTCTGGTCAAACTCAATTCTCAAAAATATGGTAAGTCGAAAATCGTCAGAAAAGAAATGACAGCAAAGCTATTACAAACCTTGCCTCCAGACCTAGATCGTCAAAGATTGCCTAAACACGTAGCCGTAATTATGGACGGTAACGGACGCTGGGCAAAGCAAAAGGGAATGCCCAGAATTGCAGGTCATCGTCAGGGTGTGGATGCCTTGAAGGATTTATTGCGCTGTTGCAAAGATTGGGGAATTGCCGCACTGACTGTCTATGCTTTTTCTACGGAAAATTGGAGCCGCCCTGCTCAAGAAGTTGATTTCTTGATGGTCTTATTTGAGCGAATGTTGCGCCGTGAATTGGAGGAAATGTGCCGTGAAGGAGTACGCATTTCCTTTGTGGGTGATCTTGATTCTTTGTCTAAGTCCTTGCGTAATGAAATAGAGCGATCTCAAACTGCAACGGCTAATAATCAAGCTATTCATTTTACCGTCGCGATCAACTATGGTAGTCGTCGCGAAATCGTCAGAGTCTGCCGTCAAATTGCTGAAGCAACTTTAGCGGGGGAAATTCAGCCTGAAAATATTGATGAAAATGTATTTGAGCAACATCTCTATACCGCAGGAAACCATAATCCTGATCTGTTAATTCGGACTAGTGGTGAAATGCGCTTGAGTAATTTCTTACTTTGGCAAATGGCTTATACGGAAATGTATTTTACCAATACACTTTGGCCAGATTTCGATCGCCATGAGTTTCATCGAGCGCTGGTTGATTATCAAGAACGAGATCGGCGCTTTGGTAAAGTTTAAAAAATCAAAAACGCTATATTGTAAGCATAGGCAGCCCGTTACGCTACATATCCTGCCAAGGGAGAAGAAACATGTTGAATACAAGCAAGTTAAATGATGTTTATCCATTAACTAGACAAGCTAAAGATCAATACGAGCAAGATTTCTACGCATGGACACAGGAACAAGCTCAATTACTTAGACTCGGCAAGTTAGAAGGGCTAGATCTAGAAAATCTCGCGGAGGAAATAGAGTCTTTGGGTAAACAGCAAAAACAGGAATTGCGAAATCGGTTTGGAGTTTTAATTGGGCATTTGCTCAAGTGGCAATATCAGCCATCTCTGCGGGGTAAAAGTTGGAGAATTACTATTGATTTGCAACGAGATGAAATACTCGAACTTATTCACGAAAATCCTAGCCTTAAGCCATATCTAGAAGAAGCGATCGCTAAGTCATATAAACAAGCGATCGCACTAGTCGTTAAAGAGACCCCATTGGATAAAAATGATTTACCGTCAGAATGCCCTTATACTTTCGCTCAAGTTTTTAATCAAGATTTTTACCCCAACTAAAAACTAAAGGCGCAAAGCGCCTTTAGTTCCTATTGAAACAAAGGGCGCAAAGCGCCTTGCAAAAAGAGGGCGCGAAGCGCCCTCTTTTTTAGTAATGATTACCAACTTTGCGGTGGTGAGCGGCGGTGAGAGATTCAGGTTTCGACACTCGACCTTCCTCAGCGATCGCATAGATAATCCAGTGGTCGCTACATTCCATCCGACTCATTACTTCACACTCGATAAAGGCAAGAGCATCAGTAAGAATTGGTGCGCCAAAGCTTGATAACTGAGTTTTGACACCTTCAAAGCGATCAGCCCCTGGTGCAAATCGCTTGAGGAAATGCTGCATCAACTTGGAATAATTGCCATCTTCAAGCACGTTCAAAACAAAGCGATCGCCTACTTGCATAAACGACTCAATCGCCCGATCCTTTGCCACGGCAACTGTAAAGCCCAAAGGTTTAAAACTAGCTTGGGCAACCCAAGAAGCTAACATGGCGCTGCGTGCGCCGCCTTTGGCTGCCGAGATAATATACAAACCACCTGCTAAACGTCCCAAAGCTTTATCAAGATCTGCATCGATCGCCTTGAGTTGTTTGATATTTTGCTTGCGAGTTAGTAATTGTCCCAAGTCAGTACCTGCTTCATCACAGGTTTGATAGGTAGCTTCGCTAGGATTTTCGCGTACCTTGATGGCAGGGAAAGCGGTGACTACACCCAAATCTTTAAACCTATTATTTAACAAATCAATCGATGAATCTTGATCGCCGTGCGGTTCGTATAGCCCAATTACTTGCTTTTCGCTAGCTGCGGCAAGGATTGCACCGATCGCTGTTTCTACATGGGTATTCGATGCTGGTGGTGTGCAGACGACTAAACCTGATGCATGGGCGACAAGTTCGCGTAATTCCTGTAAATCGATCGCTTTAAGATCTGCCATTTCTACAGCTACACCAGTTTTCGCGATCCCGCGTGCGATCGCTTGGGAGAGACGATCGCAATAGCCATAGTCGGACACATAGCAAACCACAACATTAGTTTCGCCTTTAGTTTGCGCTTGGCTCCATTGGCGGTAGTTTTCCGTTAGTTCTTTGACGTTATAGCGCAGTAAGGGACCATGTCCATTTGCCACGATTTCCGCCTGTGGCAAGTCATTCATCCGCTTCATTGCCGAAATGACCGATCGCGCATTAGGAGCCATCAAACATTCGTAATAAAAGCGATAATCGGGTGCAATTCTTTTTAAATTTTCATCGTAAATCGCATCACTGCAATAGTGCATTCCAAAAATATCGCAGGTATACAAAATCGATGTCCCCAAATCAAAGGTCATCATCGTGTCTGGCCAGTGCAAATTCGGCGCATTCACAAACTGCAAAATGTGACCATTCCCTAAATCAACTTGATCGCCATTTTTAACTACTTGCTGCTTAAATGGCTGATTAATTAACTCACCAAGAAATTGCAAAGCTACCTTGGTCGCCACCACCGTGACATTGGGGGCTAATTCTAATATTTCTTTAACCAAGCCACTATGGTCTGGCTCGGTATGACTAATTACTAAATAATCAATTTGAGCAGGATCGACTTGCTCTTTGAGAGTATTGAGATATAGCTCACGAAACTTGGCGTGGGATGTATCAACTAGAGCTAGTTTTTCGCCACGAATGATATAGGAGTTATAGGTCGTACCATTTTGCAAACCAAACTCGATATCAAAGCGATCGCGATCCCAATCAAGCGATCGAATAGTGGTCGTGTCTGCCGCAATTTCAGCAACTTGGATGGTGAGTCGGCGTTCAATCGACTTTTCAGCAACACTTACAATAGAAGGAATCTCAATAGCTGCTACCACGATCTTGTCTCTCTATCTGATTTTCAACTACCTCCAGTCTAATGCTTACTTTTCGACAAGTCCAATTAGATGTACTAATTGATACTATAAGAGCTTATCTAACACCTAAAAATTAGGTGCGACCCTAAACAACTTTACCCAATTTTTGGATTATCACCTAAATCCCCCACTATGTCAGACCTTTACGTTTCATGGGAAGAATATCACGCCAATATCGAGAAATTGGCAGTTCAAATCTATCAATCTCAATGGGAATTCGATCAAATTCTCTGTCTTGCAAGGGGGGGATTACGCATTGGTGACATGCTTTCGCGGATTTATAACAAGCCTCTGGCGATTCTCTCGACCTCTTCCTATGGTGGCAAAGATTTTCAGGAAAGAGGAAAATTAACGATTGCTAGCAATATCACCATGACTACGGCGACGCTTGGCAAAAGGATCTTGCTCGTTGATGATTTGGTGGATTCAGGTGTAACCCTAATGCGGATTCTCGAATGGCTCCAGCAGCATGAAGAGTTTGCGATCACGGAAGTGCGATCGGCGGTTTTATGGTTTAAGGCTTGCTCAGTAGCACCGCCTGACTATTATGTGGACTTCTTAGACGACAATCCTTGGATTCACCAACCCTTTGAGAAATACGAAAAGCTAAGTCCAAGTGACCTACAAACTTGATCTATAGCTGTCGCCATTCTTGTTAGGACATAAAACCCAAATAGTGGGAGGCGGCGCTTCGCGCCGCCTCCCACTATTTGGGTTTTGATTTGTCCTGATACAGGTGGCTATAGCTATAGATATATAAGCGGCGGTTCACGCCGTCTATATATCTAGATCGTCAGTCTTGTTATACCAATTCACGAAAGTGTGGCAACACTTTTGTGAATCGAAAACCAAACCCAGTAAGGGTTTTAAAAACACAAAATGGCGTAGCCATTTTGTGTTTTGGTATTAGAACATAAACCCCAAAAAGCGAGTGGCGGCGCTTCGCGCCGCCACTCGCTTTTTGGGGTTGCATTGGTCTTAATGCAAGTGACTAAAACTTTATCTAGTTCGCAGTCCTAATTTTCTTAGCCATAAGTTGTTGAGCTTGCTTGATCCAAATTGACATCTCCCCAATATCAGGACATAAATCAGCACGGTTAAAATTTTGTACCTGTAAACGCATGATTTGTTTGTGGAGTTTATCGAGAGGAGTCTGGGCAAGTTGTTCTACCGAAACGATGCCACTATGCACGATCGCCCCGCAATGTTGACAACCCACCGCAGGGATACGTGCCAAATCTGCGAAAGCCATCCATTTTGTTAATAGCTGAAATCTCACACCAAGAGCGATCGCTAATTCTTCCTTTTGGGCCTTGTTACGACCTGCCTTTTGCAGCAAAACGCGAGTAGTTGTGATGCCATGGTCTTTGAGATTTTGGCAGTCTTCCGTACTTAATGCGGGTAACTGGTCAATCGGAAAGTTTGAAGGTGTACAAGTTTGAGAAGTTATGGAAAATTTCATTTTGCAATGTTTTTTGTGGAAATGATGTTATGACTTAAAAAGATCCACAAGTCTATAAGCCATGCTCGACTGTTTCACATTAGTACTTTGCGATCGCCTCTTTGACATTAGTGGTGCTTGTCCAGCCTACAGAGCGCAAACTCTAATGTAAGAAATGACGAAGCCCTGTAAATACCATAATTAACCCAAGCTCATCAGCCGCCTTGATCGAATCGGCATCGCGCATACTTCCCCCAGGTTGGACGATCGCCACAATTCCTGTTGCCGCAGCAGTACGTACAGAGTCATCAAATGGGAAGAAGCCGTCACTCGCGAGGAATGCTCCCTGCGCTTTGTCTCCTGCTTGCTCTAGGGCAATTTTGGCTGAGCCGATGCGGTTGGTTTGACCAGCACCAATGCCGATGGTAGTGCAGTCTTTAGTAATGGCGATCGCATTGGATTTGACATGACGACTAACTTTCCAAGCAAAAATTAGTTCCTGCAACTGCTCAGGAGTTGGCTGCTTTTGGGTAACCACTTTCCATGTATCAGGATTGACCGCTTCATCGTCGGATTTCTGGACTAACATTCCCCCAGCGATCGTCTTCACGGTTTCATGGGAACCATGCTTCAGATCAGATAGAACCAAAACTCGCAAATTTTGTTTTTTACCCAGAATCGCGGCGACACTTGGAACACAGGCGGGAGCAACTACACATTCTAAAAATGTCTTGTTCAAAAGATTGGCAGTTTCTTCATCAATCGGACGATTGAGAGCGACGATACCACCAAATGCAGAAGTAGCATCTGCTTCAAAGGCTTTTTGATAAGCTTCCGCAATGGTGGAGGCGATCGCTACTCCACAGGGGTTGTTATGCTTAATGATCACTGCACAGGGCAGATCGTCGCTAAATTCGGCAATGATACTGCGGGCTGATTCGAGATCAAGTAAGTTATTAAAACTGAGTTCTTTGCCTTGCAGTTGTTGGGCGGCTGACCAGCCTTTGGGTGTTGCACCTACTTGATACCATGTAGCAGGTTGATGGGGATTTTCGCCATAACGTAGGGGCTTAGGATTATTGCAGAGCAAAGTATAGGAAGAAGCGAGCTTGTTGATTGGCTCTTGTTCTACTTTCTGTCCATTTTCTAAATACTCAGCGATCGCTTTGTCGTAGGACTGTGTATGTTGAAAAGCAGCGATCGCCAGTTTCTTGCGAAACTCTAGGGTAGTTTCGCCGTTGTTGGCTTTTAACTCCGCTAGAAACTCTGCATATTGGCTAGGGCTAGACAATACCGCAACGTGATTATAATTCTTTGCTGAGGCGCGAATCAGCGTTGGTCCCCCAATATCAATATTCTCGATCGCATCTTCAAGGGTGACATTCGGCTTAGCGATCGTTTCGGTAAATGGATAGAGGTTAACCACCACAATCCGAATTGGTTGAATTTCGTTATCAGCTAAGTCTTGCTGATGTTCTGGTAGATCGAGTCTGGCTAGAATGCCACCATGAATCCGTGGATGCAAGGTTTTCACTCGTCCACCTAAAATCTCAGGTGCGCCTGTATAGTCAGAAACCTTAGTAACTTCAAGCTCAGCCGCCTTGAGTGCCTTGGCAGTTCCACCACTACTAATCAGTTGAAAATTATAGGTGGTCGATAGTTCGCGAGCAAGGTCGAGTAGTCCTGTTTTGTCAGAAACACTCAAAAGGGCAAGGGGTTTCATACTATTTAGCTCCATATTCATGATGGGAGTTTGGCAAAGCTTTGCCTTGTAAACTTCCTGTGCCATTTTATCGCATGTTACAGCGCTTTGCGCTCAAACCAAAACCCGTAAGGTTGCGCCCCTGCGGGGCGCAACCTTACGGGTTTTGGTAATTTGTTCTGCACAGGTACTTTCAAGTAATCACGATCGCTGCTTGTTCTGGTGTCCACACAGGAAACTTCTGCATCACCAATTCAAATAGCTCACTAGTTTCATGCCATTTCAGCCATTGCTGCAAATGCAGATAAGAACTTGAGAGAAACCAATCTATATCTACATAGGCAAGCTGTCTCACAAAAGGAAAAATTGCAATATCAGCAAGGGTTTGCCGATCGCTAATCAAAAAATTATGAGTTGTATCAGATGGCGATCGCTTTTGCAGTTGAAGTTCTAAAACTTTGAGAAACTCTTCCGCTTGTTGTCGATAGTCTTCCTGCGATCTCTCAGGAAATCGGTTTGGGTATTTATAGCGATCGAGGGCGCGTTTAAATTCATGGTCATTGGTATGGATAAGCTGTTGCGCGATCGCTACAGAATGTTCGGGTAAGTCTTGCCAATTGAGAGGATCATTCTGTTGCAACGCCCAATGCATAATATCGAGACTTTCTTCTAAAACCCTAAAATCTTTTTCGGTAAAGACTTGCATTACAGGCGTTGTTCCCTTAGGCGAAATATCGAGCATTTCTCTAGGTTTATTCTTTAAGGAGACTTCTCTCAGTTCATATCTGACACCTGCATAGGCAAGAGCCATTCTTGCCCGAATTGCATAGGGACAACGCCTGAAAGAATAAAGAATGGGAAGATACATAACCTAGCGAAGAAAAACGATTAGCCTATTTTATTATTTACGCTGCATCGCTATAGCGATCCTACTGAGCTTTTCGCCTCAACCCAAACCATAGGCTTTTTGAAAGTGCTGATTTGCAACACTTTCAAAAAGCCTGTGTGGTTCGCGAGAAACTGTAATTTGTAATACCTTTGTCAAATAGGCGATCGCCTTAAATACAGTAGTAAAAAGCCATAAAATATCTAAATATAACTGCATTAATTCATGGGAATAATCACTAATAGAGTTTCTTCTATAGTCTCTGGCAAGCATCTATGGGTCGCAGCATTGGGAGCAATACTTACTGGAGCATGTAATAGCACTCCCACACCTCCAGTCTCAACCACTCCAGCATCAACTACAGCTGCAACCACAGCTTCTCCAGATGCAAAAGAATTTAAAGCCGCAATGATTTTAGTTGGGCCCAAAAATGATTCTGGTTGGAACCAAGGTCATTACGAAGCCTCAAAATATGTAATGGAGAAGCAGTCAGGTATTCAGTTTGACTATGTAGATAAAGTCAACCCAGGCGATCGCCCTAATGTCAAAGCTTCACAGGTAGCTGACGATCTCATTGCCAAGGGTGCGAAATTAATCTTCTTCAATTCCGATGACTTTAAGGATGATGCTTTAGAAACCGCCAAGAAGCATCCTAATGTCTCAATCATTCATGCCACTGGTGACTATGCATGGAAGGAAGGTAAGAACTTCAAAAACCAGCCAAATATTACCAACGTCATGCCTGAAATGGAGTATGGGCGCATGATTTCAGGATGTGCGGCGGCTCTCAATTCGGAAACGGGCAAAATTGGTTTTGTAGGACCACTAATCAATGATGAAACCCGCAGACTCGTTTCAGCAACTTATTTGGGAGCTAAGTATTGTTGGCAAACCTACCGCAAAAAGAATCCTGAAGATTTAAAGTTTAAGGTAGTCTGGATTGGATTCTGGTTCAATATTCCTGGACAGACCCTTGATCCTACTAAAGTCTCCGATGACTTTTACAACAGTGGCTTTGATGTGGTGATGAGTGGCATCGATACACCTGAAGTCGCAGTCCAAGGCAAGAAAGCGGCTGAAGCTGGCAAGAAAGTCAAATATCTGCACTATGGACTCAAAACTGGTTGCAATGTTGCTCCTGACATTTGTATTGGCGTTCCCTATTACAACTGGGGGCCTGCGTATCTTGAGCAAACTAAAAAGGCTAAGGAAGGTAAGTTTACAGGAGAATTTATCTCGGCTCCACCTAATTGGAAGGATTTAAATAATCCTGATACTTCCGCAGTGGGATTTGAGAAGGGTAAAGCTTTGACTCCCGAAAGTGATAAGTTCTTGACAGAATTTATTAATGGTTTAGGCGATGGCAAGATCAGTCTTTTTAAAGGACCTCTGAACTATCAGGATGGCACTCCTTTTCTTAAGGAAGGCGAGACAGCAACTCCTCAGCAGATTTGGTACTTTACCAGCTTATTGCAAGGTATTGAAGGCGCAAGTAAATAAATAAGTATGCCAAGGTCTTGCTAAGCAAGACCTTGGCATAATGGGACAAAAATGAAAGTTGAACTCAACCATATTTATAAATCCTTTGGCAATGTCAAGGCGAATCAAGATATCTCAATGACCGTTGAGGCGGGAAGTGTCTATGGAATCTTGGGCGAAAATGGGGCTGGGAAAAGTACTTTGTCTAAAGTTCTGAGTGGATTTATAACTAAAGATTCTGGCAAGATTTTGTTGGATGGAATTGAAGTTGACATTAAAACTCCTGCTGATGCCATCTGTGCTGGGATTGGGATGTTACATCAAGATCCCTTAGATTTTCCTTCGCTATCTGTTTTAGATAATTTCATGGCTGGGAGAAGTACCTTAAGCAAAAAGATCGGGAGAAAGAGGGTTAACTCGAATAATCGTCATGATCTGATTAAAGAACTTCGACAGCTATGCGCCGCTTTTGGCTTTGATTTGCACCCTAGCGATCGCCTATCGAATCTCACTGTAGGAGAGCGCCAACAGCTAGAGATATTGCGGCTTTTGTCCCTTGGTGTCAAGACATTAATTTTAGACGAACCAACTACGGGTATTTCTGCTTCCCAAAAAAAGGCTCTATTTACAGCGGTCAAACAATTGGCATCCGAGGGGAAATCAATTATTTTTGTGTCGCATAAATTAGAAGATGTGGAAGAACTGTGCGATCGCCTGATGGTAATGCGTCAAGGTTCGGTGATTGGGGAAGCGGAAGTGAAGGGACGCGATTCTGCCGAGTTAGCTGCTTCTTTAGTGGAAATGATGTTTGGACATGATCTTGCCATACCTGCTAAACATGCAACGAGCATAGAGCAGACAGCCTCTGCTTTAGTAATTCAGGATCTACAAATTGATAGCGATCGCTTGAGTTTGCATATTGACAAATTAACTGTGCAGTCTGGTGAGATTATTGGATTAGCAGGGTTAGAAGGCAATGGACAGCAGTTGTTGCTGCTTGCTTGTGCAGGCTTGTTGAAGCCAAAATCTGGCAAGATTTGCCTCAATGATCTGGATATGTCCAATCGTGCCTATCGTAATTTTTTCAAGGCAGGAATTGCCTATTTGCCAGCCGATCGCTTGCAAGATGGTTTGATTCGGGGTCTATCGATCCATGAGCATTTTATGTTGCGCCAATCTAATGCGAAATTCAATCTAGAATCCAATCCAAAATCTAATGCTGGATTTTTGATTAATTGGAGTGATACTCGCAAATATACACATCAGGCAATTGAGACTTTTAATATTCGCGGTAAACCATCGACTCGAGTGGAGAAATTATCGGGAGGTAATCAACAACGCACCCAAATCTCACTCTTGCCAGATCAATTGAGTTTACTATTAATGGAACAACCGACTAGAGGGCTAGATATCGAATCGACTCTCTGGATTTGGAAACAGATGATGGAACGCTGCGAACAAGGCATGAGTATTTTGTTTATCTCTTCTGATCTAGATGAGATTTTGCAATATAGCGATCGCATTCTCGTATTTTGCGGCGGTAAAGTTTCTCAACCAATCGATGCTAAAACCTTAACAGTTGATAAGCTCGGTCAAGCGATCGGAGGGAAGTTTGATTAGTATTGTGAATAATTTGCAGATTCTCAAGAAATTACCCAAGGTCGCCTATTTTCGGATTGGGGCTTTTGTGGTTGCGCTCTTGTTTATCTCTGGGGTGATCTTGCTATCTAGTGGCTCACCGTTACAAGTAGCAGCAGGAATGTGGAATGGAGCTTTTGGTAGCAGCGATCGCTTTGCGAGAGTTATTTCCACCCTTTGTCCACTTTTACTTGCCGCCTGTGGATTGATTTTTACCTTCACATCAGGTTTGTATAACTTAGGGATCGAAGGTCAAATTACGGCGGGGGCGATCGCCTCTACATTCTTGTTAAGGCTAATTCCTGAAGGTTTTCCACCTGCGATCGCCATTACGTTAGCAATATTATCTGGGATTATCGGTGGCGGTATATGGGGCTTACTGACGGGAATGTTGAATATCTATGGCAAGGTCAGCGAGATTTTTGCTGGTTTAGGCATGAACTTTACGGCTCAAGGATTAGCTCTATATCTAGTTTTTGGTCCTTGGAAGCGATCGGGCGTTGCCTCAATGAGTGGCACAGAGCCATTTAGTGATGCTTTCTCCCTGCCCTCCGTTGGTAATACTGACTTTAGCCCGATCGCCTTAGCGATCGCCATAATCGCTCTGATTGTAACCGCAGTAATGATTAAGGCGACTTACTTTGGTTTGAAGCTCAAGGCTGTGGGCAATAATCTACGAGCCGCCTATGTGTTGGGTATTCCTGCGATCGCCCAAATGATGAGCAGTTTTGTGATCTGTGGCGCTTTAGCAGGTATTGCGGGATCTTTGCAAGTGGTGGCAGTGTTTCATCGCCTCATCCCCAATATTTCCAGTAATTTAGGTTTTTTGGCTCTGCTAGTAGTCATGCTGATTAATTACAATCCCTTCTTGATTTTGCCGATCGCTTTTCTATTTAGTTCTCTCAATGTTGGCAGTTTAGAATTACCGCTATCCCTCAGTTTAGATTCTTCACTCTCTGGGATTATTCAGGGCGCATTGCTTTTGTTTGCCATTCTTGGCGAAGGTTTAGCTAAGTTATCCAAAGAATAGAGTAGGTGCAAAGCACCTACTCTATTCAACTAATCAGGACATACAACTATGGACATCATCACAATTCTTGCCACAGCGATCGCCACTTCGACACCTTTGATTTTTGCCAGTATTGGTGAAACGATTACGGAACGGGCTGGCGTGATTAATCTATCTGCTGAAGGGACAATCTTGATGTCAGCGATGACTGGTTTTGCGGTTGCCAAGTTTTCTAATAGCTTGCTTTTAGGATTTGCGGCGGCGGCTCTGGTGGGAGCAGCGATCGCGTTAGTCGTTGCAGTTGGCGCTATCACCCTTAAGCAATCGCAAGTATCAATCGGTTTTGTACTAGCGTTAATGTGCAGTGATTTATCTTCTTTTTTAGGTAATCCCGTTGTGAGAGTCGAGGGAATTACGGTTCCCAGTTTCAGAATTCCTATTTTAGAGAATATTCCCATTTTAGGGAAATTGCTATTTCAGAGTGATTTGTTAGTTTATAGCAGCTATGTTTTAATTCTTGGTTCATGGTTCTATTTCTATCGGACTCAAGGCGGATTAATCCTGCGAACTGTGGGTGAACAACCTGCGGCTGCCTTTGCAAGAGGCACTAATGTAATCAAAATGCGTTACATCTATACCCTCCTTGGTGGCGCATTAATGGGCATCGCAGGAGCTGCTTTTTCTTTGGATTTTAAAGCAGGATGGAGTCATCGCCACACGGCTGGTTATGGTTGGATCGCTTTAGCGATCGTCATTTTTGGTGGTTGGAATCCTCTGCGGGTTGCTTTAGGAGCCTATTTATTCGGAATTTTGCAATCTCTCGCTAGCGTTGCTCAAAGCGCAATTCCTGAAGTACCGACACAAGTATTTAACACGGCTCCCTTTGTAATGATGATCTTAATGTTGGCACTGACTTCAGGAAAATGGCTCGATCTTTTAATATCAGCATTGCCGCGATCGCTTAAACAGGGCATATTAAATACGGTCAGAACCACACCACCTGCATCACTGGGGAAGGTATTTGATCAAGACTAAATCACGGGTTGCACGTTATTTTCTTTAACGTATTTTAATAGCGATCGCTCGATCTGTTCGATGTTGATAGGCTTACTGATGTAGTCATTCATTCCTACGTTGATACAAGTATTGTAGTCTTCTGGTAGAGCGTCGGCTGTCAAAGCCACAATCCAAGGGCGTGTCTCAGAAGATAAGGATTGACGAATCATTTTAGTTGCGGTCAGTCCGTCCATGACAGGCATCTGCACATCCATAAATATAAAGTCAAAAGTTACATTGGTTTCTTGATTGCAAACAATCTCCAAACATTCGCTGCCATTACTCACCATCTTGGCTTGAAGCCCTAGTTTTTTGAGCATGAGAAGAACTATTTTTTGATTGAGGATATTATCTTCAACTATCAAAATATTGATCGGGAAATGCTCAAAACTAGGTTTCTTCGGATTGGGTAGCAAAGAACCAAGCCTATTAACTGGGGTCTGAGTCTGACTTGGCTCAACGATGGGTAAGGTGACTGTAAAGTAGAATGCTGAACCTTGGGTATTGTGGTTAAAATATTCCGTCCCCCAATCAGATGGAGGATTACCACCAACATTACCTCGACTTTCTACCCAGATTGTGCCATCCATTAACTCTACAAGTCGCTTACAGATAGCTAAACCTAACCCAGTACCGCCAAACTGACGATTGATCGAAGCATCGGCTTGGGTAAAGGGTCGAAATAGCTTGTCAATGCGATCGCTATCAATGCCAATACCAGTATCGGTAATTGAGAATCTAAATTCATAGATATTTGCTGTAATCAACTTACAACTATAGCTGACGGAAACATAACCCTGCTCTGTAAATTTAATTGCATTACCAACAAGGTTGATCAATATCTGTCGTAGTCTTGAGCCATCACCTAAAACTGTAGTAGGAGCGTTACCATTGATATAACATTGTAGATTAATGTTTTTGTCAAAAGCCTGTTTGCTTAAGAGTTTACAAACAGAATTCATCGTGTCTTTAAAGTTAAATTCTTTCTGTTCTAGCTGGAGATTTCCAGATTCAATCTTTGAGAAGTCTAGAATGTCATTAATTACCGTTAACAGCGCATCCCCACTATCCATAATAATTTGTACAAAATTCTTTTGCTCCTCTTTTAAAGGTGTAGCAGATAGTAATTGAGCCATGCCAAGGACACCATTCATGGGGGTACGGATTTCATGACTCATGTTGGCAAGGAATTCACTCTTAGCTTTGCTGGCGGCTTCTGCTAGCTCCTTTGCATGGGCTAAGGCTATTTCTGTTTGTTGATGTTCAGCTAATTCCAGTTGGAGCTGTTGATAGAGGCTTACTTGTTGGATGGCGATCGCTAGTTGGTTGGAGATCGTCTGTGCTAAGACAATTTCATCATCTTGCCACAGAGATCCTTTTTGATATCTGCTTAAGCTCAAGCTACCCCATGTTTTTTCATTGACAATGATTGGGACTAGTAGCCAAGCCCCAGAGTTTCTTTGCGCTAATTCACGATTAATTGGATCTTCGATCGTATCAGTATCATTAATTTGGACAATCTCTTTTTGTTTAAGTTTTTCCGCAAAAGGATTATCTTGATCAGGAATTTCCAAGTCAACACTATCGCTAACTTCTGTTTGATCTCGAAAGCTGGCAATATATTTCCAAAATCCTTGCTCATCCATATACTGAAAAATACTTGCTTGCTCCAAATTTAATAAATTAACGATCGCACTGGTTCCCGAACTGAATACGATGTCTAAATCCAGTGAACTGCGAATTGTTTGGATAAATTGGTTAAGCATCTGCTCTCGCTGAATACTCTCCCGCAATGACTGTTCAGCGAGTTTGCGTTGAGTAATATCTCGGCAAATACAAAATTGAATCATATTACCATCGTATTTAACCGAGTTGGCACTAACTTCCACATTACAAAATGAGCCATCTTTTTTACGGTAGCGGGTTTCAAACATCGCTCTTTTTCCCGTCTTAAATTCTTGTATTCCCTGCATTAATTCTTCTCGTGACCATCTCAGATCAATATCATAAATAGTGAGGCTGGTTATTTCTTCTAATGTCCAACCGATCATCTCTGCAAAGCTGAAGTTTCCTTCAATAATATTCCCCACATCATCTAAGATTAAAATTCCATCAAAAGAATCATCCAAAAGCATTTTATTGCGAATCAACTCTTTCTCTAGAGCAATTTCTACTTGTTTGCGATCGCTGATATCTAACATCACCCCAACCATGCGTATCGCTTTACCAGAGCTATCGTAAATTCCTTTTCCTTTGGTCAAAACCCAATTAGTTTTTCCTGATGGATGCACAATGCGATATTCTATTTCTAATTTCGTTTGACTTTCTAATGCGCTGTCAAAAGCATTCTTCACCCAATCGATATCATCGGGATGTACACGATCGCGCCATATTGAATAATTACTTTGAGAATCATCTGGCTCTAGCCCCATCAATCTAAAGTGATTGTCATTCCATCTGGCTTTACCTGTTGCGAGGTCAAAATCCCAACAACCAATATAATTGAGATCAATTGCTAACCTGCGCTTTTCTTCACTTTTTTGTAAGGCGGCGACCAGTAGGCTTTGCGTGATGGCGATCGCCAGTTGACTGGATAATTGTTGCAATAGCTCGGTTTCAAACTCAGTCCATTGTCGCGGGCGATCGCATTGATCAACGACCAGCAATCCCCATAGCTGTTCGGATTCAATGATTGGTATAAGTATGCTTGCTTTGACATCAAACTGACGAAAGAATTCAGCATGATCAGCAGGAATATGTGCGGCATCAGTATTATCGATCTTAATAAATCTATCTCTGTAATAGCTTTCAGAATATTCATCATGAAAACAAGGTGTATCAATGTGTAACCCAACGGACTGAAATGGCTCAGTTAAAGCTTCCTGCAACACATTCCCTGAACCATCAGCTTCAAGTTGAACGATCAATACGCGACTTGCTTGAAGAATTCTTTGAATTTCTGTGACGGTTGTTTTGAGGATTTCTTCTATTTGTAATGATCGACGGATTTTAAGCGTGACTTCTGTAAGTATCTCTGTACGTTGATATTGCAGTTTTAAGTTCTCTTCAGTTTGCTTGCGATCGCTGATATCTGAGACAATTCCATACCAAGCAGTATCTCCATTTTCACGACGCTCTGGACGTAAATTAGATCGTAGCCATTTAATTTTGTTTGACGGAGTAATGATTCGCCATTCATGCCGCAAGGTTGATAATGTCTCTAGACTCAAGCCAACAGCCTCCCATAAATTTGCAATATCATCAGGATGAACCTGCTCAAAACAAAGATAAGGATTTTGTAAGGTTTGATCAACTTTTAATTCATTGATATCCTCAAAAGCCGAACTTAAATATTCAAAATAGGCAGAACCATCGGGTCTCTGCACAAGAATTTGGATAACTCCTGGCGATGACAATGCGATTTTTTTCAGTTTCTCCTCGCTTGATCGTAGGGCTTCTTCCGCTCGGCGGCGATCGCTAATATCGCGGATAACGACGACCGCAGTATCTTCATGTAGTGGAACGACCCGCACTTCTTCATAATGTAGCTCGTCCTCAACTTCATAAACTTGTTCGATAGTCTGTAACTCTCTAGTAAAAATTGCTTGTCGAATAGCTTGAAGTTGATTTGTGGCAATTTCCGATTCGGCTGATAAGATTTCTGCAATATTCTTGCCAATAGGATCAATATCACTAGGGATCAGGTCATGAAAGGTTTTAGGACATTTTGATTCTAGATAAACACCATCTGATGTCACCAAGTTGATTATGTCTGGAATCGCGTTAATAATTGAACTCAACTTATGTTTACTAGACTGAAGTTCAGCGGTTCGTTGTTGAACTTGTTGCTCTAGGGAGTTATTAAGATTCTGGAGGTTTTGATGAATCTCCGTTTGTTGAATGGCGATCGCTAATTGTACAGATACTTGTTGAAGTAGGTGAACTTCCTCCTCTTCCCAATCACGATTTGTTGAACATTGATGTACAATCAGCAGCCCCCAGAGAATTTGATTATTGGCTTGATTATTAGAATTTTGATTACTTAGAGGCTGAGTTAAGAGGATTGGCACAACCACATTGGCTCGAACTTGAAAACCCTCCAACATCTGTACATGACATTCTGAAAAATTAGCGCTGCGTATATCAGAACTGGTAGAAATTTGTCCATTTAAATACGCCTTTACCTGTTCTTTGGAAGGCTGTACGCAACAAGTTTCAGTAACAAAGTTTAAACAAGACGGCCAAGGTGGAACTACTGACTCAGCAATAATTCGCCGTTCCATATTTTCATGAAATTTGTAAATAACTGCGCGATCGACCTTGAGAAACTTGCAAACCTCTTGTACTACGATCTGACAAATATCTTCTAAATCAATAAATTGCCGAATATTTAAAGCGATTTGTGAGACTAAGGTTTCGCGTCTGGAAGATTGTTCTAATTGCTTAATTAATGCAAACCTTTCTAGCAAACTATAGATGCTCTGTTGCAAAGAAAATTCGGTAATGTCATTCTTAACCAGATAGTCATAGGCTCCCAACCGCATCGCACTTGTAGCATTCCTTGCATCCTCATTCCCCGCCACAATGATTACTGGCAGTTTTAGATCTAGTACCTGCTCACTACTATTACCCCGTATATATTCTCGAATAGTTTCCAGAAATACTAGTCCATTGCCATCAGTCAAATTGAAATCAACCAGTGCCATATCAGGATTTTGCGATCGCCACAGCTCTGCTCCTTGATTAATGGTTTCAGCTTCTAAAATACGATAGTTATTGTTAGGATCACGTTCGATATAGTGACGAAACAATGACCGATCGCTTTCAGAATCATCCACAATCAAAATAGTTTTAGCAGTAGACATGACTTGATCAAAATTGACTCATATAAGATTTTGGTGCTGAATTTTTGGCGCAAAAGACTTAATACGCTTAATGTGGCTTTACTGTATAGTCATCCAGAATCTCTCTCCCCCGCCGAGTGAGAGTCTCAGATCCTTCTAGCATCAGCAAATATTGTCCACGATCCAGACAACTACGACAGGATATGGACAAGCTGCTTTTAAAAAACCAGCCATATAAAGTACCAATCACCCCTCCAATGACGATACCAATTAACCCAGACGTTGAAGCAATGGTTAACAAGGCTTGATACCAGTCAAGATTAGGTAACTTGATGCTGAAGATCAGGTACAAGATAATACCCATTGCTGTACTAATTATGCCTAACCAAAACATTCCGCGTTTGGCATAGCGCCATGTCGTGTGGGTAGGATTAAATAAACCTACACTATCGGGACTGCTATAACCTTTGCCGACTAGGGCGAGATGCTCTGGCGAGATGCCATGACATTGAAGCAATCGATATGCTTCAAAAGCTGAAGATTCGTCAGGTAAGACCGCAATCATCAGTCGAGAATGTTTTGAACGGGTGTGAGCCACAACTGATACCTGCTATCAACGGAATGTTTGAGTCAGGATATAGAGATATATCTCCCTAGATTCTACAAAATTTCAGACGATTAAACCTATTTCTTAAAGTTAAATACATTAGTTCTCGTTATAAAAATCAGTTTTTTGAAAGCTTGCCTACGGCAAGCTTTCAAAAAACTGATTTTGGTGATTCCAGCGCCCAAGGCGCTGGAATCACCAAAATTAGTTTCATCATGAAAAGCGGTGCTTTTTATTCTAATTTGGCGATCGCCTGTTGATCGATTAGCACTTTATCGGTGAGTAAATCCCTAACCGTAGCAATTAAAACGCGCCGATCATCGATTTCAAAATTAACGCTAATGCGATCGCTTCCTAACTGTCCTGAAGGATCAAGTCGCGCTATACAAACTTGATCGACTTCTGATTTTTTACTATTTGCAGCTAGCGATCGAAAATCTGATTGTTTTAGCAATTGACTGCTGGTCATACGTCCAGAGTTGTCATAGGTAACTTCAGCTTGAGAGATATCTGCCACTTCACCAATATCCAGCCAGATTTCAGTTTGCCCTGCGATCGCTGCTTGCAAAATTAATGGCTCAGCAAGTTGGCAAGGATATTTTGTCCCTTTCTCAAATAATGTATAGAAAGAATATTGATGCAAATAGGGTTCCCAAAGTCGAATTGCATAGCTATGTCGTAGATAATCTTCAATCTTGAGTGATTGTCCTAGGGCTAAAGCCCCATGAGCAACTGCTTCAAAGGGTTTGCCCAACTTGACTTTGGATTTGCCGAAATAGGAAATAACCAATTGCTGCACAGCAACAATCTGACAACTACCTCCCACTAACAGAATTTGTTCGATCGCTGCTTTACTGATTCCCCGATTTAGCCCAATGGTCAGCACTTCATCAATTGCTTCGCGCAATTGTTCAAGCATCTGGTTCTGCTCTAGGATTTCCATTAGTTCACCCTGACTCAGCTTGAGTTCATGGGCAACCTGATTCTGATCAATCCAAACTTCCCGTACTTCCTGAACAAGTGACAATTTGATTTTGATTTGTTCTGCTATTGCTAAAATCTTTTGCCAGTAATGTTCCTCAATCTGCGATCGCGTTGTTCCTAATTGGCGCAAAAAATGTTCAGCAATCCATCGATCAATGTCAATGCCACCAATATATGCGTCAGATTTGGCGATCGCCTCAGCTTTAATAACTTGGTTCTGAATTGTCCTGTTATTGGCGATCGGTGCAGTCCTGACCAAGCTCAAATCCAATGTCCCACCACCAAAATCAATCACCAATACCAGCGCATTTGGTCGAGTAATCGCATAGCCCAAAGCTGCCGCTGTAGATTCATCGATAATTTGGAAGTTAGTAACTTGTAGGTTTTCGGCAAAGTTACTAAACCAGTTGAGATAACCCTCAAATGCACCAACGGGAACTGTAAAAATTACTTGCGTAGGTAGTATCCCCTGCTGGGCTAAGCGCTGCCAGAGTTCGGTCAAGAAGATTTCCGATATCGCTTCGGCATCATAAAGCTTGCCATCAATCTCACGGGCTGGCGATCGAAAACTAGCAACAATATCTCGCTTAAACCCTTGAAATAATCGTTTTGATTGATTACTTGTCTGGTTTTCTAATTGATATTGCGATCGCGCCTGTTCTCCAAAGAGAAATTCCCCATAATCAGTACTAGAATTAAGTACATAAACTAAACTTGGCACTAGCCAAGCTTTTCCTTCCGAAGTTTCAAAGCCTTGGGAGATCTCTCCAAAGTGCAAAGTCTTAGGTAACCCAAAATCTCCCTCTCCTTCTGTGACCAGAATTGCGATCGCGGTATTACTAGTTCCAAAATCAATGGCAATAACAGTCATGTTTTGCTTGAGCTAAAGTAGAGCGAGACGGCTCTATGTTGTGTTCTAATGCATTCTAAAATTTTAAGGAGCATAAACCAATGAAAGTAATCATGACAGCGATCGCCGCATTGGGATCGATGACAACATTTGGGGGATCGGCGTTTGCTGATGTCTCAATTAGCATTAGATTTGGTTCGAGTCCATCAGTCAATACCTATCGAACTTACGATTCTTATCGTTCTAATGTCCGTCAGCCTGTTTATCACAATTCCTACAATCAAAATTATTACAATCGCGATTACTATAGACCAAATACTAGATCTAGAGTGATTGTGCGTGAGGTAGTCCCCAACTATGGCAGGGCTTGGAACTATTCAACTATACCTAGAAACTATCCCACTAGTACTCAATCAGTCTACAACCCATATAACGTTGATCTTGATGGCAGTCGCTATATCATCGAAAAACGTTATATCCGTGTTCGCTAAAAGTTTTACTTCCAAATAAAAAAGGCGGCGCGAAGCGCCGCCTTTTTTATTTGGGTCTTACACAGGTTGTTTGAGATTTTCTTCGCCTTGGGTAATCGTGATCGATTCAATGCGATCGCCCATTTGAATTTTTTCGACTAGATCCATCCCCTCTGTTACATAGCCAAATACAGCATAGGAACCATCCAGAAAGTAGATATCGTCAAGGGCAAGATAAAACTGACAGGATGCAGAGTTAGGAAACTGCGATCGCGCCATAGCGATCGCGCCTTTGTTATGACGTAACTTTGGCTTTTGAGTTGGTGGTAAAATTTCGCCATAAACAGGTTGCTTTGCACCATCGGGCAGAATTTCGAGAGGGATATAACGGGGTTGTGAGGTGGCGGGATCGGTGAAATTACCAGTTCCATTACCCAGTGGATCGCCACCTTGAGCCACAAAGGGAGTTGGTTCCTTGACCACACGATGAAAAGTTAATCCGTTATACAGTCCCCGTTTGACTAAATCAGCAAAATTTCCTGCGGTAACGGGAGCATTTTCACCATCAAGATCAATCTTCACCGTGCCAGATTTTAGTTTTAATTCCACCGTGGCTTTACCTTTGAGTTGCACAAATTTAGCAAGGGCAGCCTCTAAGGAGTTGTCAGGACTAGCACTAGGCTTAGGCGATGCTGATGGGGTAGAAGCGATCGCTGTAGGAGGTTTGCTGCTAGCAGTAGCTGATGCTGTGGGTGAAGCACTTGCAGAGACACTACCGCCATTACTGCAACTAGTGAGTAAAACACTCACTGCTAAAAAACAACTAATAATCCAACGCAACATGTTTAACTCTTGATAACTTGGACAAATTGTATACAGCGCAAAGCGCTCAAATCCAAACCAAGAAATTTTTTGAAAGTGTTGCAAAGCAACACTTTCAAAAAATTTCTTGTAATTCGTGTGAAGCGCTGTATCTCTAGTTATAGCCCTTCCAATGGTACTGTCAAAAATTTAGCAATTTCCGCAGCCCGATCTTCGAGTTCGGTTAAACCAATTGGCTGCCCCACCTGCGATAGAGGTAAATCACCTTTGCCCTTGACTCGCAAATATAAAGCTCTCTTGGGATTTAGACCATTGCGGATTTCAACTCGTACCGCTTGGACATCAGCGACATTGTAAGTTAATTCAATATTGTTACTTTTGCTGCGACCACGACGAAAAAGCTTCACTTTGCCAATATTGCGATCGAACTCGTTGTAACCACTACCGTAATCGATCACCATCACATAGATTAGGTAAAGCTCAAGCAAAGTGCCAGCTACTCCATAAAAGGAAAGCGCCAAACCTTGAGGCACAAATTCTAGTTGAAGGGGATCAGCAAATGGTAGTAAATTAATCTTTAAGAAACTGGATATCCCTGCTAGCAAGAAGCCCGACGCACCTATGGCAACAATAACCGCAAAGCAATAGTTACTAAAGCGCCGTGACCCGACAATGTCATATCGCAGAACATTGGATTGAGATTTTGTAGTGACCATCGGTTGAAATAATATTGAAAAATTACTGTGTAAAGGAACAGTATATAGCGGCTTGCAGTCTCATAGTATGTGTAAACTACAAGGCTAAGCAAATTCTCATTACGAAACCGATTTTGGCGTTTCCAATGCCCTTGGCTCTGGAAACGCCAAAATCGGTTTTTTGAAAGCCCACCAACGACGGGCTTTCAAAAAAACAACTTTATATGATGAGAATTGCTGGGTTTAAAAGATTTGCTAAGAAATGATGCGTAGCGTATCTTAATTAGACAAGTGACTCAAGACTAATTTTCATCCGTTACTTACCATCAACTACCTCTCAAAATTAATCGTGAAAAAATCACTCCACTATTCCCTAAAGCAAAGTATCCTCGGCACGATCGCTGTTAGTTGTGTTGTGGTTATGTCAGCTTGTCAGCAACCACCAGCAGAAACTACAGCCACAGCATCACCAAGTCCTACAGCCACAGCATCACCAAGTCCTACAGCCACAGCATCACCAAGCCCTACAGCCCCAACTACCGAAACCACTCCCGAAAAAAGCCCTACTAGCACCAGTGTCGCTAGTCTTGAAAAAGTCGCAGGTGAATATACAGTTGTTCTAGATCCTAAAGTTTTAGCTGAGGCTGAAAAAGAAGGTGTTAAGTCAGTTACAGGTAAATGGACGATTAAACCTGAAGGTACTTTTGAAGCTACCTTGAAAGCAGTCTCTACTAAGGATGAAGTACAAGAAATCAAGACTGCTGGCAAAATTACCATCGAAGATGGCAAAGTTGTCTCTCAAGTCGAATCAGTTAATGGGGAAAAACCAGCGCAAGCTCCTCCTAAGCAGCCCTACACTTTGTCCGCAGATGGCAAAGAACTGCAAGCTGATGGTCAGCCAGTGAAATTGGTTAAACAATAAATAGAGACCTCAACTTTTCAATAGCGCGGCATCGCCGCGCTATTGAAAGTTATGGCTAATCCCTTATGTATACAAGTTTGTACTCATCTCACGATCGCATTTACAACTTTGAAGAACTAAACTTTCCCACTGAAGGCGTAGAGTTTAAGCTAAATAAATTAGACGATGACTTAGGCGATCGTCTTGCTAGAAGACCATACATAGCTTTCAATATGGTTTCTAGTGTTGATGGCAAAGCGACAACCTATGAGGGAAAACTGACGGGTTTGGGATCGCGCCCCGATCGCCTGTTAATGAAACGTTTGCGATCGCAATTTGATGCGGTACTGGCTGGCGGTACGACCTTGCGGCAAGATGCCTTTATTCCCACCGTACCTCCCGAATTGTTAGCAGAGCGCAAAAAAAACTTTTCGCAGCCTCAGCCCCTTGGTATTGTGATTACCAACTCAGGGAAGCTACCTAGTGAGCATCGGTTTTGGGATGCTGGCAAAGATTTGCGAGTAGCCTTGATTGGCGAAGAAACTACGGTTGAGTCATGGCTAGATCAGAAAGCCCAAATTTTTCGATTCCCAACCAAGGATCATCAAATTGATTTAAGACAATTATTAGCAATGCTATTTGAGAAGCTAGGGATCAAGCGTCTGTTAGTCGAAGGGGGGCCAGCGTTGAATTATTCACTTATCTCTCAAGGCTTAGCTGATGAATTATTTTTGACTGTATCTCCCCATATAGTCGGCGGTGTCGATAATATGACCGTTATTGGCGGCTCTGGCTATGGCTTGGGTGGTCATGATTTACCTAGTCTCCAATTGCGATCGCTATACCAACATGAATCAGAGTTGTTTTTACGCTATCAATTTCAAAGGTAACGCGGACGTGCCACCTTTGAAATTGATAGTCAGCCTTTGGCTGACTATCAATCTAATGCAATCCCTTTAACTGGCGGACAAGATGAATAATTTCTGGCAAAATTAGCTGCTCGATCGCCAATTTCACGGCATTACTCGATCCTGGAAGCGAAAAAACCAACTTACCTTGATAAATGCCTGCCTCCGATCTCGAAGCGATCGCCCTTGAGCCAACCTCTTGCCAACTTAGATAACGAAACATCTCCCCAAACCCTGGCAGTGTTTTTTCGAGTAACGCAGCGATCGCATCGTAAGTAGTATCCCGTGGCGCAATCCCTGTTCCACCATTGAGAATAATCGCGTCAAGATCAGCGATCGCCGCTAACTTATACATTTGGGCGCGGATCTCGTCAGGCTCATCCTTGACTAGGGTGTAGTAATCCAGCAGATGCCCTGCATTGGTCATCGACTGTTTGATAAAGTGACCACTTTTATCGGTTTCTGGGGTACGGGTATCGCTGACAGTAATTACCGCAAAATGTACTTGGTAAGACGGTGGATCGGGACAAGGATTTTGAGATTTATTCATAAATTTTGTTTGAGGATCGCAAATTAAATATATAGATCAGGATCTGCTTTAGTCGATAATTTGACCATTTAATAGCAGCAATCCTAATTATAAAAATCGGTTTTTTGAAAGCCCGCCGTTGGCGGGCTTTCAAAAAACCGATTTTGGTGTTTCCAGCGCCGAAGGCGCTGGAAACACCAAAATCGGTTTCATAATGAGAATTGCTGATTTAATAGAGACCCAATTTTTGATGGCGCAGCTTCGCCGCGCCATCAAAAATTGGGTCTTTATCTTACGGCGAAGCCCTAACTATTTTTAGATTTAGGCTTTTCTTGTTGACTACAACGAAATCTTTGAGCATCAGAGCTGATGGCATGTTTAGTTTTGCGCCCACTTACCCTTTCTCGCCACATCAAAAAAGACGATCTCTTCATTGACTTCCGCATGATTTTAATCACTTCTGCCTCGGAAATGCCAAATTGATCGTGAATAGTATCAAAAGTAGTGCGGTCTTCCCATGCCATTTCTACAATGCGATCTATATCAACCGTAGTGAGTGTTTTTAAAATCAGTTTATCCATATCAATAACTAATCAACTAATCTGTTTATGCGGTCATTGCCGCGCAAAGCGCGGCAATAGTTTTAGTTTTGCTTCCAATGACGTGCTAATTGCTTGGCTTTCAGTCCCGATTCGATTACTTCTAGTAGTCTGGTCATACCTGTAGTATTCACAATTTCATAGGTTTTATTAGCTCGACGACAAGCCTCGATCGCTCTTTCGGTGAGTGAGTGGCTCGCATAACCTGTCACGATAATAATTAAATCACCACCTGAGATTTGGCTCTCTCCTTGGGCTGCAAGTTGTAAGCCATCCTGCTCGGTGTACCACATTAAATTAATTGCCGAATCACGCAACCGATTTTTTACAGCCGTTTGTAAGCGATCGTGTCCACCAAATACTAATACTTTGCCACTGAGGTCGGTGTACAAAGCAGGTCGCTTTTCTGACTTGCGATGTCTTGTGGTCGGTTGGACATCAGGGGCGCGATCAACACGAGAACGATTTTCAAGAGCTTTGTTGTAAATAAATGTAAGTGTTTGGTCATGGCTACCACGCAAACGCGCAACGGGACCTTCTTCACTGTGGGAATTTATTTGATTGATCAGCGCTTCGACCACTTCTTCGAGTGCGCCGATCGCTTTTAAGTCATTGGCATATCCACGCACCGCGATCGAAGCATCAGTAGCACTAAAGAAATCACGTTGTTCTTCGATCATTTCTAATAGATCAGCCTTTAATTCCAGTCGCCATTGAGCCGTTTGTTCTGTTATTCGTTCATCTAGTAGTCTTTCTTCGCTCAAAATCAATTGGCGATCGGCAAGTTGAGCCGCTAGGGTAGGCGCTTCCGCAATTTCCTGTCGGATATCGGCAGCCTTTTTTTCTAGCCTTTGCTTAGTCTCGCTGTCTTGATGTGTGCCTTCGCGGCTATATTCTTGCAGCATCTGCTCAACTTTTGCCAGCAAAGGTTTCAATCTTGCTTCAATTTGGGCTACTGCTTCTTGGATTTGGCGATCGCGCTGCTGTTGCAGACGATTTTGTTCTAACTCCACCTTTGCCATCGTCAGCAAATCGCTAACCGAAGCTTCCAATTCATCTAATTCAGAAATATGCATATTTACTTAATATCTGCCTATATTTGCTTAATTTTAATAAGTCGAGAATAAGTCGTGAGAAATGACGTGAATAAGTAATTATAAGAAGTTATCGTCACTAATCTCCAATGTAACCTCTTGCTTGCCTAAGTGTGTATAGTTTTATGCTCCAAACCGATATCAATCCTGCCCCATATATTGATTACGCCCTATTAGATCCCGCCGCTAGTGATGAACAGGTGGATCGGGCTTGTGAAGAAGCCGATCGCTTCGGTTTTGCTAGCGTCTGCGTTTATCCTTGCAACGTCAAGCGCGTGACAGAAAGACTGCTCAAAACCAAGGTGGAAATTTGCACGGTGATTGGATTTCCCAGTGGAGCAACTACGTCAAACGTTAAGCTTTATGAAGCAATGGAAGCTGTGGAAAATGGCGCAACGGAATTAGATGTTGTCATCAATTTTGGCTGGCTCAAAACAGGACAGACTAATTTATTGCACCAAGATATTGCTCAAATCTGTGAGGAGTCAGGTAAGCCTGTCAAGGCAATTTTAGAACTTAGCTTACTCACCCCCGATGAGCAGGAACTCGCAGCCGAGGTGTGTATGGATGCAGGTGTTGCCTTTTTAAAAACAGGCACAGGCTGGGCTGGGGCTGCCACGGTGGAAATGGTGAAATTTCTCAAGGAAATTTCACGCGGCAAGGTAGGCGTTAAAGCTTCAGGTGGAATTCGCTCCAGAGAGCAGGCGATCGCCTTAATCGATGCAGGCGCAACTCGGATCGGTACGTCTCATGGCGTAGCGATCGCCCGTGAAAAAAATTAATTAATATAGCTATAGCCACCTGTATCAGGACAAATCAAAACCCAAATAGTGTGAGGCGGCGCGAAGCGCCGCCCCACACTATTTGGGTTTTATGTCCTAACAAGAATGGCGACAGCTATAAAAAGCCAAGCTCTGCTTGGCTTTTCAAAAACCATAAGTGGCGACGCGAAGTGCCGCCACTTATGGTTTTTATGTTCTAAGCAAAACTTACATTGCAATATTTCAGAGAAGTTATAACAATCCGAAAAAATTTAGGTGTAAATTTTATCTTGTTAATATGGGACAATACTTCGGACAAAATTAGTAAGCAATAGCACCGTATGAACAAAGGTCTGGAAATCTAGGATGAGATTTAATCGAAGTAGAATCCAAGTCTAACAAGGA